>CAYTCI010000013.1:39184-66633 GCA_964436305.1 uncultured Cytophagia bacterium | reverse complement strand
TGCCCTGCTCGAGGAGTTCAAGGCCTTCTGGCTGCGCCACGATCCGACGCCGGGCACCGAAGCCAACGAGACCATGGATGCCTTTTATTCGCGCGTCGAGTTCGCCAATCAGCGCTTCTCGGTCATGCACATGCCGGGCTGGCGGACGGATATGGGTCTGATCTTCATCGTCCTCGGCTCGCCGGATGACGTCGAACGCGACGTCTATCCGCGCGACATGAAGCCCTATGAGATCTGGAACTATTACGAATATAACCGGCAGTTTCTCTTCTTTGATTACACCGGCTTTGGCGATTACCGTCTCGAAACCCCCATCTCGATTTATGAACTGCACCGGCTCTTGCACAACTGACAGGAATCCCCATGGAGCTGCGTAAAGCGCGTCCTCTCACCCCGGGCGATCTCATTGGCGTGATCTCGCCGGCCAGTCCGCCCAAACCGGAAAAAGAAGATCAGTATCAGCAGGGCCTGGCCTATCTGCGCGGGCTGGGCTACCGTCTCCTCGAGGGCCGGCATGTCCTCGATCACTATGGCTATCTGGCCGGCACCGATGAAGACCGGGCCGCGGACCTCAATGCGATGTTCCGCAATCCCAAAGTCAAGGCGATCTTTTGTTCCCGCGGCGGCTATGGCACCCCGCGACTGCTCGATCTGATCGACTACGAGGCGGTGCGCAAACATCCCAAGATCCTCGTCGGCTACAGCGATATCACCTCCCTGCAGCTCGCCCTGCACGCCCGGAGCGGACTGGTCAGTTTTTCCGGCCCGATGGTGGCCGTGGAGATGGGCAAGGGCATCCTCCCCTTCACGGAAAAGCACTTCTGGAGCCTGATGACCACCTCGACGCGTTCTGTGCTCAAGGGGGCAGCGGGGGAGTACCAGCCGCGAATCTACCACGGGGGCCGGGGCGAGGGACGGCTGCTGGGCGGCTGTCTTTCGCTGATCAATCCCCTCATCGGCACCCCCTACCAGCCCGACTTTTCCGGGGCTATTCTTGTGCTGGAGGATATCGGCGAAGATGTCTATGGCATCGACCGCTATCTGGTGCAGCTCCGATATGCCGGTATTCTCAACCAGCTCAACGGCCTCATCTTCGGGCAATTCCTCGACATGGAGAGCGGCGACAAGTCGGAGCCGTCGCTGCCGCTCGAGGAGGTGCTGGAGAAATACACCCGTGATCTGAGGATCCCTATCCTGGGAAATTTTCCCTATGGTCATCAGGCGTTCAAATATACCCTGCCCTTTGGCTGTCAGGTTCGCCTGGATGCCGACAAGGGGACGCTGCGGCTGCTCGAGCCGGCGTTGACAGCATGATGAGGTGAAGGATGCTCTCCCTGGGTGTCTTTGTCTCCGGCCGGGGCTCCAATCTGCAGGCCCTGATCGAGGCGATCGCCGCGGGGCGGCTCGATGCCCACCTGGCTCTGGTGGTCAGCAACAAGGCGGAGGCGGGCGGACTGGCCCTCGCCCGCGCGCAGGGCGTGCCGGCCTGTGCGCTCGCGGCCGGACAGTTTGCCTCGGAGGAGGAGTACAGCCAGCAGTTGTCGACCCTCCTCAGGGAGCACGGGGTTGATTTCATCGTCCTCGCGGGCTATCTGCACAAGGTCCCCGCAGCCGTCATCCGGGTGTTTCATAACCGTATCCTTAATATCCATCCCGCCCTTCTGCCCGCCTTCGGGGGCAAGGGGATGTATGGTCATCATGTCCATGAGGCGGTCCTCGCCTATGGCTGCAAGGTGAGCGGCGCCACGGTGCACCTGGTCGACGAGGAGTATGACCATGGGGCGCCGGTGCTGCAGCGCTGTGTGCCGGTGCATGAGGATGACACCGCGGTCAGCCTCGCCGCGCGCGTGCTCGAGGTGGAGCACGCGCTCCTGCCGCAGGCGGTCCAGCTCTTCGCCGCGGGACGGATCCGCATCACGGGTCGCCAGGTGACCATTCTGGAATAAAAGGGACCTCCAGCCGTCTTGCGTCAGGCCACCACGGGTGGCAAACGCTGATTTCAGGCAAAAAAGTGCAAAAAAGGGGGAACCCCTGCAGCAATTTCTTGTATTTTTGCTGATTTTTTGATATACTTATCTTCCGGTTTTGTGTGGAAGTGGCATCTCTTTCGCTTGCGGAGGCGTTTGTGATCGACCAGATCAAAATACAGCGTGCCCTGCTGAGCGTCCATGACAAGACGGGCCTGCTGGAGCTGGCCCGTGCGCTGCAGGCACGGGGTGTCGAGATCCTCTCGACCGGCGGCACGGCGCGTGTCCTCGAGCAGGCCGGCATAGCGGTGCGGGCCGTCAGCGATCTCACCGGTTTTCCGGAGATCCTCGGCGGCCGGGTCAAGACGCTGCACCCTCATGTCCACGCCGCCCTGCTGGCCAGGCGGGAGGATCCCGCCCAGATGGAGCAGCTCGCGACGCTGGGTTTGGCCCCCATCGATCTGGTGGTGGTCAATCTCTACCCCTTCGCAGCGACCATAGCCAGGGAGGACTGCACCCGGGCCGAGGCCCTGGAGAATATTGATATCGGCGGGCCGTGCATGATCCGCGCCGCTGCCAAGAACTATCCCGGTGTGGCCGTGCTGACCGATCCCGCCGAGTACGGCGCTTTCCTCGAGCAGCTGCAGGCGTTCGACGGCTGTACCAGCCTCGCACTGCGCGAAACCTGGGCTACCGCCGCGTTTGCCCGCACCGGCCGTTATGACGCGGCGATCCATGCCTATCTCGAAGGCGCTCCGGTTGAGGAGAAGGCCCCGGCCCTCTTCCCGCAGACCCTCGATCTGCATTTGCGCAAGATCGAGGATCTCCGCTACGGCGAGAATCCGCACCAGGCGGCTGCTTTTTATGCCGAGGCGGGCGGCATGCGCTTCGGTGAACAACTGCATGGCAAGGAACTGTCGTACAACAACATCCTCGATATCCATTCCGCCATCGGCCTGGCCTATGAATTCGCCGAGCCGGCGGTGGTGATCGTCAAGCATAACAATCCCTGCGGCGCCGCGATCGGCAGCGATCTGCCCGAAGCCTGGGAGAAGGCGTTGGCCACCGACACGGCCTCGGCTTATGGCGGAATCGTCGCCGTCAACCGGCCGCTGACCGGCGAAGATCTCGCCGAAAAACTGGCCGGGCTTTTTCTCGAGGTGGTGGTGGCTCCGGAATTCGCCCCTGGGGTGCTCGCCCTGCTGCGCGGCAAGAAGAATCTCCGCCTCATCCGCTGGCCCGGTTACGCCATCACTCCCGGCATGCGCGACGTGCGCAAGGTGAGCGGCGGATTTCTCGTGCAGACGGTGGACATCGAGCCGGTCGACCCTGCCGCCTACCGGGTGGTCAGCCGCCGGGCGCCGACCGAGGTCGAGCATCGCGCCCTGCTCTTCGGCTGGCGCATCGCCAAGTGGGTCAAGAGCAATGCCATCATCTTTTCCGCTCCGGACCGGACCATCGGCATCGGCGCGGGGCAGATGTCCCGGGTCGATTCATCCCGCCTGGCGGCGATGAAAGCCCGCAATGCCGGACTGGAGGTCGGGGGCAGCGCGGCGGCCTCGGATGCTTTCTTCCCCTTCCGTGACGGCCTGGACGTCCTGGCCGAAGCCGGCGCAACCGCCGTTATCGAGCCTGGCGGGTCGGTTCGCGATGCCGAGGTGATCGCCGCCGCCGATGAACACGACCTGGCCCTGATCTTCACCGGCATGCGCCATTTCCGCCATTAGGCGTCCGATTGAGAATTCATAATCAGTACACTCCTCATACTTAACAAGGTTGGGCAACATGAGTTTCGGTTTAGGTTCCTTTTTCTCCAATGACCTGGCAATCGACCTGGGCACCGCCAACACCCTGGTCTATGTCCGGGGCAAGGATGTGGTCCTCGATGAGCCTTCGGTCGTCGCCATCCGCAAGAGCACCCAGGAGATCGTCGCCTTCGGCAATCAGGCGCGTGAGATGGTCGGCCGGACCCCCGGCGAGATCATCACCATCCGTCCCCTCAAGGACGGGGTGATCGCCGATTTTGAGCTGGCCGAGCAGATGATCCGTCACTTTATCCGCAAGGCCATGCCGACCCGCATCCCGCGGCCGCGCATCGCGATCTGCGTCCCCACCGGCATCACCGAGGTCGAGAAGCGGGCGGTGCGCGATTCGGCGGAGCACGCCGGCGCACGCGAGGTCTATCTGATCGAGGAGCCGATGGCCGGCGCGATCGGACTGGGGCTGCCGATCGATCAGCCGGTCGGCAATATGATCATCGACATCGGCGGCGGCACCTGCGAGATCGCAGTCATCGCCATGTTCGGCATCGTCAATTCGATCTCGATCCGCGTCGGCGGCGATGAAATGAACGAGGCCATCGTCCAGTATTTCAAGAAATCCTTCAACCTCCTGATCGGCGAGATCACCGCGGAGGAGATCAAGATCGAACTCGGCTCGGCCTCCCCCTACGACGGCAAGGGCACGATGACCGTCAAGGGACGCGACCTGGTCGCCGGCATCCCCAAGACCGTGACCATCAGCACCAAACAGGTGCAGGAAGCGCTCGCCGACACCGTCGATCAGCTTGTCGACTCGGTCAAGATGTGTCTCGAACAAACCCCGCCGGAGCTCTCCGCCGACATCCTCGATCGCGGCATCCTGATGAGCGGTGGTGGTTCGATGCTCAAGGGACTCGATGAGCGCCTGCGCCGCGAAACCAACCTCCCGGTCATCCTCGCCGAGGAGCCCCTGCGCGCTGTCGTGCGCGGCACCGGCAAGGTCCTGGAGGATATTCCCCGTTATCGAAAAGTATTGACCCATATCAAACGCTATTAGTCAAGATCGACGCCCTGCTCTGCGGGGCGTTCTTTCATCGACAGGTTGGACAATGACGATCAAGCATACCTCCATCATGACCACAATGAAACGCCGGCTGACGGCGATGCCCGCGGGCAAACGCTGGAAACGCATCCTGGCCATCCTGGCCGTGCTGACCGGGCTCCTGCTGATCTGGCTGGTCTATCTCGGCCTGAGTCTGCCCAAGCTGGATACGCTGGAGAATTATAATCCCGAGCTGGCTTCCAAGGTCTACTCGACCGACGGTGTTTTGATCAAGGAGTTTTTTACCGAACGCCGCTTTTATGTGCCGATGTCCGAGATTCCGGATACGATGATCAAGTCGGTGCTGGCCGCTGAGGATGTCCGGTTTTACGACCATTGGGGCATCCGGCCGATGCGCTTTGTGCGCGCCATCCTCTTCGACATTTTTACCCTGAGCAAGCAGCAGGGAGCGAGCACCCTCACCCAGCAGCTTGCGCGGCGGCTCTACCTGACGCCGGAGAAGACGGTGACACGCAAGATCCGCGAATGGATGACCGCGATCCAGATCGAGCGGACCTATACCAAGCCTGAAATTCTCGAGATGTACCTCAATCACATGTCGTTCGCTCACGGCACCTATGGCGTCGAGGCGGCGGCGCAGTATCTTTTCGGCAAGCGGGCGCACGATCTGACCCTGCCCGAATGCGCGCTGCTGACGGCCAGCCTGCAGCGGCCGGCCTACTGGAACCCGGTCCGCTATCCGGATCGCGCCATCAAACGGCGGAACTCGATCATACTCTACCGGATGCGCGCCGAGGGCTTTATCAGCGAGGCCCAGTACCGTGAGGCCATCGCCTCGCCGCTCGGGGTCAAGCCGCGCACCGGCTCCGAACTGGAGGGCATCGCCCCCTACTTCACGGAGTGGCTGCGCCAGAACCTGCAGAAAGACCTCGGCTGGGATCTTTACAAGAGCGGGATGAACATCTATACCACCCTCGATTCACGGGTGCAGGCCTGTGCCGAGGAGGCGGTGCGCACCTGGCTGCCCAAGGTGCAGGAGGTCTCCAACCGCAACCTGCGCAAGAAGGAGGTCCTGCAGAAATTTCTCACGCCCGAGCAGCTGCAGCAGCAGACGGTCGAGCGCTGGCTCACGAACAAGGCTTTTGTCGACTCGGTGCTTAATGAACGTGCCGCGGTGCAGGTAGCTCTGGTGGCGATCGATCCGCGCAATGGCCACATCCTGGCGATGATCGGCGGCCGGGATTTCAGCGAGAGCAAGTTCAACCGTGCGGTTCAGGCCCGGCGACAGCCGGGATCGGCCTTCAAGCCGATCGTCTATACCGCTGCGGTGGATAACGGCTACATGCCCTGTTATGAAAAACTCAACCAGCCGGTTGTGGTCGATCTGCCTGACGGCACCCGCTGGACGCCACACAATTTTGATGAATCGATCAGCGGCAAGACCACCCTGCGCGAAGCCTTGCGCCGTTCGCTCAATCTGGTCACGACCCGTCTGGTTCAGGAGGATGTGCCGCCGCGTCAGGTGGTGCAGTACGCGCGCAATCTTGGCATCACCACTCAGCTCGATGCCGTCGATGCCCTGGCGCTCGGTGCGTGCGGCGTTATCCCCATCGAGCTGATTTCCGCCTTTGGCGTTTTTGCCAACCATGGCGTGCTGGTCCAGCCCTACGGGATCATGCGGGTCGAGGACAAGTACGGCAATCTCCAGCAGAAGACCAGTCCGCAGAGCAAGGGGGTTCTGCGCGAGGAGACCGCCTACATCATGGCCGACATGCTGCGGACGGTCGCCCAGGCTGGCACGGGGGCGCAGGCGGTCTCGCAATTCGGTTTCACCCGGCCCGCCGGGGGCAAGACCGGCACCACCAACGATTTCACCGATGCCTGGTATATTACCTTCACCCCGCAAATGGTGGTCGGTACCTGGGTGGGCCATGATGATCCGGCCCTGACCCTCGGCAACAAGCAGACCGGCACCGCCGCAGCGCTGCCGATCACCGTCACCACGATCAAGAATGCCCTGATCGCGCTGCGGCTGCCGGAGGAATGGGTGAGCCAGCCCGCCGGCGTGGTCCGGTTGGCCATCTGCAACGAGACCAAACTGCTGGCCAATCCCGCCTGTCCCGAGGTGGTGGAGGAGCTGTTCGACGTCCGCTATCAGCCCACGGAATCGTGCAACATCCATGTCGGCGGACGCGGGCGGGATCGCGACAAACGCCGCATCCGTTACTGACCGGGCGGGAGATTTTTATTGACAAAGGACTGTTTTATGGGTATTATATAAAGAGGATAGTGATTCTGCTGTTCTGTTCAGGGCATCTCGAAGAACCTCTGCCATTCTTACAGGGCCAAGCATATGAATAGAAAGCGGCTTTTCCGGGTCTTTGGGTTGGTGGTGCTGCCGCTCCTTGGACTGCACGCCTGCAGCAAGATCACCGCGCCAGCCGATGTAACCCCGCCGGCCACGCCAACCACCTTCATGCTGCTCGGCGGCGGCGATGGCGAAGCGCGTTTCCGCTGGGCGCCGAACGGCGAGCAGGATTTCAAACACTATACGATCTATCGCGCCGTTGCGTCGCCTGTCACTTTCCTGCCCATTGCCGAACTCAGCGAAAACGAATATGTCGACCGCTTCCTCGACTACGAAACCACCTACTATTACTATCTGACCGCCAGCGACTATGCCGGCAACGAGAGTGTCGCCTCCGGCATCCTCGATGTCCGGCCGGTCAATATCTCGTCGCCGGCCAGCCCCACCGCCCTTGTCGTCTACGGACACAACAACGCCAGCCTCAATCAGGTGGAATGCAGCGTGACCTGGATCCCTCCGACGATCAGCGATCTGAGTCATTTCCGCGTCTACCGCAGCACCAGCCCGACCTTTGAGGCCGACGCCTCCACTCTGGTCGATTCGACAGCGGTCAGCCTTTTCCGCGACACCCACGTCACCACCGGCGCCATCTATTACTACAAGGTGACCTGTGTCGATCTCGGCGGCCGTGCCAGCGTGGCCAGCATGGCGGATTTCGACCGTATCCTCGACAAGGTGGCCTTGCTCAGTCCGGGCAACCGCACGGTCCAGAGCAGCGCGTTGACCTTCACCTGGCAGCCGGTCGCCAATGCGGTCGGCTATCAGGTCTTCGTCGGGCTGGCCCCGCTCTCCAACGTCGTCTGGAGCTCCAGGGTTACCACCGGCCAGCAAATGGTCTATTCGGGGAGCAAGCTCTCGAGCCAGTCCCTCTACTACTGGTGGATCGGGGCCTATAGCAAAAGCAGCGGCGTCAATCCGAGCGGGGTGGCTGTGGAGCCGGATGTCAACTCCACCAGTGAAATCTGGTCCTTTTTCGTTCGCTAAGGGAGGTTGAGGTGATCATGAGGCATGGCTATTGGGTCTTGATTGCGGCCGCTCTGGCTGGTCTGCTCTGCTTCTCGGCCGTGCAGGCGGCCGGCGATAAAGTCAAGGTTATCCTCTATAACGGCAAAAGCCTGGAAGGCGAACTGATCGAGGAGAGCCCGGAGTACCTCGTCGTCCTGACCGACCTCGGTCAGATCCGGACCCGTCGCGCCGCGATCGAATCGGTACTCTATCTCCAGCGGCCGGAGGCGCGGGCTGCCGGCGGACCGGCCGACTCGCTCGAGCAGCAGGTGCTGAATGATCTGGTCGTGGTCCACCTCCTCAACGGCGAAACTGCCAACGGCGCCCTGATCAGCAAAAGCCTCGATTCGATCCTGCTGCGGACCGAATGGGGCCGGCTGACCATCCCCAAGGCGCAGGTCCGGCTGATCGAATATGTCAACAGCGAGTTCGCCGAACGCGGTGAGCCGGTCACTGCCCGCCTGACGGCCGGCAACGTCCTGCAGGGCTATATCTTCAACGAGGACCGCAACACGGTGACCCTCGAGACCAGCATCGGCCGGTTGACCCTCGACAAAAAACAGTTGCGCAGCCTCGAATACCATACCCCGGTCAAACCGGTCAAACCGCCGAAACTGCAAAAAAACACCAGTGAATCGCGCGAGGGTGCCCCTGCGGCCATGGCCGCTGCGGCCGCACCGGCGGTCCTGCCGGAGCGCAACTATGACATCCAGAAGCACCAGGACAGCTTTTTTCTCGGCTACGCCCCGGATTTCGGCGAGAATTACCGGACGGGTTTCGCCCTCGGCTACTGCAACCGCTACCTCCTCAAGGATTTTGCCTCCTTCTCGCTCTTTGCATCAGCGCAGCTGAGCATGGCCTTTTTCTCGCTCAACCAGGATCTGGCCAAGGTGACCGATGTGCCGGGATCGATGACCGCCGAGGGCGGCGCCATGGTGACCACCCTCTCGCTCGGGCTCCCGATCCACTTTCTCCCGACCGAGAGTCCCTCGTATACCTTCTTCCTGCGGCCGGCCCTCGAACCCCATCTGGTCTACACCAGCCTGAAGAAGAGCTATCCCTCTTTCCCGCAGCAGAATTCGGACGAGAAGAGCACCAAATTCCGCTTCGGTCTGGGTACCGAGGTGGGGCTCGAATGGACGCTCAATCCCCGCTGGAGCGTGGGACTGGCCTTCGGCATGCATTTTATTTCCAGTGCGGATGACTATAACTGCATTTCGTTATCGGTGGGGACGCAGCTCTATTGAGGAAGAGATGGGGATATTGTCCGCTCCGGACGGGTGCGATCGTGCTTGTCTTGTGGGGAGCGGCGCACGGGCAGGATCAGCCGGGCGCGACCTGGGTGGAAGGTGCTTTCCTCACGCATGAACTGGGCGTGGAGGCCATGCTGCTCAATCCGGGTGCGCTCAGCGCCAGGTCCGATGATGATGGCGTCCGGGTGCAGGGCATTGGCGACAAGGAGTGGAAGGACCACGAATATGCCGCCGCCATGAGCATGGGGGGACTGGGGCTGGCCTACCAGCAGCTCAACCTGGCGGTGGATGGCCACGAACAGACCCTCCGGATCTACCGCCTCAGCCTCGCCGTCGGTGGCCGTGTGCTGGCGATCGGCACGAGCAACAAACTCTACTCGCTGGAGTACCCGCACCACATCGATAACCAGTTCGGCATCGATGCCGGGCTCCATTTTCAGCCGCTCTCGTTCCTGACGATCGCGGCCCTGGCGCTGGACTGTAACGAACCGGTCGTCGGCGGCAAAACCATCCCGCGCCGCTATGTTGTCGGCACGGCGCTCGCCCTCTTCCACCGCTCCCTCTGGCTGGAGCAGCAGGTCACCGGCGGCGATGGCACGACCGACTGGCAAGATCTGACCTGGCAGGCCGGCCTGGTCGTGCGCCCCATCGGCCGTCTCGAGATCGGCTTCGGTTACAAGGACGAGCCGCGCACCCCCGAACTCTACTTCGCGCAGGCGACCCTGCCGCTGCCGATCGGCATCGAGATCGGCGCCGCGCTGCGCAGCGACAAGGAGTTCAAAGACAAACGCCTGGCCGCCTCCCTGCTTCTGCCGCTGCAAACCCTGCGCTTCTGATCCCCAACCGAGGCCTGCGCCTCCTACTTGAGATACTTTTCCCGCAGTGCCATCTTGTTGACCTTGCCGACGCTGGTCCTTTCCAGCGCCTCGATGAACTGTACTTTCAGCAGAATCGCCTCGCCGGGGATCAGCCCCTTGTCGATGAACTCGCGAATGTGGCTTATCAACTGTTTGGAGGTTAGATCCACCTTCTCCTTGCGGACCACGAAAGCCAGGGGAACCTCGCCCCAGCGGTCGTTGGGCTGACCGATCACCGCCGCCTCCGAGATCGCCGGGTGGCTGATGAGGATATCTTCCAGCTCGAGCGATGAGAGCCACTCGCCGCCTACCTTGATGACATCCTTGAGCCGGTCGGTTATGCGGATGCTGCCGCGGCTGTTGTGCGCCGCAACGTCGCTGGTATGCAACCAACCGCCCGCCCACAACTTTTCGGAATTGACCTTGTCCTTGAGATAGCTCGGGGTGAGCCAGGGGGTCCGGACGATGACCTCGCCCGAGGCGAGATCGTCGTCGGGAATATCCCTGAACTGGCTGTTGACGACGCGCATGTGGACCAGGGCGAAGGGGCTGCCGGTGCGGCAGCGCAAGGCCGCCTGCTCCTCCGCGGAGAGGGCCATCTCCGCCGGGCGCAGATGGGTGATCGAGAGGATCGGGCAGGTCTCCGAGAGGCCATAGCCCGAGTAGATATCGATGCCGCGCTGCATCGCCGCCAGACAGAGGGCCTTGGGCAGGGCGGCGCCGCCGATAATCACCTTCCAGTGTGAGAGGTCGACATTTTCGCTGCTGGGATGCTTGAGCAGCATGTGCATGATGGTCGGCACGCAGTGGGAGTAGGTCACCTTCTCCTGGTCGATCAGTTTCAGCAGGGTATCGGGGGCATATTTGCCCGGATAGACCTGCTTGACCCCGAGCATGGTGGCCATATAGGGGATGCCCCAGGCATGCACATGGAACATCGGCGTCAAAGGCATGTAGACGTCGTCGCGGTTGAACGATCCCTGGCCGGGGTTGGAGGCGAGCGAGACGAGGCCGCTCAGCGTGTGGAGGACGAGCTGGCGGTGCGAGAAAAAGACCCCCTTGGGCATACCGGTGGTGCCGGTGGTGTAAAAGGTGGTGGCGCGGGTGTTCTCGTCAAAATCCGGGAACTCTTCCAGGGGTTCCGCCGCGGCGATGAAATGTTCATACTCGTCGTCGAATTTGAAGGGGTGATCCGGCGGCACACTGCTGTCATTGAGCAGAATAAAATGTTTGATGGTATCGATGCGCCCCTTGATGTGATCGAGCAGCGGCAGGAATTCGGTGTTGATGAGGAGGGCGCTGTCCTCCGCGTGGCTGATGGTGAAGACCATCTGCTCGGGCGAGAGGCGGATGTTGATGGTATGCAGGACCGCGCCGATCATCGGCACTGCATAGAAACACTCGAGGTAGCGGTGGCTGTCCCAGTCCATCACCGCGACGGTATCGCCCGGCTTGATCCCCATCTTGATCAGGGCGCCGGCCAGCCGGCGCACCCGGTCGCGGAATTGCGCATAGGTGAACCGCTTTTCGCCCTTGTAGACGATCTCCTGGTCGGGATTATAGCAGGCAGGGGCGAAGAGCAGGTTCTTGATCAACAGGGGATAGGCATACGCCTCGGATGCGCTCCAGTCCGGTTGGTTCATCGATCGACCTCGCAATAAATTGGCTCAAACCTTTTCTTCAATTTACGGCGTATAGATGAAACGTCCAACAATTTTTCCGCTTTCCGGCGCGGGATTGCGCAACTCCAGACGATAAAAATAGAGCCCGGCCGCGGCCGGCACCCCGGCCGGTGTCCGGCCATCCCAGAGGAGTTCGTGCTCACCCGAGGAGCCATATTGCCAGGGGCCCTGCCAGACGATCTGCTGCAGGGTATTGAAGATGGTCAAGCGCATCTGATCCGGCTGATCGACCTGAAAGCGGAGGTGGACGGCGCCGCGGCCGGGGTTGGGGTAGAGCCGGGCGCGGGGCGCAATCACCGGTGCGGCCGCCACCGCCACCACCGGCGAGGCGTTGCGGGTGCCGTCGGCATCGATCTGGATGAGCCGGTAATAGCGCCGGTCGCGGCCGGCCGCGGGGTCGCGCCAGCTGTACGCGTGCGAGATGGCGGTGGTGCCGTTGCCGGCGACGAATCCGGCCAGACTGAAAGGACCTTCCGCAGCGGGGGCACGCTCGATCTCAAAGCCGTAGTTGCTGCTCTCGGAGGCGGTCCGCCAGCTCAGTTCGATGGCGCCCTCCTGGCGGACGGCGGAGAAATGCTCCAGTTCGACCGGCGTCACCACCCCGTAATAGCTGCTTTCGATCAGATAAAGGACGATATCCTGGTTGAAGGAGGGGGTGTAAAAGGATTGCCAGCCCTCGCTGCTGCGGGTGATCGTGCCGCGGGTGCTCGCCGTCTCGCCGCTCTTGGGATCGTAGAATTGATGGTAGTAGGTGCCGGCGGGCAGCTTGACATTGAGGGTGGTTTGGCTGCCGCGGCTTTGGGTGAAGTGGTAGATCACATACTCCTTGCCCTTCTTGCGGCAGAGGGTGGCGGCGCCTGAGGTGCATTCGACCTCGCTGTCGGCGGGTTCGAGGGCATTGAAATCCTTGAGATAACTCAGGAACTTGGCGAAATAGCTGTGGTAGTCGGTCACCTTGTTGGGCACCTGGTCGATCGGCGCCCAGCAGAACTCGCTGGTGCCGACACAGCCGGCGGTGAAATTGCCCCAGAAGGTGGCGCGGAACCAGTCGTGGGCGGCGCTGTTGGTGGCATAGCCGCCCCCATCATCCACGCCATCGTAGGGGTAGAGCTCGTTCCACAGGATCGGCCGACCGAACCGGTAGCCGTAGGCATCAAAGGCGCGCCATTTGCTGTAGAGGGAGGGGGTGGCGGTGCGCTCGTGGGTCCAGTTCCACTCTTCAGGGGAGCATTTAAAGCCGGCATGGAATGAGGTGATGTGGAGCGGATAGGTCGCGGTCTGGATCTCCGAGGCACTGATGGGCAGTTTGTAGGGATCATACTGGGTGAAGTAGGTCGCATAAAGGCTGGAGGCGGTTGCGGCGGAGACCTTTTGACGCTCCGCCTCGTTCCACAGCTCCCAGAGGGTGTTGGGATAGGCGGCATAGCGGGCGATGATGTAGCGGATGAAAAATCGGGTCTCCTCCACATAGGTGGAGGCATTGTGCGGTTCCAGCAGCAGATTGGCTGGATCAGGGTTACCTGCGATGGCGACGCCGGGTTTGAGCTTGCCCCAGGTGTCGAAAAAGTTGAGCTGGACGTTGATGCCGAGTTCCATGCACCACTGCATGATCTGGTCGGCATTGGTGAGGAAGCCGAGGTCCATCGATTGCCGATCGTCATTGAGGGGCAGGACGCGCGTTTTCAGGACAATGCCGTTGAGCCCCTTGGCGGCGATATTCTGCAGGTAGGTGTGGACCAGCGGCAGATAGCGGGCGGGTTCGTACCGTTCGGGGACGCTCTTGTGTTCCGGGGTCTGATAGTAGGGATCATCGAAATCAATGTACTTGCCGCCGATCCAGTGCAGCGGGGTGCCATCGTCGAAGCGGAGTTTGTGGCTGTCGACGCGGATGTGTCCATGCAAACGGCTGTTTCGCTGTGATACACAATTAAAGCTGCCGCTGCCGGTTTCGCCGCCAAAGGACCAGGAGAAGCGCCAGGTTCCGGTCCGGTCGGGCATGAAGCGCAGGAGCCAGGTGCGGCCGCCGTTGTAAAAGCCCTCGGGCTTGAATTCCCGGCCGTCCGGCGAGGAGATGGTGGCCGATAAGGTTATGCTTATAAAGGGATTGGCGATGTCTCTCCCGGCATCGCAGGAGAGGGTGGCGAACTCGTAAAGGGGGACGGAGTCGTTGAGCAGCCGCAGGGTCGCGGCAGAGTGGGCCTGGTGATAAGATACAAGAATACAAATGGATAGTAGCAGTTTTCTCATCGCTGCCTCGCTGTCGCTGCTGGAGATGATGGATAGACCTGGATGGCCCGGGAACGGATTGGACTTAAAATGCAGCAAAAATCATGCTATGACACCAGCAAGGGCGGGATAAAAAAAAGGGCGGGGGAGACCCGCCCTGGTGATGCAACCGGCGACTAGTGGCTGTGGCCGCAGCCGGCGCAGCTGGAGCAGTCGTGCTCGTGCACGGCCTCCTGCTCCTGCTTGGCGACATCGGCGCGCACCTTCTCCATGTCCAGCTGGCGCACCTGGCCGATGAGCTCCTCGAGCGCGGCCTCGGGTACGGCGCCGGCCTCGCGATAGAGCAGGATGCCGTCGCGGAAGATGGCGAGCGTCGGAATGGACTGAATGCCAAAAAGTGAGGCGAGATCACTCTGCGCCTCGGTATCGACCTTGGCGAAGACGATATCCTCATGTTTGGCCGAAACCGCTTCGTAGGTCGGAGCGAACATCTTGCAGGGGCCGCACCAGCCGGCCCAAAAATCGATCAGGACGATCGGATTATTCTCGATGGTGCTCTGAAAATTCTCAATGGTAAGAGGGGTGGTAGCCATGAATGCTCCTTTGCGGGTATAGGGTCTAAAGCGGAAAAGCGCACTTGCGCCGTCCGTGGTATTGGATGCAGTGCGATGAAAAAGGATTCAACTGGCGCGGATTTGCCGCAGGAATTCGTGTAATTCGGTCAGGCTGCCGGTGTAGGTCGGCGGGTTCTGATGCGCCACCTGGGAATTGAGGGCGTCGTCCAGGACCAGATAGGTCTCCATCCCCGCCGCCACCGCGGCCATGTCATCGCGATAGTCGTTGCCGACCATGAGGCAGGCGCCCGGGACCACCCCGAGGCGATGGGCGATTTCGAGAAAATAGGTGGGATTGGGCTTGCTGGTGTGCATGTTCTCAAAGCTGGTTATCAGGCTGAAGGGAAAGTCGGCGAGGTTGCCCCATACCAGTCGCGCGTCGATGGCGATCCGTGGAAAGATCGGGATGGTCGCCAGAGCGATGCGCGGGGTGATGGCGGCCGCCTGTTTGAGGACCTCACGCGCCAGCGGCAGCGGCCGGGAGAGGGTCCGCACGGCCTCAAACTCATGCTGGTAAAAGTCATTGTAAACCGATTCGAGGGTGGCAAAGGGGACCGGACTATGGCGATCGTAGGCCTCGCGAAAGACATCGCAGAGCAGGCCGCGGTCGCCGCGGGCGTGCATCATCGCCTCTGTGGCGGCCATGATGATGGGCATGAACTCCCCCCCGGGGTACCAGGGCGCGAGTTTGGGCGCCATGGCGCCGAAATAGGCCTTGACAAAGCGGTCGTTGTCCAACCCCAGCAGGGTTCCGTCCAGATCGAACAGGATGGCGTCGTACATCAAGTCTCCTCAAAACCAGTGCGGCCGCGGCGGCGGCCCAGGGATTACCATATTGTGATAAAACAGCGGAACAGCCAAAAGTATTCTATTTCGTCGCGAATTGCAAGAAGTATTTGCGGCTTGGGCCGGCTTGCGTTCCTGTGCTGGCCGGCCCGCAGGGATCAGGGATGCGGCGGGGCCGCAACCGGCATACGGTCGCGGGCGATCAGATCGGCGAAGCGCTCCGCGTCGCGGAGGATCTGATGGTTACCCTCAGCGGTCAGGATGATGGCGGGTCGGGGAAGGGAGAACTGGTTGGCAAATGAGGTGAAATAGGCGCCGGCGTCAAGAATGGCCAACAGGTCGCCGATCTCGAGCGGGGGCAGGGCGGCGCTCTTGAGGAAAAAATCCATCGGGGTGCAAATGGGGCCGGCCAGGCCGCAGCGCTGTGAGGGCAGGGCTGTGGCCTTGTTGGCGACGACGATCTCGTGGTATTCGAAGGTCAGCGGGCGGGCGAGATTGACGCCGGCGTCGAGCAGGGCGATCGGAAAACCGTTGGCGGTGGCCTTGCGGTCATGAACCCGGGTCAGGAGGATCTCCGCGCTGCTGGTGATCGCGCGTCCCGGTTCGAAAAGCAAGGCCGGGGGATCAAGCCGGTGGCTGCGGCAGAGGTCCGTCACCGCCGCGGTGACCTCCTGCAGGAGCGGCCCGATCTCCGGCATCGAATCGGCGGCCTCACGGCGAAAGGGCTTGTAGAGGGTGGTATTCCAGTGCATCTCGCGGCTGCCGAGCGCCCTGACTCTTGGCACGCCGAAACCGCCGCCAAGATCGAGCTCGCCAATCCGGATATCGCAGCGCTGCTCCAGCTGGGCCATCAGTGCCACAACCTCGGCCAGGGCGGTCTGATGGCAGGTTGCCCGCTTGAGATTGGTGCCGAGATGAAAATGGATCGCGGCGGCCTCAAGCCAGCGGCTGCTGGCGATAGCCTTAAACGCGGCGAGCGCTTCGCCGGAAGCGATGCGCAGCCCGAACTGGCCGCCCCAGCCGGCGGCCGGCGTGATGCGAACCCCGACACGGACCGTTTGGCCGGCCTCCGCGGCGATCTGCTCGATCAGCGCCAGCTCGTGCAGGGAGTTGATGTTGATCAGCCGGATCCCCCGCTCGATAGCCAGACGCAGACTGTCACTCGACTTGGCCGGCCCGTTGTAGACGATCTGCTGCGGCGGGACGCCCAGCTGCAGCGCCAGCCACAGCTCGTAGGGTGAGATCACCTCGGCGCCGGCGCCGCAGTCGTGGAGAAGCCGCAGGATGCCGGGAACCGGATTGGTCTTGTAGGAATAGAGGATGCTGCACTCCAGGCCGCAGCCGGCGAGACCGGCTGCAAAGGCGTGGTAGTTCGCTTCGAGCTGCCGCCGGTCGACGACCAGCAAGGGCGTGCCATACTGCGCCGCCAGCTCCGTACAGTCGCAGCCGCCGATGATGAGATGCCCGGCGTGAGTGGCCCTTGTCGCAACTGCTGAACCAGGGCGGAGCGCCTCCCTGCGTGTGCTGCGGTCAATGCCTCCTTGCAGGAGACGGAACGCTGTTTTTTTCAGGCGGGATACCAGGGGCATAGCAATCTCGTTTTTATTACCAGGCTGCCTGGCTGGAACAACCGGCCTTTCTGACAGCCGTTTTCACAGCAGATCCTCGGCGCGACGCAGCTGGACCACCTCCCGCTGCGGGCCGGGGATCTCTTGCGGCGGATCACCCGAACCGAGGGGACACAGAATCAGCGCTCGCAGGCCGGGCACGAAATAATCGGCATGGTACTGGCCGACCGCCTCCTCGGTCAGCGCCTCTCCGGCGGCGATGAAGAGAGCGCCGTAGAGAGACCGCTTGTCGAGAAAAATAAAGGGATGATTTCTGAGAAAATCTCTTGCTCCGGCCACCTCCCGCCGCACACGGACCGAAAATCCCATTTTGTAGATCCACCCAAGCGTCAGGCCGCGCTGTTTTTTATAATGCAGGACACCGTCTTTGAGAAAGGGGCGGGACCAGCCGAACGCAACGCGCGTGAAGCCTCTGGCACGAGCATGGAGCATACCGAAATAATAGATCGCTCCCACCGCCCCTTCCGCTACATGCGCGGTGTCGCCGTCCTTGATGCCCATGTAGATCATGTGGGCCTGCCGGCGTTCGAAGAGCATCAGAGCCCCCCCTATCGCCTCGCCATGCTGGAAAACAAAGAGCAATTCGCCGTGTCCGAACTCCCGGAGGAGCGAATCATAGCTGGCAAGAACGGCTCCGTCCTGGTGCACCCTGGAAATGTGCGGCAGGTACATCGTCTCGTAGAACCAGCGCAGCTGGGCCGGATCGGTGGAGATCTGGCAACTCAGCTGATTCTTGCGAATCATACGGCGCTCCCACCGGAAGCTGTAACGGTCATAGGGAAGGACCTGCGGAGAAGAGAGGTCTGCCGTGCCATTGATCCAGGTGGGAATGAAAAACGAGCGGCCATGACGGAACAAGGCGCGCAGCAGGCGCGGTGTTTCGCTGATTTCCAGGGCGCAGGCCGGCTCTTTGAACGCTTCCCAGTGGACCCGCCGCCAAAACCATACCTTGCCGAGATAGTGCTCACGGCAAGCGTCATTGAAGATCATTTTACGCAGGTAGGCCCGGTTGGCCGGGTAACGGGAGCTGCCGGCATAGAGGAGGCGGAGGCGCTCTCCACCTGTTGCTTCGCGGCCGTTGATCACCCACTGGTCCACCTGGAGCACCTGTGAGAACCAGATCAGCCACTCCACCAGATCGCCTGGAAGATGGCGCCAGCGGACCAGGCTCCATTGTATCCGCCGCAGGGCGGTGACCAGAAGCGGCTGCCGGGATGTCGCCCTCTGTTCGGTTTCAGGACCGGGCGCGACGGGATCCTGGGTAGCGGGGGAGAAGGCCATGTACGAGACTCCGCAGCGGATGCTGCCATAGAAAGTGAACTGCAACCTCGCCTAGAGCCGGACACTGTGTCCATAGCTGGTGTTTGCTCCGTTTCTCCACCTTGAAAAGGGATGGCCTAAAAACCGGAGGGTGCGGATCTCGCCGCGGGTCTGGAAGCCGAACAGCTGCACTGCAGCCCCCAGCATCCGGGTATTGCGAGCGTTCACCAGCGTCACCTGGCGTTGATAACCGATTTTTTGGGCCTCGGCCAGTGAGAAGGCCAGCAACGCCATCCCGATGCCGCGGCCGCCAAGCCCGGGGCGCTCCCACAGCTCACCGCCATAACAGCTCTCCGCGGGCCAGGAGAATCGTAGCCCGGTGTAGGGGCAGGCATAGCTCTGTTTGAAGATCCAGTCCATGGCGACGATCTCCGCGCCCTGCCATGCGGTCAGGCAGTGAGCGCCCGCGGCAAGCCGGCGGTGAAAGAGAGCCTGGTCCATGTTCGCGCCATCGATGGTCCGGTAATCCAGAGCATTCCAGAAAGAGTCGAGGGCAGCGGCGTCCGCGGGGGCAGCCGTCCGGAACTGCAAGTCGGCTCCGGCAGTGAAGGTGGGCAGGGTTTGTCCGCCAAGATCAAAGTCGAGGATATAATAACGATCCTGGTTGTAGAGGCGATAGATCGAGGCTCCGATGATGCCAAGCGGGGCAGCAGCGTTGGTTTGCGCCGATTCCACAGGCGGTTCAGGCCGGCTGGCAGCGGCGGCCGGCGTGGCAGAGGTGTGTGTGGCGGCGATGATCTCAATGAATCGGGCCAGGGTAAGCTGGCCTCCCGCCGCCCACAGGTCGTCGGGCATCTGGATTTGGTACTGGCGTTCCAGCACGGTCGTGAATTCGATCAGGGCCAGAGAGTCGAGCCCAAGACCCTGGGACCCAAGCGGTGTCTCCGGATCGATCTCGCGGCTGCTTCCGCTCAGGGCGGTCTGACGCAGCAGATCGATGACTTGCGCAGTTATTTCTTGTTTCTGCATGGACAGGCTTCCTCACTTGAAAAGGTATGGTGCGAGGGGGGGGATCCGGTTGCGATCTGCTCTCCGCGCAAGGGGCGCCATGTCGTCGTCACGCCGAAGGTATGATCCCCTCGAGATCGAGTTTCTGCACCAGCAGCGGAAGTTTACCCCGCGGTGTATGTTCGACGCGGTCGGTAAATTCGATGGTGACCTCGAGCTCCTGGCCGAATTTTTCCCGCAGGTCCCGATGGATCAGAGCGAGGTCGCGGTCACTGAACGCCAGGCTTTTAATAATCTTCAGGGTGACAGCCCCGGGTGCCGACTGGACGAACTGGAATTGCTCGATGTGTGCCGTTGCTTTGGGGATGTCCACGATGGTGACGGAGACCAGCCCGCCGCTGCGGGTCACAAGAAAATTGCGGTCCCGGCCGCCACTCAACCGCAAGCGCGGCATCTTTCGGCCGCAGGCGCAGGGGGTGGTGATCAGCCGTCCCATGTCACCGGTGCGATAGCGCAGCAGCGGCATGGCGAAATTGTCCAGTCGGGTGCTGAGGATTTCTCCTTCTCCGCTGGTGGCGTGGCCCTGGCCATCGACCACTTCGACGATGCAGTAATCCGTGAAGACATGCAGGCCGTCATGGGCTTCGCATTCGGCTGCGGCGATGACCCGTTCCTCCAGCCCGTACCAATCGAAGATCCTGCAGCCCCAGTATTCCTCGATCTGCTCGCGCTGCCAGGGATAGAGCACTTCGGACTGGGTGAAAATGGCTTTCACCGGCACCGGAGGATTGATCGCTGCAGCACGCAGAAAACCGGTCATGGCCTCGAGTGCGGAGGGAAAGCCGTGCAGGAAGGCGGGCTGATAGCGCTGCAGGGCGTCGGCATAGCGGGTGATGGTTGCATGGCTGAGATCATAGGCGGAGAGCACCAGCCGGGGAAAGACCGGGTCGTAGAGAACAAGGCGCCGTTCGCCACTGCGCTGGAGGGGCAGGCGGTGGGCGCTCAGGGTGGCGCGGAGATCGCCGGGGGTACAGCCGCCCCAGCTGAAGTGGCGCCAGCGGAAGGCGTCGCCATCCAGATACGCTTCATGCCGGCGCTCGGAGTAAAAACGCACCGGGCGCCCTGAGGTCCCGCTCGTCGAGAGCAGAACCCGCTTCCCTCCGGGCATGCCGGTTGCGGTCAACTCGTCAAGATGGTCCCGCACCTGCTGCTTGGTCAGGGGCGGGATACGGCTGAGGTCGGCGAGGTGCGTGATCGCTTGCGGCGCCAGCCCGATCCGGTCAAAAAGCTGGTGATAGTAGGGAACCTGGGCGTAGGCATGATGCGCCAGCCGCTGCAGGTGCTCCTCCTGCCATGCGGTGAATCTGCCCTCCGGCCACCACTCGCGGGCCTCGGCCTGCTGACAGCTGCGGAAGAAGGCGGCGCCATAGCGCCAGCGCAAGGGCGCCCGGCCATAAAGCCGCTTGAGGCCTTGCCGGAGCGCGAAGGGGATCATCTTCTGCAGGGAGTCGAATTCGATCATACGGCCTCAGTCCGACCGGCGGAGCGGTGTGGGACCTGATGCACCAGCCGGCGTTACGCCTTGTCCGTGCTGGCCGGGTTCAACAGGGCACGCAAACCGCCGGCCAGTTTTTTTAACCCGATGAGGATATTGCGGCTCCAGGCATAGAGCCCGGGCAGCGGATCCCGGGCTGACCAGTAAGCAAAGGAGTCGGTGCGGATGAACTGCCGGAACCACTCGAAAAGTCGGGTTTCGACCTTGCGGGTGAGAATATTGGCGAGGTCGTTTTCGTCGTGCATCCAGGTGGCGGTTGTGGTGGCGTAGACCGGCCCGCTGACGGTTTCGATCAGACTGCGGACGTAGAGATCGGCGAGGTTGATGCCGCTGGCGGGAAAAACGGAATTGAAGATAGGCAGCCGCAGGTTGACTTCGATGAAGACCCAGCGGCCGTTTTCCGCATCCTTTTTGAATTCAACATTCATCAGCCCGGCATAACCGGCCGCGCTGGCAAGACGCTCGCTCAGGGGCAAAAGATCGCAGGTCAGCAGGGTTCGGCCATATGAGGTCATCCCCCGCAACGGCAGGTACTGGCGGATCTTTTGCAGCTCGACCATGCCGAGGGTCTGCCCTTTGGCATCAATCAGCAGGTTGCAGTGGTAGACATGATCGTCGCCCCCGGGAATGAACTCCTGCAGGATGACATGACCGCGCAGATTCTCATTTTCCCTGAGGGTGTGCGCCAGCTCTTGCTGGCTGTTGACGATCATGTTCTTGAAAGGGGTCTGACTCATGTTTTGCCGCAGGGGTTTGATCAGCACAGGAAAACGCAGGTCTGAACTGTCGAGGGCCTCCGAATCGGCGAAATAAAGAGTTTTGGGGATCTCCAGACCAGCCTGCGTGGCCGTGTCCCGGACCAGGTTTTTATCCGATAGCGCTTTGACCACCGTGATGGAGTTGCGGTAAAAGAGGAAATGGTCGGGGAGGCGGTCACTCAGTTCCGCCAGCAAATTCACCTCGATATCGCGGGTCGGGAAGAGCACCGTCGGGATCCCGTCGCCACACCATTCCAGCAGCTTGGCCAGGAGGGCATCGGCATCATCGACTGCCTGGGGCCACTGCACTTTCTGGCCCAGAGAGGAGACACGGCCGATTTCAGAGGTGCCAAGATTGACGGCAAGGAGATCCAGATCGCGAATCCTGTGCAAGGCGCGCAGAATGCCTAAACCATTGGCCCCCAGGCCAAGTATCAAGACTCTGTTTTTATGCATGGGCACGACATACCCTGTCGAAACTGGAATCGTAAACAGCGCTGGATTGAACCGGAGTGGGACCATTTTATAACAGCGCTGCGGCTGAACCTTGATGAAGCCGTGGGGATGGTGCCAGGCAAGGATACTGCGGAGATGCCCCTTCGCCTCCCTACTTTAATTTTAGCAAACAGTTAGACCAATATCAAGGAAAATCGGCGAAAAAATAAAAAAGTTTGATAAATCGCGAACCAGCCAGCGTACGGATCACAAAGCGAGCGGACGCCATGCTGCAGGGGAACGGTCTGGTTGAAAATTGTCTTCTTTCTGCTTGATAATCTGATTGGCATTGGCTATTTTCTGCCTGGCGTCGGTCCCGCTGCCACGCCAGTGCATGCCTTGTGCAGATGGACTTCCCTGCACATGGCTGGCGTCAACAACACTTGGTGAGGGAGGTGCTGGATGCATTCGGGTGTGTCTGCAGACCGGTTATGGGAGGTTTTCTCCGGCCGGAGTACGCTTTTGGGGGATCGCGCTGCGATCTCGTCGCCGCAGGGTCATCTGACCTTTACGGAACTCTTTGCTGTCGCGGGGCAGCTGGCCGACCGGCTGGCGGAGGCCGGCGTGACCGCGGGCCAGACCGTGGGCCTTTGCATGCCCAACAGCCTCGCCTTTGTCCCCGCCTTTCTCGCCCTGAACCGGCTATCGGTGGCGATTGCCCTGATCAGCACCAAATATCGGGAGAGTGAACTGCTCGGCATCGATGCGGCGGTTGCTCCTGCCGGCTTTGTGACCACTGCAGCCACCACCGGCTTCATCCGCGGCACCCTGCCGCTCGGGGCAAGCCGACTGCTACCTGTGACCGGACTGGAGGAGGAGTTCTGCTTCTCGCCCTCCGCCGTTGCCGCGGCCGACCGGCCGTCCGCCGGACTCGGCGAGAGCCGGCTGCAGGGGGCCGCCGTGATCAAATTTACCTCGGGTTCGACCGGCACGCCTAAGGGAATCGCCCTCACAGCGGAAAACCTGCTGGCCGAGGCTCGGAATGTCGTGGAGACCCTGGGGCTTTCGCCGGCGGACCGCATCCTCGCGCCGGTACCGCTTTTCCATTCCTACGGCTTCGACCTTGGAGTGCTCGCCATGCTCCAGTCGGGAGCCCATCTGGTCATGCGGGACTCCTTTGTGCCGCGGCGCATCCTCACCGACCTCGCTGATCCCGGTGTCAGCGTCTTTCTCGGCGTGCCGAGTATGTATCACATTTTTTGTGAGAGCTTTTTGCCGGAACCACCCGACCTCCACCATCTCCGTTATCTGCTCTCCTGTACGGCGCCCCTGAGCCCGGAACTGATCGCCGCCTTTCAGCAAAAATTCGGCATGCCTATCTGCCAGCATTATGGATCGTCGGAGACGGGTGCGGCCACCAACCACCTTCCCGCCGCCGTGGCCGCCAGACCGGAATCGGTGGGTCGGGCGATGCAGAACGTCGAGTTGATCATCATCGATGATGCAGGCCAGCCGCTGCCGCCGGGAGAGGTCGGGGAGGTGGTCATCCGCAGCCAGGTGGTCGCGCGTGGCTACCTCATGGGCGCTCCGCCAGGGCCCTCGCGCTTTGGCGATCACAGCTACAGGACCGGTGACCTCGGATTTTTGGATGAGGAGGGCTTTCTCTTCTTGCGTGGGCGCAAGGACGATGTCATCAACGTCGGCGGATTCAAGGTCTCGCCGCAGGAGGTCAGCCGGGTGCTGGAACGCCACCCGGCAGTGCGCGAGGCGGCCGTTATCGGGGTCCGGGATGCCATGGGCGAGGAGATCGTCTATGCCGTGGTGACCCTGAAAGCCCCAGCGGACGAGCAGGAGCTGCTCGCCCACTGCCGGCCGCATCTGGCCGATTACAAGGTGCCGAGACGCGTCGAGATCCGCGAGGAGATGCCGCGCGGCCCCTCGGGCAAGATCAGGCTGACTCCGGAGGATATCCGGTTGTAGCCGGCAGCCTCTGGTGGGTCAGCGGCCGGCCGCCGGTGGCGGGATCATCCGCCCCAGCTCCTCACCCGCCTTGAGCAAGGTCTCGTAACCGGCACGGCTGTGCTCGAGCAGATCCGCGGCGAAGGCGATGCGGCCGGGCTGAAAGACCAGCACGATCGTCGAGCCACCATACTGGAAATAGCCCTTTTCCTCCCCCTTGTGGAAGAGCGGATCCGCATGGGTCTGGACGATGCTGCCCACGCCAAACGCACCAACCTCGACATAGGCGAAGCGGCCCAGCGGCTCATTCTCCAGCAAAGCCACCTCGCGCTGATTCTCACCAAAGACATCGATGCCCAGAGCCAGAATGAGCGGATTGACCGAATGAAAACGGCCCGGGATCCGTTTCTGCTCCAGCAGGCGGCCGTCACAGGGAAAGTGAAAGCGGTGGTAATCGGCCGGGCAGAGGCGCACGATCGCCAGGCTTCCGCCATGAAAGGCGGTCGCATCGCCACCAAGTAGGAGATCGACGGTGAAGGAGCGGCCCTTGACCGGCAAAAGGGTGCCGGCCTGCAGCTGCGGGTAGACCAGAATCCGGCCATCCGCGGGCGAGGCGAAAACGAGGGGATCGGTGGCGAAGGGGCGTGCTCCGGGCTTGAGGCGGCGGCTGAAAAAGGCGTTGAAGGTCGGATAGGCCTCCGGCGGCTCGGCAAACTCGGCGGGATCGATGGCGAGATTGCGGATCACCCGGGGGATCTGGCGCCGCGACCAGCGGGTGCCGGCCAGACGTCCGCTCAGCCGGCTCAGCCAGGGGTGCTCAAAGAGCAGCGCACCCAGCAACTTTCCCGCGCGGGAATGGTAGGCCCAGCGCATCAGCGATTCGCCGAGGATGATCTCCTCTTCTTTTTGGCTGCTGCCGCGGCGGTAGTAATAGAGCGGTTCTGCCATTGGCTATCTCCTTTCGCCATCATTATACGCATCCTGCAGGAAAATTGCAAGGCGAACGATCGGCCCCGCCCGCACCGCTCGCGCCCGCCCGGCCAAACTCTCGCGCCGCCCCGGCCAACCTCTCGCGCCAATTCGGCCAACCTCTCGCGCCCGCCCGGCCTTTGTGGGCCGTCGGTCTGACGCCAGCTTTTTTGCAGGACTCTTGAAAAAGCCCCTTGTGTTTTTCAAAAAAAGTGCGTATATGAGAGCAATCTAGCCACGGAGGTAGCGATATGCCGCACACCTATGAAGAACTCAAGACGAAGACCATCGCCGAATTGCGCGAAATCGCCAAGGGTCTCGATCACGAAGCGGTCCAGGGCTACACCCAGCTCAACAAGGAGCATCTGCTGATCGCCGTCTGCAGGGCATTGGGAGTCGACATGCATGCACACCACAAGCACCATGAGGCTGCCGAAGCCCTTGCCAGGATGAAAAAAGAAGTCAAGACGCTCAAGAAGCAGCGGGATGAGGCCCTCGCTGACCACGATTCCGGGGCCCTTAAGCGGGCGCGCACGCGGATGCGCCGCCTGAAAAAACGCATTTCCAAAGCCTGAACGTAAAAAGCCCGGAGAGGTGCATCGCTCCGGGCTTTTTTATTGGACAAGGGCTTGGGTCAGTCGTGAAGAAAGCGGCTGACCTTGGCGAGAAAATGGCGATGGAAGAGCGGGTCTTCCGTGAGTTCCGGATGAAAGGAGCTGACAAGAATATGTCCATTCTCCGCAGCGACCGGATCACTGCCATGCCAGGCCAGTGGGGTGACACCCGCCCCGCACGTGAGGATTCGGGGGGCGCGGATGAAGACCCCCTCCATCGTACCGGCTGTGCCTGCGAGATCGAAACGCAGGGTATCGATGAAGGAATCGATCTGGCGGCCATAGGCGTTGCGTTCGACCGCCAGATCGATCAGATCCAGGGTCACAACGGTATGATCCTTCACCTCCCGGGCGAGCAGGATCAATCCCGCACAGGTGCCATAAATGGCCTTGCGCCGGCCGAAGGCTCGCAGCGGCTCCCAGAGGCCATGTTTCTGCAGCAGAATGGTCAAGGTGGTCGACTCGCCGCCGGGCATGATCAGCCCGTCGCAAGCCGCGAGTTCCGCCTCGGTGCGCACCAGCGAACACTTTTGACCCAGCCTGCCGAGCATCTCCTGGTGTTTGGCATAATCTCCCTGGATGGCCAGGACGCCGATCTGCATCTACCAGCCTCTCCCTGCCATGCGCTCGTTTTCGGGGATCGCTGAGATCTCAAGGCCGGGCATGGCCTCGCCAAGGCCCTCGGAGACTCGGGCGATGAGTTCGAAATCGAGATAGTGGGTGGTGGCGCTGACGATAGCCCGGGCGCGCTGCACCGGATCGCTCGATTTGAAGATGCCGCTGCCGACGAAGACGGTCTCGGCGCCGAGCTGCATCATCAGTGAGGCATCGGCTGGGGTGGCGACGCCGCCGGCCGAGAAATTGGGTACAGGCAGTTTGCCGAGCTTCTTGACTTCACGCACCAGTTCGACCGGCGCCCCGAGATTTTTGGCCTCGGTCACCAACTCCTCTTCGCCGAGCACCTGCAGCCGTCGGATGCCACTCTGCACGCTGCGCATATGGCGGACGGCCTCGACGATGTTGCCCGAACCGGCCTCGCCCTTGGTGCGAATCATCGCAGCACCCTCCGCGATGCGGCGCAAGGCCTCACCAAGATTGCGGCAGCCGCAGACAAAGGGCACCTTGAATTTCCATTTGTCGACGTGGAACTCTTCGTCAGCCGGGGTGAGTACCTCGCTCTCATCGATGAAATCGACGCCAAGCGCCTCAAGCACCTGGGCCTCGGCGAAATGGCCGATCCGGCACTTCGCCATCACCGGGATGGTGACTACCTTCTGGATCGCCTTGATCACCGTCGGATCCGACATCCGCGCAACCCCGCCATGGGCACGAATATCCGCCGGGATGCGCTCGAGGGCCATGACAGCCACCGCACCCGCCTCTTCGGCGATTTTGGCCTGCTCCGGCGTGGTCACATCCATGATCACCCCCCCCTTGAGCATTTCGGCGAGGCCGATCTTTACTCGCATATTTTCAATGGCTTGCATACGCTAACCTCTATTAATTAAACAGGGATTCCATCAATAAAGATACGCAGTTTTTTTCAATTTATCAACAGCTCTTTTCCGAGCGTTCGCGGCAGGGCGCAAGGAAGAGGCCGAGATGGTCGGCGCGAGAGGTTGGCCGGGTTCGCGGCAGGGCGCAAGGAAGAGGCCGAGATGGTCGGCGCGAGAGGTTGGCCG
>CAYTCI010000013.1:0-39084 GCA_964436305.1 uncultured Cytophagia bacterium | reverse complement strand
GGTTCGCGGCTAAACCCGGATCGGCAGCAGCACCACCGGCAGGCCGAGGTAATAGAAACGCCGCTGCAGGCTGAAGACCGTATAGTTGTGGAGCCAGCGCGAAAACATCGGTTCGGTCGGGAAGACCAACTGGCCGCCGCAAAAGACGGCCCCGGGAAAGCGCTCCTGAATCAGCGGGGCCTCGCGGACGATCTCCTCGACCACATCGATGCCGATCAGGGGTATGCTCTCGGCATAATAGCCCTGATCCTGCATGAAATGGACGTACTTGTCGAGGTCGGCCTTGACGTGCCCCCGAAGCTCGGCCATCTCCTCGGAGCTCCTGAAGGCGCCGGCGTCGACCACCCCGACCTGGACGAAGACGAAATTCCGGAACTCCTTGCCGAGCAGTTTCATCGTGCCGAAGAGGGTATGCAGGCCGAGGCCGTTATAGCCGCTGGTGAGCAACACCGCTGTGCGCCCAGTGCGGAAAGGCGTTTTGCGCGGCCGTTTGACCTTGCCCTCCTGGCGGGCGAGCGAAAGCTCCACCGATTCAACCAGCAGGTCGAGCCGCTTGAGTTCGTTGCCGGTGCGGATATAATGCCGTTTGACCAGCAGCGCCACGCTGACCAGGGCGCCGGTCACCACCAGAGTGATCCAGCCCCCCTCGTGGAATTTGAGGGTGGCGACCGAGATCAGGATGAAGCCGGTCAGGAGCATGCCGATGCCGTTGATCGTCAGCTTGCGGCGCCAGGTGCGCTCCGAGCGGCGGACCTGCCACCAGTGGCGCACCATGCCCAGCTGCGAGAGGAAGAAGGTGATGAAAACGTTGATGCTGTAGAGCACCACCATCAGGCGGACCGAGCCCTTGCTGAGCACCATCAGAATCAGCGATGCGCCGCCCATGATGAGGATGCCATTCTGCGTCACCAGCCGGTCACTGAGGGAGGCAAAACGGCTCGGCAGCCAGCGATCGAGCGCCATGTTGGCCAGAACGCGCGGCCCGTCGAGAAAACCGGTCTGGGCAGCGACGATCAGCAGCACCGCCTCCGAAAAGAGGGTGACCAGGACAAAGGTGAGGCCCGCCCAGTGCGGCCAGCCGGTGACCATCTCCTCGAGCAGGACGGCGTTGAGGGTCTTGCCGGGGAGGTGCTCGACGCGGAAGAGCATGTAACCGATCATCAGGCCCAGTACCATGAAGGCGAGGGAGAAGGCCATGTAGCGCATGGTGGTCTTGGCGGTGCGAACCTTGGGCTCGCGCAGGATGGGCATGCCGTTGCTGACGGCCTCGATGCCGGTATAGGTGCCGGCGCCCATGCTGTAGGCCCGCAGGACCAGCAGGATGGTGCCCATAACCCCCAGCTCGGCATGGGAGCGCCGGACGTCGATCAAGGTGGTCTGGGCCAGTTCGGAGACATTGCCGAGATGGGTGAACATGCCATAGAAAATGGCAAAGGCATGGGTCAGCAAAAAGATCATAAAGATCGGCACCAGCGGCGCTACCGATTCCTTGACCCCGCGGAGGTTGAGCAGGATCAGCAAGCCGAGGACCACTACCGCGAAAGGCAGCCGCATCGCATACCAGCTGGCCGGGAGAAAACTGAAGAGGGCATCCGCCCCGCTGGCGACCGAGAGGGTGATGGTCAGGACGTAGTCGATCAGCAGCGCCGATCCGGAGATCATCCCCACTTTGGGAGAGAGCAGCCGGCTAGCGACCAGATAGCCGCCACCGCCATGCGGAAAGAGCTCGATGATCTGCGAATAGCTTGCACTGATGACAAAGATGGTCAGGACCGAACCCAGGGCAACGAAAAGTCCGAGATAGAAATGGCTCCCCAGGGCTCTGAAGGCCTCCTCGGGGCCGTAGCAGGAGGAGGAGAGACCATCGGCGCCGAGTCCGACCCATGCGAAAAAGGCGACCAGGGTGAGTTTGTGAAAGATGTGGGGATCCTCGGGATTGCGGGCATCCCCGATGAAGATGCTGCGCGCGACCTGCCGGGCGTGCTGCAGCGAATCTCTGCTCATGGTGGTTCCTTGAAGGTGATTAAAATTAACGGGGTACAAGTTAGGGCAAAATTATTAGAAAACAAGCGATTTCTTGACTATTTGCTCCGCCCTCGTCCATTTGTAGCCCCTTCGCGCCAGCCAACCGGTTGCCGCCTGGCCGCGCTGCGCGGGCGGTCAGGGGTAGTGCGCTGACGCAGCCATAAAAGACTTTCATCTGACGCAAAATTATACTAAATTATGGATTATGAATCGATTCCAATCCATCCGGCGAATTCTTGCATCCCTTCTCTTTTTTTACTGGGTGGTCGTCCTGACCGGTGAAGCCCTGGTCTGGGGCAATTTACGGGTGCTCTTTTTGCCGCGCGTACCGACCGTGGAGATGGCCGCCAGCCTCCTCCAGGATACCCTTTGGCTTTTGGCCGGACTTGCCCTGCCCTTTTATCTTTGCGCCCTGGGCTGTCGCCTGGCGCCGGGCCGGCTTGCGCGCCGGGCTCTGCTGGTGGCACTCCCGCTCTTCTGGATCCTGGTGCTTGCTGATCTGCCCCTCTATTTCCGGTGGCTCTTCCTCCTGCTCGGCCTGCTGGCCTGGCTGGCCGTGCGCGATGCCCGGCGCAGCCGCACCATCCACGCCCATTATTTCCTCTTTTATCTGGCCTGTCTCGGTCTGATCCTCAATTATGGGCCCCAGCTCTTTCCCTCCATCCCGGGAGTGCGCCGGGCGGGAGCGGCCCCGCTGAAAATTCTCGACTATAACATCTCCAGCACCTTGTATGGCGAAAGGCGGACGCCCCTCTTCGAGCTCATCCAGCGCGAGAATCCCGATCTGATCTTCATCCAGGAGATCAATTCGAGCGATCAGAAACTCTTCCGGCGGCGGCTCGGCGAGCGCTATCCCTATCAACTCTGGGCCGATCGGTTCGAGAATTACAACGGCGGCGCCATCCTCAGCCGGATGCCATTCAAGGAAGAGCACAACATCGACCTTGGCACGCCCTACATGAGCGGGCATACCAATATCAACCATGCGGTCATCCGCCTGCGGGGCGAGGAGGTCCATCTCTTCAACGGCCATTTATACCCGGCCGGGCATGCCTTTTTGCAGCTGATCTTCGGCAAGCGCACCCTGGAAAGCTCACTGGCCCAGACCCGTCTCGCCTATCAGCGCCGCATGGCCGAGGCGGAGCAACTCGAGCAGCTGGTCGGCCGGATCAAGGCCCCGGTCATCGTCGCGGGCGATTTCAACGACACGCCCAACAGCCCGCTTTACCGCCGCTTCGATGCGACGCTGCAGAATGCCTTCGCCACCGCCGGCTGGGGCCTGGGAACGACCTGGGGCCATTACAACCTCAAGGGCAGCTTCCCCCCTTCGCTGCGTTTTATCCTTTTTGATTTTTTGCGGATCGACCAGCTCTTCGCCAGCCATCAATTTCGCATACTCGAGGCGCGCGTTATTCCCCTCGCCATCTCGGACCACAAACCACAGGTGGTGCGGCTTTCTTTGGATTGACAGACAGGAAAAATTTGGCTACATTTTTGTGCGTATCCCGCACACTTACCAGCGCAAGGAGAGGACCATGGAACTGCAGCTCTACCTGAACGATTTGCCGGACAAGCAGGTCATCGGCGATCCGGCCGGCATCGAGGTCAATGGGGTCGCCTACGATCCCCTGCGCATCGAACCCGGCTTTATCTATGTCGCGATCGCCATCTATACCCAACTCGACAAGATCGAGATCCCCGACGGCCACCCCTTTGTCAGCGAGGCGGTGGCTCGTGGTGCGGTTTGTGTGGTGGTGCAGGAGCCGGTCGAACTCCCTGCCGGCGTGGTCAAGGTGGTGGTGCCCGACTCGCGTTTCGCCCTCGGCCTCCTCGCCAACCGTTTTTACGGCTTTCCCTCCGAGCAGATCAAACTGGTCGGGGTGACCGGTACGAATGGCAAGACCACCACAACCCATGTCATGGAGTCCATTTTCAGCGAGCCCTGCCGGGTCGGACTGATCGGCACCCTCTACTACAAGATCAACGGCGAAATCCGTAAATCCAAGGATACCACACCCGAACCGCCCGACCTCCAGGCGATCCTGCGCCAGATGGCGGAGCAGAAGGTTGCCTACTGTTTCATGGAGACCTCCTCACATGGCATCGAATTCCATCGTCTGCAGGGGTGCCGCTTCCGGATTGCCGTCTTTACCAACCTCACCCAGGACCACCTCGATTTCCACAAGACGATGGATAATTACCTCAATGCCAAGCTCAAGTTGTTTCGCTGGCTCGGCCCTGAGGATTATGCCGTGATCAATATCGATGATCCCTATGGCGGGCGTTTCGTTGAAGCGACCCGGGCCAACGTCCTGACCTATGGCATCTACTCGCCGGCCGACATCATGGCGCGCGAGATCCGCTACGGGATCAGCGGCACCCACTATATCCTCGAGACGCCGCAGGGCAGCATCGAGATCAACACCCGCCTCCTCGGCCGTTTCAACGTCTACAATGCCCTGGCCGGCGTCGGGGCGGCGGTGGCCGAGGGCCTCGATCTGGAGGTGATCAAGCGCGGCCTCGAGCGGCCGATTCGCGTGGCCGGCCGCATGGAGATGGTGGACCTCGGCCAGCCCTTCACCGTGGTGGTGGATTATGCCCACACCCCTGATGGCATGGAGAACGTCCTCGGTCTGGCGCGCGGGCTCGATCCAAAGCGGCTGATCACGGTCTTCGGCTGTGGCGGCGACCGCGACAAGGAGAAGCGTCCGATCATGGGGGATGTCGCCTCGCGCTTCAGCGATATGCTGGTCCTCACCGCAGACAATCCCCGCACCGAGGATCCCGAGGCGATCCTCGCCGATATCACCGCCGGCTGTGATCCGGCCAAGGTGACGCGGATCATCGACCGGCGCGAGGCCATCCGCCACGCCATCGCCCTGGCCAGGCCCGGGGATATCGTGATGATCCTTGGCAAAGGCCACGAGACCACCCAGACCCTCAAGGACCGCACTGTGCCGTTTAACGATCGTGAAGAGGCCGAGGCCGCTCTGGCCGCGCGGCCTGGAGAATGATCTTTAGTGTCAACAGCGAAGGGTGGACTCGATGAAATTCCGTCTCAACGCGCCAGACGGGCCGCACCGCGGGGTGCGGTTCGCCCTGGCTGCCCTCTGGTTCACGGCAGCCGGCTTTATTCCCTTATCAGGATGTCAAAAGAATACGCCTATGATCCTTGCCGCCAAGATTTCCGCGCCGGATGTCGTCGATGTCCGGCTGGAGGATTCCACCCTCGCTGTCGAGGCCGCCGATTTTTACTTCACGCCGGCGCTGCAGATCTACCGGGTGGAACGCCGGGAGCTGACCATCCGCCTGCACACCGCCCCTATTGAGCTGACCCGCACCCGGTTCCTCCACTTTCGTGAGAGCAAGTGCGAGCTCGATCCGGACAGCCTGCTCGACACCTTCTATTCCACCAAGCCGCTGGGCTGCACCTGGAATGATACGGCCACAGCCTTCCGTCTCTTCGCGCCGCGCGCCAAACGGGTGACCCTGACCCTCTACCCCGACGTGACCTCCCCTGCCGGCGTGCCGCATGAGCTGCAGCGCGACCGGGACGGGGTCTGGGAGGTGGTTCTCTCCGGCCACTATTTCGGCAGGGCCTACACCTACCGGGTGGATGGTCCGGCCGGGGCCACGGAACAGTTCGACTATGACCAGGCGATCTGCGACCCCTACAGCCGTGCTGTGGCCACGGTCAATGAATACCTGCATCGCGGCCGGACCCTGATCCTCGATACCGGCCGGTATGACTGGGAGGGCGACCGCCCCCTGGGAATCGGTCTGGAGGATATGGTCATCTATGAATGCCATGTCCGCGATCTCACCGCCCATCCGAGCTCGGGCTGCCCGGCGGAACTGGCGGGAAGCTACAAGGGAGCGATCCTGCCGGGAGGGGCAGGGGGAATTGACTATCTCAAGGCCCTGGGCGTCAATGCCATCGAATTGCTTCCGGTGCAGGAGTTCGGCAACATCGAGCTCCCCTATAACGTCGATGCCGGCGGCACGCGCAATACCTGGAATCCCTACGCCCGCAACCATTGGGGCTATATGACCTCCTATTTCTTCGCCCCCGAATCCTATTATGCCAGCGGTGCGCAGATGACCCCGGGCGCTCTGACCGGTGCGGATGGCCGCCAGGTCGATGAACTCAAGGATCTGGTCAAGGCTTACCACCGGGCGGGCATCGCCGTCCTCCTCGATGTCGTCTACAACCATGTCTCGCAGTATGACCAGAACTGTTTCAAACTGGCCGACAAAAAGTATTACTTCCGCCTCGACGAGAAGCAGAATTATCTCGCCACCAGCGGCTGCGGCAACGACTACAAGACCGAGCGGCCGATGGCCCGGCGGCTCATCCTCGAGAGCATCAGGTACTGGATGGAGGAGTATCACGTCGACGGTTTTCGCTTTGATCTCGCGGCGATGATCGACTGGGAGACGGTCGATGCCATCAGCCGCGAGGCGCGCCGGATCAATCCTGCGGTCGTGCTGATCGCCGAACCCTGGGGCGGCGGTCGCTACGATCCGGCCGGATTTTCCCGACACGGCTGGGCCGCCTGGAACGACCAGTTCCGCAACGGCATCAAGGGCCAGAATCCCGAGAGTGGCCAGAGCTATATTTTTGGACGCTATTGGGATGGCGTCGACCGCGAGCGGGTTAAAAGCTTCATCCGCGGCACCCTTGCTGCGGAGGGTGGGCTCTTCCAGCAGAGCAGCCATGCGGTCAACTATCTCGGATCGCACGACGACCACAGCTATGGCGATTTTGTCCGCATCGGTTCGGGGAGGGTTCAGTCCGACCAGACCATTGCCGATCCCCTCGCCCATGCCAGCCTGACCACCGAGGAGCTCAAGATCAGCAAGCTGGGCGCCCTGATCCTCTTCACCAGCCAGGGGGCGGTGATGCTGGAGGAGGGGCACGAATTTGCCCGCAGCAAGGTGATCGCCAAAACCGGTGCGCCGGACCCGCAGGTCGGCCGCATCGATCATAACAGCTACAACAAGGACAATGAGACCAACTGGCTCGACTACCGTCATGCCGCCATCAATCAGGAGCTGGTCGACTATTACAGGGGCTTGATCCGGTTGCGCCGGCACTTTTCCGCATTGCGCAGCACTCCACCGGCCGAGATCCATTTCACCGACGGCGACAATCCCTTCGCCCTTTCTTTTCAGCTGCGCCAGGAGGGTGGCGCCGGGCCGAGCGATCTGCTGGTCCTGCTCAATGGCGATCGTGAAGCGCTCTCGCGTTTCACCCTGCCCGCCGGCAGCTGGCGCATCCTGGTCAATGGCGAGGCGGCGGGGGAGTCGCCGCAAGGGCGTCCGGTCGAGGGCGAGTTGGTTCTGCCGGCCACCACCGGCATGGTGCTGATGCGTTGACCCCGAAGCGTTGCCCATCCTTTCATTCATTCCATGAGTGAGGTGCCCATGCAAGGAATCGCCGATGTCGTCGCCCGTCTCGACCAGTTGCTCTGGGGCTTGCCGCTGATCATTCTCCTCTTCGGCACCCATATTTTCCTCACCATCCGCTTGCGCTTTCCGCAGCGCTACATCTTCAAGGCGATCCGCCTCTCGTTCACGAAGGACGAGGGCGCCGAGGGCGATGTCAGCCAGTTCGGCGCCCTGACCACCGCCCTGGCGGCCACCATCGGCACCGGCAACATCGTCGGTGTGGCGACGGCGGTCGCGATCGGCGGGCCGGGCGCGGTCCTCTGGCTCTGGCTGACCGGGGTGTTTGGCATCGCCACCAAGTATGCCGAGGGGCTGCTGGCGGTCAAATACCGGGTCAAGACGCCCACCGGCGAGATGGCCGGCGGGCCGATGTACGTCCTCGAGCGCGGCCTGGGCAAACGCTGGCTGGGGCTGCTCTTCGCCCTCTTCACCGCCGTCGCCGCCTTCGGCATCGGCTGTATGGTGCAGGCCAACTCCATCTCCACCCTGGCGGCCAGCACCTTCCAGATCCCCACCTGGGTGACCGGATTGCTCCTGGCCGTGCTCACCGCCGTGGTCATCATCGGCGGGATCAAAAGCATCGCCCGTGTCTGCGAGATCCTCGTCCCCTTCATGGCCATCTTTTACATCTTTGGCTGCCTCTATATTCTGGTGCTGCACTCCGCGACCTTGCCGCAGACGATCAGCCTCATCCTCCACAGCGCCTTCAATGGCCATGCCGCGGCCGGCGGCTTTGCCGGCGCCACCATCATGATGGCCCTGCGTTTCGGCGTGGCGCGCGGGCTCTTCTCCAACGAATCGGGATTGGGCTCGGCCCCTATCGTCGCTGCCGCCGCCCGGACCCGCAATCCCGTGCGCCAGGCCCTGGTCTCCTCGACCGGCACCTTCTGGGATACCGTGGTGGTCTGCCTGATGACCGGCCTGGTCCTGGTCAACTCGGGAGACTGGACCAGCGGTGCCAACGGCGCCGAGCTGACCAAGTCGGCCTTTGCCCATATCCCCGTGATCGGCCCGATCGTCCTCACCGTCGGCCTGCTCACCTTCGTATTCTCGACCATCCTCGGCTGGAGCTATTATGGCGAGAAGGCCATGGAGTATCTGGTCGGTGCCAAAGCAGTGATGCCCTACCGCATACTCTGGTGCATCGTCGTTTTTCTCGGTTCGGTCTTTTCCCTGCAGTTTGTTTGGGATTTCGCCGATCTCGCCAACGGTCTGATGGCGATCCCCAACCTCATCGCCCTGCTCGCCCTGAGCGGCATCCTGGTGCGGGAGACGCGCGAGTATCTCTGGGAGCAAAAGCTGTAAGGCGGGCCGTGCAATTTTTTGTCGCGATCTGGTGTTATATTTTTTAATCATTTACAAGAGCAGCTCCTTGATTCTACAAGAATGGAGGCAACGATGAAAAAATGCATGGCAGCCCTGACGGCTTTGACCCTGCTGGCGCTCAGCCTTCCGCTGCAGGCGCAGCTGAATATGCCGCGGCCCAGTCCCAAAGCCAGCGTCACCCAGACCATTGGCCTGACCGATGTGACCATCACCTACAGCCGTCCCGGGGTGAAGAACCGCACCATCTGGGGGGACCTGGTCCCCTTCGACAAGGTCTGGCGGGTCGGCGCCAACGAGGCCACGACCATCCTGTTTATGGATGACGTTACCATCGAGGGCCAGCCTCTGCCCAAGGGCACTTACAGCTTTCACGCCATCCCCACCCCCGCAGAGTGGACCGTCATCTTCAACAAGGTGGCCGATCAGTGGGGCTCCTATAATTACAAACCGGAAGAGGACGCCCTGCGAGTGACCGTCAAACCCCAGGAGGGTCCCTTTGTCGAGCGCATGCTCTTCACCTTCGATGATGTCACCGACGAATCGGCCCTGGTCACCCTGGCCTGGGAAAAACTGCGGGTCGCTTTCAAGGTCGGCGTCAACACCCAGGGCAAGGTGATCAACTCCGCCAAGGCGACGTTGAGCCCGCGCGCTCTTTTCTTCGCCGCGCAGTACGCCTACCAGAACAAGATCGAACTGGATCAGGCGGCCAAGTGGCTGGATGCCTCGATCGCTCTGGAGGAGAATTATCAGAATCTGAGCTTCAAAGCGGGTCTGCTGGCCGATGCCGGCAACAAGAAAGAGGCGGTCAGGCTCGGCGAGAAGGCCCTTGCCCTCGGCAAGGCCGCGCAGCGCGTGCCGCCGGATCTCGCCGCTTTTGAGAAAAAGCTCCTCGAGTGGAAAAAGAAATAATCCATCGACTCTGCCGTCAGGCCAGGTGCACAGCGGGCGCCTGGCCTTTATTTTCTGGAGACCTTGCGGAAAATGAAAAAAATCGGATGTATCATGCTAGCGCTCTGGACGTCATCACGGCTCTTCGCCATCGACCTCGCCTCACCGAATGGCCGGATGGGGCTCGATTTTTATCTCAACGCCGCCGGTGAGCCGTGCTACCGCCTGGCCCTCGACGGCGCCCCCGTCATCAACGAGAGCCGGCTGGGGATAACCATCCGGGAAAATCCCGGCCTCTTCGACCGCTTCGTCGTGTTGAAGTTCGGGCGCAGCCAGGCCGACGAAAGCTGGGAGCCGGTCTGGGGCGAATCGAGAACGATCCGCAACCACTACAACGAGCTGCTCGTCACCCTGCAGCGGGATGAGCCGGAAAAACGCCTGATGCTCCTCCGCTTCCGTCTCTATGACGAAGGGCTCGGCTTCCGCTACGAGTTCCCGCGCCAGCCGCATCTTGGCTATTTTACGGTCAGCGGCGAAAAGACCGAGTTCAACCTCACCGGCGACCATCTCGCCTGGTGGATCCCGGGAGATTACGATACCAACGAGTACGACTACTCGATGACCCCCCTGAGCAAGGTCAACGCTATGCGCGGCCAGACGATGACCGAGATCTCCGTGCGCTCGATCATCGCTGCCAATGCCGTCCAGACCCCCTTGATGATGAAAACCCGCGAGGGGATCTACCTCAACCTCTTCGAGGCCGCACTGGTCAACTATCCGGCGATGAATCTGCTCGTCGACCAGCGCACCTTTTCGCTGAGCGCTGCGCTGGTGCCCGATGCCCTGGGGAATATGGCCTATCTCCAGACCCCCGAAAAGAGCCCCTGGCGCACCATCACCGCCAGCCGCGATGCCCGCGACCTCCTCGCTTCGCGCATGATCCTCAACCTCAATGAGCCCTGCGCCCTGACCGATACCGGCTGGATCAAGCCGCAGAAGTATATCGGCATCTGGTGGGGGATGCACGTCGGCACGGCTTCGTGGAATATGGCCGACACCAGCAACCTCAAACTGGCCGGGACCGACTGGCGCAGCCTCAAGCCCAACGGCCGCCACGGCGCCACCACCGCCGAGACCAAACGCTATCTCGATTTCGCCGCCCGCCACGGCTTTGACGGGGTGCTGGTCGAGGGCTGGAATGTGGGCTGGGAGGACTGGTTTGGCAACTGGAAGGAGGAGGTTTTCGATTTCGTCACCCCCTATCCCGATTTCGACGTCGATGAACTGCAGCACTATGCCGCCGAACGCAGGGTGCGTCTGATCATGCACCACGAGACCTCGGCCTCGGTGACCAATTATGAGCGGCGGATGCCTGAGGCCTATGCTTTCATGCAGGCTCACGGTTATACCACCGTTAAAACCGGCTACGTCGGCCGGATCATTCCGCGCGGCGAGCACCATGACGGTCAGTGGATGGTCAATCACTATGTGCGCGTGGCGCGGGAGGCGGCGCGTCATCATATCATGGTCGATGCGCACGAACCGGTCCGCCCGACCGGTCTGCAGCGTACCTGGCCCAACTGGCTGGCTTGCGAGGCGGCGCGCGGCAACGAATACAATGCCTGGAGCAGCGGCAATCCCCCCGAACACGAGACCATCCTGCCCTTCACCCGGTTGATGGGCGGGCCGATGGATTACACCCCGGGCATCTTCCAGATCAAAATGGACTACTACAAACCCGGCAGCACCTATCAGGTGCACACTACCCTGGTCAAACAGCTCGCCCTCTATGTCACCCTCTACAGCCCGCTGCAGATGGCAGCCGACCTGATCGAGAATTATGACCGTTTTCCCGATGCCTTTCAGTTCATCAAGGACGTCGCCGTCGACTGGGACGAGAGCCGGATCCTCGCCGCCGAACCGGGTGACTATGTCACCATCGCCCGCAAGGCGCGGAACTCGGATCGCTGGTTCATCGGCGCCATCACCGATGAGCAGGCGCGCAGTGCCAGGGCCGCCCTCGATTTCCTCGATCCCGGGGTCAAGTACACGGCAACCCTCTACCTCGATGCCCCGGAGGCCCATTGGCAGAAGAACCCGATGGCCTACCGCATCCGCAAGGGGCTGGTGACCAGCAAGACGCAGCTGAAACTGGAGCTGGCCGCCGGCGGCGGAGCGGCGGTGAGCCTCTGGCCGGCAAGCCCGGCGGAGCGGCGCCAACTCAAGGCATTGAAGTAGGGGCGAGGAGAGCCAAAGGATGGGCAAGGGAGTCCTGATGGCCGCCCTATCGGTGCTGTTCTTCGCCGGCGCATACGCCCGGGCGGAGGCACCCGGGGATGCAAGCGAACAGCAGGCGCTGGAACAGGCACGGCTGCTCTTTTATGCCAGTGTCGAGGACAAGCATCAGATCGAGCCGGCCATCGCCGCCTTTGAGGCGCTGATCCGGATGCAGCCCGGGCGCGAAGGGCGCGCTCGCACCTATCTCGGCGCGCTGGCGGCGCTGAAAGGAAAGCACAGCCGGTCGCCCTATGACAAGTGGCGCTGGGCTAACCGCGGCCTCAGGATGATGGATGCCGGGGTGGCGATGGATCCGGAGGATATCGAGGCCCTCTTCATCCACAGCTCCACCTGCTATTTTTTGCCCTTCTTTTTTCATCGTGGCGACGACGCCCAGGCCAAGTTTCGCACTCTGGTCCGGCTGCTGCCGGATAAATATGCGCAAGTCGACCGGCCGCTGCTCGCCAACGTGATCCGGTTCATCGTCGAACGGGCCCGGCTGGAGCCCGCTGAGCAGTCGGCCATCGAACAGCTGCAGCGGGAGCTGCAGCTCGATCCCGGCAGCAGTTACCAGGAGCCACCTGCCAGCGGGGGCGACTCTTGAGCCACCTCGAGTACCTTTTTTTCAACCTGCTGGTGGCCGCCGGTCCTCTCGCCCTGAGCTTTGACGGCAAGGTGCGTTTTGTGCGCCATTGGCCGGCCGCCCTTCTCGCCGCTCTCTGCCTGCTGGTGCCTTTCACTCTCTGGGACAGCCTGGTCGCCGGCCGCCACTGGTGGTTCAATCCCCACTATACCGCCGGGACCTTCGTCGGTCCCCTGCCAGCCGGGGAGTGGCTTTTCTTCATCACGGTCCCCTTTTCTTCGCTCTTTGTCTGGGAGGTGCTGCGTTTTTATCGTCCGCTGCAGCACAAAATTGGCCTGCGGCGCCCGTCCCGCTGGCTCTGGGTAGCGCTTCCCCTCGCCGGCCTCCTGTTCGGATTGGGCAAGGAGTATACCGCTCTGGTCATCGCTGTGTTTTCACTGACGGCCTGGGTCGACCTTCATCACGGCGGCCGGGTGCTGGCTCGCGCCAATCTCTGGCCCTATGCCGCCCTGCTTGCCGGTCTGATGCTGATCTGCAACGGTTATCTCACCGCCCGGCCGGTGGTGCTCTACGACCCGGCCTACCAGCTCGACTGGCGGATCGGCACCATCCCGGTCGAGGATTTCGTCTATGGTTACAGCCTTCTTCTTGGCTGCACCTCACTCTATGAAAAGTTCCGGAGGTCGGATGGCTAGGGCAGCAGCCGTCATTGGCGGGGGATTGGCGGGATTGAGCGGCGCCATCGAGCTGGCGCGCCGGGGCTACAGTGTCGACCTCTTTGAGCAGACCAGCCAGGTCGGCGGCAAGACGAACGAGGTGCGCCTGTCGGGCTTTCGCTTTGATACCGGGCCCTCGCTGCTGACCATGCCCTTTGTGCTGGAGGAACTCTTTGCCGATGCCGGATTCCGCCGCCGGGAGTTTCTCGAATTCGTGCCGATCGAACCGATGTGCCGCTACTTCTTCGCAGATGGCAGCCGGCTCGATGCCAGCAGCGATGCCGAGCGCATGGAACAGGCGATCGCGGCCCTTTCAGCACGGGATCGCGGCCGCTTCGCGCGCTTTATGGCCTACAGCCGGCGTATCTATGACCTCACCGCCGAGGCCTTTCTTTTCACCCCGATCCACGAGTGGAAAAAGCTGCTCACCCGCCGCCATCTCTCCACCCTCGGCGCCCTGCCCGCCATCGACGCCCTGCGCACGGTCCACGGCGGGGTCCGGCGTTTTTTTCGTGATGACCGCGTCGTCCAGCTCTTCGACCGCTACGCCACCTATAACGGCTCCAACCCCTTCCGGGCGCCGGCGACCCTCAACATCATTCCCTGGGTCGAGTATGGTTTTGGCGGATTTTATGTCAAGGGCGGGATGTACCGTCTGGTCGAGGCGCTGCAGCAGTTGGCCCTGATCCTCGGCGTGCGCATGCATACCGGCCGGCCGGTGGAGGAGATCGTCACGGAAAAGGGCCGCGTCGCCGGTGTGCGGGTGGCCGGGCAGCTGGTGCGCACCAGCCGGGTGCTCTGCAACGCCGATGTGGTGACCGCATTCAATCAGCTGCTGCCCGGATTCGGACGTGCGCGCCGCCAACTCAACCGTCTCGAGCCCTCGCTCTCGGGGATGATCTTCCTTTGGGGAGTACAAAAGCGCCATCCCGAGCTGGCGCATCACACCATCTTTTTTTCCGCCAATTACCGCCATGAATTCCGCCAGATCTTCACAGAATTGCAGGCACCGGAGGATCCGACCGTTTACATCGCCATCACCAGCCGTGCCGACCCCGGCGATGCCCCGGAGGGGGGAGAGAACTGGTTCGTCCTCGTTAATATGCCCTACTTGCGCCCGGGTGTGCCCGAACCGGATGTCGCCGAGGTGCGCCGGAGTGTGCTCGCCCGGCTGCAAAAGGCGGGGATCGATCCGTCCGGAGCGATCGTTTGCGAGGAGGTGATCACCCCGCGCGACCTGCTCGAGCGCTATGGCAGCAACGGCGGCAGCATCTACGGCATTTCGAGCAACTCGCGCGCGATGGCCTTCCGCCGGCCGGCCAACCGCAGCCGCGCCGTACCCGGCCTTTTTTTTGCCGGTGGCTCCTGCCACCCTGGCGGCGGTATCCCCCTGGTGCTGCTATCGGGGCGAATGGCGGCCGGACTGATCGCGGAGACGGAATAAATAAAACCGGCCAGATTGTTAAGCGGTTAAAGAAAATTACGTCGGAACGGCAGAGCGGGAAACGGAGAGCATTTCATGCCAGCGGGTAAAAGAGTAATCGTCATCGGCGCCGGTTTTGGCGGCCTGGCCATCGCCAATCGCCTGCAGGCACAGGGATTCCAGGTCACTATCCTGGAAAAGAACGCCAAACCGGGCGGCCATGGCTATCCCCTGGAGATCGACGGCTTTCACTTCGATATGGGGCCCTCGCTCATCACCGAACCGGCGCTGCTCGAAGAGATCTTTGCCATGGCCGGCAAGCGGCTGGCCGATTATATCGATATCCTCCCCCTCGATCCCTATTACCGCATCTATTTTCACGACAATACGTTCATCGACTATACCGGCGACAGTGAAAAGATGCGCAGCCAGATGGCGCAGTTCAATCCGCGCGACGCCGCCCGCTATGACCGCTTTATTGAAACCTCGCGCCAGCTCTATCAGGCCGTCATCGTGGAGGGCCTCGGCACGCAGCCCTTCATGGATTGGCGCAGCATGCTCGCCTTCGCGCCGCGCGCCCTGCGCCTCAAGGCCATAGTACCCTCCTATCATTTTTCGGCGCTTTTTTTCCGGGATTTCCGCCACCGGTTCATCTTCTCCTTTCATCCCCTCTTCATCGGCGGCAACCCCTTTCGCGCCCCCGCGGTCTACCAGATGATCCCCTACCTCGAAAAGATCCACGGGGTGCTCTACAGCAAGGGGGGGATGTACAGTCTGGTCCGCGCCCTAGAAACCCTCTTCCGCGAGCAGGGGGGAACCCTCCATACCAACCGACCGGTGCAGGAGATCCTGGTGCGCGACGGCCGCGCTGTCGGTGTGCGCACAGCGGAAGGAGAGGTCGAGGCTGATCTGGTCGTCTCCAACGCCGATTTCATCCACACCTATCGCGATCTGATCCGGCCGGAGCACCGAAAAAAATGGAGCGACCGGCGCCTGGACCGCATCCACTATTCGATGAGCGCCTTTCTCATTTACCTCGGGCTCAACCGGCGCTTCCCGCAGCTGCTGCACCACACCCTGGTGCTCTCGCCCCGTTACCGCGGTCTCATCCGGGATATCTTTGACCGCAAGCGCGTGCCGGAGGATTTTTCCCTCTATCTCCATACCCCGACCCGCACCGATGATTCGATGGCCCCTCCGGGCTGCGAGAGTCTCTATATCCTTGCGCCCGTCGCCAATCTCAAGGGCGGACAGAACTGGAGCGAACTGGCCGAACCTTTCGCACAGCGGATCCTTAACCATCTCGAACACCATCTCGGGCTGGCTGGCCTGCAGCAGAGCATCGTGGTCAAAAAGCTCTTCACCCCGGAGGATTTTCGGCGCAAGCAGAATGCGGCCCACGGCAGCGCCTGGGGCGTCGAACCCCGCCTCACCCAGACCGCCATCCTGCGGCCGCACAACCGCAGCGAGGACGTGGCCGGGCTCTATCTGGCCGGCGCCAGTACGCATCCCGGCGCCGGACTGCCGGGCGTGATCCTGACCGCAGCCACCACCGACGGCGTTATCCAGCGCGACCTCAAGAGGAGCTGATCCCATGGCCCCCTTCTGGCGCGCGATCGATCTGGCCCCCGCCTACGACTATTCGCGAGCGATCACCCGACGCTACGCACGCAGCTTTTATTTTGCTTCGCGCTTTCTCCCCGCCGAAAAGCGCTGGGCCACCTGGGCCCTTTACGGCTTTTGCCGCTATGCCGACAACCTCATCGACCTGCAGCGGACGCGCCGCCGGGAGGAGCTGCTCGCTGAACTCGGCTGCCTCTCGGCCGAGATCTCCCTGGCCTATCGCACCGGCGAGTCCGAACACCCCATCATCAAATCCTTCATCGACACCGCTCTGCGGTATCAGATCCCCGAGCGCTATCCCCAGGAGCTGATCAAGGGGGTGGAGATGGACGCGGATTTTAATGGCTACGAACGCTATGAGGATCTTCATCTCTTCGCCTGGCGCGTCGCCGGCGTAGTCGGACTGATGATGACCTGCCTCCTCGGCTACCGGGACGAGAGCGCCTTTCCCTACGCGGAGAAACTGGGGATTGCGATGCAGCTGACCAACATTCTGCGCGATATCCAGGAGGATAAAGCATTGGGGCGGATCTATCTGCCGGCCGAAGAACTGCGCCGGTTTGGGGTGACGCCGGAGGAGCTGGTTGCGGAGCGGATGAGTCCGCAGCTGCACGCGCTGATGGAATTCCAGGTCGAGCGTGCGCATGCCTGTTATGCCGAGGCGGAGCCGGGGATCGCCCTCCTTGACCGCGAGTCGCGCTTTGCTATCTATACGGCCAGCCGCCTCTACCAGTCGATTCTCAGAAAGATCGAGCTGGCCGGCTATAATCCCTTCACGGGGCGGGTCTTTGTGCCCACGCCGCAAAAGCTGGCCATTCTGCTGCAAGAGTTCGTCCGCCGGCGCTGACCGAATCCCTCGAGGAGAGGATACCCTTGATAACCGCGCGTCACAGCAAAGCGGCGCAAGCCCTCTTTCATCTCTACATCATGCCCGCGATGCGGCGGCAGTTTCACGCCGTTCATTTGCTTGGCCAGGAGCCGGACTGGCCGGCCCGCACCCCCCTGATCATCCTGCCCAACCACAGCAGTTGGTGGGATGGCTTTTTCATCTACCTGCTCAACCTCCGGCTGTGGCGGCGCCAGCCCTGGGTGATGATGCTCGAGGAGCAGTTGCGCAAACGCCCCTTCTTCCGCCGTCTCGGCGTCTTTTCGGTCAATCCGGCCACCCCCGGCGGGGTGCGCCGCTCGCTGCGCTATGCCCGGGCGCTGCTCACTGGGGAAGCGGCCGGTGGACGGATGCTCTGCCTCTTTCCACAGGGCGAACTGCTGCCCTGGCAAACCCGCCCACTGCGCTACAAGCCCGGGTTGATCTGGCTGCTGCAGCACCTTGAGCAGCCGGTTTGCCTGGTCCAGCTCGCCATCCGCATCGAATTTCGCGACCAACAGCGTCCGGAGGTCTTTTTTGAATTCTCGCAGCCGCTGGAATGGCCCGGCGGGCCGGAACTTTTGCAGGAATGGCAGGAAGATCATGCGGCCCTGCTGGAGCGGCTCAGTCGCCGCATCGCCGACGGGGAGGAGGGGCGTCTTCTGCTGCAGGGCCGCCGTTCCGTGGATGCACGTTGGCAGCGCTGGCGCGGCCGGCTGCGGAGGGACGCCTCATGAGCGGAGTATGGATCGCCCTCTATCTGCTGCTCGGGATGATCTTTGTCATCAGCCTCTTTAATACCCTGACCGCACCCCTGGTCAAAAGCGGTCCTCAGCCGCAGCGCAGACCTCGGGTCTCCCTGCTCATCCCCGCCCGCGACGAGGAGCGCACCATCACCCGCTGCCTGGAGAGTCTCCGCCAGCAGGCCTATCCCGACTTCGAGATCATCGTCCTCGACGACCACTCGCGCGACCGCACGGCCGACCTCGTCCGCGAGCAGGCCGCGCTCGATCCGCGCATCCGGCTGTTACAGGACGAGGCGCTGCCGCCGGGGTGGACCGGCAAGAACTGGGCCTGCCACCAGCTCAGCCGCGCTGCCGCCGGCGAGATCCTCCTCTTCACCGACGCCGATAATTTTCATGCTCCCTTCGCCGTCGCCCGCACCGTCGGCTGGATCGAGAAACTCGGCCTCGATCTCTTCTCGGCTTTTCCCCAGCAGATCACCCTGAGTTGGGCGGAAAAGCTGATCGTGCCGATCTTCGATCTCTTCGTTTACAGTCTGCTCCCCCTCTGGCTGACCTTTTACAGCCATTTCTCCTCCCTCTCCGCGGCCAACGGACAGTGGCTGGCCTTCACCCGCCGGGGTTATGAGAAATCGGGCGGCCACGCCGCCGTACGCGGCCATATCGTCGAGGATACCGCCCTCAGCCGCCGCGCCAAGCAGCTCGGCCTCAAGACCCTCACCACCTCGGGTCGTGACGCGGTCTTTGGCCGCATGTACACCAGCCCGCGCGAGGTCTGGCTCGGCTTTGCCAAGAACGCCTTCGGCTTGATGAAGTTCAAAGCCTTGCCCTATTTCCTCTTCATGGGGCTGCTCTTTTTCATCTTCGTCCTGCCCTATCTGCTCCTGCTCTTCCCGGCGTTGTGGATCTGGGCCTTGCCGGCGGTGGGAGTGAATATTCTGCTGCGCCTGATGCTGGCGCTCCGCTTCGGTCAGCCGCTCTTCACCAGCGTGGTACTCCATCCCTTGAGCATTCTTGCCACCATCCTGGTCGGGCTGGCCTCGTTTTACTACTACTGGAAGGGGGATATTGCCTGGAAGGGGAGGGCGGTGACACTGCGCAGTGTTGCGGCCGAGGAGGGAGAGAGCCGTGAGTGACCGCCGCGGTCGAGTCGCACGGCCGGGCGAGGGAGTGCCCTCGCCCGGCCGTTTGTCCTGGCGGTGGCGCGAAGAGGGCTGGACGATTTTTCTGCTCTATTTTCTGCTCGCTGCCGGGGGGCTCTGGCATGTACTGGGCTGGTTCCAGGAGCTGATGCAGCTGTTGGCGGCGCCGATGCTCATCGCGCTGGCGCTGCTGCTGGCGGCCCTCCATGCCCGCCGGCAGGGTACACTGCGGCGGGTGCACGGGCGGGCGCTGCTCTTTTACACGGGTGTGGTACTCTCCGCTTTCGCGCTGGAATGGCTCGGAGTGACGACCGGCAGGATTTTCGGGCCGTATCGCTACGGGGAGGTATTGCAGCCGCAGTTGGCGGGAGTGCCGCTGGCGATCGGCTTCGCCTGGCTGGCGATGGTACTCTCATCGGCGGGCCTGACGGAGTGGATCATGGCAAAATGCCGGTTTCGCTCCCCCTTGTGGCAGGTGCTGCTGATCGCTCTGCTGATGCTGCTCTTCGACTGGATCATGGAGCCGGCGGCAGTCCGGCTGGGCTACTGGCAGTGGCGGGAGGGTCTGATCCCCGTGCAGAATTATCTCGCCTGGTTCGTGTTCGCCCTCCTGTACGCCGCCGCGGCTTGGCGGCTGGATTTGCTGCAGCGCGGTGCCCCGGCCGTGAGCCGCCACGCCTGGGTCGCGCAAATTATCTATTTCCTGCTGGTCCGGTTGGGCTGATCCTTCGAAAAAAAGGAGGCTGATTCGGCGGGTGATGGCGGCTGGCATGGCTGCACTGACCGGGCAAACGCAAAAGCCCCTCCGCCGCTCACCGGCTAGAGAGAGAGATCCGCCATCACCGGAAAGTGGTCAGAGGCAAAACCGCCATCCCAGCGCTCGGCGACCAGCCCATGATTGGCGACGCGCCGGATCCCCTTGACGAAGATGAAATCGATGAGATAATCGGGCTGGAGGGTCTCATTAAAGCCGGAGAAGGACTGGCTGCCGCCGTAATGACCGTTGACGCTGAGCATTTCACTATCCTTCAGCCCGTCCGGCTCCCGCACCAGTTCGAGGTAGGCCCCCTCCTCGCGGGTGCTGTTGAAATCCCCGCTCAGGATGACCGGGCGGCCCCCGGCGATTTCGGCGATCTTGCGCAGGATCAGGGCGCTGCTCTCCTTGCGGGCCTGTACGCCGATGTGGTCAAAATGGGTATTGAAGTAGAAGAAGCGTTTGCCGGTGGCGTGGTCGCTGAACTCCGCCCAGGTGGCGATGCGCGGCAGAGCGGCATCCCAGCCGCGGCTTCCGATGCTGTCCGGAGAGGAAGAGAGCCAGAAGGTACCCTGGCGAATCACCCGCAGCCGGTCGCGCCGGTAAAAAATGGGGACGTATTCGCCCTGCTCACGGCCGTCATCGCGGCCCACTCCGATCCAGTCATACTCCGGCAGCAGCCTCGCCAGCACCAGCACCTGACGGTTAAGCGCCTCCTGCAGCCCGGCCACGTCGACACGATGAAAGGAAAAGGTGAGGGCGACCCTCTCCTGGCGCCGCGGCCAGGCGTTGCTGCCGTCATCGGGCGTATCGTAGCGGATGTTGAAGCTCATGCAGCGCAACGGCTGATCGGGACTTTTGGCGCAGGAGCCGATCAGGCAAAGGGTGATGAGCAGCATCGTCATCGAGCTACTTTTTTTCATCTTGCTCTCCTGGATTTCCGTTTATCTCCCCATTTTCCCCAAACTTTCCCGGGTGAGGCCGGTTTGCCTGCCTTGTTCACCCGCTTGTCGCCTTATTTTAACAGCAGTGCCTTGCACAGCGCCTGGTGACCCGGCGATTTCAGGCGGATGAAATACAAGCCGTTGGCGCTCTCGTCTGCCAACCAGCGGATCTCGTGGCGGCCGGCCGGCAGGGCGCCCTCGGCCAGGGTGGCGACCTCCGCTCCGGTCACCGTGTAAATCTTGAGGGAAATCTCCGCCGCGACGGGTAGCTCAAAACCGATGGTGGTCGATGAATTGAAAGGATTGGGGTAATTCTGCACCAGCCGGAGGCGCTCTGGCAGCTCCTGGTCGGTTGCGCCATCGACGCCCAAGAGCTTGTCACGCAGCTGTATTTCGGGCGCCTCCCCGCTATCGGCGAATTTCCATTCCGATCCTTGTTTGAAGAGGATGGTGTTCTTGTTGTCGATGAGTTGGGCGTCAAAGGCGATCCCCCGGGTGTAATCAAAGGCATGCATCTCCACTGCGATCAGGTTTTCGCCGGCGCGCAAGAACGGCAGGCCGTTGGCAGCATTGATCACCACCATCTTGCTCAGGTTTGTCGCAAGCGCGGTGGAAGCAGGCGTGGCGGCGGAGATCTCCTCATCTGCCGGCAGATTGATGCGTTCGATCTCATGGCCGTTGAGGTAGACCACGGCGCCGTCGCGGCCCTTGACAAGCAGGCCGAGTCCGGTCAGGGCAGCGGGATCGACAATGGTGAAGCTTTTTCTGAAATAGACCGTCTGCACCGTGCCGCAGGGTGTTTTCAGGTCGCTGCTGGTGCCGTAGCCGATGGGTGCGGCACCGGTTTTCCAGCCGGTATCATCGTACCCCGGATCCTGCCAGTTGAGCAGCACTTTGGAGGTATCGATGTTAAAAGTGATAGCAAAGGAGGCGGGCATCTGATTGCCGCGAAGGTCGGCGGCGCGGAAATACCAGAGGTAGCTATGGCCGTGCTCGCCGGTGAGGGTGACTGCATGTTGGCGCTGGCCGGTGGTGGTGCAGGTGTTCTCCATCTGATCCCAGCTCAGGTCCTGACTGCTGTAGCGGACGGTGGCGTAGGTATCGGTTTCGAACGCGAGGGTGATCTCACGGCTATAGCTGGTCTGCGGCGAATCCGGGAATCTGGTAAAAACCGGCGGACGGGTGTCGTCGTAAGGGCTCCAGGCGTCAAAGCTGTTGATGGCCGCGATCAGCCGGTCGGCGATCTGGTGATGGGTGGCGACGCTGGGGTGACCGTCGTAGACATAGCCGCCGTCATAATAGGGATAAAAGGTGTAATAGACATCCGCATTGCCGGCGGCGTTCTCCTCGCTGACGATCTCGGCGATGACCTGCTGCAGCCACTCGACGTGCGGACCGACCGCAAGAATTTTAACCCCGGGATAGAGGTCGCGGAGGGTGGCGATGAATTTGTGGTACTCACTCTTGTACAAGGCACGATTTGTCTCGCTGATCGCGCCGTTCCAGCCGCCGAAGCCAGAATAGTCGTTTAGCCCGAGGCCGATGACCACCAGGTTGGGCGCCCATTGCGAAAAGTCCCAGGATGGCGTGGCGGTGAAGGTATGCGTCTGGCCGAAGATAGCCGGCAGGCTGCCCGAGCGGGAGCCCTGCCAGTCCATGACCATGCCATAGCCGGAGCGGCTGGTCATCATGTACTCGGCGCCGAAATGGCGTGCTGTGATCGGGCCAAAGCCCTCGTTGATGTTGGTGATCGGCGCATCCTCGGCGGGCTTGTCGGACCTGGTATAGAGGTTGCCCGAGGCGCTGGTGTACGAGTCGCCGACAAATTCGATCCGGCGGAGGGGTCGTGCCGGAGGCGCCAGCAGTCCCTTGCCGTCATCGAGGATGAAGCCGTTGAAGGTGAATTTGGCCCAGGTGGTCTCGTTGCGTTTTTCGATGCGGATGGTATGGCGGCCCGGGATGAGTCCAGCGGCGACAGGGTAGGTGGTGAGCTCGCTGCTGGTGGGGTGGAGCACCAGGCTGTCCACACCGTCGATGATGATCGTATAATAGCAGAAATTGTCCTTCATCCGGACGCCGATGCTGGTGCCTGCGAATTCGGCGTAGAGGCTGACGCCGGGCCAGGAGTGGGCCGGAGCGAGGGGATCGCTGAAATCCCAGCGGCCGAAATACTGGATATTGGGATCGTTGGCGGGGATTTCGCTGGCCGCGTGCAGGAGAGTGGCGGCCAAGCAGAGGGCAAGGAGGCAGAGAAGCAGGGCAGGGGTCTTCATGTTTTGGATTCCTTTTGCTGGAAATGTATCGAGGGTCAGCAACTACACCCGGAGATTCACGATCACCGGATAGTGGTCGGAGACAGAACGGCCATCCCGTCGTTCGGCCGTCGGCCCAATATACGGAAAAGCCGGCTGGGGTCAAACGATATTATCGGCTTCTCGCGCCTCGTGCTGGCCCCAATCCCTCCCGTGCAAACCCGATCCGCCTCGTGCCGGCCCCAATCCCTCCTTGTGCCGACCCGCCACCGCTGCGATTGCTGCTTGCTTTTCTGTATCAAACTTGATATCTTCTAGCCGTTGCAGCGGCAACAGTCCCAAAAAACCAATCCAGCGCGAGGTCTCATGACAGCAGAGCGCATACAAACCCTGGCGGCCATGGGTGCCTATATGGCCCTGGTCATCGCTATCGGCCTCTATTACGCCCGGCGCGCCAATGCCAGCAGCAAGGATTTTTTCATCGGCGGCAGGACCATCGGCCCCTGGATCACCGCCTTCAGCGCCGAGGCCTCCGATATGAGCGGCTGGCTGCTGATGGGTTTGCCCGGGGTGGCCTACTGGTTCGGCCTCAGCGAGGCCTTCTGGACCGCCCTCGGCCTCGCCGCCGGCACCTGGCTCAACTGGCTGCTGGTCGCCAGGCGGCTGCGCACCTACTCCGCCCTCGCCGGCGATGCCATCACCATTCCTGACTTTATCAGCAACCGCTTCCGGGAGCAGCGCCAGGTGCTGATGAGCACCGCCGCCCTCTTCATCCTGCTCTTTTTCACCGTCTATGCAGCCAGCTGTTTTGTCACGGTGGGCAAGCTCTTCACCGCCCTTTTTGGCCTGCCCTATATCTGGATGATGATGCTTGGCGCCCTTTTCGTCCTCACCTATGTGATCATCGGCGGCTTCCTTGCCGAAACCGTCTCCGATCTCATCCAGGCGCTGGTGATGATCTTCGCCCTGGGGGCGATCACCCTCTCCGGAATTCAGGCCGCCGGCGGGCTCACCCGGGTGATGGAGAACATCCGCCACATCCCCGGCTTTTTCGAGCTATTCGGCATCGCGCGGCCGCTCGTCCACCAGGGCCTCCAGGCGACCAGCGCGTCGGGTGCACCGCTTTTTGACACAGCCGGCCCGTACAGCCTGTGGACCATTCTCTCCACCCTCTCCTGGGGACTGGGCTATTTCGGGATGCCCCATGTCCTCATCCGCTTTATGGCGATCCGCCATCCGCGCGACCTGGACCTTTCGCGCCGTATCGCCATCAGCTGGTGCCTGATCTCCCTGGTCGCGGCGGTGGCCATCGGCCTGACCGGCCGGGCGCTCTATCCCGCTCTGTTTCTCACCCAGAGCGGCGCAGAGAATATCTTTATCGCGATGAGCCGGAATCTCTTTCCGCCGCTGCTGGCGGGCATCATCATGTCCGGCATCCTCGCCGCCACCATCAGTTCCTCGGATTCCTACCTGCTGATCGCCACCTCCGCTTTTGCCAAGAACATCTACCAGCGCGTCTTGCGGCGGGAGGCCTCGGACCGGGAGGTGATGCTCGTCACGCGGGCCTCGATGCTGGTCATCACCCTGATCGGCATTCTCATTGCCCTGGATGAAAAGAGCATCATTTTCAATCTCGTCTCCTTCGCCTGGGCGGGATTCGGCGCCACCTTCGGCCCGATCATGCTCTTCTCGCTCTTCTGGCGAAGAACCACCCGCAGCGGCGCTCTGGCAGGGATGATCGCCGGCGGGACAATGGTCTTCTTCGGGAAACTGGTGGTACGGCCGGCCGGCGGGATTTTTGGCGTCTATGAGCTGCTGCCAGCTTTTCTGGCCTCCTGCCTCGCCATTACCATCGTCTCACTCTGCTCGGCAAAAGTCGCCCCCGAAATTGTTGCGGAGTTCGAGCAGGCGCGGGGAAAACGGCCATAAGCACTCCCGGTCGGGACCGACGCTGGCTCCCGGGCGCTGTTCTATACCAGGGGATATCGTGTCATGAAACGGCGGGTGATATCGCCCAGCCACTCATCGAGGAATTCATAGACCCTTGCGGCGATCTCCGCGGGGACGCCCTGGTAAAAAGCCTGGGCGATGCCGCCGGTGATGCAGGCGAGGGTGTCGGAATCACCCCCCAGCGAGATGGCGTTGCGGATGGCATCCTCGAAGCTGGTCGAGTCGATAAAGGCCCGGATCGCCTGGGGAACGGTCTCCTGGCAGGATTCCGTGAATTTGTAGCCGGGACGGATCTCATCCACCGTCCGGTGCAGATCATAGTCAAAGGTCGATTCGATATAGGCCCGGATCTCCTCTTTTGACCGGCCGCTGCGCGCCAGAAAAATCGCCGCCGCGGTAGCCTGGCCCCCCTTGATACCCTCAGGATGATTGTGCGTCACTGCGGTATATTCTTCGGCCTTTTGCAGGACGGTCGCCAGATCGTCATAGGCGAATCCGACCGGACTGATGCGCATGGCGGCGCCGTTGCCCCAGCTGTTGTAGGGCGAGGAGGAAGGACTTTGCGCCCAGTGGTGAAAGCTGCCGCCGTAGCCGCCATCGGGGTAGAGGCGGTAGAATTTCTTCATATTGGCCGTATAGGAAGCCCCGGTGAGGAGGGAATCGGCCAGGGCGATGGTCAGGATCGAATCATCCGTGAAAAAGCAGCGGGGTGAAAAGAGGGGAAACTCCTTTGTTTTGATATTGTCCCATTCATAGACCGAACCGATGATATCTCCAGCAATCGCGCCAAGCATTTTGTCTCCTTTCCCGGCATCTTGTTTCCATCCCGGACTCCTGTGTTCACTCCCGCTCTTGTATTCACCATGGCTCTTGTGCCCACCCCGGCTCTCGTGATCACCCTTGCTCTCCCGTCCACTCCGGCGAGCGCCAGGGCCGTCTTTATGGCTGCTCCCGCCATTTGTAATAGAGGCATACCTCGGCACCGGCGATCTTGTCCGCGTTGGGGATTGGCTCGCCGGAGATGGCCTCCAATGCCGCTACCAGTAGCTTGAGCTTCTCGCGATGGGCGACGATATCCTCCTCCGTGAGGATGGTTACTGCCGCTGCGGGGGTATCCGGTGTGCCGAGGTGATAGAGCTTGGTCTTGTTGTCCCGCATCGTCCATTCGACCAGTCCGACCTGCTCGAGGGCATTGAGATGATGGTAGAGGTTGTAGCGGGTCTCCCCCGTGATCTTTTCCAGTTCGACGGTCGAGAGGTCGCCCTCCTTCAACGCCTTCAGGATTGACGACCGCACCGGGTGGGCGACCGCCTTGGTCGTCGGGTTGAGATACGACCGGGAGGGTTTGTTGAGCATCGGCGTGCCGGCGCCCATTGCGGCCTCCCCGTTTTCAGGCTTTTTTCGGATCATCGCTCTTTTTCCCTTGCGGAGCATTCTTCATCTGTGATTTTTTGTCATAGATGATCTTGTTCATGATGGCCGCTGAGGTGAAGGCGCTCTCGACCTCACCCAGAGAGGCCTCGTCGATCCCCATCTTTTGATATTTGGCGCGCAGCTCGACAGAGATTTCCTTCTCGACCAGGTAATCAGCGGCGCTGGCCGTTTGTCTTCGCGTCCGGGTCTCGGATCGCTGCAGATAGAAATGGCTGATCATATGGTAAACCTTGCCCTCGCCGTGGTCGAAGGTGATGAAAACGGATGCCTCGCCGTACTGTTCGCCGATCTGCCGGGAGGTCACAAGAACGCGGACCTTCTTCTGGTCGAGGATCCGGATCGGATAGCTGCTGCCTTCCAGCCACCACTGGGGATCGTCCTCCGGCCCGAGGAGCGACTTGAGGAAGGGATCGTCGGCCTCCAACAGCTCCACCCGGACCACCTCGTCGGCGGTCGCTCTTTCGTTATAGGCCACATAGCCCGGGAAGGCGGGCTCCAGTACATGCTTCAGGGCCCAATCGGTCGTGAAGAGGAATCCGCCCGCCGCGACGAAGGTGGCGAGCTTCCTCAGCCCTTTCGGACCGACATGGCCTGGGCAGTTGATAAAGACGATCTGGTCGGGCCGGAGCTCCGCCGCGTCAAGCTGGCGGGGCAAGATGAGTGTGAAGGGCGTCCGGGAAAGGGAGAGGACCTGTTCAATATGATCATACGAGCCCTGGACGACAAGAACGTCCGCCGCTTTCACACTCTCGAGGTCACCCAGGGCCTCGGGATCGGCCTCCTGGAGTTTGTCTTTGAGCAGTTCACCCGCGATGCGATAGGCGTTTTCCATGCTTTGACTTTTAACTGACATTTCCGGCCTCCTGTATAGTAAGTACTTACTTAATATACGGAGGGAATTTGGGAATGTCAAGTAAAAAGTTACTTACAATAATGGGGATGGCTGACAGGAGAGAGGCCGGCCTCGAGAGGGAGGACCAGGCTGATGCGAGAGAGTGGCTTGAGCGAGGGCAGAGGTTGGCAAGCGAGGGAAGCCAGGGGCGGCGCGAGATTATGTGGCCGAAGTCGGCGCAAGGTTATTGGGCTGGGGTCGGCACGAGAAGAGGGGGTCGGCGCGAGAAAACCCGGAGAGGGAAGCCATGGTCGGCGCGAGAAGGAGAGAGCCGGAGTCGGCACGAGAAGGAGAGCCGGGTCGGTGCGAGAAGAGGGGGTCGGGGCGAGAAGGAGAGAGCCGGGTCGGTGCGAGAGAACGGGGGTGCCTGCGCGTATTGCCTCTTGTTTTTAAAGCGCAATCTTGATATCTTTATGAGCCCGGCAAAAGGTCTATCGCGGAACCTCCACCTGCTCTTGCCGGCACAGCCGATGCGCACAGAAAGGAACGGCAGATGATCAAACAACTCAATCCCTCCGAACTGGTACTTTCGCCCTTCGATCTCCTCGACAAGAGCTGGGCCTTGCTCGTCGCCGGCAGCGACCAGCCCAATCCCATGACCGTCTCGTGGGGCGGTTTCGGCACCCTCTGGAATCAGCCGGTGGTCACCGTCTACGTCCGCCCGACGCGCTACACCTTCGAACTGCTCAACCGCCACCCCGAGTTCACCCTGAACTTTATGCCGGCGAAATATCACAGCGCCCTGAGTTTCTGCGGCAGCCACAGCGGCCGCAATACGAACAAGTGGGAGCAGGCCGGATTGCAGCCCCTTGAGAGCACCACCGTCGCGGTACCGCGTGTCGCCGGCGCCGCCCTCTCCTTTGAATGCCGCATCATGGCCTGGCAGGATTTCCATCCCGAACACTTTTTGCAGCCCGAGATCGAGTCCAGCTATCCGCGCAAGGATTATCACCGCATCTTCTGGGGGGAAACCCTGGCGATCTGGCTCGATGAGAGCTGGGAACCTGGCGGCGGGATGCCCCTGAAATGAGACCGGTGATGAAATACGCCCTTGCTCTGTTGCTTGCTGCGCAGGGGCTCCTCTGGACCGCGCCTCGTCCCTTGCGGGCTGCCGGCGAGCCGGTACTGCTCCTCTCCCCCGAGCATCCCGCGGCCGGGGCGCGCTTCCGCGTCATCGCCGCCGCGGAGAGTGAGCTCGACCGAGCGCGCCTCACCGTCACCGGCCCCCTGGGCGAGCTGATGCCGCTGCAAGAGCGCAGCGGCGACGGCTCCCCCCACTGGCGCAGCGCTGAATTCCAGGCCGGCCCCGCCGGCACCTATCACATCGCCCTGCGCATCGGCCGCCAGGAACTGAACAGCCTCAAGGTCACCCTCTCCGCTCAGGCCGCCCGCGCGCGCTTATCAGCGAGCGTTTGGGAGAACCGCCGCGCCTGGAGCGGCGAGGCCGAGCTGCTCTACGCCGCCTGGATCCATGCCCTCTTCCAGGAAGCCCCCGAGGGCACCTCCTGGAAAAGCCTGCACGCTGTCACCCAGCGCGCCGGGGCCAACCTGCTCTATGACCACCTCGGCCTCGGCGAGGACGATCCTGCTGCCAATCCCCATGTGCTGATGGAACCCGACTGCGCCGATAACCCCTTTTTCCTGCGCGCCTATTTCAGCTGGAAGCTCGGCCTCCCCTTCGGCTTTCACGAAGCGGGACGCGGCACCCTCAAGGCACCACCGCATACCGGGCGATGGACCACCAATACCCGCGCGGCCACTTCACCCCAGCCGGTGCGCGCTTTCAATTCCTTCCTGCGCGAGGTGATGAACACCATTCATTCCGGTACCGCGCGCACCCGGCTCGAGGACGAGAGCTCCGACTATTATCCCCTGGCGTTGACCCGAGCCGCCCTGCGCCCGGGGACGGTCTTTGCCGATCCTTACGGCCATACCTTCGTCCTGGTGCGCTGGGTGGCCCAGTCGGCCGGCAAGCCCGGCGTCCTCCTCGCCGTTGATGCCCAGCCCGACGGGACGGTGCAGGTCAAACGCTTCTGGAAGGGCAATTTTCTCTTCACCACCAGCGGTGTGATCGGCGAGCCCGGCTTCAAGGCCTTCCGTCCGGTCCTCTCCGCCGGCGGTGGCGTACGCCTCCTGACCAACCACGAGATTGCCGCCGACCCCGGCTATGGCGCCTTTTCACTGGCGCAAAAGGGAATGGCGGCCGAGACCTTTTACGATACCATGGCGCGATTGATCAATCCGCAACCACTCGATCCCGAGACCGCGCTGCTCGATCTCATCAGCGCCCTGCAGGAGCAGCTGCTCGTCCGCGTCGAATCGGTCGGCAATGGCGAGAGCTACATGCAGGCCCATCCCGGCACGGTCATTACGATGCCGATGAACACCGCCGGACTCTTCCAGGCCGGCGGCCTCTGGGAGGACTACTCCACACCCAACCGCGACCTGCGGGTGCTGATCGCCATCGACGCCGTGCTCGACTTTCCGGCGCGCGTGGTGCGCAGGCCCGGCGACTATAAGATATCCCGATGGAAGAGCCCGGAGAGGATCAAGGAGGCGCTGGAAGAGCTGACGTGGAAAAAGACCGCTGAGCTGACGATCCGCTACAACCGCTCCGATGGCGCGGCACAGACGCTCAGCCTGGCCGAGGTTATCGAACGACGCGCAGCCTTCGAGATGGGCTACAATCCCAACGACGGGGTCGAGATCCGCTGGGGCGCTGCGGCGGGAAGCGCCGAATATAAAAGCTGCCGCCGGCGCGCGCCGGCCGCCCAGCTCGAGCAGATGCGCAAGCTGCGCCCCTGGTTCCAGAAAAGGCTGCATCCGCCGACCTGATCTCCATACCGTTGGACTCCCCGGCGGCTATTCGGCGTGGATAACCCGCACGCCGCTCGGCGCAGCCGGTGGCGGATCGCTCACCGCCGGTCCATAGAGGCGCAGGTCGTAAAAGATCGGACCCGGTTGTGCGGCGTACCCCCAGAGAAGGTTGTCCTTGCCGAGAAAGATATAGCGAAAGGGCTCCACCTGTCCGGCATAGGGCAGGGACATGCGCACCACGCCGTCGATGAGAAAATAGAGAGTGGTTCCGCTCCAGGTAAAGCTGAATTCATAACTGCGCGCGGAGTGCCATTCGGCATCGCTCATGAACTGCTCCTCGACCTTGGTGCCGACCCCGCGCGGGGCGGCCCAGAATTTGAATCCTGCTTCGCCCTCCTCGCCGGACTGGTAGTTCTTGCCGGTGATGAGGTGGAACCAGGCACCATCGGTCTCATAGATCTCCTTGTTGCCGCAGGGCCGGGAGTAGAGATCGATGATGGGGTGCTTGAGGTCGTCGGTGTTCTGTTCATAGGGATCAAAATTCTTCACCCTGATGGCGAAAGTGCCCTCCAGGGGAAGCGGCTCCGGCAGGGTGATCAGGAGCTGGCTGGTGGTGGTACTGATCTCCCAGCCGCCGCCGAAAAAATGGCCGTCGGTATTTTTCAGGGTAATTCCCTGCAGGTTCTCGCCACTGGAGAGCGGGTGGGCATAGAGCAGCCGGGTGTGCTGCGGTTGAGCGAGGGTTGGCTGCGTGAAAAGAGACAAAAGCAGGATCAGGGCGGCGAGCCGCATCGGCAGGGAGGATTGCCGAAAGTGTCCCCTTCCGGTGACAGCAGGGTGATGGTTTTGACCCATGGGCGCGTGAACTCCTTCATTTTCAGTGCTCGGTTGGGCTGATTGTGTCGTGCGAATTCTTTGTGCAATAATTGTTCCATCCCTGACAAAAAGAGGAGGGAGAATGAAACGACATATTCTCACCCTGGCGCTGGTTCTGCTGCTGGCCGCAGGCGCCGGCGCCCGCGTCGGCGACGTGCTCAGAACCATCCCCTCCCCCGGGGCGCGTCCGACCGGGCTGACCTTCGACGGCAGTCAGCTCTGGGTGGCCGACGATGCCACCGACAAGCTTTACCGCATCGATCCGCACACCGGCCACGTGACCGCCACCCTCGAGACCCCCGGCTATCACCCCGAGGGGCTCGCCTGGGACGGCTCCCACCTCTGGCACGTCGACGCCGGCGAACACCTCCTCTATCGCATCGATCCGGCCACCGGCCGGGCGGTCACCATTCTCGAATCCAACGCCGTCAATCCGCGCGACCTCGCCTGGGACGGCCATGACCTCTGGATGGTCGACAACAAGAATGACGCCATCCTCCGGGTCTCGCCCACCGACGGCATGATGATCCAGACCTTCGCCTCGCCCGCCGGTGAACCGGCCGGCATCACCTTCGACGGCAAGTACCTCTGGATTGCCGACCGCGGCAGCGACCGCATCTATCTGGTCAATCCCGCCGACGGGCTCTGCCTCTCCTCCCTGCGCTCCTACGGCCCCTTTCCGGCCGGCCTGGCCTGGGGCGACGGGACCCTTTGGAACGCCGATTACGAAAACCGCGAAATCTGCCAGATCGAGGTCCTCAGCAGCGAGATTCTCACCCGCTGGGATAAAAAGGAACTCGAGCTCGAATTCGTCAAGGAGTTCCGCAATTACGGGCCTGGTGTGGTGACGGCGCTCGATCTCTATCTGCCCATTCCCGAAAGCCGTGACAACCAGACCCTGCTCACGCCGGTCACCTTTGTCCCCGAGGTAAAAGAGGTGATCAGCGACAGCTGGGGGCAAAAGATCGCCCGCTTCCATTACGACAACCTCAAGAGCGGTGCGGTGGTCCGGCCGGTGTGGCGCCTCCGCGCCGAGGTCTATGCCGTCGAGTATTTCATCTATCCGGAGCGCGTGCAGGGGCTGGAGAGCATCCCCACGGAGATCAGGGCCAGGTATCTCGCCGACGGCGACAAGTACCAGATCCATGATCCGTTCATTCAGGAGCTGGCAAAAAGGATCGCCGGAGAGGAGCGCAATCCCTACTGGATCGCTCGCCGGGTTTATGAATATCTCACCACGAATCTCAGCTATAACCTCAAACCGGTGGGCGGCTGGAATCCCGCCCCGACCGTGCTCAGGCGCGGCACGGCCTCCTGCTCCGAATATTCCTACACCATGATCGCCCTTTGCCGGGCGCTGGGTGTGCCCGTGCGCTACGCCGGTGCGGTGAGCCTGCGCGGCGACGACGCCAGCTATGACGATGTCTTTCACCGCTGGACCGAGGTTTATTTGCCTCCTTATGGCTGGATCCCCTTCGACGCCAACAAGGGTGACGGCCCGACGCCGGGCGACAAGGCGCTGGGGATCGGCAACATCGCCAACCGCTATATCATCACCACCGAAAACGGCGGCGGCGATCGCTGGCTCTGGTTTGGCTACAACTATGGCATGGACTGGAGTTCGGAGGGCAAATGCCGGGTGGCCGAGGAAAGCTATGGCATCTGGTCGCCGCTGGGCGGGAAAAAACATAACCGGGGGTTGTAACCAGCGATGGAGAGCAGGAAAGTCCGGATCTCCGGCCGGCGGGCCGCTGCCGGGGGAGGAGGCCGGCAACAGGATGCCGAGTCCGCCCTGAGCCGGGACGAACAGCGCGTACGTCGTCTGCTGCAGGCCGCGGTCGATTATATCTATACCGTGCGCGTCGAGAACGGCCGCGCCGTCGAGACCCTGCATGGCCCCGGTTGCGTGCTCGTGACCGGCTACAGACCCGAGGAGTATCTCAGCGATCCCTCCCTGTGGATCCGCATGGTTCCCGAAGAGGACCGCCCGGCGGTGCAGGCGCAGGCGGAGGCGGTCCTGCGCGGCGAGGCCACCCTGCCGATAGAGCATCGTATCATCCACGCCGACGGCACGACCCGCTGGGTCAAGAGCGTCGTCGTCGCCCATCGCAATGCCGAGGACGCGGTCAGCGAATACGACGGGCTGATCAACGACATCACCGCCCGCAAACAGGCGGAGGAGCTGACCATCCGCCAGCAGGCACAGCTGATCCAGGCCGACAAGATGGCGACCCTCGGCACCCTGGTCTCGGGGGTCGCCCACGAGATCAATAACCCCAACAACTACATCCTTCTCAATGCCAAGCTGATCGCCAAAGCCTGGAAGGATCTCCTGCCGGCGGCGCGGCACTACTTCGAACATGAGGGGGATTTTCGCATCGCCGGTATGCCCTATTCCAAGGCGGTCAACGAGATCCCCGCGCTCACCCAGGCGATCGTCGACGGCACCATGCGCATCCAGAAGATCGTCCAAAACCTCAAGGATTTCGCACGCAGCGATCCGGGTGAACTCGACCAAAGCATCCAGGTCAATGCGGTGGTCGAGGCCGCGGTGATGATCCTCGCCAACCTGATGCGCAAATCGACCGACCATTTCACCATCGAGCTCGGCAGCGAGATTCCGGCATTGCGCGGCAATTTCCAGCAGCTGGAGCAGGTGGTGATCAACCTGCTCACCAATGCCTGCCAGGCCCTGACCCGTCGTGAGCAGGAGATCATCCTGCGCACCCGCCATGATCGCGCACGCCACCTCGCGGTGGTCGAGGTCGCTGATGCGGGCGCCGGCATCGACCCGGAGCAGGCGCGCCACATCTTCGACCCCTTCTATACCACCCGGCGCGATATCGGCGGCACCGGCCTCGGGCTGGCGATATCGTACAACATCGTCAAACGCCACGGCGGCGAACTGCAGTTCACCTCCCGGCCGGGCCAGGGGACCACCTTTCATGTGATCCTGCCCCTGCCCTGATCCGCACCAGAAAGAGGAGTTGCATGAGCGATGTGATCTACCCGGTCTCCCCGGTGCTGCTCGTTGATGACGAGGAGCAGTTCCTGCGCAGTGCCAGCTATACCCTGATCTCCGAGGGGATCACCCATGTCGAGACCTGCCAGGAGAGCCGCCAGGTGATGGAACGGCTGGCGCGGCAGAGCTATGCCCTGGTTGTCCTCGACATGATGATGCCGCATCTCTCGGGCGAGGAACTGCTCAAACAGATCGTCCGCGATTATCCGGAGACGCCGGTGGTCATCATCACCGCAATCAACGAGGTGGAGTGGGTGGTCAAGACCATCAAGGCCGGGGCCTTTGACTACCTGGTCAAGCCGGTCGACGATGCGCGCCTGGTGACGGTGGTGGTGCGGGCCTTGCAACTGCGCGAGGTCCGCGACGAGAACATCCTGCTCAAACAGTACCTGCTTTCAGCCCGGCTGGAGCACCCGGAAAAATTCGCGGCGATCATCACCGAGAGCCCGGCCATGCGCGGTATTTTTCAGTACATCGAGGCGATCGCGCGCACACCCCTGCCGGTGCTCATCACCGGCGAGACCGGCACCGGCAAGGAGCTGATCGCCCGTGCCCTGCACGAACTCAGTGGCCGCTCCGGCGAGTTCGTCGCCCTCAATGTCGCGGGTGTCGACGACCATTTTTTCTCCGACACCCTCTTCGGCCATAGCCGCGGCGCCTTCACCGGCGCTGACCGCGAGCGCAAGGGGCTGATCGAGCAGGCGGCGGGCGGCACCCTCTTCCTTGACGAGATCGGCGACCTCAGCCTCGAGTCGCAGGTCAAACTGCTGCGCCTGCTGCAGGAGGGGGAGTATTATCCCCTCGGCGCCGACCTGGCCAAATCTTCCGACGCGCGCGTGGTCGTGGCGACCCTGCGCGGCATCGAGTATCTGCAAAAGAGCGAGCTCTTTCGCAAGGATCTCTATTATCGCCTCAAGTCCCACCACATCGCTTTGCCACCCCTGCGCCAGCGCCGCGAGGATATCCCCCTGCTGGTCGACCATTTCCTGCTCAAGGCGGCGGATAAACTCGGCAAGCGCCGGATCACCCCGCCGAGGGAGCTCTATGCCCTGCTCGCCAACTATACCTTTCCCGGCAACATCCGCGAGCTTGAGGGGATGATCGACGACGCTGTCAGCCGCCACCAGAGCGGCGTGCTTTCGCTGGACTCCTTCCGGCGGGCGGTTGATCCCGCCTGGCAGGAGGGGGATGAGGGGAGGGCGGTCACGGAGGTGCCGACCGGGGAGGGCGCGATCACCTTTGGCGAGACCCTGCCGACCCTGCGCCAGGCCGAGAAGGCGCTGATCGCGGAGGCGCTGCGGCGGGCGGAGAACAACCAGGGCATCGCCGCCGGGATGCTCGGACTGACCCGACGCGCCCTCAACAACCGCCTCCAGCGCGAGAAATAACCCCCGCCCCCTCTTGCGCCGACCCGGGCGCCCGCCGGGGCTTCTCTCGCGCCGACCCTGCCACATTCCTCTCGCGCCGACCCGGGCGCCCGCCGGGGCCCGCATCCTCTCGCGCCGACCTGGGCGGCCGCCGGGGCCCGCATCCTCTTGCGCCGACCCGGGCGCCCGCCGGGGCCCGCATCCTCTCGCGCCGACCCTGCCACATCCCTCTCGCGCCGACCTGGGCGCCCGCCGGGGCTCCCCCGACCCTGCCACATTTGCGCCAACCCGCCTCATTGTGACTATAGAGTAAGATTAAAGTAAACAAATATCTATCATGGTATCACCCGGATGGCATACCACTCTGTGGCACCCCTCCGGCACCTGTCTAAATCCCATGGATTGATTAAAATACTTGATATTAAAGTATTTAAATAATTGGTAAAAGTTTGGCAAGCCCTTTGCTAATGCCTGCGACGAAGGGCGGCCACACGCCGTTCTTACGCTTCTCAGCAAAACAAGAACACTGCAAGGAGGTACATATGAAAAAGGGAATGATCACTGTGGTTCTGGTAGGCTTGCTGGCGGGTTTCAGTCTGGCTGCTGACACCGCTGCGGCCCTCGATGCGGCCAAACTGGCCAGGACGGTCGAAAACTACAAACTGGCGCTCAAGTCGGAGAACCCCGGCGTGCGCTCCAGCGCCATCTACATGCTGGCACTGATCAAGTCGCGCTACCCCGAGGCGCAAGTCGCGGGGATCAAGGGCGAGCTGGGCAAGCTCAGCCGCAAGGATGAGGATCCCCTGGTCCGCGTCGAGGCCAACCTGATCCTCAGCTATCTTTCGAGCGATTCACTGATGATCAGGATCAAGGCGGCCGATCCCACCACGCCGCTCGATTTTTATGCTCAGCTGATCGCCGAGATGACGGCGAGTCCGGACGGCTTGAAATAGCCCGGAGACTGCTAAGTGCAAGCCCCGACTCCTTTAAAGGAGTCGGGGCTTTTTTTATGCGGCGTCGGCGGGTCTGCGCGAGAGAATGGTTGGGTCTGCGCGAGAGAATGGTTGGGTCTGCGCGAGAGGTGGTAGCCCGGCGGGCCCCGGTTCAAGATACTGATTGCATTTCGTATTTTTGGGCAGTATTTTATGCCGTGCACGCGCAGGCAGCGCACCATTCAAATGAAGGAAGCGCATCATGCTCAAACAAATCCCTGCCATTCTCAGCCCCGACCTGCTGAAACTGCTCATGGAGATGGGTCATGGCGACGAACTGGTCCTCGCCGACGGCAATTTCCCCGCCGCCGCGGTCGCGCGCAGGCTCGTCCGGCTCGATGGACATGGCATCCCGGAGCTGCTCCAGGCCATCCTGAAGTTTTTTCCCCTCGACCGTTATGTCGAGCAGCCGGTGGCCCTGATGGCGGTTGTGCCGGGTGATCCCGTCCGCCCCGACATCTGGGAGCACTACCGCCGCCTGGTGCAGGAGAGCGGAGAGCCCTTCACCGGGTTTGAGTTCGTCGAGCGCTTTGCTTTTTATGAACGCGCAAAGACAGCTTATGCCGTGGTCGCCACCGGAGAAACGGCACAGTATGCCAATATCATCCTGAAGAAGGGCGTGGTACTTGGATAACACACCGGAGATCGGTAATTCGCCAGGAATCGGACAAGAGAGGGTAGTTCCATGGATCTGGTAAAAATGTTCAAAGGCGAGGACGGCCGCAATTATTTCTTTACCTTTATCATCATCAGCACCCTGTTCCTGCTCTGGGGCACGCTCAACGGCATGATCGACGTCATGGACAAGCACTTTCAGGACCTGCTGCATCTCTCCAAATCGCAGTCGGCCTGGGTGCAGTTCTCGCATTATCTGGGCTATTTCCTGATGGCCCTGCCGGCGAGCTGGCTGGCGCGCAAACTCGGCTACAAGGGCGGCATCATCTCGGGGCTCTTGCTGGTCTCGCTGGGCGGCTTCTGGTTCATCGCCGCGACCCACATTTCCACCTTCTGGAGCTTTTTGCTCGGGGTCTGTCTGATCGCGATGGGGCTGACCATTCTGGAGACCGTGGCCAATCCCTACACCACGGTGCTCGGCCCCAAACAGTTTGCCGCCGCCCGCATCAACCTGGCCCAATCCTTCAACGGCATCGGCTGGATTCTCGGCCCGATCATCGGCGGCGCTTTTTTCTACTCCACCCAGGGCGCCGAGGTGGCCCAGCAGCAGCTCTATATTCCCTACATGGTCGTCGGCCTCATGGTGCTGGTGATGGCGGTTATTTTCTGGCGGCTCGAGATCCCCGATATCGATACCGAGGATGAGTACCACCTCGGCGACAACGACTCCCGCGGCTCGATATGGTCGCATCCCCATTTCACCGGCGCGGTGGTGGCGCAGTTTTTCTATGTCGCCGCGCAGGCCGGCATTTTCAGTTTTTTCATCAACTACATGGTCGAGGAGACGCCGGCGCTCTCGCAGGCCCTGACCGGCAGCGGCTTTTTGGCCGAGCGCACCAGTCTGCGCAACGGGGCCCTGTTGATCAGTGAAAAGGGCGCGACCTTCCTCCTGGGCACGATCGGTTTTCCCCTTTTTCTGCTCGGCCGGGCCACCGGCGCCATCCTGTTGCGCAAGATCAGGGCCCATCTGGCCCTCGGCGCCTATGCCCTCATCAACGTTCTGGTCTGCCTGGTGATCGTTCTCCGCCTCGGCTGGATCTCGGTCGCCGCGGTGTTCCTCAGCTTTTTCTTCATGTCGATCATGTTCCCGACCATCTTTACCCTCGGCATCTCCGGCCTCGGCGTGCAGGCGAAAAAGGCCTCGGGCTTTATCGTCATGGCAATCATGGGCGGGGCGATCATGCCCAAACTGATGGGCCATCTCGGCGACCTCTACAATATGTCGACGGGATTTCTCGTGCCCATGATCTGTTTCGCATTGGTAGCGCTGTACGGCTTCCTCTGGCCAACCTTGAGCCGCTCCAACCGGGCGGCATTGAACCCTTAAAGGACCCTGAATCCCTATGACCACCGAACCCAACAAGATCATCTATTCGATGATCGGCGTCAGCAAAACCTATACGCAAAAGACCGTCCTCAAGGACATCTACCTCTCCTATTTTTACGGCGCCAAGATCGGCGTCCTCGGACTCAACGGTTCAGGCAAGAGCACCCTGCTGCGGATTCTCGCCGGCACCGAAAAGGATTTCACCGGCGAGACCGTGCTCTCCCCCGGCTATACCGTCGGCATGCTCGAGCAGGAGCCGATGCTGGATGAGAGCAAGAGCGTCAAGGAGATCGTCCAGGAGGGGGTGCAGCCGATCGTTGACCTGCTGGCTGAATATGAGACGATCAACAGCCGCTTTGCCGAGCCGATGAGCGATGACGAGATGACCAGGCTGATCGAACGTCAGGGCGAGGTGCAGGAACAGCTCGATCATCTGAATGCCTGGGACCTCGACTCGCGGCTGGAGCTGGCCATGGACGCTCTCAATTGTCCTCCCGGCGAGACCCCGGTTCGGGTGCTCTCGGGGGGCGAGCGCCGGCGGGTGGCATTATGCCGGCTGCTGCTGCAGCAGCCCGACATCCTGCTCCTCGACGAGCCGACCAACCACCTCGATGCCGAGACCGTCCTCTGGCTCGAGGCCGAGCTGAACCGCTACCCGGGCACGGTCATCGCCGTCACCCACGACCGCTACTTCCTCGACAACGTCGCCGGCTGGATCCT
>CAYTCI010000012.1:0-67993 GCA_964436305.1 uncultured Cytophagia bacterium | reverse complement strand
GTCTCGGTGATCTCGAGGGCCTGCTCGCCGGTGTCCGGCTGGGAGATCAGCAGATTCTCGGTATCCACCCCCAGGAGATTGGCATAATGGGCATCCAGGGCGTGCTCGGCGTCAACGAAAGCCGCCAGGCCACCGGTCTTTTGCGCCTCGGCGATGACATGCAGGGCCAGGGTCGTTTTGCCCGAGGATTCCGGGCCAAAAATCTCGATGATCCGGCCGCGCGGCACCCCACCCACCCCCAAAGCGGCATCGAGTGAGATCGATCCCGTGGAAATCACATCAATGGCTACCTTCTTGTCCTCGCCAAGCCACATGATCGACCCCTTGCCATACTGCCGGTCGATCTGGGTCATGGCCAGTTCAAGCGCCTTGCGCTTCTCTTCTCTCTCTTCGGGCATAAGGGTACCTGCTATTTATAGTTCGATTCTTTTTAACGGCGTATACAGAGCGCCATCCGGTTTCAATTCACTGCGCATGACGACAAGGCTCTCCGCGGTGAAGGGCATGGGCGCGAACCCCCGTTGCTGCATCTCGGCGCAGAGTGATTGCAGCGCCTCGGGCAACTTGACCCGTCCCAGGGTCAGATGCGGTGAAAAACGGCGTTCCTCACGCGGCAGCCCTAGTGTGGCAAGCTCCGATTCGATCCGTGCCTGTATCGTATTCAGCCGGCCCGTTCTCTCCTCAACGCCAACCCAGAGCACCCGCGGCCGCGTCAGGTTGGGAAAACCGCCCACGCCTATGACTGTAATCGTGAAAGCGGCTGTGCCGAGACACGCCCGCTCGACAGCCTGGGCAATGGCCTCGACCCGCCCCGATTCGATATCGCCGAGAAATTTGAGCGTCAGATGAATCCCGTCCGGACGGGTCCAGCTGACCCCCCTCCCCAGCGGTTTGAGCTGTTGCTGCAGATCCGCCAAGGCTGCGCGAATCGCCGCAGGCAACTCGATCGCGATGAAGGTACGCAGGGTTGCCATCAAATCTGGATGTTGAATATAGTCTTGCGCAACAGATTGAGGGCCAGCGCGGCGAAGCGCTCCTTGTTGACCAGGCGGTCACCGGAGATCACCCGGTGCTCTTCCACCGCCGTGCCACGACTGCCGGCATAACCGACAAAGACCAGGCCGACCGGCTTTTCCGTCGTGCCGCCGCCCGGACCGGCGATACCGGTGACGGCCAGCCCGTGGGCCGTCCCGCTGATCCGGCGCACCCCTGCGGCCATGGCTTCCGCCACCGCAGCGCTGACGGCGCCATGCTGCAGGATCAAGGCCTCGGGAACGCCCAGCAGCGCCACCTTGGCGGCATTGCTGTAGGAGACGATCCCACGCTCAAAGAACCGCGAGCTGCCGGCGATATTGGTCAACCGGTTGGCGATCAAGCCGCCGGTGCAGGATTCGGCCACCGCCAGCTGTTCCCCGCGCGAAACCAGCGTTTCACCGAGCACCGCCTCGAGAGTGATGTTGCGCTCCGCGTAGATATAGGGCTGGATATTCCGCCGCACCAGCCGGGCCGCCTCTGTCAGCTTTTGCTGCGCCTCCGCTTCGGTCTCGCCGGTCGCGTTGAGGCGCAGGCGCACCCCGAAGGGGCTGGGGAGAAAGGCGATGCGCACCAGGGCGGTGATGGCGTCGATATCCCCGATCCGTTCGTAAAGCGTGCTCTCGGCGATGCCGATGGTGGCGATATGATGGGTGAGCAGAGCCGCCCCATGCAGCCCGGCGCGCAGCTCGGGCAGGACGCTCTGCTGCATCATCGCCTGCATTTCATAGGGCACGCCCGGCATGAAATAAAAGTGCTTTCCCCGCTCGGCAAAATGATAGCCCGGCGCAGTCCCGCGATCGTTCGGGATCAGCTCCGCGCTCTCCGGCACCAGCGCCTGATCGGCATTGACCCCCGCCATCGGCAGATTGCGGCGCTGAAAGAGCGCCCGGATGTGGTCGAGCAGCGCCTCGTCACGACGCAGCCCCATCCCAAAGTATTCGCATGCCGCCGTGCGCGTAATATCATCATTGGTCGGCCCCAGCCCGCCGGTGACCAGAATAGAATCGGCTCGCGCCTCGGCCTCCGCCAGGGCGGCCTTGATCGGCGCCAGCTCATCCCCCACCGTGGTCACGCGCTGGACGCTCATGCCGGCCTCGAGCAGCTCCTGCCCGATCCAGGCGGCATTGGTATTGATCGTCTGGCCGATGAGCAGCTCATCGCCGATGGAAATCACCTCGATCCGCGCCATATCATCCTCTCATCAGCCAGAAGCGAACTATCGCCTGTACCAGGAGGTTGGCATAGATCCCCGCCATCACATCGTCGGCCATGATCCCCCAGCCATGCGGCAGCCGCTCGGCGGTGCTGACCGGGACCGGCTTGAGGATATCGAAAAAACGAAAGGCCAGAAAAGCCAGGATAAAGACGGTCGAGGTGCGCGGCAGAAAACAGAGCGACAGCATCATGCCGACCACTTCATCCCAATTCACCCGCCCCGGGTCCTCGCCCCATCGCTGCTCCGCCCGCTGGGCAGCCCAGACGCCGATGAGACCGGAGACAAGGGCCAGCGCCAGCAGCGGCCAGCCCTGGTCGATTCGTAAAAACCAGAGCCCCACGGCCGCCAGTGCCGCGCCAACAGTCCCCGGCGCAACCGGGGAATAACCGGTATAGAAGGTAGTAGCCAGCGCGCAAGCCGCCTGGTCCTGCCCGGATCGTTTATCTGTCACCAATGACCACCTGATAGAATGCTGCCGGATTGCGTCAACCTGCACGCGTAAAGGTATTTTAAGGTACTAAATATTTGTCAATAAAGGCAAGCGATAAATTGCCCGGCGGGAAGGAACGGGTGGGGGTCACAGGAGGACGCGGCCCGCCATGGCGCGCGAGAGCGTCAGCTCGTCCGCGTATTCGATGTCCGCACCGACCGGGATGCCGCGGGCGATACGCGAAAGCCTGATCTCCATCGGCTTCAACAGCCTGGCCAGATAGAGGGCTGTCGCCTCCCCCTCGGTGTTGGGATTGGTCGCGAGAATGATCTCCTCGATCCCCTCGGAGAGGCGCAGCAGCAGCGCCTTGATCTTCAGGTCGTCGGGGCCGATGCCATCCAGGGGCGAGAGGGCGCCGCCGAGTACATGATACAATCCCTTGAATTCGCCGGTCTTTTCCAGCGCGACCACATCGTTGGCCTCCTCGACGACACAGATCAGCCGGCGGTCGCGCAACGGATCGCTGCAGATCGGGCAGGGGTCCTGCTCGGTGATATTGAAACAGCGCGAACAGTAGCGCACCTTTTCATGCAGCTCATTGAGGGCCTGCGCCAGACCGCCCACCTCTTCGGCCGGCCGCTTGAGCAGGAAAAAGACCAGGCGTTGGGCCGATTTGCGCCCGATGCCGGGCAGCTTGCTCAGCTCGTGAATCGCCCGTTCGACAGCTTCGGATGAATAGTTCATCGGCTGATCTCGTCCGGCCTAGAAGCCCGGCAGTTTGAGACCGCCGAGCATGCCCGGATCCATGCCGCCGGTGACCTTGGCCATCTCCTCTTCCGCCCTGGCACGGCCGTTTTGCAGCGCCTGGTTGACCGCGGCGAGGACGAGATCCTCCAGCATCTCGACATCCTCCGGATCGACCACCTCCGGATTGATCTTGACTTGCAGCAGCTCCTGGGCGGCGTTGGCCGTCGCCACCACCATATTGCCGCCGGCGCTGCCCTCGACCTTGAGGTTTGCCAGATTGGCCTGTGCCTTTTGCAGCTCTTCCTGCATCCGCTGCGCCTGGCGCAGCAATCCACCCATATTACCCTTGTTGAACATACTCACCTCGCTCTTTTACTTCAGAAATTCGGCATCGAAGAGCTGGACGACGCTCTGAACCCAGTCGTCCGCTTGCAGCAGTTTCTCGAACTCTTTCTTGTTGTCGGTCAGGGGCGCAATCTTGCGCACCCGCGGCAAAATGCCCTCTTCATCCTTGACGCAAACTATATACAGGGGGGTACCGAGAATGGTGGCGATGATCTCCTGCAGCAGCGTGCGGCTGTTGAGGATGGAGTCCATCTGAAAGCTGCTTTCGCGGGGGAACATGATTTCCAACTGCCCGTTGTTCACCCGGGTCGGCCACCCCTCATAGAGAAAGGTCCCCAACGCCACCTTTTGCGCCCGTACCGCATCGAGAATGCCTTGCCAGCGCGCCTCGACGCTCTCGAGTGTCACGCCCGGGGAGGTTGGCGCAGCGGCCGGCGCGGCGGGGGGCACCGGTGGGGGAGGAGCAGGCGGGGCAGGGGACAGGGGTGGCGGAAGCGGCGGCCGGGAGAACGGGGGCGGGGGCGCCGGCGTGACGGGAGCCGGCCGCGCCGCAACGGTGCTCAGTCCGGCTGGACTAGAGTTTTTTTTTACGTCGTCGAGATGCGTCAGCAAGGCCGCCAGTTGTACGCTGCCGCTCATCCGCACCATCTTGACGAGGGCGACCTCGAAGTGCAGGCGGGCATTACTGCTGCGGCGCACCAGGTTCTCGGTATCCGCCGCCACCTTGATCAGGCGCAGCAGGTCTTCCACCGAGAAGGCCGCCTGCTCCTGCTGATAGCGCGCGATGTGCTCCTCGGAACAGTCGATCAGGTCGGTGGCGCCCCCACTCTTGATCACCAGAAAATTGCGCATGTGCTGCTCGAGACCGAGGAGAAATTCGTCAAAATCATAGCCCTCGGTGAAGATATACTCGGCCAGCTTGACTGCACCCTCGGCATCCTGGTTGCGGATCAGATCGGTAACCCGGAAAAAGAGCTCCTGATCGATGATCCCGAGCAGAGAGGCGACATCGCGGGCCTGGATGTTCTTGCCGGAAAAGGCGATGATCTGGTCGAGGATGCTCTGCGAGTCGCGCATGCTGCCATCGGCTTTGGTCGCAATGATCCGCAGCGACTCGGCATCGATGGTGATCTCCTCCTGCTGGCACATCGTCTGCAGCTGCTCGACGATGGCATGATGCGGCATGCGCTTGAAATCGAAACGCTGGCAGCGCGACAGAATGGTCGCCGGCACCTTGTGGACCTCGGTGGTGGCAAAGATGAAAAGCACCCGGGCCGGGGGCTCCTCGAGGGTCTTCAGCAGGGCGTTGAAGGCCTCGTTGGTGAGCATGTGCACTTCATCGATGATATAGATGCGGGATTTGCCGGGATTGGGGGTATAGCGCAGCCCCTCGCGCAGATTGCGCACCTCATCGATGCCGCGATTGGAGGCGCCGTCGATCTCAAAGACATCGAGGCTGCGGCTTTCATTGATTTCTATGCAGGAGGAGCAGGTATTGCAGGGATGAATGGTAGGGCCCTGGTCGCAGTTGAGCGCTTTGGCCAGGAGCCGGGCGACAGTGGTCTTGCCAATGCCGCGCGGGCCACAGAAGAGATAGGCGCTGGCGATCCGGTTCTGCTGGATGGCATTTTGCAGGGTCTGGGTCACATGCTGCTGCCCCATCACATCGGCAAAAAACATGGGGCGATATTTTCGGGCGAGCACCAAGTAGGACATGCGGCGATCCGGCTTCGCTGACAAAATAAAAAGGCTGTGCACCCACCCTCGACCTCTCGGCGTTCAAGCCGGCACAGCCCACAACTCCAGCCAAGTACTCCCGCGGCACATAGAGCATGTGCTTGCCGCTGCTATCTTCCGATCCTGACGGGGTTGGGCACGACTCCATTGCGTGGGGCTTGAACTATCAGCGTTGCGCGCTGTGGAGAGACAAGAACGTGAGCAGGCCTCAGAATGGGACTTCGACCCTGCTGGAGCGGGTTGCAGGTTACAGGGCACCGCTAGCTCCCCGTCTAGCACAGCCTTTTATTGTGGAGCTGATGGGATTCGAACCCACGACCTATACGTTGCGAACGTACCGCTCTCCCAGCTGAGCTACAGCCCCAAACAGCATATCGATCCGCCGGATCCCGGTTCACCACCGGGCTGAACCACTGGCGGAGAGGGCGGGATTCGAACCCGCGGTAGGGGTCGCCTACACACGCTTTCCAAGCGTGCTCCTTAAGCCTCTCGGACACCTCTCCAGTCGATCAACCTGCAAGGATTTGCGGAGAGGCAGGGATTCGAACCCTGGGTACCCGCAAGGGCACAACGGTTTTCGAGACCGCCCCGATCAGCCGCTCCGGCACCTCTCCAACAGCAAAATAGGCCCGCCGCACCGTGGCCGGCGGGGTCACTGATTCTGACGCAGTTTGCGAAAGAACCGTTTGAGCAGATCACTGCACTCTTCCTGCAACACACCGCTGATCAGGCGCGCCTGAACATCCAGCTGCCGGCCATCGGTCAATTGCAAGGCGCTGCCGCACGCGCCATAGCGCGGATCGGCGGCGCCATAAACGATCAGCGGAATCCGTGAGAGCAGTGCAGCACCCGTGCACATCATGCAGGGTTCTAGGGTAACATACAGGATGGATTGATCCAGCCGCCAGGAGGCAAGGGCATTGGCTGCAGCAGTGACAGCCAGCATTTCGGCGTGCGCGGTGGGATCTTGCAGGGACTCGATGAGATTGTGACCCCTGCCAACGACCCGGTCCTCATGCACCACAATCGCGCCGACCGGAACCTCATTTTTATCCAAGGCCTTCTGGGCTTCGGCCAGCGCAAGCCGCATCCAGGCCACATGATCCTGCATGAGGAAAGCCTTCCCAAAATTGGCGCGCCCGGAGGAGCTCGAATCCCCAACCTTCTGGTCCGTAGCCAGATGCTCTATCCAGTTGAGCTACGGGCGCGTTATGTTCAGAGAACAAGGAACAGCTGCTTGAATTCTGTAGCGTGTACGGGATTCGAACCCGTGTTACCGGCGTGAGAGGCCAGCGTCCTAGACCCCTAGACGAACACGCCAAAATGCCAAGCTGATAAATATACCATTTTTTTATGATTTTGTCAATATTTTTCAGTGGATCCGCGCCTCATTCCGTCATTCCCGCCAGATCGGCGACAACCGCCTCGAGCAGACTCCCCAGGCGCGCGCCGGCCTGGTTAGCCGTTGCGGTCACCTCCTCATGGGTCAGCGCCTGCTGCGAGAGCCCGGTGCCGGGATTGGTGATAAGCGAGATGCCGAGCACGCGCAGGTGCCGCTGCCGGGCGGCGATGACCTCGGGCGCGGTCGACATCGAGACCGCATCCCCACCGAACTGCCGCAGCATGCGCACCTCCGCTGCGGTCTCGTAAGCCGGACCGGTCATCCAGCAAAAAACCCCCTCCCGCAGCGGGATGGCCAGCCGCTGCGCCGCGGCACGCGCGACCTCGCGCAGGCCGGGATCGTAACAGTTCATCATATCCGGGAATCTCGGCCCGAGCTGATCCTCCGGCCGGCCGGTCAGGGGACTGGCAAAGCTGAAATTAATCTGATCGGTGATGAGCATCAGATCGCCGGCGGCGAACTGCAGATTCACCCCGCCGCAGGCAGTGGTGACAATCAGGGTCTTGATCCCCAGACTGGCGAGCAGATGAACCGGGAAGACCACCTGTTGCAGATCATACCCCTCGTAATAATGCACCCGTCCCTGCACCGCGATCGCCGGCGTCGTCCCGATCCAGCCGGCGAACCAGCGGCCGGCATGCCCCGGCACGGTCGAACGCGGATAGTGCGGGATCTCCGCTGTCGCGATCTCGACCGCCTCGCGGATTCGCTCGGAAAAACGGCCTAACCCCGACCCGAGGATGATCGCGACCTGCGGCGGTGCCGGCAGCCGCGGGCGGACAAACGCCGCTGCGGCCTGCACCTGATCCCGCAGACGTGGTGTGTGCGGCGTGGTCATCTCACCTTCTCCTCATCTGCCGGACTGGCAAAGACTTCGTGACAATTGCGACAGCGCGCCTCGTAGATATTCTGCGCCCCCACCACCACCCGCGCCGAATCGTGGCTGAGGCGCTGGGTGCGGTTGGCCGGATTGCCGCACTGGACGCAGATGGCCAGGGTCTTGGTGATATACTCGGCGACCGCCAGCAGCTGCGGGATGGGTTCGAAGGGTTTGCCGGTATAATCCTGGTCGAGGCCGGCAACAATCACCCGCCTGCCGCTGTCGGCCAGCTGCTGACAGACATCGACCAGCTCCGGCCCGAAGAACTGTGCTTCATCGATCCCGATGACGGTGGCATCCCCCGCCTGTTCCAGGATCTCCCGGGCCGAGGTCACCGTTTGCGAGGGCAGCCGCCCCTCATTGTGCGAGACGATGTGTTCGGTGGAATAGCGGTCGTCGATCGTCGGCTTGAAAATCGCCACCCGCTGGCGCGCGATCTGTGCCCGCCGCAGCCGGCGGATCAACTCTTCGGTCTTGCCGCTGAACATGCTGCCGCAGATCACCTCGATCCATCCGGTATCTTTCGGAACAATACTCAACATGATCCACTCCTGATGATGATAGCTCCTAGTTCTGCCGCTTCCCGCGGCCACTGCCGGGACGGCCGGTTCGGCCATCAAGCCTCACTCCCGCTCAAGCTGACGCAGCAGATTGGCGAAATGCCGCCCCGCATTGGGATAGAGCGAGCGCTCCTCCACCCGGGCGAAATCGGTAACCAATCCGTCGCCATCCACCGCGGCGATCACCTCCATCGCCCGCGGATAGAGCGCTTCGTTCTCCTGGTGGATATGGGCGCGGCGCCGGGCCAGATAGTCTCCGAGCTGCCCCGCCACCCCGTGCTGCTCGGCCGTCGTCAGTGCCGAGGCACGGCCCATGCGGGTGAGCAGGCCGGCGACCAGTTCCCGCTCCGCCTCATGTTCCAGCAGCATCTCCTTGATCAGCCCCTCCTGCGGCATGCCATTCTCCACCAGCAGAGGAAAGAGATGGTTCTCTTCCTTGACATTGTGGATCCGGTCGCCGAAAGCGAGAAGAAAATGGAGCAACTTGGTGACACGGCCGCTCGCCATGGCGTCCTCCCGGCCCGCCGCGATCGCAGTCTCCAGCAGGGAGAGGGCGCGCAGCAGCAGGGTATGCTCGGCCATCAGCACCTCCTGCCAGGAGCGGGAGGGGACGGCATGCTCCGGCCGCTGGGCATCGAGGGCGGGATTGAGCGCCCGCACCCGCTGCAGCACCGGCGGCAGCACCTCCTCGACCGGCACCTCGCCGGAGAGCACCAGATCGGCCCGGCTGCGGCTGGCGAGCACATGCTCGATGAACATCGGCCGCACCGTCGTGCAATACTGCTGGATTACCGATTCCATGGTACGGCCGCGTTCGAGGACGTCGCGCTGCAAGCGGCGGATGAAACAGATATCCAGCGGCGTATCGACATAGAGCCGGAGATCGAAGAGCGGCAGCATGGCCGGCACCGTATAGAGCAGCAGTCCGTCGACGATGACCAGGTCCGCCGGACCTGCACGCCGCCGCTCCGGCCGGCGATTGTGCACTGAAAAATCATACAACGGATGTTCAATCTCCTCGCCGGCGCGCAAGGCCTCGAGATGGCGGATGAGCAGGGAGAATTCCACCGCATCGGGATGGTCGTAATTGATATGCTGACGCTTCTCCAGGGTCAGATCGGAGCGATCCCGATAATAGTCATCCTGGCTGAGCAGCAAACCCCGCAGGTCGGGGAGTGCAGCGAGGATATGCTCGGCGATAAAGCTCTTGCCCGAGCCGGAGGGGCCGGCGATGCCGATCACTAGACAGGCGGCGCGGGTGGCAGGGTCACTCATGCGTAAGGTATCCTTCGTCAAAGGCATGCGGCAGCAGCTCGGCCAGGGATAAAATGCGGTACTCCGTTTCACTGCGCGCCAGGATCACCTGCAGATTCCCTGCCCATTCCCAGAGCACCTGGCGGCAGGCGCCACAGGGCGGGCACCAGTTCCGGTTGCCGGCGACCACCGCGATGGCGGTGAAGGCGCTCTGGCCCTCGGCCAGGGCCCGGAAAAGCGCCACCCGCTCCGCACACAGGGTCAGTCCATAGGAACTGCTCTCGATATTGAATCCCGTGATCAGGGTGCCGTCTGCGCAAAGCAGGGCCGCGCCGACCCGGAAGCCGGAATAGCGGGCTCTGGCCGCATCGCTGGCCTGAAAGGCCGCGCGGATCAGGGGCGCTGGATCATAGGCTGGTTGCATCCTCGTACTCCTCCCACCATCAGACCGCGGCAGTGCAAACAAAAAATCCAAAGCCGCTCGGGACCTTGGATTTTTTAACCGCCAACACCGTTCCGGAACGGACCGCGGGGTTGCACTCCGTCCCGGAGACGCTTTTAAAAGGGCAGATCGTCGTCGCTGCCGGTGCCCTGACCCTGGCCATTAAAGTCGGTCTCGGCCGGCAGGGGTGCTTCCATCGGCTCAGCCCCCTCCCGTTCGCCCCGGCCGTCGAGCAGCTGGATCGATTCCGCCTGAATTTCAGTGGTATAGCGCTTGGTCCCATCCTTGTCCGTCCAGGAGCGGGTCACCACCTTGCCCTCGACGTAGAGCCGGCCGCCCTTCTTGGCGTACTGGCCGATGACCTCGGCGAGCTTGCGCCAGGCTACCACGCGATGCCATTCGGTCTTTTCCTGCGACTTGCCCTCCTGATCCTTCCACGAGGTGTTGGTCGCCAGGCTGAGGGTAAGGACAGCAGCGCCGGCGGGCGTGTATTTCAATTCGGGATCCGCGCCCAGTCTTCCGATGAGCATGACTTTATTCAAGGTGCCTTTACTATCGAAAGCCATCTGACGCCTCCTTGGTTTGAATGTTGAAGGTATGTTGCATCCCGCCTGTTTTTATCTTACTAATAAATTCGAAATTTGTCAAGGGAATTTATCGCCACCAAAAGGGCAAAACGTATGAAAAGACTTGAAATAAAGGCCCAATAATAGTTACATTAAGCCCTTGACCCGGAGAGTCGTTATGAATTTCACCCTGTGCACCCCGGCCCTGGCCGAGATCGACGGCGAGGACCGCTTCTTCCAGCTTTGGCCGGCGCCCCCGAACGAGGCCCTCGTCCGTTCGGTCGCCACCCTCGGCCTGCTCACGCCCTTGACCCTGCAGCTGCGCCGCGATCCCGCCCCGGCCAGCCGCCCCTTCCGCCTGGTGCGCGGGTTTCGCCGCTACCAGGCCGCCCTGGCGGCCGGACTGGCGACAGTCCCCGCGCGTCTCCTGCCCGCGGAATGCGACGACCGCACCCTCTTCCGGCGGATGCTCGAGGAGCGGAGTGCCGCCGGCCCCCTGTCGCCCCTCCAGGCGGCTTATGCCCTCGCCACCCTGCGGCGGACCTGGGCCCCCGAAACCACCGAAATCACCAGCACCTGGCTGCCGCGGATGGGCCTGGCGCCCAATCCCAGACTCGTGGCCCTTTACGAGCCGCTGACCGAACTCGAGCCCGAGTTGCAGGCCGCCCTCGCAGCAGATGAACTCGGCGTCGAGTGCGCCGGCCTGCTCACCGCCGCCCCCGCCGGGGCGCGCCGGAGCTTCTGGGCCCTCTGCCAGCACCTGCGCCTCGGCAAAAACCGCCAGCGCGAATTCTGGCAGCTGCTGGCCGACATTGCCACCCTGCAAAACCGCAGCATCGCCGAGCTCCTGGCCGATTCCCCCCTCGCCGCCGCCCTGGCCGATCCGCTGCTCACCCCCTCGCAAAAAAGCGACCGCGTCAAGACCCTGCTGCTGCAGCGGCGCTATCCGCATTACAGTGAGGTCCAGGCCCACTTCGAGGCGCTCCTGCGCAGCGCCAAACTGCCACCGCAGATCCATCTGCGCTCCACCCCCTGGTTTTCGGGCGAAGCCTTTGCCATCGATTTCTCGTTCACCTCGACCGAGGAGTACGCCCGCCATCTGCAAGTGCTGGCGAGTCTGCAGGAACGCGATCTGATCGCCCAACTGGTACAGCTGACATGAACGGCTCCGACCGCCAGCCCTTCATGCCCGCACACCTCTACATCGAGGAGGCGGTGCGCGAGAGTCCCTGGACCCGGCGCATCCTTGACCTCCTGCCCGAAGCGGAACGCATCCTGATCGCGGACGAAAAAGCCTTGCCGAGTGCGCCACCGCCAGCCAGCATCCTGCTGGCGCGTCAGCGCGGTCCTTTTCTGCGCCTCTGTCCCGGCACCTCCCGCCATATTTGCTGCCTCTATCACAACCTCGATATCGCCGCGGGCTGTGACCTCGGTTGCAGCTATTGCATCCTGCAGGGTTATCTCAATGTGCCCATGACCACCCTCTACTGCAATCTCGGGACGATGTTCGCCGGACTGGACGAAACCCTCAGGTGCCATCCGAACCAGTTCTTCCGTATCGGCACCGGCGAGCTGGCCGACAGCCTGACCTTCGACCATTTTACCGGCTGGAGCGGCGACCTGGTCGACTACTTCAGCCGGCAGCGCAACGCCATCATCGAACTGAAGAGCAAAAACACCCACACCGCCCACTTTCTCCATCGGTCACATAACCGGCGCACGGTCGTCTCCTGGTCGGTCAACGCCGCAGCGATGGTGGCCAGCGAAGAGCCGAATGCGCCGCCGCTGGCTGCACGCCTGGAGGCCGCGGCAGCAGCCCAGGAGGCCGGATTCTGGGTCGGTTTTCATTTCGATCCCATGATCCGTCACGAGGGCTGGGAGGAGGGCTATCATGCCGTCGTCGAGGCGATCTTTGCACAGATCAAACCGGCCAATATCGCCTGGATCAGCCTCGGCGCCCTGCGCTATCCCCCCTTTCTCGACGAGATCATCCGCGAGAATCACCCCACCTCGCGGATTCCACTGGGCGAGTTGCTGCCCGGGGCGGACCAAAAGTTCCGCTACTTCAAACCGCAGCGCATCGAGATGTTCAGGAAAATGGTCCAGTGGATCCAGGCCCATAGCCGGGAGGTGCCGGTCTACCTCTGCATGGAGAGCGATGAGGTCTGGCGCAAAGCCTTTGGCTGGTCACCGGGAACTTCGGCGGAATTGAAACGGCTGCTCGACCGCCGGGTCGGCGGTTGAAGGCGAATGCGCAGATTGCCCTTCTTGCTGGTATACATACAAAATCATCCTGCCACTGGAGAAAAAAAATGATCACCCAATATATCTCTGAACTGGCCATCCGGTTGCTCGATGCCGGGGGCTATTGGAGCGCCGCCCTGCTGATGATGCTCGAGAGCATGGTTGCGCCCGTACCCAGCGAAGCGGTTATGCCCTTCGTCGGCTTTCTCGTCGCCGACGGCAAATGGAATTTCGCCGTCTCCGTGCTGGCGACCACCGCTGGCTCGATGGTCGGCTCGATTCTCTCCTATTACATGGGCTATTACGGCGGCAAACCCCTGGTGCTCAAGGTCGGCAAGTACCTGCTGCTCGACCGTCACGACCTCGAGCTCACCGAGAAATTCTTCGCCCGGCGCAGCGGCACCATCACCCTCTTTTTCAGCCGTTTCATCCCGGTGATCCGCCACTTTATCTCGATTCCGGCGGGCATGGGCAAGATGCGCCTCCTCCCTTTCCTGCTCGCAACCCTGGTTGGCGCCACCATCTGGAACTCTTTTCTGCTCTGGCTTGGAATGAAATTGCGGGAGAATTGGGGGGTGGTGCAGCAGTATTCCCACCAGGTCGATATCGTCGTGTTGATCCTTCTGGCGGCCCTGGTGGGCTGGTTCATCTTTTCCCGGCTCAACCGCCGCAGGGAACCGGTCCATTGACCGGCGTAAAACACCAAGGCCCGCTGAAAAAAATCAGCGGGCCTTTTTCTTTCTAGGCGTGTAACATCAGGCAGGCCATCACGGTGGCATCGCTCAGGGTGTTGGAGATGCGGGAGGTCTCTCCCGCCTGATGGGCGGTATCCTCGAGGGTCGACCAGACCGCGGCCGGTATGCCGGCGCGCCGGAAGACCGCCGCCACGGTGCCGCCGCCGATGCCGACACAGCGCGCCTCGATACCCTTGACCTCCTGGAGGGCCCGCCTGAGTCCGGTCACGACCGCGGCGCTCTCCGGGGTAGGCGGCGCCGCCTCTGACCGCTGCTGCGGCTCCAGCTGCACCGTCACACCGAATTGGGCCTCTACCTCATCGGCCAGCGCCCGGATCTTCTTCTCCACCTCCGCCAGGGGATAGCGTGGCAGCACGCGGCAGTCGAAATAAAAGACCTCCTTGCCGGGGATGGTGTTGACGTTGGCGACATTGATCTCATGCTTGGTCGGCTCGAAGGTGCTGATGGGCGGATCGAAGAGCTCATCCTGCGCATCAAAAGCGGCCTCGAGGGCGTCCATTTTGACCACCAGGTGGGCGGCAGCGCGGGCGGCGTTGTTGCCCGCCTTCGGCGTGGAGGCATGGCACTCGACCCCGGTGACCGTCACCCTGAGCCAGAGGATGCTCTTCTCCGCAATCTCGATGATCTCGCCTCCCGGGTCGCCGGCATCCGGGACGAGGACCAGGTCATTGGCGCCGAACTGATCGCGATGGTGTTCCATCAGATACTCCAGTCCGTAACGGCTCGAGGTCTCCTCATCGGCGACCACCGCCAGACCGAGGTTGCACGGCGGCTGCAGGCCTGCTTGCTTGAAGGCCTGGACCGCGAGCAGCCCCGAAATCAATCCCTGATGGTTGTCCTCGGTGCCGCGGCCCTGCAAAATGTCCCCCTCCACCTTGAGACGGTAAGGGTCATCCGGTGCCCAGCGCTCCAGATCGCCCGGGGGCACGACATCCAGATGGGCCAGCACCCAGATCGTCCGGCTGCGGTCCGCGCCATGCAGCCGGGCCAGCAGATTCGGGCGGTGGCCGCAGGAGACCCGCGGATCCGGGGCATTGAACTCGTGCAGCTCATCGAGGCCCAGGCGCTCCAGCCGGCCGCGCATGTAATCCGCCTTGCGCCGCTCGCCATCACCGCCGTTCTCGGGTGCCAGCGCCGGAATGGCCACCAGATCGCGCTGCAGGGTGATAACCTCTTCCCGCCAGCCTGCGATCAGACCGGCCAGTCGGCTCATTGCTTGTTTATCGGTCATACTGCCTCCTGCACTCTTGTCGCTCACCACTTACGCCTCCACCACCCGGCACCGCACATTTTTCCGGATATGCTCCGCTGCGGCCGGCCCCTCGTTGAAGAGCAGATCGAGCACGGAGAGGCCGGGCTGGAACTCCGGGGTCTGCTGGTGATAGGGCGCCGCATTATAATCAAGCACCATCAGCGTGATCCCCGCCTCACGCAGGCGTGCCCGGTCGAGCAGAGCCGCCTCGAAGGGCCAGACCAGATAGCGGTCGCATCCGCATGCCGCCGCCCAGGCCAGTATACGGGCGGTTCGATCCGCCACCACCGGCAGTTCGCTACTGGCGAGACGAGTCGCGGCCGCCTGCAGGCTCTGCGTCACGAACTGGCTGCTCTCGCGCAGCAACCCGGCCAGCGAGGGCCCGGCGCCGCGGATGATCCCGGCGACCGCACCGGCATAATAGTAATACCACGCGGCATTGTGGTAATGATATTCGAGGGTGCGCAGGTGCAGCTCAGCCCAGGGCTGGTGTTGATCGATCGCCAGCTCGCTGATCCGGGCGCCCGGATGGCCCGGGCTGAGCACCGGCACCGAGAGCCATTGCACCCCAGCCCCGGCGCGAATGGCCGCCCGATGGACAGCCTCCTTGCGGCTGAAGCGAAAACCCTCCGCCTCGATCACCACCTCGGCGGTCAGCAGCCTGGCGCACGCCTCCACCGGTGCGAAATAAGCGGGCGGCTGAACGGTCAGAATCATTCATCCCGCTCCAGCCCGGCATAGAGCTGCAGCAGCTGCCGCCGCTCGCTCTCCCAGCTGTAGTGCGCCCGGGCATAGGCCGCGCCGGCGCGGCCCATTGCCGCACCCTCGGCCGGGTGGTCCAGCAGGTGCCGGATGGCGGCGACATGCGCCGTCACCTCTGCTGCGGGGACCAGCAGGCCGCACCCCGCCGGCTCGATCAGCTCGCGCAGACCGGGCAAATCGCTGGCGACGATCGGCAGCCCGCAAGCCATATACTCAAAGACCTTGTTCGGATAACAGAGTTTGAGGAGCTGGGGATGCGGCTGCCAGGGCACCAGACCGATACAGGCGCGATAAAGGTAGGCGGCCACCTCTTCGTGCGGCACCAGCGGGATGTGGGTGATCACCTCCTCGAGATGCCGGGCACGGATCAGCGATGCCACCTCGACGCCCACCTGTGGCTCATTGAAGGGGCCGAGACAAGTAAGACGCAGGTGCGGATAAACAGGATGCAGCAGTGCCATGATCTCGACCAGCGTACGTGCACCGCGCGCATGGCTCAGCCCGCCAAGATAGAGCAGCTCTGGCGCCCGCTCTCCCTGTTCCGGCACCGTAAAGATCTCCAGCCGGGGGAAATTGCGCACCATGACCGTGCGGCAGCCGCGCCGGCGCAGCCGCGCCTCCTGATCAGGGACCACACAGACCACTGCATCCAGCGAACGCGCCAGTGCAGGTTCAAACCAGGCCACCAGTCGCGATAGCAGCGGCTTGAGCCAGCCCGGCAGCCAGGCTCGTTCGCGTATCGCCTCGGGATAATTCTCATGACAGTCATAGACGACCGCTTTGCGACTCCACCGCTTCAGCAGCCACCCCACCGGCAACAGCTCAAGGTCGTGAAAGTGGTAGACCGCGGCCTCCTGGTGCAGCGCAGCCCGAAAAAAACGCCAGAGCGTAAAAAGGCGCTGACGACGGTTGGCCGGCAGGGTCAGTCCGAGCAGCCGCACCCCATCACGCTCCGCCGCCGCGAAGGGGGCATGCACCAGCAGGGTGACCGCATAGCCCGCCTCGGCCAGGGTCCGCGCTTCACGATGGAAGACCCGGACATCATAGGGCCGGTGGACGCTGGTGAAGATGCATACCCGCAACGGCTGGCGTGGATCGTCTGGCATCGCCTCCCCGCTCAATCCAGTACCATACTTAATCCGATACGGTGGCGCTCGCGGTCAATGGAAATGACCTTGACCTCGATGACATCGCCCACCTTGACGACATCCAGGGGATGTTTGATGAACTTTTTCGCCATACGGCTGAGATGGACCAGGCCATCCTCCTTGACCCCGATATCGACGAACGCCCCGAAATCGACCACATTGCGCACCGTGCCCTTGAGCACCATCCCCTCGCTCAGATCCTCCATGCTCAGCACATCACTGCGCAGGATCGGCTTGGGCATTTCGTCGCGCGGATCGCGGTTGGGCTTTTCCAGACTGGCGATGATATCCAGCAGAGTCTCCTGTCCGCAGCCGCACAGCTGTGCGAGATCGGTCAGCGGCCGCCGGCTCTGCTTGAGCTGCCGGCTCACCAGCTTGCCATTCTCCCGCACCTGCAGAGCATCGAGGCCCAGCTCGTGCAGGAGCGTTTCGGCAGCGCCATAGGACTCGGGGTGAACCGCGGTGCGGTCGAAAAAACGATCACTCTCCGGCAGCCGCAGAAATCCGGCCGCCTGGACAAAGGCATTCTCGCCTACGCCCTTGACCGCCATCAGCTCATCACGGCTGGCAAAGCCGCCCTTCTCTTCGCGGTATTTTACGATGTTCTCGGCAACCCGGCTGTTGATGCCCGAGACATATTGCAGCAGCGAGGCCGAGGCGGTGTTGAGGTCCACGCCGACGCTGTTGACACAGGACTCCACCACCTGATCGAGGGATTCGGCCAGACGCACCTGGTCGACGTCGTGCTGATAGAGTCCGACGCCGATCGATTTGGGATCGATCTTGACCAGTTCGGAGAGGGGGTCGAGCAGGCGGCGGGCGATGGAGATGTTGCCGCGCAGGGAGGCCTCGAGGTCGGGAAACTCTTTTTTGGCCACCGGCGAGGCGGAGTAGACCGAGGCGCCAGCCTCGTTGACGATGACGTACTGAACCGGGCGGCTGCTCTCCGCGATCACCTCGGCGGCGAGCTTTTCGGTCTCGCGGCTGGCCGTGCCGTTGCCGATGGCGATGATATCGATCTGGTATTTCTCGATGAATTCGGTGATCGTCTCCTTGGCCGGCTGCCAGCGCCGCTGCGGTTCGTGGGGGTAGATGGTGGCGCCATCGAGATACTTGCCTGTCCGGTCGATGGCAGCAATCTTGCAGCCGGTGCGGAAGCCGGGGTCGATACCGAGGATGAAGCGGCCGCGCAGTGGCGGCTGCATCAAGAGGGCGCGCAGGTTCTGGGCGAAGATGCGGATGGCGTGGTCATCGGCCTTGTCGGAGAGCTGGGCCCGGATCTCGCGCTCGATCGCCGGAGCGATGAGACGGTGATAGGCGTCGGTAATGGCCTGACGCAGCTCGCCGGTGAAGATGCAGCGCGGTTGGGTGATGCACAGCGACTCGATCTCCAGCACCAGCTCCGCCTCCGGCGCCTCGACCGCCACACGGAGGAAATTCTCGCGCTCGCCACGGTTGACGGCGAGGATGCGGTGCGGGGGTATGCTGCGGACCGGCTCGGAGAACTGCTTGTAGATCTCGTACTCCTTGCAGTTCTCCGGATCGCGGGCGGCAGAGCTCAGAAATCCCCGTGCCAGGGTCAGCTCGCGGACGCTTTGGCGGATCCGCGCCTCATCGGCGATCGTCTCGGCGCAAATATCGCGCGCCCCCGCCAGGGCCTCCTCCGCGCTTGCCACCCCCTTCTCGGCATCGACAAAGGGCTGCGCATACTCCAGTGGCTCGCCGCTGAGGATCTCCTGAGCGAGAATGAGCTGTGCCAGCGGCTCCAGACCCTTCTCGCGCGCCATCGTCGCCCGGGTGCGGCGCTTCGGCTTGTAGGGCAGGTAGAGGTCTTCCAGCTCCTGAAGTCTGGTTGCAGCCTGGATGGTGGCGGCCAGCTCGGGGGTCAGTTTGCCTTGTTCCTCGATGCTCTTGAGAATGGCCTGCCGGCGCTCCTCGAGATTGCGCAGATAGCGGATCCGCTCCTGAATGGCGCGGATCTGGTCCTCGTCGAGGCTGCCGGTCGCCTCTTTGCGGTAACGGGCGATGAAGGGGACCGTGTTCTCCGCATCCAGCAGATCCACCGTGCTCTTGACCTGGCTCCAGCGCAGGCTCAATTCCTCGGCGATGAGGGTAAAAAAGTGCTGCTCGTCCACGACGTCTTTCCTGAAAAGGGTTGAAGGTCCGGTTAATAGGGCAATGGCCTGTAATATATCAGCCAAAAGGGAGAAAAGCAAGGCTTTTGCCGTAACCTTTCGCTCCCGGCCGCGTAAGGGTAGGTAGCCTCTTTCCATCCGGCGGGAGAGGTGCCAGTAAAAAGGACCTTGACTTTTTGCTATTATTTCACTATTTGTATAAAAGGGGAGCGGTGCGTTACCGCTTTTTCACGCAGCGGGGAACAATTGAGCGGCCATAGTGTTATAACAAGAGATCACGTCGAACGGGAAGTATCATCTTATCAGGAGGAAATCACCATGTCTGAGAGTGGATTCGATCGCGACAGTTTCTTCAAGGGATTGCTGATCGGCGGCACGCTGGGTGCCATCGCCGCGCTGCTGTTCGCCCCCAAGTCGGGCAAAGAGCTGCGGGGAGATATTCGCCGCAAGAGCGAGGAAGCGGTTGAAGGCTCCAAACGCCTGTATAACGATGCCCGCGCCCGCGCCTCGGCGATCATCACCGAAGCGGTCGACAAAGCCCAGGCACTCCGTGAAGAAGCCACCGAGCAGCTCGCCAGTGCCCGCAGCAAGGCCGAGGAACTTCTCACCAATGCCGGCCACAAGGTAGATGAGCTGAGCGATAGCGCCAAGGAATACTTTTACGACACCAAGGAAGAGGTCGCAAAAAAAAAAGTAAAGGCTGAAAAAGCCCTGACCGCTGGCGTCCAGGCTGCGCGCAAGGAGTTCGACAAAAAGTAATCCCTAACGCGTAAGGAGAGCCCTGCGATGCTGGAATACAGTGTGGTTGTCATCGCGGCTGTCATGGTGCTGACCTGGGTGGCCCTGATCGTGACCCTGTTCTACGTCATCCGCCTGATCAAGTCCATTCAGCGGTTGACCGAGACCATCCGGCCGCATATCGCGCCGATCAGTCATGATATCACGGTCATCACGCAAAAGACGGCGCGCGTCCTTGAATCCGTACAACGTCAGACCCTGATGGTCGAGGAGAGCGTGGACAATGTCCGACAGCTTTCACGCAATGTCAGGGATTTTGAGCAGCATCTGCTGCAAACCCTGGCCCTGCCCGCCGTCAAGATCTCCCGGCTGGGCCAGGGCATTAAAAACGGATTCGATGCCGTTTTTGGCCTGCTGTCGCATCGCAGCCGCAAACGCACCGAATAGCCAGGAGCCCGATAACCCTGCCGCCCCGCCGCGCTGCAGGGTTTTTTTTGCCCGTTTTTCTACGCCGCTCCCGCATCCTGCCGCCCGACCATGCTGTCGAATCTGAAAGGATCCTGTATGAAAAGATTCACCCTTCCCCTGCTGTTTTTCACGATCCTGCTCCTGGCGGCATCAAGCGTCGCCTCCACCCTGCTGCTGCGTTTCCCGGCCATCCACGGCGAACAGGTCGTCTTCAGCTATGCCGGCAACCTCTATACCGTTTCCGCCCAGGGCGGCATCGCCCGCCCCTTGACCAGCGACGCCGGCTATGAGCTTTTCGCCCGCTTTTCTCCTGACGGCCGCCAGATCGCCTTCACCGGACAGTACGACGGCAACACCGAGGTCTACCTGATGCCTGCCGAGGGCGGCGTGCCGCAGCGCCTCACCTATACCGCGACCCTCGACCGCGACGAGGTCTCCGACCGCATGGGCCCCAACTCGATCGTCCTGGGCTGGACCCCCGACGGCCGGCAGATCCTCTTCCGCTCGCGCATGCGCGAATTCAACGATTTCAAGGGCCAGCTCTATCTGGTGCCGCGCGAGGGCGGCATGCCCGAGCAGCTGCCGCTGCCGCGCGGAGGCTTTGGCTCCTTTTCGCCGGACGGCCGCCAGCTCGCCTACAACCGCATTTTTCGGGAATTCCGCACCTGGAAGCGCTACCGCGGCGGCATGGCCGACGACGTCTGGATCTACGACCGCACCAGCAAACAGACCCGCAACCTCACACAAAATCCCGCCTCGGATCTCTTCCCCATGTGGTGGCGCGACCGCATCTACTTTCTCTCCGATCGCGACGAAAACAAGCGGATGAACCTCTATCTCTGCAGCCCGGATGGCAGCGGACTGCGCCAGCTCACCCATTTCAGCGATTACGATATCAAATTTCCCTCCCTCGGCGATCAGGCGATCGTCTTCGAAAAGGGCGGCGCCCTCTTCCGCTTCGATCTCGCCAGTGAAACCCTGCACGAAATTCCGGTGACCATCGCCGAGGACCTGGCCGCCAGCCGCTCCGCTATCGCCGATGTCAGCACCGCCATCGCCCAGTACGAGATCGCCCCCGACGGTCAACGCGCCCTCTTCGGCGCACGCGGCGATCTCTTCACCGTTCCTGCCAAGTACGGCGAAATCCGCAACCTCTCGCGGACGCCAGGGATCCATGAACGCAACTCCGTCTGGTCGCCCGACGGCCGCTGGATCGCCGCCCTCTCCGATCGCACCGGGGAGGACGAGATCTGGCTCTTTCCCCAGGATGGCAAGGGCGAACCCCGGCAGATCACCCGCAACGGCGATGTCTACAAATATCGGCTGAGCTGGTCGCCCGACAGCCGCAAACTGCTCTGGGCGGATAAAAAACTGCGTCTGCAATTCGTCGATATTGAATCACAGACGGTCACCCAGGTCGATCAGGCCCGCGCTTTCGAGTTCACCGATTATGTCTGGTCGCCCAGCAGCAAGTGGATCGCCTATGTCAAGAACGAAGAACAGATGATGTCGCGCCTCTATCTCTACTCCCTCGAGAGCAAGAGCACCACCTCCGTCACCGACGGCTGGTTCGACTGCTCCGATCCGGCCTTCAGCAGCGACGGGCTCTATCTCTATTTTGTCTCGGAGCGCGATTTCAATCCGCTCTACAGCCAGACCGAGTGGAACCATATCTACCGCGATCTCGCACGCATCTATATGCTGACCCTGAACAAGGATACCCCATCGCCTTTCCAGCCCCGGAGCGATGAGGTCCAGGTCAAGAGCCCGGCACCGGCTGCACCCAAAGCCCCGGAGAGCAGTAAAAAAGAATCCGCCGTCACCATCACGCCGCTGCGGATCGATCTCGACGGCCTGGCACAGCGGATCGTCGGCCTGCCCCTGAGCCCGGCGCAGTATGATCATCTGACCGGCATCGAACAAAAACTCTATTATCTCCGCCGCGGCAGCAAGGATGACAAGCCCCAGCTGCTCATGTATGACCTGAAAGAACAGAAGGAGACCGAACTCGGCCAGATAGATGGCTATGAGATCTCGGCCAATTCCAAAAAGATGCTGGTCAAACAGGGTACCGCTTATGCCATTATCGATTTGCCGGCGGCCAGGATCGAGATCAAGGACAAGCTCGACCTCGGCGATATGGAGGTCGCCCTCGACCGCAAGGCGGAGTGGCGGCAAATCTTTGCCGAGAGCTGGCGGCAGATGCGCGACTTTTTCTACGCCCCCAACATGCACGGGGTGGACTGGACCGGCGTCAAGGAGAAATACGGCGCGCTGGTCGATTACGTCGAACACCGCGCCGATCTGACCTACCTGATCGGCGAGATGATCGGCGAACTCAACGCCGGCCACACCTACGTCGGCGGCGGCGATCTGCCCAAAATCAGGCGGATCAAGCTGGGCCTGCTCGGCGCCAAGATCAGCAAGGAACCCGCCAGCGGCTTTTTCCGCATTGACCGCATTCTCAAGGGCGAAAACTGGCAGAGCAAGGACCGCTCCCCGCTCGCTGAAATCGGCGTCCGTGCGTCCGCCGGCGAGTATATCCTGGCCATCGACGGCCAGTCGACCGCCGCGATGCCCAACCTCTATGCCGCCCTGGTCAACAAGGCCGGCAAGCAGGTCATGCTGACCCTCAACCAGACCCCCACACTCGCCGGCAGCCGCGAAGTCGCCGTCGTCCCGATCGATAACGAGGCCGAGCTTTACTATTACGACTGGGTGCAGAACAACATCGCCAAGGTCGACAAGGCCACCGGCGGACAGGTCGGTTATATCCACATCCCCGACATGGGCACCCACGGACTCAACGAATTCGTCAAATACTATTACCCGCAGCTGCAGAAAAAAGCCCTGATCATCGACGACCGCGGTAACGGCGGCGGCAACGTCTCCCCGATGATCATCGAACGCCTGCGACGCGAAATCACCATGTTCACCTTCGCCCGCAATACCAGCGCCTCGCCCTCACCGGACGGTATGCAGTGGGGACCCAAGATCTGCCTGATTGACGAGTTCTCCGCCTCCGATGGCGACCTCTTCCCCTACCAGTTCAAGCAGCTTAAAATCGGCAAACTGGTCGGCAAACGCACCTGGGGCGGCGTGGTCGGCATCCGTGGCTCGCTGCCCTTCCTCGACGGCGGCTCGCTGAACAAGCCGGAATTCTCCCGCTTCGGCCTGGATGGCACCAGCTGGATCATCGAGGGAACCGGCGTCGAGCCGGATGTGGTGGTGGACAACGATCCGGCCCTGGAATACAGCGGGGTCGACCAACAGCTGGACAAGGCGATCGAGCTGATCCGCGAAGAGCTCAAAACCTGGCAGAACACCGTGCCGCCGGTGCCGCCCTTCCCCGAGCGCTGAAGCTGCACCCGGCCCCGCTGTATCGGACTCCCGCGGGGCCGGGTAGGTCATCTTCCACCTCGCCGTACTTTACCGCGCGTGGCCATTTTTTTGTTGGGAAATTGAAGAAAAATTCGTAAATTTAAATCTTTGTTTTTCGCGAATTACTTCATTAACTCCGAGCTCACTATGGCTATTGATCTGCAAAAAATGCGCAACATCGGCATCAGCGCCCACATCGACTCCGGCAAGACCACGCTGACCGAACGAATCCTCTATTACACCCAAAAGATTCACGCCATCCACGAAGTGCGCGGCAAGGATGGCGTCGGCGCCACCATGGATTCCATGGACCTCGAACGCGAGCGCGGCATCACGATCTCTTCCGCCTCGACCAATGTGACCTGGGGCCAGCACGCCGTCAATATCATCGACACCCCCGGCCATGTCGATTTCACCATCGAGGTGGAACGCTCCCTGCGTGTCCTCGACGGCGCCGTACTGGTCCTTTGCGCCGTCGGCGGCGTCCAGTCCCAGACCCTGACCGTCGACCGGCAAATGACCCGCTACAAGGTCCCCCGCCTGGCTTTCGTCAACAAGTGCGATCGCATGGGCGCCGACCCCGAACGCGTCACCGAACAGCTGCGCGACAAACTCGGCCACAACGCCATCATGCTCCACTACCCGATCGGCCTCGAAGCCAATTTTGAGGGTATCATCGACCTGATCCGCTTCAAGGCGATCTACTTCGATGGCAACAATGGCGAGATCCTCCGTGAAGAGGAGATCCCCGCCGAGCTGCGCGAAAAAGCGCTGGAAAAACGCGATCTCCTCATCGACCGCGCCTCGCTCTACAGCGATGAGCTGGCAGAAGCCTACCTTGAGGATCGCGTCACCGAGGAACTGATCTATCAGGCGATCCGCCAGGGCACCCTCGCCCTCGAATTGACCCCCGTCTTCATCGGTTCGGCCTTCAAGAACAAGGGTATTCAGCTGCTGCTCGACGGCGTCGTCGATTTCCTGCCCGCTCCGCCCGAGGTCGAGAACCGCGCCCTCGATCTCGATGCCGGCGAGACCGAGATCGTCCTCCAGCCCGACAATTCGCTGCCCGCGGTGCTCCTGGCCTTCAAGCTCGATGACACCCGCTTCGGCCAGCTCACCTACGTCCGCATCTACCAGGGGAGCATCCACAAGGGCGATGAGCTGCGCAACACCCGCTCACAGAAAAAGGTGCGCATCGGCCGTCTCATCCGCATGCATGCCGATGAGATGGAGGACATCACCGAGGCGCATGCCGGCGATATTGTCGCCCTCTTCGGCATCGACTGCGCCTCCGGGGATACCTTTTGCTCGACCGACATCAACTACTCGATGACCTCGATGTTCGTGCCCAATCCGGTGATCTCGCTCTCGATCAAGGCCCTCGACAACAAGTCCGGCGAAAACATGGCCAAAGCCTTGAACCGCTTCAGCAAGGAAGATCCGACCTTCAAGACCTTTGTCGATCCGGAGACCGGCGATACCATCATCCGCGGCATGGGTGAGCTGCATCTGGATGTCTACGTCGAGCGGATGCGCCGTGAGTATGCTGTCACCCTCGAGACCGGCGCGCCGCAGGTGGCCTACCGCGAGAGCATCTCGCAGGCGGCCGCCTTCGATTACACCCACAAGAAGCAGACCGGGGGTTCCGGCCAGTATGCCCGGGTTTGCGGCGAAATCGAGCCCTACCACGATGGCAATTTCGAGTTTATCGACGACATCAAGGGCGGCGTCATCCCGACCGAGTATGTCCCCTCCTGCAAGAAGGGGTTTGAGGGCGCCCTGGAGAAGGGCCCGCTGGTGGGTTTTCCCATCGTCGGCGTCCGCGTCACCCTCAACGATGGCAACTTTCACCCCGTCGACTCCTCGGATATGGCTTTCCAGATCGCAGCCGCGAGCGCCTTCCGCGATACCTACAGCCGCTGCAAGCCGGTCATTCTCGAGCCGATCATGCGCGTCGCCGTCGAAACCCCGCCGGAGTATCAGGGAGCGGTTCTCGGCACCATCAACCAGCGCCGCGGCATGATCCTCAGCGCCACCGAAGACAAGAACTTTACCGCGGTCGAAGCCGAGGTGCCCCTGGGCGAGATGTTCGGTTACTCAACCGTGCTGCGCTCGGCCACCCAGGGCAAGGCCGAATTCACGATGGAATTCAAGCGCTACGCCAAGGTGCCCGAATCCATTGCCGAAGAGTTGAAAAAGGCCTATCAGGAAAAACTCAAACAAAAGTGAGCGCTGATCCGTACCCGCTTTTGTTCGCTAATCCGATATTACGATGTTGCATCTTAGGTCCGGTTGGTAGTATATTACAATAGCCAGGACCTGTGCAGCAGCGCACCTTACTACAGAGGTCTGTCATGCTCAAAGCAGAAATCATCAAGCGCAGTCCGATCCGGATACTGGAAAAATCGATCCGCGGCGGACTGGGCAAGGGCAACCTGGGCGTTTTCGTGGCCCGCAAGGGGGTCGGCAAGACCGCCTGTCTGGTCCACTTTGCAACGGATAATCTGTTGCGCGGCCTCAAGGCCCTGCATATCTCCTTCTCCGACGATCCCCAGCATATCGAACACTGGTACACCCAGGTTTTTCATGAAATCGCCCGCGCCTACAAGCTGGCCGATGCGATGGATATCTATGAAGAGATCATCCGCAACCGCCTGATCCTCCATTTCAAGCGCAGCGGATTGAATCTCGATGCGGTCAAGAGCAGCGTCGCCCGGCTGATCCGGGATTCCGCCTTCCAGCCCCAGATCATCATCGTCGATGGCTTCGCTTTCGACAAAGCCAGCGCCGCCGACCTCCACTTCTGGAAACAGTTGGCCACCGATCATGAGGCCGAGATCTGGTTCTCCGCCACCCTGCCGCCCGATGTCCAGATCATCGACCAGCAGGCCATCCCGGCGCCGATCAGCGCCTTTCAGGATGCCCTCTCGGTGATCATCCTGCTGGTCGGCCACCGCGACTATATCGAACTTAAGCTGCTCAAGGATCACGAAGAGAAGGGGAGCGACCGGCTGCAGTTGCGTCTCGATCCCGGCACCCTGCTCATCGCCAACCGCCGCGTGTGAGCGGCCCTGCCATCAAAAAAAAAGAGCTCAACCTGGTTGAGCTCTTTTTTTTTGCGCGCCCGAAGGGACTCGAACCCCCAGCCATCTGATCCGAAGTCAGAAGCTCTATCCAATTGAGCTACGGGCGCAATACGATCGGCCGCCCTGGAACTGCGATCAGCCGAAAAGGTGATCTGTACCTAAAAAAAAGGCGGCCGCCCTTATTTTGGAATGCCTTAGGGGGGTCGGCATTCGATGGAGGGATAAGGACGGACCGCCAAACTGTATAACGAAAAGGAGCGCTGAAAGTTCCACCTATTTTGGGGCAGCGGCGTTGGCCGCCAGGCCATTGGCGGCGGAGCGGGAGATGATGCGCGGACCGCTCAGCGAGAGGGTGACTCCGGCCATGCAGGACCAGGAGCCCCTGGCCGCGCCCTCCTCCGTCAACCGGGCAGCGTTCTCTTGCAGCCGCTCATACTCGACCAGCAGCTGAACGCCAGCACGGCGGGTGACGCGGCACTCGAAGCCGGTACCTACTGCAGCCATCAAGGTGCTCTTTTTATCGGAGCCCGCCACGCGGCCCTCGGCCGCGCGCGCATTAACCCGGTATTGCCCATAGCCCATGCCCGCCTGCAGAATGGGGGAAAGCCCGGCCCGGGGATAGAGGAAAAGCCGTGCCTGCGCGCCGGCTTGCAGCAATAAAGCACCCGCCTGGCCTCCGCCCGCTTCCATCCGATCAAATCCGATCCGGCCCCCCAGCTCCAGCGCAGGAAGGATCCGGTACCCGAAAAAGCCATCCACGCCCAGTCCCGAGGTCAACATCCCCGGCCCCGCGCCGGAAAAGCGCACCGGCCCCGCCGCCAGACCCGCCAGCCAGCGCCCCGGCCCGCCTGGCTGCGCCACGAGACTCTTTTGCACTCCAGTCTGCTGCTCCGCACTGGCCAGATGGAGCGGTTGCATCCGGTTTGCTTCGTCAGGGGCAAGACCAGCCAGATAGTTTTTGATCAGCACGACTACATCCCGATGAATGCGCTCGCTGGTGCGATCGGCCTCGCGTCCCGGGCGGCGGTGACTTTGTACAACAGGCGGGAGCATGGCCGGTTCCACACGCGCTTCCCCCTGATCCACCGGGGCGGCAGCGGCGATCACCGCTCCGGACCCGCCCCTTGCCACCGTCTCGGCTCCAGCGGGAGTTGCAATCACGGCAGCGACAGCGCCGTCCACCGGTCGCCGCAGCGGCGGCGAAGCCGGGCCGGATTCCGGCGGCCGCGGAATCCGCCGCAGCGGCATGCCCGGCCGGGCGGCCAACCGCCGTGGCGGTTCCGTCAGGGAGAGCCGGGCAGGCGGCTCCATGCCGATCCGGGCCAGCGGGACCATCTCCACCTGGCGCACCTCGGCCCTCTTGCTGGCGGGCTGCTGCAGCAGGATCAGAACGGCTGCTGTAAGCGCCACCAGCCCATGTAACCACTTTCCCGACTTCATGGCTCTCGCTTCGTGTTACAAATTGGAACATCGTAGAGACATTCGTGTAACAGGCGGTCCTTCTTTTCGCACCTGGCGATCGATATTAAATTTGATTTTATTGAATTTGGCACAGCAAAGCCTGTGCCGGTGTCCGCTGGAACAGAAGAGATACAATAAGTATGCCAGAGCCTGAAGGCTGATGCTGCGGGTGCGGGGGGCGTATCAGAACAAAAAAAGGCGGAGGGTTTGCGATAAACCCTCCGCCTGCTGCTGGGGAACAGGGATTCGAACCCCGATACCATGATCCAGAGTCATGTGTCCTGCCATTGGACGATTCCCCAGTCAAGTGGAACTAATCTGGATTTAACAATATACGCATATTTTGCCAGATTTCAAGCATATTTTTTTACTCTATCGCTGCGGCCGGCGCTGCGCAGCGGCGCCACTCGCTCAGCCGCCGATCTTTTTCTCGATCTTGGCCCAGCTGTCCCGCAGCGATACCGTCCGGTTGAAAAGCGGTGCCCCGGGCCGGGAGTCCACCCCATCGGCGATAAAATAGCCGCTGCGCTCGAACTGTACCCGTTCACCCGGCTGAGCCGCGGCCAGAGCCGGCTCCAGCTTGCAGTGCGCGAGCACCTGCAGGGAGCCGGGATTCAGGTAATCGAGGAAACTTTCGCCCTCGGCTGCCTCCTGCGGATCGGCTTTGGTGAAGAGGTTGTCGTACAAGCGTACTGTCGCATCGAGGGCGTGGTCAGCAGAGACCCAGTGAATGGTCCCCTTGACCTTGCGCCCGTCCGGCGTGCCGCCGCCCCGCGAAGCCGGATCATACTGGCAGTGCAGCAGCGTGACCTGGCCCTGCGCATCCTTCTCCACTCCGGTGCACGTGATGAAATAGGCATAACGCAGCCGGACCTCGACCCCGGGTGAGAGACGGTGGAACTGCCTGGGGGGATCTTCGCGAAAGTCCTCCCGCTCGATATAGAGTTCCCGGCTGAAGGGGACCTTGCGGGTGCCCATGGCGGCATCCTCCGGATTGTTGATGGCCTCCAGCTCTTCGACCTGTCCCTCGGGATAGTTGTCGATGATGACCTTGAGCGGATTGAGCACCGCCATCCGGCGCGGCGCACGCAGATTCAAATCCTCACGGATGCAGTGCTCCAGCAGCTGGATATCGACCACACTGTCGCGTTTGGCCACGCCGATGATCTCGGCAAAATTGCGCAAGGCTTCCGGGGTGTAGCCGCGGCGGCGGATGCCGGCGATGGTCGGCATGCGCGGATCGTCCCAGCCGCTGACATGCTTTTCATTCACCAGCTGCAACAATTTGCGCTTGCTGAGCACCGTGTAGGAGAGATTCAACCGGGCAAATTCAATCTGCTGCGGGTGGTAGATGCCCAGTTGATCGAGGAACCAGTCATAGAGCGGCCGATGGTCCTCGAACTCGAGAGTGCAAATCGAATGGGTGATCCCCTCGATTGAATCGGAGATACAGTGGGCATAATCATACATCGGATAGATGCACCAGGCCGTGCCGGTGCGATGGTGCTCGACCTTCTTGATCCGATAGATCGCCGGATCACGCATATTGAGATTAGGGGAGGCCATGTCGATTTTCGCGCGCAAGACGCGACTGCCCTCGTCGAACTCGCCATCGCGCATACGCTGGAAGAGGTCGAGATTTTCCGCGACGCTGCGGTCGCGGAAGGGGCTGTTCTTGCCCGGCTCGGTCAGGGTGCCGCGATAGGCGCGGATCTCCTCCGGACTGAGATCGCAGACATAGGCCTTGCCCAGATTGATCAATTGGACCGCATAGTCATAGAGGGTCGCGAAATAGTCGGAGGCGTAAAATTTCCTTTCTTCCCAGTCAAAACCCAGCCAGCGGACATCCTCCTCGATCGACTCGACGTATTCGACATCTTCCTTGGCGGGATTGGTATCATCATAGCGCAGGTTGGTCTTGCCGCCGAATTCTCGGGCGAGACCGAAATTGAGGCAGATCGACTTGGCATGGCCGATATGGAGATAGCCATTGGGCTCGGGCGGGAAACGGGTGTGTACCCGTCCCTGGTACTTGCCGGTCCTGAGATCCTCGCGAATGATGGCGCGGATAAAATTGGGCGGCGCCGTCGTGACCGGCGTTTCGCCCGCTTCCTTGTTCATCGACATATCCCTTGCTCCATTGAGGTTAGAGATCAGAGCGTGACCAGCAATCCGGGGATGACGGCCACCGCCCGTTCGATCCGGCGCAAGACCGCCTTGGGTCCAAGGACCGCCAGCAGATCGAAGAGGCTCGGACCCACGCTGACCCCGGTAACGGCCAGCCGGACCGGATGGATCAGGGCGCTGCCACTCAGGCTGTGCCGCTCCGCTACCGTGCGCAGTGCCTGCTCATAGCCCGCCGCATCCATGCTGAGGGCGTTGGCAAAAGTGCCGCCGAATTCGGTCAGCAGCGCCGCGGTCTCGCTGTTCCAGCGTTTCTTCAGGGCTTCGGGCTCATAACTTGCCGGATCACGGAAAAAATAGCCCGCAAGGCTCCAGAAATCCCCTATAAAATGGAGGCGGTCGCGCATCAGCCCGACCACCTGCTGCAAGTAGGCCGGATCGACCGGCGCATACTCCTGCGCGGCCGTGAGGGTGGCGACCTCCGCCGCGATCGACATCGGTGTGCGCCGCATGATCTGCTCTTTGTTGATCCAGTTGAGCTTTTTCAGGTCAAAGATCGCGGCGGCCTTGTTGATCCGCTCGAGCGAGAACTCGTGCACCAGCTCCTCGAGGCTGAAAACCTGACGCTCATCCCCTTCGCCGGGATTCCATCCCAGCAGGGCGATATAATTGAGCACCGCTGCCTTCTCATACCCCTTGCGAATGTAGGAGGCCACATCCGGATCCACCTTGCCAGAGGGCAGGGCATCGAGAGACTGGATATCCCGCTTGCTCATCTTGCTGCCGTCCGGATTGGAGATCAGGGGCAGGTGGGCCATTTTCGGCGGCTGCCAGCCGAAATATTCGTAAAGCAGCAGGTGCTTGGGCACGGAACTGAGCCACTCCTCACCGCGGATCACATGGGTGATGGCCATCAGGTGATCATCGACAACATTGGCCAGATGATAGGTCGGATAGCCGTCGGACTTGAGCAGCACCTGATCATCGACCTCCTTGCTGTCGAAAACCACATGGCCGCGGATCTGGTCCTCCACCTCGAACTTGCGCTCCGCCGGCACCAGCAAACGGATGGTATAGGGAACACCAGCGGCAAGAGCCTCTGCCACTTCGGTTGCGGAGAGGCTCAGACTGTTCCGCATCTGCATACGGCTGAGGTGATTATACCGGGCGAAAGCATTGCCCTCGGCCCTGGCACGCTGGCGCATCGCCTCGATCTCCGCCGCCGTATCAAAAGCATAATAGGCATGGCCCTTTGCCAGCAGTTCGAGGGCATACTTGCGGTAGAGCTCCGTCCGCTCCGATTGGAAATAGGGACCAAAGTCGCCGCCCCATTTCGGACCTTCATCGGGGAGCAGTCCGGCCCATTCCAGCACACCAATGAGATTCTCGGTCGCCCCCTCGACAAAGCGCTCGCGATCGGTATCCTCGATACGCAGAATGAAGGCGCCGCCCTGCTGCCGGGCGAAGAGATAGTTATAGAGCGCAGTGCGCAAGCCGCCGATATGGACAAAACCGGTGGGGCTGGGAGCGAATCGAACTCGGACCTGAGACACGGTGTCACCTTTTCACGTTTGGGTACACCCCTATAAAAAAATGGCGGGGTTCGCCATTTTTTAATGCGGAGAGGCAGGGATTCGAACCCTGGGTAGGGGTTACCCCCTACAACGGCTTAGCAGGCCGCCCCGTTCAGCCACTCCGGCACCTCTCCGGAAATATGTGCCCGCCGGGATGAACCTACCCGAGCGGAGGGAGGGGGATTCGAACCCCCAAGGGCTTGCGCCCGGCGGTTTTCAAGACCGCTGCCTTGCCTGTTAGGTCTATCCCTCCCGGCAGATGAAAATTTACGAAAAAATAGAGAGATAGTCAAATAATATTTATGCGGACTCCTGCGGGATTTCAGACGCGCACGAATTTCTTGCCGGGCAGCTGCGTCACCAGACTCTGCAGCTCGAGCTCGAGCAGTTGGGCCAAAACGACAAAGACCGGCTTGCCAACTCCCTGGGCGATCGCATCGATATGCTGCGGCTCCGAACTCAGAGCGTTGAGCAGTGCTTCCGCCTCCGCCGAGAGGGCCACCCCCGGCAGGTTCAACTGGCGCTCCTGCGGGGCCGCACCGGCCATGCCGATCTCTTCCAGGACATCTTCCACGGTCTGCACCAGCTTGGCGCCCTGCTGGATGAGGCGGTTGCATCCCCAGCTCTTGGGATTGGTGACATTGCCCGGTACCGCCAGTACCTCACGGTTGTACTCGAGGGCATTATCGGCGGTGATCAGGGCGCCGCTGCTCTCCCCGGCCTCGACGACCAGGGTCGCCACAGCGAGCCCGGCGATGATCCGGTTGCGGCGGGGAAAATGCGGCGCGTCCGGCGGCGTGCCGAGGAGATATTCTGAGGTCAGGGCCCCGTTTGCGGCGACCGACGCCGCCAGGCGCCGGTTCTCGGAAGGATAGATCTGGTCCACGCCCGAACCGAGCACAGCGATGGTCTTGCCGCCGGCAGCGATCGTCTCCTGGTGGGCCAGGGTGTCAATGCCACGCGCCAGACCGCTGACAATCACCAGTCCGCGCTGCACCAGCTCCCGCGTCAACTTTTGCGCGAGAATCTGGCCATATTCGCTCGGCGCGCGCGTGCCGACCACTGCCACGGCCTTGCCCGAAAGCACCGCCCTCTCCCCCCTGACGAATAGCACCATCGGGGGATCGTACAGGGGGCGCAACATTGCCGGATACCCTTCGTCCCAGAAGGTCAATACCGTGACCCCCGCTTTCTCCGCCTGCTTGAGCTGCAGTTCAGCCCAGGCGAGGTCAGCGTGCGACTTGATCTTGGCCGCGGTGGCGTGGTCCACCCCCTCCACTTCACACAACTGGCGGATGGAGGCGCTATAAACGGCGCGCCCGCTGCCAAACCGCTCCATCAGGCTGCGCAGCCGCTGCGGTCCGATCCCGGGCGTATTCCACAGAGAGAGGACTTCAGGTGACGTTGTTGCCATATCTCCCCCCCGCAGGATGAGATCAGGGCTCTTCTGCAATGCACTGCAGTTCATCCCAGATCAGCCGGATCAGTTCGTCCAGGCCATCCCCGCGCACGGCGGAGATGACCGCCACCGGCACCTTCCCGGTCAGGCGGCTTTTCAGGGGCGTCAGTTCACCCTGCAGCAGATCCCCCTTGGTGTAGACCAGCAGCCGCCGTTTTTTCAGCAGCGCCGGACTGTAGGACTTGAGCTCGTACATCAGGGTCTTGTAGTCGGCTTCCATCGAAGCGGAGCTGCTGTCGATGAGAATGGCGAGAATTCGGGTGCGCTCGATGTGACGAAGGAACTGGATGCCCAGCCCCTTGCCCGCATGCGCTCCGGCGATCAAACCGGGAATATCAGCAACCACGTAGCTGCGCGCCTCGTCGACCCGGACGATGCCGAGATTCGGCGTCAGGGTGGTGAAGGGATAATCGGCGATCTTGGGCCGGGCTGCAGAGATACGCGAGAGCAGGGTCGATTTGCCGGCGTTGGGCAAGCCGACCAGGCCGACATCGGCGATCAACTTGAGTTCCAGGTTCAGCTCGAGTTCCTGGCCGGGAAAGCCGGGCTCCCACTCACGCGGTGTCCGGTTGGAGGGGGTCGAGAAGCGGGCGTTGCCCCGGCCGCCGCGGCCGCCATGGGCAATGATCGCCTCCTGGCCCTCCTTCGTCAGATCGGCCACCAGGGCGTCGCTCTCCGCGTCGTAGATCATGGTGCCGATCGGCATGCGGATATGCAGGGATTCTCCGCTCTTGCCCGTCTTGTTCGCGCCCAGGCCGTGCTGTCCCCGCTCGGCCTTGAAGAGGGTTTGGTATTTAAAGTCAAGCAGGGTATGGATATGGCGGTCGGCCACGGCGATGACGTCGCCGCCATGGCCGCCATCACCACCGTTGGGCCCCCCCTTCGGGACATATTTTTCCCGGCGAAAAGCGACACAGCCGGCCCCGCCGGAGCCGGCTTGCACATGAATTTTGGCGCGATCGATGAACATAGGATGAGGTCGGGAATGGTGAGGCTGCGGGAGGGGGGCTGCAGTATGACCGGGGCCGGATCCGCCCCCCGGGAATTGGCCCGGGTGCTCCGGATCGCTCAGCGACCGGCGCCGAGCTGCGCCCGGCCGCGCTTGCTGTCAAGGCCGGTCTTTTTCAATAACTTGCGCATGGCAAACCAGCCGAGACGGATATTGCCATAATCAGGGCTGTTGAGGGTCCGGATGAGCTGGACCGTGCCGATCTCCGGCTCCTGGGCAATGATCTTGCGGACCTTGTCCTCGAGATTGTCGCCCTTGACGCCCTCGCTTTTGGCAGGCCCTTCGCGGCGCTCACCAGCATGGTTGTGCGCCTCCGGCATCTCCACTTCGGCAACCCGGGTGCCTTCGCTGACCGGACCGAGCGTGCGCTCAAAATCCTTGATGGCATCCTCGATGGTGTCGCAAGCCTTGAGAATATAATGAAATTCGAGTAGTTCGAAAACTTCATAAACCTCGGGGATCATCCGCACGAGCTTGAGGTCGCCGCCCTTTTCGCGGATCCCCTTGATCTCGCTGATGAAGATGCCCCAGCCGGCGCTGCTGACGTAATCGACATTGCCGAGATCAATGATGATATTGTTGGATCCCGCCTTCAGCAGCGTGCTCAGCGCATGTTCGAGCTCTGATGAAGTCGTTGTATCAATGTAGCCACCAACCTTGATAATCGAGATGCTGTTCCTGGTACCCGTCTTCTCCACCGACAATTGGATGCCTTCCATGTTGAATCTCCATCAAGATGGTTCCGCAATTACAGCCCCTGCGCATCGCGCAGTGTCCGCAATCCTGATTTGGAAGCATGTCATGCCACCACAAATCCCCTCAGGACGAGCCTTCAGTTCATAAATATAGCCTTTATGCTTCTAATAGTCAACAAAAATATCCCCGTTACGGGGCATGGGAGGGGGTCAGGAGGATTCGCTCTGATCGATGAAGTGCCGGGCGCGCTGGATGCTATCATAGATGTCACGCCGCTCCGGGGCGAGTTGCAGCAGGTATTCCCAGTGCGCGATGGCGCGTGGAAAGGAGCCCTGGTTGGCGTAGATCACGCCGAGTTTCTCATGGGCCTCCTTGTTCCGCGGATCGTTCTTCAGAACCCGCTGGAACTCGCGCGCGGCGTCGCGGAAGGCATGCGTGCGGAAAAAGGCCTGCCCCAGCAGCGCGCGCACCTGGAAGTCGCTCTCATGGAGGTTGAGCAGCGCGGTGCAGATATCGATGGTCTGCCGGTACTCCTCGCTGAGATAGTGACTGAGCGCCGTGGCATAGGCGCGATCGCGGCCCGGATCATCACCCGCGGGCTGCTCTGCCGCCGCCATCTCATCCGCTTTTTGCGCGGTGACGCCCTCCTCCCCGACTGCAGGCCACATCTTCTCCTCCGCCTTCTCGGCGCTGAGGAGATCGATCAATTCATCGAACGAGAGACGATGGCGGTCTTCACCGGACGCCGGTTGCCCTGTCGCACCGGGCAAAACTTCCAGCCCGTCCGGCGGCAGGTTCCGGGCGCCTTCGGGCCCGGCCAGACCGATCTCCCAGTTCATGCGCGAGGCGATCTCGTTCTGCAGGATCTGCTCGACAATATCGTTCTCGATCTCGCCGCTGTCGCTGATGAGCCCGGCCTCTTCGTCCAGATTGAGAAACTCTTCAAAAATATCCTGCAAGGCCGGTTCAGCGCTCTCCTCCTGCATGAGGAACTGGTCGTCGCCCGCCCCGGCTTCCGGAACGACCACAGCGTCCTCCATCGCGGCGGGCGGAAAACGGGCGGCATCCTCCCTGTGTGCAAAGGGGTCCTCGATGCCCGCGCCTGATTCGAGGATCTCGGCAAAGTCGAGGTCATCGGCCGAAAGGCCGGCGGCCGTTGCAAGGGTGCTCTCAACCGTTTCACCGGCGGCCTCAGCCGCAGCCACCGGCTCAGGCAGGAGCGATTCAACCGGCTGCGCTTCGACGACCACCTCGGCCTCGATCGGCGGCTCCCCGGCCGGAGGCTCGTCCGTCATCTCCGGCGGAGGGGGTGGTTCGGCCGGCGAGGCGCCGGCGTACTCGAATCCCAGATCCTCGAGCGTCAGGTCGGCCTCTGCCGGCGGTTTGGCGACCGGCTCGACAGCGGTCGGTGGCAGCGGCACCTCCTCTTCGGCCGCTTCTTCCTCCTCGGGAAGCCCCAGCCGCTTGTCAAAGAGATCCTCGAGGGGATTGGCCAGCAGCTCCTCGATCTGGTAGGAGAGCACATCGCGTCCCGCAAACCGACCTATCCCCGAGCGAACGGGGAGCGGTACCTTCTGGCGTTTCGCCGGGCCGGCGGCGGTATCGGATTTTGCCGATCCCTCTTTCCCCGGCCGCGCCTTTTTGGCGGGTTCCCGCGGCGATATATCGACCTCTTCACCGGTATCGGTCAGGCCGCCCTTCTGGATGATCACCCGGCCATCGAGGGTGAGCATCGGCGTGCCCGGGGGTTTCGGCCGGCGCTTGCGGCCGCCACGATGGACAAAGGCCTCCCGCAGCTCACGCGTATTGAGCTTGGCCCGCACCAGTTCTTCGTAGACCTTGGCGGGGTGGATCTCCATAAAGGCATAGCGCTCGCTGTTGAGCTCCTCGCTGATCTTCTTGGCGCCGAATTCCGGAAAGCGCATGATCACATCGTAGAGTTTGGTCTTCTCTTCGATGCTCAGGTGCTTGGCCTCGATCGATTCACTCTCGACGCTCACCAGCTCTTCGATCTTGCCCTGCTCAAAGATCTCCTTGTACTTGCTGTAGTAGGAATAGGAGGAGAGGCCCTCGGCTTCGCAGGCCTCGCGGATGCCCGCACCCGCCTGAAGCCGCCGGTAGACCCGTTTGGCGCGATCGAGCTCGATCTTCTCGGCCGAGGATTTTTCCTTGATGGCCACCAGGGTGATGTCATCGCTTTGGGCGGTGCCTTCGGTGAAGGAGAGGAGATCCTCGTGCAGCTTGCTGACAAACTCATCGGCCGCCAGATGGCCGTTCTCGCGGATCACATTGAGGAAGCGCTCTTCGCCATACAAATGGCGCCGGCTGTTCATCGCCTCGGTGACGCCGTCGGTATAGATCAGCAGGATATCGCCCTCATTGAGCGAGAGGGTGTCGGATTCGATGGTATTGCGAAATAGATTCTTGTCGGGCAGCGAGATGCCGATCGGAAAGCCGTGTGGATTGAGATAATAGGTCTTGTTGCGGCTCGTACGGTAGAGGATCATCGGATTGTGGCCGGCGCTGGCATAATTGAGGCGGCGCTTTTTGGAGTCGATGATGACATAGAAGAGGGTGACGAACATCCCCTTTTTCATGTCATTGACGACGAAATCATTGACGCGCGCCAGCACCTCGGCCGCGTCCTTGATGCCGCGCGCCTCGGTGCGGAGGGCAGTGCGAATCATGGTCATCACCAGCGAGCCGGGCACCCCTTTGCCGGAGACATCGGCGACGACGATCCCGAGGGTGTCCTTGTCGACTTCGACGAAATCGTAATAATCCCCACCCACCTCCTTGGCGGCGGCATAGTAGCTGCTGAGCCCGTAGCCCTCGATATCCGGAAAGCTGTTGGGCAGCAGGGTCTGCTGGATCTCCTGGGCGACCTGCATCTCTTTCTGCAGGCGTTCCTGCTCGGCCAGATTGACCTGTGATTCGCGCAGCTTGAGGGTGATGTCGCTGAAGGCCTGGGCGATCTCGCCGATCTCGGTGGTGGCGTCGATATCCATTTCGTCCGCAACCCCCGGCTGGCCCAGCTGCTTGACCCACTCCGAGAGGCGGCGGAAGGGGTTCATCACCAGGATGATGAGGAGGAAAAGACCGGCGGCGCCGATCAGCCAGATGATCGCAGTGGAGCGGGCTTCACTCCAGCGCGCGCTGCGCACCGCCGTGCGCACGGTTGCATTGTCGATAAAAAAGTGAGCGCTGCACAGGGTTTTGTTGGTGCTATCGAGCACGGGGGCATTGATCTCGAGCGCCTCGACCCCGCCGGCCAGCTCATACCGCAGCACATCCCTCTCCAGGTCGGTCACCTTTTGCGGCCGGGTGAACTTTTCAAAGATCTGCTGTCCCTCGGTGCTGGCGAGGATGAACTGGTTGTTATCGACGATGATCGCGCGATAGAGGATGTCGCGGTATTCGGAATTTTGCAGGGTATTGAGCGGCGGCAGCGTGTGGGCGAGAATATCGATATCATCGGGCAGGTTGGTCCCCGCGAGCATGCTCAGACGCGTCGCATCGGGGAGCTGCTGCTGCAGATTTCGCGAGATGTCGCTGGTCATCACCGAGAGCGCGGTGCGACCCCGGGCGAGAAAGTCATTGGTAATGCTCTTTTGCAAGCGAAAAAAATTGACGCCGAAAACCCCGAGCAATAGCAGGGTGAAAACCGAGGTCGAGATCAGCCAGTAGCGCGCCTTCAGGGTCATCGACAGGGCGGGAACGGTGAGGCGGCGTTTGCGCGCCACATCGCGGTATTTGACCATCCACAGTTCGTTGCCCTCTTCGGTCTTGCGATAGTCGATCTCGTCGAGCAGGCGGCGCATGATAAAGATGCCCAAGCCGCCCTTCTTGCCGATATCGACGTAGCGCTGCAGGTCCGGATCGCTGACCTGGCGTGGGTCGAAGTACTTGCCCTGGTCGATCAGGACCATCGTCAAACTGTTTTTCTTGACGATGGCGCGGATGGTGATGCTGCCTTCCCAGTCGCGGTAGGCATGCTTGATGATGTTGGTCGCTGCCTCATCGATGGAGAGCTTGAAGGCGTTGATCACCCGCTCGGAAAATCCATGGCGGCGGCCGACCTTGGTGACAAAGTCGCGCAGCTCGCCAAGATATTCAACATTGGCGGGTACCTTGAGCTGCTCTTTTAGGATGTTCTGGAACAATCGTCCTCTATGGGTTGGGCGGCAGCCGGTCGCTGCAGGTGCGGATAACACCCCCCGGTGGATCCGTGCGTAACTCCTGAACTACTTGGGCTGGGTTCCCTGCGAGGCGGCCTGCCGTTGCAGGTTCTCCTTGGCGGAATCCAGCGCCTTGAGGATCTTTTTGTTGAGGGGTTGCAGCTTGCGCGCCTCCTCAAAATGGCGCACCGCCTCTTCATACTTGTGCTGCGCGTAGGCCTGCGCCCCGAGGCGGTAGAGCTCGCGCACATTCTCGGGCATCTCCATGTCCCGCGCCTCGGCGCGCGCCTTGGCCTCCTTGTAGCGCTCCTGCAAGGATCGGTTGGAGGGGTCGTAGCGCAAGGCTTCCTGGTAGAGGGAGGCGGCCTCGGCCCAGTTCTGGCTCATCTCCTGCGCTGCCGCGCGCCGCATCAGATCCTCACGGCTCAGGCGGCTTTCGATCGAGGAGATTTGTCCGCTGAGGAAGGTCTCGATATCGGCGATGCCTTTGGCCATCTGCCGGGCCTGGTTATAGAGGGTGATGGCGTCGTAGCCGCGATCCTGCGCCTGCAGCTGGCGCGCGCGTTCGGCCAATTGCATGATCTTGCGGCGCAACTGCTCGTCGGATTTCCGCCGCAGATCGGTGGCCCGTTCGCTGTTGGGATCGATGGCGAGAGCCTGATCGCACTCCTGAATGGCCGTCGGGTAATCCTCGAGGCTGTAGGCGTTCAGGGCCTTCTGGTAATGCTGCTCGATCGCCAGATTGTTGCGTTTGATGCGCATCTCTTCTTCGTTTTTGGCGAGGATGGCCGCCTCCTCGCGCTGCCGCTCCTCCTCGAGGGCGGTGTTGATCTGCTTCAGCAGCCCTCGCGCCTCTTCGAGGTCGGAGTCGCTGCCGGTCACATCATAAAAGAGCACCCGGCTGATGACGCTGTAGGCGCCGGGGTAATCGCCCTTGCCAACCAGAACGCGCGCCCGGCTCATGCCGGAGACGATGGCCTCGGTCCGCTCGGCCTGGCGTTTGGCGGCAAGCTCCTGCTCAATCCGGCGCGCCTCGCGCTCCTGGTACTCCGCCAGTCGCGCTTCCCGGCTGCGGCCGATATTGAGGACCAGTGAGATCCGGTGGCTGCTGCTCAGCCAGGCATCGTCGCCGTTCCAGTAGGAGTAATCGAACTGCACCCCCGCGAGCTTGAGGCCGCCGCCGTAGGTCAGATGGTTGCGATTAAAGCCGGTCCGCAGCGAAAAGAGATCCTGAAAGGTATACTCCAGCCCGAGATGTGACTGGCCGGGCATGGTGCTCGTCTTGTCATATTCCAGAGCCAGGGTCATGGCGCTGCCATCCTCGCCCAGGGGAATCCCCTTGGCCAGGCCGAAGCGCAGGGTTCGCGGCGTGGTATCTTTCGCCTCCACCGCGCGCATGGAACGTTGAATGGCATTCTGCAGACTCAGCGCCAGGGAAAGATGATTCAAAAGGGGCGATTCGGAAGGCGGCGTCAGCAGCAGGCCGAGATCGGCACCCAGGGCCGATTCGGTGAGGCTGCCCGCCGACCCGGTAATCGCGTCGGGATATGCCGGCAGCGAGGCCCGTTCAACCTTCATCGTCGCCCCCAGCGAGAGCCAGCTGGCTGGACGATAGCCATAGCCGAGCATCAACAGGGTGCGGCTGTAAGCCACCGAGCCCAATTTGATCGGCTCCTGGTCGTCATAGAGGTCAATGTCGGGGGTCGAAAGGGTGAGCACGCCGATGCTGAAGGTGCCAATGAAGAGGGTGGGATGGGCGTATCCCAGATAGCTGTACTGCGTGCCAGCCGTCAGGTTGGAGTAATAGAGGCCGAGCCCCATGTTCCGGACCTTTTCGAGCGCCGCCGGATTCCAGTAGAGGGCGAAGGGATCGTCCGCCGCTGCGGCATAGGCGCCGCCCATGGCCAGGGCGCGGGCGCCCACCGGCTGATCAAAGATATCGTTCGCCCCACCCCAGGCCTTGTCCTGAAGGATCGTCTGGGCGGAAACCATCCCGGCGCCCCAAAACCAAAGCGCGAGCAGGCAGAACAAAAAGATGCGGTTGGAATGCTTCACAGTGACAGCGTGCCCATTTCAGTTATTTGACCACGGCTATTTTGGTTAAGGCCAGATCACCCTTGGCGGTCTTGAGATAGGCCAGATAAATGCCGTTCATCACCTTCTCGCCACGGCCATTTCGTCCATCCCACATGATGTCATCCTGATGGACCCCTGCGCTGGTCTGGGCGGGATGGGCCGCCTGGGTATACTCCCAGGCCTGGACCAGATCGCCGGTGAGGGTGAAGATCTTGATCTGGATGTCGCTCGACTCGGCGAGATAGTAGACGAATTTGGTCACCGGCCGTGCAGCGGTGCCAAAGGGATTGGGATAATTGCAGAAGGATTTCGCCAGATCGCTCTGCATCACCACCAGGGTACCGGAACTGAAGCCGAGATAGTGCACCCGGTTGAGGGTCGAATCGGCCATGCTCAGTCGGTTGTGATAGATGGCGTCGCGGGCGATGATCGCATCGGCGGAATCGATGGCCACGACAAAGTCGGCCAGATCGGCCGCCGCAGAAATGTCCACCACAATATCCATCGCAAAGAGATCGCTGCTGCGAATCGTGTCGGGAAGCGCCTTGACAAAGTTGAGATAAGCGGCGCTGCCGCTGCCTGGCGCGCGGTTTTCTGCCAGCAATTCACCGCCGTCATGGCGAACGGCCGCGATGCGGCTGACGACCGAGCGGGCCGCGACGGCATTGCCCTTGCGGTTGCGGAATGTAACCTTGATCGAATCCAGCAGCGAACGGCTGCCGATCGAGTGGTCCTTGTTCTGCAGGCTGAGCCCGAGCATCGGCACGCTGGTTCCGCCGCGCAAACCCACCGAGCCGGAGCGCACGGTAAAGCTCCGCGCCACCATGAAACCCGCCTCGGGTGAAATCAGGACCAGCGCGGAATCGTGGGCGATCTCGGCGGGCGTTTTCGAGAAATAGTCCCGGGGAGCGCTGAGCAGTTTGACGACCAGTGTATCCGGTGTCTCGCTGACCTTATCCGGCGCCTTGATCCGCCAGCTCACGGTGTCCCGCGTGGTACTGACCGTCAGGGCATCCCGGCTGCTATAGCCGGCCGGCAGCCTGAGCCGCACCTGATAGCTGCCATAATAGTCCGCTGAGCCAAGGTTATGCAGCAGAGAGGTCAGATCGAACTCGTTGCCGATGCGCACCGCAACCGGACTGATGTCCGATTGCCCCGGCACCTCCGCCAGCACCTCGAGCCGGGCCTTGCGCACCACCCAGATCGGATAATAGACATTGGCTAACTCCGTGGTCGACGTCAGCCCCGAGTTGGCATCCCGGGGCAGGTCGGTGACGGTGAAACTGACATCGAAAAGGGTATCCTGGCTGACGGCCGGCGCAACCAGCTTCCACACCAGACTGTCCGTACCGGTCTTGAGCAGCGGTTCGGTCCCGTCCAGAAACCGGGCGGGGATGTTGAGACGGATGGTCGCGGCATCCGCGGCCACGGCGGCCGCCGTGCCGGCCTGATGTTGAATGTAGAAGGCCAGCCGGAAAGAAGACTCGCTCGAGAGCTTGTTGGTCAGTCCGGCCGGATAGGTGATTTTGGGCGTCAGCGTAAAACGGCTCACCGGCTCGGTGGTCACCGTCAGGGCGCGCAGCTGATTGGTCAGGACGGTGCTCGAACGATAATCCTTGCCGCTGAGGGTCACGGTGAGGGTGTTATTCCCCGCCTCGGCGGGCGCCTGAATGGTCCAGTTGACCACCTGGCGGGAGCCCTGGGCGACCGCGACCACCGGCGTATTGGTCGAGAAGGCCCCGGTGTAACTGAGCTCGGCCTGAAGATCGCGCACCGTGGTGGAGGTGATCTCGGCGGTGGCGACGAAGCTTTGTTCGGCCGACACCGAGTTATCCCTGGCGCCCGAGGGACTGCTGATATAGAAATTTTCAATCTTGATGGTGCCGCGTGCCTCGGTCAAGACATTGAGGGTGGCGGTTCCATTGGCGATGGTCGCCGGGGCATTGGTGTTTTCATCGTTGGGGGTGGTGCTGATGTCGACGCGGATATCGCGAATCTCGCTGATCGCGGTGTCGGCGGCCTGGACATTCCAGGTCACATAGGAGCCCGCGGTGAAGGCTTTGCTCGAATCGGTTCCCACCAGCCGCAGGCCGCTCTTTTGCAGGCTGAGCGTCAGCTTGCCGGTCGTGCCGACCCGGGCCGTGCCGAGATTGCGCACCCGGGTGCGCAGCGTAGCCTGCTGCCGTACCGAAAAGTTGGCCTGGCCGCTCTCCATCACCCCCTCGGCCGGCGAGCTGACCTCCAGGTTGTCGACCCAGAGGTTGGCACGGCCGACGATCTGATTGATGGTCACCCGCTGCTGGACGTTCTGCCAGCCGTCAGCCGAACGGCCGCGCGCCTCCGCCTGGAAGGTATGCGCGAGCACTGTCTCCTCGCCGGGGACCTGCAGACGCCAGTAGAGGGTATCGCGGCTGGCGGTGACCTCCTGTTCGGCAGCACTGAGGAGGACGTAAGCAGGGGTAGCCGGCAGCTGCAGGGTGACCCTTTTCTCCTGAATGTTGTCGGTGGCCTGGACAATGGCACGCAAGACCACCTGCTGGGCGGTGGAGAGAATGCCGTCCTGGGCACCGGTTGGCGCATTGATCGACAGGGCGAGCACGAGTCCCGACTTGAGGGTCGTGACCACGCTGCCGGCCACGGTCGTCTCGGCCATCGCGGGCTGGGCGATGTTGACATCCTGCGGGGACTGCGAGAGCTGGACCCGGATGGTGTCGGAAAAGGAATCGGCTACGGGCGCGATCAGCGACAGGGTATCGATGCGCGCGCTCATCCCCAGGGGCACGGAGAAAGAGCGTTCCGCCGCGCCGGAGACCAGCTGGTATTTCTTGCCGGCCGGCAGGAGAACCGTATATTTGCCATTCTCCATCGCCGCGGTACCAAGATTCCTCAGATAAACCAGCAGCTTGAAGGCCTGGCCCGCAGTCAGGATCGAATCCTGATCGCTCTCACGCAGCAGCTGCAGCGCGATCCGTGCCGGGTTCTGCACACGCACGACAGTCAGCGAATCCGCCGGGCGTTCCGGTTGGCGGATTTGCGCGTAAAACACCGAGCCGACCGTCCTGGCCGAGAGGATCTGCGCCCTGAAGGTCTCACGTTTCTCGCCGAGCGCCGCCTCCCAGCTGTCATCGGCGACCACGCTGAAGATCGCCCGGCCGCGGCTGCCTTTGCCAATCGAGGGAATGACCATCCGCGGCTGCAAAATGCTCGAACCGCCGTCGCTGCTGAGCTGAACCCAGACCGAATCGACGCCGGTCAATTCGCTGGTCTCCGCCTCGACCGCGATCTTGAAGAGACGGCCGCGGTTGATCAAGGCCAGATTCTGGTCATCATAACGCTTGGCCGAGTCGACCGCGGTTTGATTGAGGCGCACCCACGAGGTGCTGCTCACCTCGATGGCGGCACTCCCCGCGGCACTGAGCTGATTTTCTCCGGACGCCGCACGGTTCAGATCCATGGCGGTGAGCTGCACGCGCACCTCACAGGTGCCGGCGATGTCCCCGTTGCGGGTGACGATGTAGAGCAGCGAATCCTGACTTTGCCCGCGCAGTACCAGACTGTCCGCCCCCATCAGCTTGGCGGGGGCATTGACCCGGTAATCCGGATCCAGAATACCATTGGTGTAAAAGGTGATGTTGGCCGGCGAGATGCCGAGAAAACGCAGATCCGCATCGCCCTCGTTTTTAACCTTGACGTAGATGCGCCAGTCGTTCTGGGCATCCCCGGCGGTGATCGCCGCCGGCGCCCGCACCGACAGCACCTTGAGCCGGGCATTGGACTCGATGGTCACCAGGGTCGAGGAATCCTGCTCTGTGCGTTCCAGGGGGGCCGGCAGGCGCGTGTTCTGTCCCTGGGAGGCTGTAATGGCCGATCGGATCAGGATTTGGCCGCTGGTGCTGCCGGCCGTGACTGCGAAAATGGCTCGCGCGGTATCGCCGGCGGTGATCCGCTTCTCCAGCACCAGGGGCGTACCGGCGATGGTCACCCGACCATCAACCTCGGCACTGGCAGTAAGGGTCACGCCGCTGACCGGCTCGGAACCAAGATTGCGAACCACCACCTCAACCGGGAAGGTTTGTCCGTAACTAACGATCCTCTCGGGATTTGGCGTCAGGGCCGACGTGCTGAGGAGTTTGAGGACCGCCGGGCGATAGATGCGAATCGCTGCGGTGGCGTCGGTCGCCGGGGAGATAAAGGCCGCGGCGCCATCCTCGCCGGTCGCTTGTGAGATCTCGGCGGTGAAGGTTTCGCCTGCCAGGTTCTCCACACTGTCGGCGGTGACGGTGAAACGCACGCGCCGGGGTCCTTCAAAGGAACTCAGGTTTTCAACCAGCTGCAAGCCGGGGGTGACGGTGGAGCGCTGCCCGGCGAGGCGGACGTAGACACTGCGCAGCGGCTGTCCGCCGTTGTTTTCGACATCCACATCCAGCTGAAAGGACTGCCGGGTGTTGACATGGCCGACCCCGGCGGTATCCACATAATAGCCCTCCGCGTCAACGGCGGTGCGGGCGATGCGCACGCGGGCGCTGGTGGAGATATAGATCGAGGTGGTGGCGGTGGTCGATACCACCCGCAGGGTGTCATTGACATCCCGGGCGCTGAGCTGGGCACCGATGGGCAAGCGCCCGCTGCCCGAACTCGAGGCGATCACCTCATAAAGAAGATGGAGCGTATCGCCGCGGGCGATCCGGCGCTGTGCAGCGGTCAACTCCGGCGCCCGGATCACAAAGCCCTGCTTGATGGTGATATCGCCCGCCCGGGGCGGATCGAGCAGCAGGGCGCCCTCGTTCGGGTTGGTGACATCCACCCGGATCGTCCAGTCCAGGCCATAGCCTGAGGGGATGGAGTCCTGCGAGGTCACCATGTGGGTGACGGCCAGAGCGCCAGGCTTCTGGATCCGCAGGGTCCGTGAGGAATCCCTTTCGGCCAGAGCGGGACGGACCAGCGTCCGCTGGCGGGTATTGCCGGCCGTGGCCGTGGTCAGATGGGCGAAAAGGGTCGGATTGACCCCGGCGGTGGTATCGGCCCGGACCAGGATGCCCGGCACCGTCCAGAGGCTGTCGCCGGCCGCGATGGGACCGACGCTGGTATCATGGCCGGAGGGGAAGCTGAGATAGCCATTGGCCGCAAAACGGATCTGGGCGCCGAGCAAGCCGTCGCGCCCCGGCAAACTCTTGACGCAGGCCTGAACATAAAAGGTCTGTCCGCCATCGACCAGAGAGTCCTGCGGGACGATCACGCGCACGCCGGCGAGACGCGCCACCGCGGAGTCCTGAACTGCGAGGTCGAATCCGGCGGCGCCGGCCGCGGTATCCAGCAGCAGGGCGCGGCCGCTGTTGATCTCGTGCAGGGGAATCGATCCATTGACCCGCACCGTACTGGGCGCCAGCAAGCGACTCGAGACCCCTTCGATGTTCCAGCGCAGACTGTCTTCCTTGCCGGGCAACAACAGCGAATCGCCGCGGCCGAGGAACGCCGTGGGTGCAAGGAGTGTGAAGAGGCTGTCGCCGGCGCTGAAATGGAGCGCCAGGCCGGCCCGGTTGAGCGCAAGCGTGCTGCCGCCCCGGTTGCGCAGGTGGGCTGAGACGGTCCAGGGCACGTTTTGACCGCGGGTGATGCTGGACTGCGAGGGTTTGAAAGCGAGGAGCAGGGGTTCGGCCGGCGCCTGCACCAGCACATACCCCGAGTTACCCTGATCGGTCTGCTCGTCGAAACGCCGGAACGCCTGGGCAGCGTCGGTCAGCCAGATGCGGCCACTGATGATCACCTGGCCCGGGTCGAGCAGGGCATCGACCGCATCGACGCGGTAACGCAGGGTGCCATCGCTCTCCGCCGCGATCTCCGCCCCACCGCTCGTGAAGGTGTCCGGCTTGACCAGGGCGAAGGCATCCGAGACATCCACACTGTTTCGGTAAAAGACGATGCGCGTCGAATCCAGCCGCAGGGTGCTGCTGCCGTTATTGCGAATCTGCAGATCGATGGTCCAGGGGCTGGACTGGCCCGCCGTGACCGTCTCCACGCCACTAACCAGGGAGGTGATCATCACCTCGCGCGGCGAGGCGACCGTGATGCGGTTCGCGGCCAGATCGAGGGTATCACTAAAGCTGTTGCCATTCTCGCTGCCCGCCAGTGCGAGGTGAGGCTGGTAGGTCCCCGGCTTGATCGTGGCCAGCAGATCCTTGAAGCGGAAATAGAGGGTGCGGGTGCTGCCCCCGGACAAGCTCGCGCCGAAAGAGTCATCGAGCAGGGCCGAATAACTGGTGGTGCCATCACTGAAAGAGAAGCGGGTTTGCGCCGGATCGAGCAAAACAGAGGCCCCGCCGGTGTTCATCACATTGATCTGGAAACGGTAGACCGTCCCGCCCGAGACGTACGCGGGCTGAATCGACTTGGCCATGGCCATCAGGTTGGGGGGATTCTGCACCTCCAGCGTCGGTGTTTGCGGCGGAGTCGCCTGCACCGGCAGGCTGCTGTTGAGATCGCGGCCGGCGACGCGTGCCATGACCGGAAAGAGTCCGCTGTCGGTGACCGGGACCACCCCGATGAAGATGAGGCTGTCGCTGCTCCCCGACTTGAGGATCTTGCTGCCATTGCCCGCCAGGCGGGTGGGCAGCGGCAGGGAATAGGTCGAAAAATGGACAAAGGTGCTGTCGCCGTTGGTCAAATCGAGTTCGATATCCCCCTCGTCCGGCTGGCTCGCCAGGGTGAGGATGACACGCCAGGGCGCCGGCTTGTCTTCCGTCAGCACCGCCGGTTCCAGCCGGATGCCGGTGATATAATTGGCCGCGCGCTTTTGCAGGGTGACACTGCCGCGCAAGGCGGAGGCGGGGACAGGACGCTGGGCGGCGTAATTCTGCACATAATAGTAGAGCGTCGCGCTGATGGAGACCGCCCCGGCGGCACTGCCGTTACGCCGCACCGGAAAGCGCAGCAGATCCGACTGGTTGCCGCGCAGAATGGTCTTGTTCTGCACCAGTTTGGGGGCGCCGACGAGGAATCCCGGCACCGTAAAATTCAGGGTGCTGTTGATGGTGTCGATCTCGACCGTGCTGCCCCCCTGGTTGGTCAGGCCGACATCGATATACCAGGGCCAGCTGGCATCGTTGACCGTCGCCTGGCTCTGCGAAGCGGCGATGCTGGAGATGAAGAGATCGGCATCCGACTGGACCTCGATGCTGCCAAAGGCATCGCTGGTCTTGATACCGTCGGTGGTCTCGATCCGGCTGACGATCGAATAGCTCCCTGGCGGCGCATCGACGCTGTTGATGGTATAGACGATCCCGCTGCTGTCGCCGGTCGCGCCCTTCTTCGCCAGGATATAGCTGTTGTTGGCGAGGATGACCGGGGGATTGAGGATCGTGAAAGAGCCGGAGTAATCCACCCCGCCGCGGCGAAATTCAAGATGGGTCTTGGCGGTATTAAAGTCGATCTCGAGCGGGAAGGAGGCGGTGTTTTGCACCCCGACAGTCACCGTCCAGCTGCGCGATTGCGCCCGGGTGACCGTCGGTTGGGAGGGTGTGATCTCGGTGATCTGCAGCGCCCCGGCTTCCTGGCTGAAAAAGAGATCGCTCGCCGACTCGCCGGTCGATCCGGCTGCCTGGGAATTCTGGTCCGTGTATTGGATCGAGGGATAGAGGTAGATTCGCCCGATCGGAGCGGTGATGACCGACTGCATATAGTAGCGCAGGGTCTTGCTCTGCCCGGCCGGGACGATCGTCTCGTTGGTCGCTGCGGCCGTGACGGGGAACGAAGCCGAGACGTCGTTGACATTCTCCAGACGAAAGCTGAAGAGCGCGCCGCTGACCACAGCATCGGCCAGCGCGGAGGAGGAGCCGTTCCGCACGACGCATTCGATCAGGATGCCGCTCTGGCCCTGGTTGACGGTATCGGCGACGACCCTGACGCTCTGCAGCGTGAGGGCGGCCTTCTGCTGTACCAGCCAGGTGTCCGAGATGGTGGTATCATCGACGGCCACCGCGGCACCGTTGTAGAGACCGCTGGCGAAACCGGTGATGCGGGTCGATCCGGTGCTGGCGGAGGCAGAAACCGCCACCGGGATCGTAACCGTATACTTGCCCGGGGTGCTGCCGCTCATTGCCGGGACCTGGTTGGCGCCGGCCGGCCAGGTATAGGTATAGCCGGCATCCCGGGCAACGCGAAAATGCAGCCCGCCACCGAGTGCGGTGACCGCGCTCGCGCCATAGTTCTCCAGCTCCATGTTGACCAGGATGCCGCTCTGACCCTGGCTGACTTTGGTGGGCGTTGTCGAAATGGCGGAGATGAGCAGGGCGCTGACATCGATGGGATCGCTGGTGGTGGCGACCACCGGCGAGGCAGCCAGATCCTGGACGGTGATGGTCTGCGGCCCGGGGGTTGTGAAGCTGAAGGCCCCGAGGAAGGAGCGCTGTGCGGTGTTGGTAAAGGTCGCATTGGCCGGCAGGGTCGCCAGGCCATCGCTGCTGCTGAAATGAATAGTACCTACATAGTCCGTTTTCAGATTGCGGTAGCGGTCATAGGCGGTCACGGTCACCGCATCAGGAAAGGCATCCTTCACTGGAATCGAGGCGGGGATACCGGTGAGCCCCAGGGCTCCGAGGGCGCTTGGCTTGACCGTGATGGCCGGCAGATCGAAGCGGGCCAGCTCGGTGCTGCCATCCAGGACCCGCCCGCGCAGCAGGGTGGTCTCTGTTTTGACCAGAATCTGGCTGGCTGAGCCGCTGCCGGCGCTCACCGGGATGGCAGTCAGGGCCGGCAACTGGCCATTCGGCGCAGCGCCGCCACCGGCGGTGGCGCTGATCTCGACCAGCCCGGCCGCGGCATTGTTATACTGATCGCGGGCATTGCTGACGGTCACAACGAAGGCGCTGCCGGCGGTTTGGCTGCTCCCGGCCGCCAGGGTGAAGCTCCGGATCTGGTCGCTGGTGACCAGGATGGGGTCGAGTTTTTGGCTGTAGCCGCCCGCCTGGGCGGTGAAGGTCTGATTGCCGGCGGTTTTTAGCTTGAAAAGATCGCGGGCGAACCGTTTGCTGCCGAGATCTCCCGCCGTGAAAGAGTAGGCCGCCGGATAGGCCGCCTGGACGTCGGAACTGGTGAAGGAGAGGGGCCCAAGATAATCGCTCTTGACGTTGCCATAGCTGTCCTGCAGCGTTACCAGCAGATAATCGGTCGCGGCGCCCAGTGAATCGCCCGCCGTCAGCGCAGCCGGCAGCGGGGTAAGGGTACTGGGATCGGCAATGAATACCAGCCGGCCGAGGGCGCCGGGTGTCACACTGAAGGTGTTCGAAGTGGCCGCCACCGAACCGGCCAGCCCCTGGACGCTGACCGGCCCCTCCGCCTTGTAAAAAGTGGCGGTGCCGCTGCCGGTGCCGCTGCTGACCGCGATACTTGAAAAGACCGGGGTATTGCCGCCGATGGCATGGTTGGCATTGCCGTCGGCAAAGGCGACCGTGACTGTCCCGCTGGCGGGGTTGCCCCAGGCATCGACCGCGCCGGTGACGTTGAGGGTGGCCGGCTGGCCGGCCATCGGCGCGCCGGCAACCGATAGAATATAACTCGCGATGGAACCGCCGGTTACATTGATCACGCCCGTGGTGTCGCTGAGCGCGCCGTCGGAAACCCAGATCTTGCGCGCCCCGGTGGTGCGCAACCGGAAACTGCTGCCGGGAAAGGCAAGCTGTCCGGAGGTCAGAGCGCTGCTGCCCGGGAGATCACCGCTGAGATAGCCGGGGTCATCGTTGTTAAAAGCGACCGTGCCGCTGTAAGTGGTGGCGATGTTGCTGTGTTTGTCGAGGGCCTTGACCGTGATCGGATTGGGCAGGGTTGACCCCGCGGCCAGTGTCAACGGTTCCCCGCTGAGGACAAGATGGCTGGCCGTACCAGGGGTAACGGTGAAGCCAGGGACGTCGTTGTGCGTCAATGTCGAGTTTGCCCGGAGGACCACCCCTGACTCGGCCTTGAAGAGCACCTGGCTGGCTTGTCCGGCGCCATTATTCAGCACAATGGGATTGAGGCTTGCCAGCGTGCCATCCGGCGCGGCGCCGCCGCCGCTGGTGGCGGTGACGGTGAGCGTCCCGCCCGCGCCATGGTTATAGATATCCTTGGCGTTGGAGACCTGTAATAAAAAGGGTACACCCACAGCCTGGGTGGCGACGCTGGCCAGCGTGAACGAATTGGCTGGACCGTCGATATGATAGGGATAGGAAATGCCGGAGCCGAATGACTGCGGATTGGTTCCCCCATCCCAATTCTTAACAGTCACAGTAACATTTAACCTACGCTGCAGGGGATTGCGTATCATAGCGATGAGCAAAGTTACCGTCGAGTTAGCCGGGATGTCGGTACCCGTGCCATCACGGTAGCAACGCACGGTATCACCACCAACAGCATAAGAGCTGAATCCTCCAGGTGATGTCGCCGGGGAAACGCTGCCAAAGCCGGCAATAATCTGCCCACTGACGAGGCGAAACCGGGGCTCAGTTGTCGAAGTAGAGTCTGGAAATTGGATCGTAATACTGCCCGTGCGCGAAATCTTGAAATCAGTTGTGAACTTGATGATATGAACCGCCATGGCGCCCGAGGCGTAGGTGGAGAGGCTGTCACGGACGTTGGTCAGCGCAGCGGCAGAGGAGAGGGGGGCTGCAGCCAAAGTGCAGAGCAGCAAAGCTGTATGAAAAAGCCGTTTGGACAAGAATTTGCCTGACATAGTATGCTGCGTGTCCCTATGGACGGGTAAGGGTCATTGTGGCAGAAAGGGAAACCCGCCGACTGCTGTCTTGCAGAATCAACACAAAGGGCCAGGGGCGCTCGGTGGCTTGCGGCAGGCCGATGCTGGCCACCGCCAGATCCAGCGTCCCGGTGGCGGCGATCCGGTCACCGGCGCCGCTGCGCTCCACCCAAAGGGTATCGCCGCTGTTGCCGACGGTAAAGCCGCCGTTGATGCGGGTTGAGGCGGCCAGCAGCAGCTGGGCGCGGTCAAACTCGCGTGGCAGCAGCAGCCCCATCCTCGCCTGCGGCGTCAGGGGAGCCCCATTGTCCCATTCGAATCGGAGCACCGCCGGAGAGCCCGGCTCCAGGGGGGTGGCGACGACACGGATCAGCGTCTGCGCCTGGAGGATGGAAACAGAGCCTGCAAGCAGATAAATAACGAGGAAAAATCGGGAAACTTTCATCGGGATGTCCTGAGACAGCTGCCAAACGATACCGGGAAACTGGCAAAGTGTCTCACCGGAACGCTTCTGTCCTGCTTCGAAACACAACAGGGCGAAATCCGGGCACTTTACCAGAGCTTTCGGGTTGCTGGCAGAGAGTTGCAAACATTATACCAGCAAAGGTTTAGGGGAACGCCAGGTTAGTGAAAGAGGCGGCGGGAAGGAGGAGTTCACCCGATCCGTGCCGCTGCCGAGCTGTTTGAAAAACGTTGCCTGTTCTGGGCATGATCCTGATGCTGACGGATGGTAATGCGGAGATGAGCGGAAGACCAGCGAGTTATTTGAGAATGGCACGCAACAGGATTAAAAATCCCCGCCCGTCATTTTCCAGTAATTTGAGATTCTTTTGCGCTTTTTGATAGTCCGGATTGATGTGCACCGCCTGGCGATAGGCCTCGACCGCCCGGGCAAAGCTGTGCCATCCGCGCAGCAGATAGGCGGTGCCGATGCTTTGATGGAGATCAGCATAACCGGGATGCTGTGCGCTGGCCTTTTCCAGGGTTTTGATGTAGCTCTCCAGGGTGCGGTTATCGCGCTCGAGATCGGCGAACATGAATTTGAGATAAAACTCGCTGTCGGCGATGACGCTGCGATGAGTGAGGACGGGCGGCTCGATCGCCTTTTCGATCTCGCCGAGTCCCTCCTCCAGATGCTCCCGGAGATCGAGGCACTCCAGTCCCCGGGCGAGATGCTGCCGCTGCTCGGGGATGACCAGATCCATGGCATAGAGCAGATGCTGTTTGCTCTCCTTGATGCGCTCGATCGGGGGCGGCAGCTCGGGGTGGCTCGGCGCGTGCAGGGTCGATTCCGCCAGGATCAGACCCAGCAGCAGATGCGCGTTGACGTAATCGGGATTGAGCGCCAGGGCCTGCCGGCAACTGGCGGCCGCTTCCTGATGTTCGCCCTGCTTGTGCAGGATCGCCGCCAGCAGATAATGCAGATCGGGGTAAGTGGGCTGTTTCTCCGCCGCCAGGCGCAGTTCCGCCAGCGCGTTGCCGAGCTCACCCTTGCGGTACCAGGTACGTCCGAGGTCATAATGGATGTGCTCGTATCCCGGATCCAGCTCGAGGAGAGCAGAAAAGGTCTCGATGGCCTCGTCGAAAAAGCCCTTTTCCAAAAAGAGGGTCCCCAGTCGCGCCAGCGAGGCGGGATTCTTCCCTTCGCGGACCTTGTCATTGACGCAAAACAGCAGATCGAGATCCGAGAGGGTGAGATCGTGAAATTGATGGACATCAACCTCGATCTCTTCCGGGGTGGTCGCGGTTTCAAGGGCGGCCTCCCGCGTATCCACGATCGTCTCCCCATCCTGGATGGTGGCCAGGGCCCTGGATCCCTCGGGGTCAAAACGGGTGTGGAGGGTGAGCTTGTATCGTCCCGCACGCAGGGTGCTGGTGAAGGCGACCTCGTCACTCATTCTTTTTAGTCTCACTCTTGCTTCCACTCTTCTCGCTGGAAGCGTTGGTGGTCGAATGGCTGTGTTTGTAATCGGTCTGATAAAAACCCGAACCCTTGAAGATCAGACCCGCGCCGCCGCTGAGAATGCGCTGCACCTCGGGTTCATTGCAATTGGGACAGATCACCAGGGGTTCCGCAACGATGCTTTGAAAGGCTTCAAAGATATATCCGCACTTTTTACATTGATAATCATAGGTTGGCATTACCGTGTTCCTGCTTATAAAAGAGCGTGCAAACCGTTTTCGATCCGATCCAGCGCCTTCTCCAGCACCTCCATCGAGGTGGCGTAGGAGAGGCGCACGTGGGTGTCCATGCCGAAGGCCACGCCGGGTACGATCGCCACGCCGAATTCCTCGAGCAGATAGCGGCAGAGGCTCACCGAATCGGTTACTGCATGGCCCTTCTTCTCGTGGCCGTAATAGCCGGAAAAGTCGGGGAAGAGGTAAAAAGCGCCTTGCGGCAGCAGACAACGTACCCGTGGAATCGCCTGCAAGCGCCGGTAAACATAATCACGCCGCGTACGAAAGGCCGTGTTCATTTCGGCGATAAAGGCCTTGGAGCCGAGATAGCCCGCAAGCGCTGCCTTTTGCGAGATCGAGGTCGGATTGGAGACCGTGTGGCCCTGATATTTGACCACAGCCGCCGCCACCGCAGCCGGCGCCGCGAGAAAGCCGATGCGCCATCCGGTCATCGCGCAGCTTTTGGAGACCCCGTTGACCAGCAGCAGCTGATCGCGAATCTCCGGAAACTGGCTCAGGCTGGTGTAGCCCTTCTCATCGAAGACGATCTGATCATAGATCTCGTCGGAGAGAACCCAGACGCCGGTGCTGCGGATCACCTCGACCAGGGCTGCCAGCTCCTCGCGGCTGTAGACCGCTCCGGAGGGATTGCTCGGGCTGTTGAGGATAACCAGCCGGGTCTTGTCGTTGATCGCCGCCCGCAACTCCGCGGGCGTGATCTTGAGGTGGTCCCGATCGGCCGGCTCGATGCAGCGCATGGTCGCGTCTGCCAGCTGGATCATCTCGGGGTAGCTCACCCAGTAGGGGGTGGGCAGAACCACCTCGCTGCCGGGATCGCAGACCGCGAGGATCGCCTCAAAGACCGCATACTTGGCGCCAGGGGTGACGACGATCTCTTTGGCAGCGTAGCGGACCCGATAGGACTGCTCAAGCCAGTTGCCGATCGCCTCGCGCAGCTCAAGGCTGCCCTCCGCCGCGGTGTATTTGGTATAGCCCTGGTTGATCGCGTCGATCGCCGCCGCGTTGATATGGGCCGGCGTGGCAAAATCGGGCTCCCCGGCTCCAAGAGCGACCACATCCTTGCCCTCGCGCTTGAGGCGCGCCAGGGTGCTGTTGAGCGCCACCGTCTGCGATTCGGTCATGCGCTCCAGGCGTTTGGCGAGTACCATCGGCTCTCCTTCTTCGCCCCGGTTTCAGGCCTTTAGACTGCAAATGCAGGCCACATTGACAATATCCTCGGCCTTGCAGCCGCGGGAGAGATCGTTGGCCGGCTGCGCCAGCCCCTGAATGATCGGCCCGATCGCCTGCGCCCCGGCGAGACGTTCGACCAGCTTGTAGCCGATGTTGCCCGCCTGGAGGTCGGGGAAGATCAGGACATTGGCCCGGCCGGCCACCGGACTGCCCGGGGCCTTGCGCTCGCCAACCGCCGCAACCAGCGCGGCATCCGCCTGTAATTCACCGTCGATCTGGAGATCCGGTTTTTTCTGCTTCGAAATCGCCACCGCCTGCTGCACCTTGTCGACCAGCGGATGCGAAGCGCTGCCCCTGGTCGAGAAAGAGAGCATCGCGACCCGGGGTTCCTCCCCGGTCAGGCTGCGATGGGTCTCCGCGGAGGCCAGAGCGATATCGGCCAGCTGTTCGGCCGTCGGATCCGGGATGACCGCACAGTCACCGAAGGTGAGGTTGCGGCCGTCGGCCAGGACCATTAAAAAACAGCTCGAGACGACGGAGTAACCGGGGGCCACGCCGATGACCTGCAGGGCGGCACGCAGCACGTCCCCGGTGGTATGGGTCGCGCCGGCGACGCTGGCGGCAGCGCGCTTCTGCCGCACCATCATCGCACCGAAATAGAGCGGTTGGGCCATGTTCTTGCGCGCTGTCTCGAGATCGAGTCCCTTGTGCTGGCGCATCTCGAAAAAGGTCTGGGCATAGGCCGCGAAGCTGGGGTCCTGCTCCGGCAGCACGATCTCGATCCCGGTCAGATCGGCGCCGAGGGCGGCCGCCCGGGCGGTAATTTTGGCCGGGTCCCCGAGCAGGATCGGCGTGACGAGCTTTTCGGCGCGGCAGGTAGCGGCCGCCTGGATGGTCCGGTCATCCTCGCCCTCGGGGAAGACGATCACCTGAATTCTTTGTTTGGCTTTGGCCTGGATCTGTTCGAGAAGGGTCATGGTTTCCTCATCTTTTGCAGCAGGTTTTCTTCGACGTGGGGAGGGACAAAGCTGCTCACATCCCCGTTAAATCGAACCAGTTCCTTGACGATACTGGAGTTCAAATAGGAATATTTTTCGTGCGGCATCAGAAAGACCGTGATCATGTGCTCGTCGAGTTTGCGGTTGACCAGGGCCATCTGCAGCTCATATTCAAAATCCGAGACCGCGCGCAGGCCGCGAATCACCGCCTGCGCCTCCAGACTGCGGGCATAATCGACCAGCAGGCCCTGGAAGCTGTCAACCGAAACCGTCGGCAGCTCGCGGATGGCCTCACGGATCATCGCGACGCGCTCCTCCTCACTGAAGAGCGGGGTTTTGCTGAGGTTGCGCGCAACAGCGACAACGACCTCATCGAAGAGGAGAGAGGCGCGCTTGATGATGTCGATGTGCCCGTAGGTGATCGGGTCAAAGGATCCGGGGTAAATCGCTATTTTCTTCGGCATGCTCCAGTTCCAGAAAGAGAATCCGGGTATCGCCCATCACCTTCTCCTTGCGCAGCCGCCAGGGCGGTGGGCAGGCGAGTGTTTCCCGCGAGCTGGCTTCATAGATCAGCAGGCCCTGCTCCTTCAGCAGCCCACCCTCCCGGATCTGCTGCAGCACGCCCGCGAATTCCACATAGAAATAGGGGGGATCGCAAAAGATCAGGTCATAGCGCCACTGCATCCGCGCCGCCCGCTTCAGAAAGGCAAGAGCCTCCTGGCGGAAGACCTCAGCGGGAAACTGGAGAGCGGCGATGTTGCGCTGGATCAGGGCATACGCTGCAGGTGCACTATCGACGAATACCGCGGTCGCGGCTCCGCGGCTGACCGCTTCGATGCCGAGTCCGCCGGTGCCGGCAAAGAGATCGAGCACCTGCGCCTCCGGCACCAGATTGCCGAGCCAGGAAAAGATGAATTCACGCGCCCGGTCGGTCGTCGGCCGCAGCCAGGCGGCCTTCTGCGATTGAATGGAGCGGTTCCGGAACCGCCCCGCAATAACCCGCATACGCTTATCGCGTCTGGGCTTCGAAGCGGATGACGCCGGCAATCTCCTGCCCGCGGGCCTGCAGGATGATCTTTTCCAGACGCATCAGCGGCAGCCCGGCCGCCAGCCGCGTGCAATAGGACTCAAACTGCTCTTCACGGCCGGTCACCTTGACGAAAAGAGGGGTCCAGGCGGAGCCCTCGCGTACCATCTCCCGGGCTTGCGAGATCTCGATCACCTTCAATCCCGCCTCGCCGGCCACACTCCGCAGTGCCTGCCGGATCTGAACCAGCGCCTGACCATCGATCACCGGTGTCGGCGCCGCATTCAGCTCGGGAAACGAGCCGCTGACCAGAGCCCGCGCACCGGAATAATAGCCGCTCGAGGGTGAGGAGGTCAGGCCGCCGGGGACGCTGTTCTTCAGCGCGGCCGCATAGCTCTCGATGACACTGCGGTCGCCGGCCGAGACCTCGGCCGAGAAAGAGTTCGGATCCAGGATCAGGGTGCTCACTTGCAGATCGGCCGGCCGCGCGGAAAGGATTCCTCCCAGTAGCGCCGCTGCGCGCGCCAGGGGCGAACCGGTCGCCGATTCAGCCGGCGGCGTTTGCACGGTCGAGCTCGGCGTCGCGGGGGTCGGTTCGCTTGTCGTTGCCGGCTGGCTCTCCTCGGTGGGGGCGGATTCAATCGCTGCCGGGGTGGTCACCGCCGGTTCCGGCTCAGTCGCCGGCGGCAGGGTGGTCTGCGTCACCTTGTGGAGTTCGCCCATCTCCTGCGGCTTGTAAAAGAAACCATAGTAGGCGGCAGCGCCAATGGCGGCGAGCAGGAGCAGAATGATCAGGATCGGTCCCAGAATCCCGCGCTTGTGGCCCTCCGGTTCTTCAAAGTTGTAATAATCCAGAGGCGTCTCGGCACTCTTGGTCATCGTGGGTTCCTCGAGAATGGGCGCGATGGGCGGCTCCTCCGGCTGTGGCGTCCAGTCGGGTTCCTGAAGATCGGACGGTTCGCGCTGATCGATCAATAAATTCATAATAACCCCACTGCTAGGTCAAACACCTGGTTCGGTCAACTGGTCAAGCCTGGAGCATTCCGATCAGCGGCAGGATGTATCGCGTATTCTCGCGTACGATCTGTTCTGCTTCAAGGCTGAGGGAATGCTCGATCTGATGCAAGGGATCGAGAACCTGAATCTGCGCGGCACGCTGCAGACGCTGCAGTGCGACCAGGGCCGCTTGCGGCAGGACGGCATTGGTGAAATGGATTTCCTCGATGCTTTTCAGGAGCAGTTCATCGCCAAGGGACTCCATCAGGCGCAGGATCTCGTCGTTGATACGCGTCGCCTGCTCTTCGCTGTTCTCCATAGCCGGCGCCCCCGCCTGGAAAATCAGTTCGCCAAAGGCGGCATAATTCTGATTTTTGATCAACGTGACGCCGTAGGCATCCTCTTGCCGGTCGACCAGAGCCGCCAGACCGCGGCACTGTGGCTGCAGCAGCATCAGGCCGCGGATGCCGGCGAGCAGATCGACATCCACCTGGGCCAACTTGACCGGCGTGGCATTGAAAATCTCGTGCAAGGCGGCGATGATCGCCTTGCGAACCACCGCGATGATGACATGGTCGAAAGGATCCCGCTCACTCCGGACCCGCTCGTAATTGGCATGATATTCACTGCGGGGCGAGACCAGCATCTGCTCCAGTTCCCACTCCACTTGCTGCCGGACCTCGGATTCGGTGAACTCACGATCCACCTTGATCCGCCGCATCTGCACCATCCGCCGGTCCAGGCAAAAGGAGAGCGATTTGGCCGAGATGGCAAATCGATCGGTCATCTCGGAGATTGCCCGCGAGAAACGGCCGAGCAGCGGCCGGTCGATGACGGAATTAAAATCAAAGGGTACTTCCAGATCCAGCGCACCGGCCGAAACCAGACGCAACGGCCGGCCCCGACCGGCTTCCAGGAAATAGAAGCGGTTCTTCGCCATGATCAAACCAAGCTGCGTCGTTGTACTGTCCATGATGGTTTGCCCCTCCAGAACTGCAGAGACTTGTTGAGCTTGCTGAGGCGCCTCAAGCCGCTTGGCGATGATTATTCCACCCCGATCCGATCCCGGATGCGGGCGAAGGTTTTCGGTCCGATCCCCTTAACCCGCTGTACCTGTTCAATGGCCTGGAAAGGCCCGTGTTCTTCGCGGTAGCGCACGATCCGCGCCGCCATGGCCGGGCCGATCCGTTCGAGGGCGGCCAGCTCCTCGGCGGTGGCTGTATTGATATTGAGCCTGGCGATCAAACGGTGCTTCTGGCCGAGCAAGGCCTGCGCGAGCGGCGGTGCCCCGGCCTTCTCCCCGCTCTCATCATGGGGTCCGGCGGCCGCCGCGGTCTGCTGCGCCTGACGCCGCGCTTCCTCCTGCCACAGCGCCAGGGCGGGATCACCATGGGATTGGCGGTACCAGAGCACCGCGCATCCGGTCAGAAAAGTGGCCAATAAAAACAGGATGAACCGCTTTTCCTGCAGTGAAAACTCAAGCATAGATCAACGTTTGGTCCCGCGCGTTTTTTCAAACGGCCCCTTCTCCGGCGGTTCCGGATAGAGGGATTCGAATTCGGCGAGTTTCTTGAGCAGATCCCGCTCGGCATGGCTGAGCCTGGTCGGGGTGAACGCGGTGATCCGGATGAGCTGATCGCCGGCGCCGCCGCCGTTGAGGTTGGGAATGCCCTTGCCACGCATCCGCAGGATCTTGCCGCTTTGCGTGCCCGCAGCGATGGTGATCCGCGCCGTGCCGCCCAGAGTTGGCACTTCGACCTCATCCCCCAGCGCGAGTTGCGGGAAACTGATCGTCAGGTCATAGAGAATATCGTTGCCGTGACGCTGAAAATGGGGGTGGGGCGTCTCCTCGATAATTACCAGGACATCGCCGTTCGGGCCGCAGCGGACGCCGACGTTGCCGGCACCCCGGATGGTAAGATACTGACCTTCGGCGACACCGGCTGGAATTTCGACATCCAGCGTCGCCTCTCCGCGCACCCGGCCGTCGCCGTCGCAGGCCGGACATGGGTGCTCGATGATCTTGCCCTCCCCATAACAGCGGCCGCAGGTCCGGCTGATGGAAAAAAAGCCCTGGCGATAGGCCACCTCACCCCGGCCCTGGCACTGCGGGCAGGTGGTCATTCCGGTGCCGCTCTTGGCGCCGCTGCCGCTGCACTTTTCACAGCGCACCAGTTTTTTGATCTTGATCTTTTTCGAGGCGCCGCGGCCGATCTCCTCGAGATCGAGCTTGAGGCGGACCTGCAGGTCGGTGCCGCGCTGGGCGCTGGCCCGGCGGTTGCCGCCCCCCATGCCGAAGATGTCGCCGAATCCGCCGCCGAACACCTCGCGGAAGATATCAAAGGGATCCCCGAAACCGCGCGGGTCAAAACCGCCCGCGCCGCCGCGCATCCCCTCCGAACCGAACTGGTCGTACTGCCGGCGCTTCTGCGGGTCCGAGAGGACCGCATAGGCCTCCGCAATCGCCTTGAAACGCTCCTCGGCGCTCTTGTCGCCGGGATTCTTGTCGGGATGATACTCCATGGCCAGCTTGCGGTAGGCCTTCTTGATGGTGTCCGCATCCGCATCCTGGCTCACACCCAATATGGAATAGAAATCTTTATTGGCCATCGACGATTGAATATCCGCTTCAGTTATTTACTGACAACAACCTGGGCATGGCGCAGGACCTTGCCCTTGAAATAGTAGCCCTTTTTATGTTCCTCCACGATCCGGTTGGATGCCGTCTCGGGGACCTCGATATGCAGCAGGGCATCATGCAGTTGGGGATTGAACTCCTCACCGAGGGTTGGCATCGGCTCCAGTCCGCCATCCTGGAAGCTTTTCAGCATCGTCTTCTGCAGCAGGAGGAGGCCCTCCACCAGCGCCGCGGGCTCCGTCCCGCTTTGCGCCGCCGCGACGATCCGGTCGAGATCGTCAAGCGCCGGCAGCAGCCGGGCCATCAGATCGTAATTGGCATTGCTGATATAATTCTGCATCTCGCGATCGCTGCGCTTGCGGTAGTTATCAAATTCCGCCGCCAGCCGCAAATAGCGGTCGTTGAGCGCCCGATTCTCTGCCGTCAGGGCCGCGACCACCGCGGCCTGTCCATCGATCGCCGGCTCATCTGCAGGCGCGGTCGCCTCCGGCTCCACACCGGTCTCTCCCTCGATGGTCAGCCCGGAATCTTCCGGCTCCTGCGACATGGCGACCGGCGTCTCGTCCTCTTCTTTCCGATGGTGCTTCATCAACTAAAAACCGTTACCTTTCCACTTTTTGCTTGGTGAGGATATAACCCAGGGTCTCGGCCATGAACTGCACCAGACCGATGATCTTGGCGTATTGCATGCGCGTCGGCCCGATCACCCCGATCGTGCCGGTGGCGCCATCAATCGAATAGGTTGAGGTGATGATGCTGCAATGCTTCATCACTTCCTCCTTGTTCTCATTACCAATAACAATGGAGACACCGCTGCTCTCCGGCTCCTCGAGCACCCGCAGCAGCAGATCGCGGCGGTCGATCAGGTTGAGAATGATCCCCACCTTCTCCTGTGAGGCGAACTCGGGCTGCTGGATGATCTTGCCGGCGCCGGCCAGATGAAACGAGCCCGGCTGGTCATAGCCGACCAGCTTTTCGGCACGGATGCGGATCTTGCGCAGAACGCGCTTGCTGTTCTCGTCGAGATCCGAGAAACGCTCCTCGAACGAGGCCTGAAATTCGGCGATCGTCAGACCGTGGAGTCGCTCGTTGAGGATCTGCCGGGCGGCATCGAGCAGATGCGGCGGTACCTTCTCGTCCAGTTCGACGATGATGGTCTTGACCAGTCCCGAGGTGATGCTCAGGATGACCAGAATCTTCTCTTCGGAGACCGAGACCAGATCGATCTTTTCCAGCCGGCCCTGATTGAAGCGCGGCGCCAGCACGACCCCCATCTGGCTCGAGATATTGCTCAGCACCTGGGAGGCCTGGTCGACAATCAGATCGATATCCTCGGCGAAATGGCTGAGCTGTTCGACGATCGAACGCCGCGCCGAGGGAGTCAGGCGGATCCCGCCGATCATGCCGTCAACAAAGACGCGGTAGCCGCCATCGGTCGGCACCCGCCCCGCGGAGGCGTGCGGCTGCCGGATCAAGCCCTTCTCTTCGAGATCGACCATCACATTGCGAATGGTGGCCGGGCTGAGCTGCAGCTCGGCGGATTTGGACAAGAAACGGGAGCCGACCGGCTCGGCCGTGTCGATAAAACTCTGCACGATCGAAAAAAAGACCTGACGCTCGCGCTCTGTCAAATCATCAATAGTCATGGCAGATTACGAATTATCCAGACGATAAATTGCGATTTATAAGTTACACATTAATAGACGCCCAATCAAGGAAAATTTATGCCGGCGGCGGCACTCTTCCGGAAGCCGGCGTTCTACAGCCAGCGTTTGATCGCCAGCAGACTGCCGAGCAAACCAAGCAAGCCGCCGGTCGCCACCAGAAAGATCAGCGCCTCCGGCGGCAGCGTCAGCAGCCCGGCGACCAGGCCGGACAAGATCCGGTTGACACCATAGAGTGCCAGTGCAGCCAGCAGGGCGCCAATCACCCCCTGCAAGGTTCCTTCCAGAATCAGCGGGCTGCGGATGAAAGCCGGGGTTGCCCCCACCAGCCGCATCGTCGTGATGATCTGTTTTCGCGCCGCGATCACCAGGCGGAGGTTATTCGAGACCACAAAGAGCGAGCCGAGTGTAACAAACAATACCAGGATCCAGCTGACCGTCGCGGCCAGGCGGGCATAGCGCTGCAATTTGAAAAGGGTCTGGAAATGATAGACAACCTCATCGACGCCGGCCTCCTGCTCAATCCGGGCGACGATCTGGCGGATCCGGGCCTCCTCCTCACCGGCGACGCCCAGCTGCACGACGAACGAGGAGGGCAGCGGGTTCTCCTCCAGCACGGCAAAGAGCTCGCGGCCAAACTCCTTCTGAAACTCCGTCGCCGCCATCTGTTTGGAGACGAACGAAACCTTGCGCACGCCGGGGATCCGGCTGATGCGCTGCGAGAGATCGGCGATCGCCTGATCGTCCAGCACGCTGGAGATGAAGACCTGCAGCTGCAAGCGTTCATCGAGGGTGCGTTTAAGGTAGTCGATGTTCAGCGAAACCCAGGCCAGAAAACCGAGCAGGGTCAGAAAAAAGGCGATCGTGAGAATCGAAAGCAGGCAGGAACCCCAGGCACGCGTGAAGCCGTCGGCTGTCTCTTTGAGCATGTAGCGAATGTTCATCCTGTCGATCCGTCGAGTTTAGGAGATCAGTCTGCCGTTATTGATCTGGATGATGCGGCCCTGATAGCGCCGCACCATATCATAGTTGTGGGTGGCCATCAGGATCGAGGTGCCGCGGGTATTGATGCGCAGCAGCACCTCCATGATACCCGCCGCGGTCTCGGGATCGAGGTTGCCGGTTGGTTCATCGGCGAGCAGCAGCACCGGCTCGTTGACAATAGCGCGGGCGATGGCGACGCGCTGCTGCTCGCCACCCGAGATTTCGTCCGGCATTTTTCGCGCCTTGTGGCTCAGGCCGACATCGGCGAGGGCGCGCAGCACACGGCGCTTGATCTCTTTCTGGCGGGTGCCGATCACCTCGAGGGTGAAGGCCACATTTTCAAAGACATCGCGGTCGGCGAAGAGACGAAAGTCCTGAAAGACGATCCCGATCTTGCGCCGCAGATAGGGGATCTCGCTCCGCTTGATGAAAAGAGAATTATAGTCGCCGACGATCACATGCCCTTCGGCCGGCAGCTGATCCATATAGACGGTCTTCAGGACGGTCGATTTGCCGGCGCCGCTCGGCCCGACCAGGAAGACCAGCTCTCCCGGGGCAACGGCCAGAGAGATCTGATCGATCCCCTCGCCATTGGCATAGGTGACACGGACGTTTTGCAGTTCTACCATGTGCGCTGCTCCTGGGTTTCGTCCGCTTCCGGCGGTTTCGTGAGCACGTAATGCACCCGGTCGGACCGATCACTGCCTGGACGCAGCGAGAAATTGGCATATCGGCCCAAACAGAGAAAGGGGGAGGCCGCGATGAATTGGTCGATTTCATCCAGCGAACGGATTTTCTGGATGTGTACCTCTTTATATAAACAGCCCGGCGTTGCAGATAATTCTATCTCGAAATAGTTATATTGCAGTTGGCTCTCCGCGGCGAAGCGGCTCTCCCGCCGGTACCATCCCTCGGCAAAGTGCTCCTCATTGACATAATCGGCGAAAACATCGATCGAGTTGTGCAGTGTGCTGATATCGAAGATAAAAAGCCCGCCAGGGCGGAGGATCTGGTGCGCCTGCAGGAGGGTGGCCCGCCACTTCGCCGGCGTGTGCAAATAGTTCATGCTGTCATACGAGGAGAGCACCAGGTCGACCGGGCTCTTCACCGCGAGGCGATCCATGGAGGCGCACCAGAAGTGGATGTCAAGCGTTTGCGCCGCGTTCTCTACCGCCACCTTGAGCATCGGCAGGGAGGCATCACAGGCCAGCAGCTCGCACCCCCGCGCCGCCAGTTCCCGGCACAGGCGCCCGGTCCCGCAGGAGAGGTCCAGGATCCGCCGCGGCGACATCCCATGCAGCCGGGCGAGCCGTAAAAGATGACGGGCCCAGTGCTCATAATCGACGTGGTTCATCACCTGGTCATAGATCGAGGCCAGCACCGCATAAGGCGCGGCTTCAATAATCGTTACGGCTTCATGGTGTTGGCGGCGGTGGAACATCTCCCCTCTACTGGTCGGTGGGCACGCAGATCCATGGGTGGGCGGCGCTCGCGGCCAAAAACTGGCGTCGCCTCAGGTCTTGAGTTCTTTTTTCCGGGCCGCCGGGAAAAGGATATTGTTGAGGATCAGGCGGTAACCCGGCGAGTTTTTATGCAAGGCCATCTGCGTTGGCGGATCGTTGACAAAGTGCTGAAAATCCTCCGGATCGTGACCCGCCAGAAAACAAAAGGTCCCCTGGCCGTAATTGCCGCGCAGATACTTGACCTGGTCGGTCCCTTCGGCCTCGCCCATGATGGTCACGCTCTTTTTGATCAGCCGTTTCTGAAAGCCGGTCGTCTGCCCCATGTAGCCCTTGATCGCCGCCACATGATCCTGGGTGAGCATGGTCGGCACCGGATCGTATTTGGCGGAAAACTCAAAGAGGGTAAAGTAGTCGCCCTCGGCACCGCGTGAGACCGGCGCATAGGAGGGGGGGATATCGATGTCCGAGTATTCATAGATCATCGGATTGGTTTCGATCTTGAAATTTTCAAAGGCGAGGCATTGCGAATAGTCGAGTTTTTGCTGGGCCTGGGGATCGACCGGATCGCCATCAAAGGGGGTATCGACGATGTCGACCTTGCCGGCAGCCAGCGCGATATCGAAGGAATCGGTGGCCGAACACATGGCGAAGAGAAATCCGCCCGCTCCGACAAAATCCTTGATGGCGAAGGCCACCGCCCGTTTCAGTTCGGAGACCTTGGCGAAACCGAGCTTCCTGGCCATCGCTTCGTTCTTGCGCACCTCCTCCTTGTACCAGTCGGCATTGCGGTAATTCGCGTAGAATTTGCCATACTGGCCGGTAAAGTCCTCGTGATGCAGATGAAGCCAGTCATATTTTTGCAGGTCGCCGCGCAGCACCTCTTCATCCCAGAGCAGAGTGTAGGGAATTTCGGCATAATCGAGGGCCAGCATGACGGCATCATCCCAAGCCTGCTTGTTGGGCGGGGCATAAATGGCCACTGCCGGCGCTTTTTCCAGCTGCACCACCTCCATGTTGTCCCGCTCGATCTCGGCGTAGACGGTGCTCACCTCAGCGCCCGAGAGACGTGCGAAAGAGACCCCGCGCACCCGGAGTTCCCGCTCGATCGCCGGCGAATCCTCCAACAGAAAGGAACCCCCGCGATAATTGAGCAGCCACTCCACCTGGGTCCCGTGGTCCAGCACCCAATAGGCCAGGCCATAGGCCTTGAGGTGGTTCTCCTGCTTGAGATCCATATAGACCAGCAGCCGCTCTCCCCGTACGGGGAGGACCGCCAACAGCAGGATCAGCAGGAACATGTTACGCATCATGATTCTACTCCTACCGCACCATCGCGGGCTTGCTCCGCTCCAGGGCGCGGATCCGCCCTCTCACTTGTTCAATATAAATACTTTCCGGGTATTTTTCCAGAAAAGATTCCAAAAGCTGCCGGGCCTTTTGCACCTCCCCCCGCTGTTCATGAATCCCGGCCATGACCATCAGCGCGAGATCGGGCTCGAGGCTGGTGCTGTCCTGCGAGAGGGTGGTGCAAACCGCCAGGGCCTCCTCATCGCGCTGCAGCCGGCGCAAGAGGTCGATCCGGAGAAACTGCGCCCGTTCCTCGAGGCTTTTGTTGCCGCCGGCACCCTCCAGCTGCTTCAGGGTATCGAGGGCGGCGGCATAGTGTCGCTGCTGCTGCAGCCAGAGTGACTTGCCGTAGCGTGCCCCGCCGAGCGAATCGTGGCGGCTTTCCCGCAACAGCAGCAGCAGGTCGAGAATGTCGTTCTGCACCGTGTCAGCCGCTACACCCTGCATCCTGGGGCCATTGACCACCGCTTCCAGCTTTTGCAGCGCCCGGCCGGGCCGCCCTTCGAAGAGGTCGAGGCGCGCCAGCATCAACTCGGCCTGCCGCTGGGAAGCGGAGAGGGGCGGGGCATCCCGTTTCATGGTCTGGAGAAGCGTACGGGCGGCCGCGAGATCCCCGCGCGCCACCGCGCACTCGGCGCGCTTTTGCAGCGCCAGAAGGCGTACTGCGACCGGCGGCTGGCGTTGCAGCAGCAGGGCATAGACCGAGTCGGCTGCACCGATGCGGAAAAAGTGCGCATAATAGAGCTCCGCCAGACGCAAATAGGTGGAGGGCAGCTCGGGGTGACCGGGATAGGAGCGGATGAAGGCAGCATAGCCGGCGGCCGCCTCGTCATAGGCGCCCTCTTTTTCCAGCAGCTGCGCCAGTGCGAAGGCGGCCTGCGGCCGGTAAGGGTTGTTCGCGCCACCGCGCGCCAGCAAGCGTTCCAGGGCGGTGCGCGCCTCGGTCAGGGCGCTGTCGTTGAGGGCGACCATGGCCAGAGCGTAATAATGGCTGCCAGCTACGGCCGCCCGGTTGGGGCCGGCCGAGCCCTCGAGATAATCGTAACAGCGCAGCGCCTTGTCATACGCCCGTTGCTGGGTGTAGAGGGCGGCAAGCAGGGTATAGCCCTGCTCCTTGAGGCTTTCGTCCTCGTGCAGGGCGCGTTCGATCGCCGACACGATCTGCGCGGCCGCTTCCGGATCCCCGGCCGCGGAGAGCAGTTGTGCCTGGACATAGCCGGTCTGGCCCGGATTTTTTTGCAGAAAATTGAGGTACTCGCCGGTCATGCGGTCGAAAGCCCCCTGTCCGGCGTAGACCCGCACCAGCTCGATGAAGAACTTTTGCGGATCCTTGAAGGTCTTGCGGCCGCGCTCATAGAGCTCCCGGGCCTCGTCGTAGAGGGTATACTTCATCAGCGCCAGGCCTACCAGGGCGTAGGCCTGGTCATCCAGGGGATTCTCATCGATGATCTGGCGCCAGCGCTGCAGCGCCGCCACTTGTTCGCCGCGCAGCCAGGCGATCTCCGCGAGATCGACCTCAAAAAGGAGGGAGCGATAACTCTGCTGCAGGGCGAGGATCAGGGACTCCCATTCCGGCAGGGCCTGGATGCGCTCGTAACACTGGCGGGCGCTGGAATAGGCATTGAGG
>CAYTCI010000011.1:0-68637 GCA_964436305.1 uncultured Cytophagia bacterium | reverse complement strand
AGGTCCTCGGCCAGAATCCCAACCTCCTCAGCAGCGGCAAACACGACGCCGCCTGCTACCATGAGATCTGGACCACCCTGATGAGCGGCAAGAGCTGGCACGGCCATTTTATCAACCAGCGCAAGGATGGCTCGCTCTTCGAAGAGGAGGCGACCATCTCGCCGATCAAGGAGCGCGGCGGCCAGATCATCAGCTACGTCGCGGTCAAACGCGACGTCACCCACGAGATTGATCTGCAGAAGCAGGTCTATCATGCGGAGAAAATGGACGCCATCGGCCGCCTCGCCGGCGGGGTGGCGCACGATTTCAACAATCTCCTGACCATCATCAACGGCTATTCCGAGCTGATGATCAAATCGATCCTGCCGAGCGATCCGCTCTACAGCCACGTGCAGCAGATCATCAAGGCCTGCTCCCGCGCCTCGACCCACACCAAACAGCTGCTCGCCTTCAGCCGGCGCACCCCGATGGAACAAAAGGTGATCGACCTCAATGCCACCCTCATCGATATGGTGAGCGTGCTCAAACGCCTGATCAACGAGAATATCGAGCTGGTCACCCGTTTCAGGGAGGGCGCCGGCAATATCAAGGCCGATCCGGCGGAGGTGGAACAGATCATCGTCAACCTGGTGGTCAACGCCCGCGATGCCATGCCCAAGGGCGGCAAGCTGGTGATCGAAACCGACCGCATCACCCTGGACGAGCAATACTGCCGCGACCACATCGATGCCACGCCGGGCCGCTTTATGCTGCTTACGGTAGAGGATAACGGGGAGGGGATGACAGAGGAGACGCGAGCACGCATCTTCGAGCCCTTCTTCACCACCAAGGAACAGGGCACGGGACTGGGGCTACCGACGGTCTTCGGTATTGTCCGGCAGAACAAGGGACATGTCGAGTGCTACAGCGAGGAGGGCAAGGGCACCCTCTTCCGGATCTTTCTGCCGCAGGTGGAAGAGGCCGCCGTCGAGACTGATCTGCGGAACGCCTATGACGCGCTGCCGCGGGGGAAGGAAACCATTCTGCTGGTGGAGGATGAGGAGGATGTGCGCATCCTGACCGCGCGGATGCTGCAGCTGCAGGGGTACAAGGTCATCGAAGCGGCTCTGGCCGGCGAAGCCATAATCGCCAGCGAGCGTCACACCGGCGTCATCGACCTGCTCCTTACCGATGTGGTGATGCCGCAAATGGGCGGCGCCCAGCTGGCGGAGCGGCTGCGCACCACTCATCCCGATCTCAAGGTGCTCTATATGTCAGGCTACGCCAGCGACGTCCTGATGGCCTACGAAAATGTCGATCGCGAGAATGTCGCCTTCATCGCCAAACCCTTCACCCTGGAAAACATCACCCGCAAGGTGCGCGACGTCCTCGACCAGAAATAGCCCGCCCCCCTGAAACACGCGCTTACCGCGCCACAATGACCTTGCCGATGGCGTCGCTCTCCGCCGACTTGCCGCCCTTGAGGTTCCGCGCCTGAACCCGGAAGAGATAGACGCCGTTGGCAACCAGATCCCCCTCCGCATCCGTGCCATCCCAGAGTTCCGGATAGAGATTAAAGCCCACCACCGCCTGCATCGCCGGGAATTTGCGCACCAGCCGGCCGGAAACGGTATAGAGCTGGATGGAGACCTCCGCCTCCTGGCTAACCTCAAAGGTGAACTGCGTCCGGTTGGACATCGGATTCGGATAGTTGAGCAGATTATTGAGGCTCAGGCCCGTCTCCGCCACGACGGTGAATTCGACCTCCGCGGTGGTCGAATTGTTTGAGTTGTCCCAGGCCTTGACCGCCAGGGTATGACGCCCCGGGGTCAGCTGCGCCAGGGGACAGGTAAGCTCGCCGGAGGTATAGCTGCCGGTGTTGTACTGGAAATTCTCGGTGATGTTCCGGCCCTCCTCCTCATCCAGATGCAGGATGATCTGATGACCGATATCGCCGGCGATGTTGACGCCGCTGAGGCTGTCGTGAATCAATACGTGCAGGACCGGATTCTGTGTGGTATAGTCGCCGGAGGCAAACGAGGGGTTGCCGAAATGGATCTTGATCGCCGGCCCTTCGCGGTCGACCAGGCCGAGGGCCGAACCATCCACGGTCAGATTGTTGAGATAACCCGTGCCCTCGCCCTCCGTGCTCCAGAGATAGAGACTGATGCGGCCGTCGCTGCCGCCGTAGGAGATGTCCTTGGGCACGATGAACTGCGCATTAAACCGGCCGTTGGCGCTCCCGGCCGTCCCGCGAAAAATGGTATTGCCCGGCAGAATGTAATCGACGGTGGTGCCGCCTTCGGTGACATGCCTCCGTGATTTGCGTGCATCGAAGACCCGCAGCAGCAGGGTACCGTTGAAATCATTCCACAGGAGCCCGCCCTTGTCCATGCTGCCGGCGACCGTAAAATGGGTTAGCGCCTGCAGGTTCTTGCCCGGCGTCAACGAGTCGACAGTGGCCCGGTAACGCGGTGCCTCCAGTCGCATCGCCGGATCGCCGAGCAGAACGAATTTCTCGTTGTTGAGCTGGCTGGCCGATGAGGTGCGCTTGGCCATCATGAAGGCATCGCCGACGCGCGCCACCTTGCCGGTGCTCTCGTAGGAGCCGAAGAGCTGGTTGAAGAGGTTGTAATTGAGCGAGGCATTCTCGCTGGAATAGACCAGCCGGCTGGAGGAAATCATGCCGACCGCGCCGCGTCCCGCCGCATTGACCAGATACTCGGCAAAACTTTGCTTCTGCGGCTGGTCCCAATAGGCAAATTCGCAGGTCGAGGCGACCCAGAGGGCATAGCGCTGATTGTTCTGGATCTTTTCAAAGTCGGTCGATAGATTGAAGATATTCTCGTGGGTCAGCAATTCATCGGCGCCATGGCCGATAAAGTTGATCAGCAGACTTCCCTGGTTGATGCGGTTGATAAAGGCCTCGCTGGCCTGCGGCTTGGTCACGCCGGAAATGCTCGCGGTGCGCACCGCCGGATACTCCATCAAATAGATCTTTTCGACGTTGAGTGAGGAGGGGACATAGTGCTCCGCCAGCCATTCCGCCTGGCGGGTGTGCTCCACCTCTTCCCCTTTGCCGCCGGAGACCAGTTCGTCATCGCCGACGATGGTCACCGTCTTGCGCCACTCCTCGGCGGCGGATTTGGTTTCATAGTCGATGAGCTTGGTGATCACCCCCTGGGCCTCGTCGACCGTGCGCACCGGCAGCCGGCCGATGGCCATCTGCATGCCGTTGCTGGATCCCTTGAGGTAGGTGAACCAGTCGTCGAGGGTGCGCGACGAGATCTCCGAGGTCTCCGGGCTTTCATAAGGCGGGATCAGATTGGGGGTGTTGTACTTGTAGAGGTTGCGGTAGTCATAGTGCCCGTCGCCGAGCAGGAGCACATAGCCGGGCTGGCCCCAGTGAGCGTAGGCCCAGGCGAGAAAATCGCGGATGGCGACCGGATCAAGTAGCCCCCAGCTGAACTCGTCATAGATGTCGGAGATCTTGACCACCACGGTTTCGAGGCGGTCGCCGGAATTCCAGTCCTCACGCAGGCTTTCGAGCTGCATCGCCTGCTGGTAAAAATTGTCATGGGTGATGATGATATAATCGATGTCGCGCGCCTGGCGCAGGTTCGAGCTGGCGTCGTGCTGGATATCGCTGACGGCCATATAGGCGGCAGGGGTTACGGCCAGATAGCGGCGCGGCTGCAAGCTGTTCACGGTATCGGCAAAGTGCAGGGTCGATCCCTCGATCCGGGTCCCCTCGATCACACCGACATCCGAAAAGGAGGTGACGTCGTAGACCGCGATCTCGGAGCGGTTGAAATTGCTCACCTCCCAGGCCGCCGTGCCACTGCGCAGCGGCGCATTGAAAAGAAGCTGATCGCCCACCGCCTGGAAGCGGCGGGGATATTCGACCTCGACCCAGTCGACGTAGGCCTGGCTGATGTCCGAGGTGGCGACATAGTCGATGCCCAGGGTATTGTTGCCGTCAAGGAGGACACCCGCGGCGCTGAATTCAGCGAGGCGCACCGAATAGGCGCTCAGCTGCCCGGTGAGGCTGATCTGTCCCAGGCTGTTGCCGTTGGCATTCATCCTGAAGAGATGCGAGCCCGAGGTAGTCGCCGCCACCTGGAAACGGAAAGAGGCGGGGCTCTGGGGCACCGCGCCCGGCAGGGCGAACACCTGGGAATAGGTCGCCTTGTCGCGGGCCAGTTCGAAGCCGAGCCAGTCGGAGCCGGACTTGTAGATATTGGATTTCTCATCCTCGATGAAGGCGAGATCCCTGAACGAGCTTTCGAAATCGCCGATCACCGGCAGGGAGGTACGGCTCTGTATCCGTTTTCCCTTGGCCAGGCCGAAGGTGAGCCAGTAGACATTGTCATAGCCGTAATGGTTGATATAGTGGTGATATTTCCCGTCCGTGCTGCTGTAGTACTTGCCCTCAAGGGAGCGGCCGTAAAAGAGGATATAATCCCCGCTATCGAATTTACCGTCGGATTCGCCGTTGACCTGGATCGCATTCTCGATGAGGGAGTCGGGCCGCGGGGTGGCGATGTTCTCCGCCAGCTCCCGGCCGCCGTTATTGAAGAGCTGCAGGGTGGTTGGATCGATGCTGGCCAGGGGGAGGCCGGCCTGGCTCAGGGCGGATGCGGTAATCTTGTAGATCCCTTCCTTGCTGCCCTTGCCATCGCCGCGGATGATGATCCTGTACCAGTTGTCGCCAGGGAAATTGGCCCGCGTCGCTTTGGCCAGGCGGGCCGGCGGGGCGCTGCGCCAGGGACGAGCCTGCTGGCTGTTGACCAGCAAATCCTGGAAAAGCCCATCGTCCGCGCCCGCGGTCGCTGCAGCGGCTGTCGCGCTGCCGGCGCCGACAAAGGTGAGTTCCACCACCACGCGGCGATAGAGGCGAACCTGGTCCAGCCCCGGCGCCGCCTGAACGGGATAAAAGGTGAGACGGACGGTCCGCTGGCCGCGGAATTCCTGCGGCTCGGCGAGCTCCGCCACCGCTGGGCCGAAGCTTTGATCGGCGGAACCGGACGCTGCCGTCTCATAGAGCGTGCGGGAGAGAATGCCATCCGGCACCAGCCGCCCCATCGGCAGCATCGTCCCGCGACGGGTATCGTACTCCGCCGTGACGACCCGCAGCGAGACACCACCCTGTGGCGGCAAGCCGACGACCAGCGAGCGGGCGGGCAGCATCGGCGCACCAGGCGCGCCGGTCATCTCGGCGCCGGTAAACTGCGCCGTCAAGCAGGCGCGGCCGTCGATGCGTACCGAATCGACCTGCCAGTTCTGCGGGACGAATTCAAGCACCAGCCCCTGGCTGGAGCTCGAAAGCATTCGCACACCCGCTGGTACCGCAGCAGAGGCCGCAGCCCAGGCTATCAAAGAGAACAAGACAAGATATCGGCGCATGGTTTTCCTATCTGGTAGTTCCATGGAATATGGCGGGGGAGGGACAAACCGGCAGCCGCGCATCGCCATCCAGCGGGGCGCGGCCGGTGATGCGGGCGACCGCCGCATGACGGCGGCTCCACCACCGGTCGATCAACCGGATCAGGGCGTAGGCAACGAGCAGGCCGGCGAAAGCCCCGGCGATGCCGCGCCCTTCGGCTGCAGCCGGGAGCGGTCCAGCAGACCGGGCGGCCAGAATATAACCCGCCACCATGAAGAGCAGGGGCAGGACAAAAACGAGGAACGAATGGCTGAGCAGCTGCCGGGCAGGGATTTCGCATTCCACCCGCTCGCCCACCGCCGCGCCGATGCCGTTCTCCGCCTCGATCAGACGTTGCGAAGAGCCGCCCAGTTCGATGCAGCCGGAGCAGCCGGCGCACATCGCCGGACGCTCGATGCGCACCCTGGCTACCCTTCCGAGATTTTCAGTAACGGTTCCGATCTCCCGCATCGCTTCCATCCCGTAAAACAATGTATAGGTGTAACATCCACGGTCAGGGCTTTGTTCCGGCCCGTCACAGCACCCGGATCGTCACTGCCGCGCTTTCCAGCCATCCGGTCCGGCCTTGCGCCCGGATGCGGAAGGCGTGGCGTCCGGGTGTGAGCGGCCAGCGCCATTGAAACGGCGCCCGTACCCGGGCCAGGGTGGTGTCGCCGCGCAGCCATTCGATCTCGCGGATACCTTCGGGCACAACCGCCTCAAGCAGCAGGGTCTGAAATTCCCGGCGCAGAACCGGATCGATCTTGAGGATATCCCCGTCCGCCGGCGCGACGATGGCCAGACGCGCGGTCTGCACCTCCGGAAGCGGTGAACGGTCCGCCGGCGGCAGCGGCAGATGCTGGGCAGCCATCCAGGAGCGAAACTCCGGCGGCCAGATCTCATAGACACGGCTCTCGCGATCGGCCGGCGGTGTCGCCGCCGAGGCCAGCAGGCCGTTGCGGCGATCGATGGCCACCCGGCAGTGCACCCGGCATTCCCGCGCGGGCCCGGTGCCGGCGATGAACCACTCCTCGAGGCTGCCGGGGCAATCCGCTCCGGGCGAATGCCCCGAAACCGGGCAGATCGGAGTGTGCTTCACCCCGGCGGGCGGCAATGGCGGGAGCGGATCGTGATCGGCGTGCAGCTCCAGCATGACGTCACGGAATAGCGGGGCGGCGCCGGTGATACCGCTGATCTTCTCCATCGGCTGACCATCAAAATTGCCGACCCAAACCCCGACGGTATACTCGCTGGTGAATCCCACCGTCCAGTTGTCGCGAAAATCCTTGGTCGTCCCGGTCTTGGCCGCGCACCAGAAGGGCAGATGCAGCGGGCCGCCAAGTCCGAAGGCGGGAGCACGGGCGCGATGATCGGCGAGGATGTCGGCGATGATGAAGGCCGCCTGCGGTGAAAAGACGCGCTCGCCGGTCGCGACCTGCGCCTCCTGGTCCGTCAGCGCGCCGTGGGCGGAATCCTCGCGCAAAAAATGGAGGGGCTGCAGCACCCCGCCGTTGGCCAGGGCACGGTAGGCATTGGTCAGCTCCAGCAGCGTCACCTCGCCGTTGCCGAGGGTCAGACCCGGGCCGTAAAAGGAGGCCGGTTTGTTCAGGCTGGTGAGCCCGGACCGTTGCAGCCGCTCGAGCAGCAAGTCGACCCCAAGGGCGTCCAGCAGCCGCACAGTGGCGACGTTGTAGGAACAGGCCAGCGCCGTGCGCAGACGCACCGGACCATGGTACTTTTCGTCATAGTTATGAACGACCGGACGCCCCTCGCCCTCGCCGGCAAAGCTTTCGATATCGGCCAGAATGGAGGCGGCGGTAAAACCGTTCTCGAGCGCCAGGGCATAGGTGAAAGGCTTGATCGCCGAACCGGGCTGGCGCAGGCTGCGGACACCGTCCACCTGCCCCTGATGCAGCTCATCAAAAAAATCCCGCGATCCCACCCAGGCCTTGACGGCCCCACTGCGATTCTCGAGCACCAGCACCGCCGCATTGGTGACATGGTTGGCCGCCAGCTGCGCGAGGTGCCCGTCGGCCAGCTGTTCCAGCCGCGTTTGCAGGCGGCTGTCGAGGGTGGTCCGAAACTCGGGGCCGGTGGCCGCCTGGTCGCGGCACGCCTCCAGCACCATCTGGCAAAAGTGCGGCGCGGCGAAGGCCGTCTGCCGCGGCGCTATCACCAGCGGCTGGGCAAGGGCGCTGAGCAGCCGCTCGCTCTCGAGGCCGCCCTGCCGCTCGAGCGCGGCGAGGACCGCCGCCTGGCGCCGGCGCGCGCGCTCCGGGTGGGTATAGGGATTGAACCGGGAGGGGGATTGCGGCAGCCCCGCGAGAAAGGCCGCCTCGGCCAGCGAGAGCAGCCGCGCCGGCCGCTGAAAATAGGTGCGGCTGGCCGCCTCGACACCAAAAAGTTGGTTGCCAAAGGGCGCCCGGTTGAGGTACTGCTCGAGAATCTCCGGCTTGCTCAGCCAGACTTCGAGACGCAGGGCGAGGAGGGCTTCGAGGGGTTTGGCGTACCATCGCCGTGGCAGGCGGTAAAGCTGCCGCGCCAGCTGCATCGTCAGCGTCGATCCCCCCGACACCACCTCCCGCTGGCGCAGATTGAGCCAGGCCGCGCGCAGGATGGCCAGCGGATCGATGCCTGGATGATGATAAAACCGCTTGTCCTCCACCGCCACGACCGCGGCGGCCAAGTCCGGCCCCATCTGCTGCAGCGGGACCCAGGTGCTCCAGCCCGCTTCGCCGGAAAGCACCTCCCGCAGCAGGCCGCCCCGGTCATCATAGAGCTTCCATGAATGCGCCGCGCGGTGGTCGAGCCGCCGGGCGGCCGGCGGCGCCAGCACAACAGCCGTCAGCAACAGCGCCACACCTGCCGCGGCCCAAAGTAGGGTTCGAGATCTCATGGCTTTCATCCGGATCGAATCGGCATAATGTAGTAAAAATGGAGCAGCAAACAAAGAACTAATCCCGACGGCGCCTGAGCCGCCGCCGTTTTTGCTTGATAATCAGCGATTTTTTCCCTATGTTCAAAGGCCAATATAAGGACCCGCGTCATGCCGCGTTTTTTCCTTGAGTCGATCCTGTACCTCCTGCTGCCCTTTCCCTCCCTGTTACAATTTATTCCTGCTGCCGGTTTTTCATACTGTCCATCATTGGATGAGGAGATCCCGTCATGAACTATGAAACGCTGTTTGCCGATAGAACCCGGAATATGGGCGCCAATATCATTCGCGAAATCCTCAAGGTCGTCGGTCAGCCCGGGATGATCTCCCTCGCCGGCGGGTATCCGGCACCGGAGAGCTATCCCTTTGAGGTCATCCGCATGCTGGCCGACCAGGTCCTGGATAAATATGGTACCCGCGCTCTGCAGTATGACATGACCGAAGGATTCATCCCCCTGCGCGAAGCCCTGGTTCCCTACCTGGCCAAGAAAGGTATCGAGACCACCACCGCCGGCATCTGCATCACCAGCGGCTCGCAGGGACTCCTGGACGCCCTCGGCAAGGTGCTGATCACCCCCGGCGATATCGTCGCCGTCGAGGCCCCCACCTATCTCGGCGCCCTCTCCGCCTTCAATCCCTACGGCCCGCACTACCTCTGTGCGGCCATGGATGACGAGGGCATTCTTCCAGAGGCCCTGGAAAAGATCCTCGCCACCCAGCCGGTCAAGCTGGTCTACCTGGTGCCGACCTTCCAGAACCCCACCGGCCGCTGCCTCGGCCTGGCCCGGCGCCACCAGATCGCCGATCTGATCCGCAAATACGACGTCCTGCTCTGCGAGGATGACCCTTATAGCGATCTCCGCTATCGCGGCGAAGCCCTGCCAACCCTCCACTCCCTCATCCCCGAGCGGACCGTCTATACAACCACCCTCTCCAAGGTCTTCGCGCCGGGGCTGCGCCTCGGTGTCTGCGTCGCGCCCGAACCGGTGCGCCGCTGGCTGGTACTCGCCAAACAGGGGGTCGATCTCAATACCAGCACCCTCAATCAGGCGATGGCGACCGAGTACCTCCTCGGGGGCTACCTCGATCAGCAGATCCCCAAGATCATCAGCCTCTACAAGCCCAAACAGGAGGCGATGCTCGCCGCCATGGACCGCTGCTTTCCCAAAGAGTGGCACTATTCCCGGCCGGAGGGCGGCATGTTCATCTGGGCCGAAGGCCCCCGGGGTACCGATACCGAAAAACTTTACTGGAAGTGCATCGAACGCAAGGCCGCTTTCGTTCCCGGCAAATTCTTCTTCCCCTGCGACGACGATGGCCTGGAAACCATGCGCCTCAACTATACCATGTCGACCGAATCGGAGATCCAGCGTGGCATCCAGATCATTGGCGACACCATCAAGGAAGGTTTCTAATCGTGCATCTCTCTCTACCCATCCCCAAGAATACCCCTTTACCTGGACCGGAGGTTTGATGAACCGTTTCCTGCTCCTGCTTGGCAGCGTTCTGGCGCTGCACGTCGCGACCGCGACGGCCTGCACCAATTTCCTCGTCACCCGTGGCGCGGCGGCCGACAGCTCGACCATGATCACCTATTCAGCCGATTCCCACACCCTCTATGGCGAGCTGCTCTACCTGCCCGCCGGCAAACATATCGCCGGGACCCTCATACCCGTTTACGACTGGGACAGCGGCACCTATCTTGGCGAGATCAAACAGGTGGCCGAAACCTATGCCGTCGTCGGCAATATGAACGAGCACCAGCTCGCCATCGGCGAGACCACCTTTGGGGGCCGCGGCGAGCTGCATGATCCCAAGGGCCATGTCGATTACGGCAGCCTGATGTATCTCGCCCTGCAGCGCGCCAGGACTGCCCGCGAGGCGATCATGGTGATGACCAGCCTGGCCGAGGAATATGGCTATTGCAGCGAGGGCGAATCTTTCTCCATCTCCGACCCGCGCGAGGTCTGGATCATGGAGATGATCGGCAAGGGCGAAGGCAACACCGGCGCCCTCTGGGTCGCGCGGCGCGTCCCCGATGGCTATATCTGCGGCCACGCCAACCAGGCGCGCATCCGCCAGTTCCCCCTCAATGATCCGCAAAATTGCCTATACGCCCGCGATGTCATCAGCTTTGCCCGCACCAGGGGCTTCTTCTCCGGAAAGGATCAGGAGTTCAGCTTTGCCGAAGCCTACGCCCCGCTCGATTTCGGCACCCAGCGCTTTTGCGAAGCCCGCGTCTGGAGCGGTTTCCGCCGTGCCGCCCCTTCGCTCAACCTCCCCAGCGACTATGCCTGCGGCGTGCCGGGCAGCCAGCCCCTGCCGCTCTGGATCAAGCCGGACAAAAAGCTGAGTGTGCGCGATGTGATGGAGTTGATGCGCGACCATTACGAGGGCACGCCGCTCGACATGACCCTTGACGTTGGCGCCGGACCCTACAAACTCCCCTACCGCTGGCGGCCGATGGAATGGCAGGTCGACAGTACCAAATACTTACATGAACGCGCCATCTCGACCCAGCAGACCGGCTTCTCCTTCGTCGCCCAGTCCCGCGCCAGCTTGCCCGACCCCATTGGCGGCATCCTCTGGTTCGGCGTCGACGACACCTATTGCACCGTCTATGTGCCGATGTACTGCGGCATCAACCGCGTCCCGGCCAACTATGGCGCCGGCGCCGGTTCCTTTGCCGAATTCTCCTGGAACTCGGCTTTCTGGGTCTTCAATTTTGTCGCCAACTATACCTACTCCCGTTACAGCGACATGATCGTCGAGGTGCAGCGGGTTCAGCGCGAACTCGAGGGGCAATACATGGCCGCCGTCCCGCAGATCGATGCGGCCGCCCTGGCCCTCTACAAAAGCTCGCCCCGGCAGGCGCGGGATTATCTGACCGACTTTTCCTGCCGTTCAGGGGATGAGACTGTGGCCCGCTGGAAAAAGCTCGGCGAATTCCTGATCTGGAAATTTCTCGACGGTAACCTGCGCGATGAACACGGCGGCGTACAGCATCCCCTCTACCCGGAAGCCTGGTATCGCACGATCGTCAAGGAGACCGGCGAGCGGTATAAAGAGATTCCCTGGCCGAAGAAGTAGCGCCTCACCCTCCTTACGGCGCAGAACCGGTGCGGCGGCCCTCCGCCCGCTCTGCTGCCGAGGGCAACGAAAGGATTCCTGCACGTGGACTGGACCACTTTTCTCACCGGTCTGATCGTCTTTTTCGCCCGCGTCACCGACGTGACCCTGGGCACGGTCCGCACCATCAGTATCGTCCACGGCCGCACCAGGATCGCTTTCGCCCTGGGCTTCGTCGAAGTCAGCGTCTGGCTGCTGGTGGTCGCCAAGGTTCTGCAGGAGGTCGCCCGCGAGCCGGCGCTGATCATCTTTTATGCCCTCGGCTTTTCCACCGGCAACGTCGTCGGAATTCTGCTGGAGCGGCGTATCGCCTTCGGAAATACGGTGCTGCGGGTGATCAGTGCGGAGCACGGTGCCCAGATCGCCGAGATCCTGCGCGCGGCGGGATATGCTGTAACCACCTTTCTTGGTGAAGGACTCAACGGCGTCGTCAGCATGCTGGTCGTGGTCTTCCCGCGCAAGGAGCTGGAGGATGTGCTCACCCTGGTAAAAAAGGTCTCCCCCGAGGCCTTTTATGTCACCGAACAGGCCAGCCAGGTCAGCCGCCTCTACCGCCCCAACCTGGGCAGCAGTAGCAGCTGGGTGACCATCCTCAAGAGAAAATGAGTGACCACAAAAAAAGGCCGCGGGAATACTCCCGCGGCCAGGTAAGCGGCGCGTTCCCTCACGCCGTCAACCCGTGAAGAAACCCGTGAACGCGCCCATTCAAGAGCCGCTCAGCGCATCAGGACCATCCGTTTGCACTCATGATAGGGACCAGCCTGCAGGCGGTACAGATAGACCCCGCCGGCTGCAGCCTCCCCCCGCTCCGTCAAACCATCCCACGTCGCCGCATGCACGCCGCCCGCCAGCTCGCCCTGCACCAGGGTCCGGATCCGCTGCCCCAGGAGATTAAAGATCTCGAGCCGGGCCTGCTGCCGCTCCGGCAGCTCGAAAGTGACCCGGGTCTCGGGATTGAAGGGATTGGGGAAATTTTGCGCCAGGGCGAAACGCCCCGGCTGCTGACCGCCATGCTCCTCAACCGCGGTATTGCCGACCATGAATTTGCCAGCCAACCCGACCGCCGGGATCTTGACCGAGCCAGGGGCTACCACCTTGGGAGCGGTGAAAAAAACCAGGGCAAGGTCCTTGAACTGCTCCGCGCCCGGCTGTACGGTGTAGCTGATGTTGAGCACCGCGCCGCTGCCGCGAGGGATGGAGGAGCTGGCATCCATGCTGAGCACCAGAATGTGCAGGATGCTCAGCGAATCCTCTTTCCAGGCCACCGTGAAACCACTGGAGCGCTCGGTCGTCCAGACTGAATCCGGGCGGATAAAATCGGGCACATCCGCGATCTCCATCTGCAGCGCGATCACCGTGGTGTCGTTGGCCATGGTAACCTGGACCACGTTGTGTTGCGTGCCGACCTTGCCGCTGCCCGTGCCCAGCTGCAGCACCGCTTCCGCCCCATAGGTGAGCGGCGCGAGGAGCAGCAGCAGTAGCGCCCCCAGTCTCCTTCCTGCGTTCATTCCCGTTCCTTTACTTCGCGGATCCGATCGCACCGGGCGATCAGTAGATCACTTCCCAGATATTCATGAAATCGTAGAGATCGAAATCGCCGTCGGCATCCATGTCGCCGCTGAGCAGTTCACCGGGCGTCATCGGATCGCCGGTTTTAAGCAACAGCTGAACGGCGCGGTCGAGGTCCAGGCTGGTGACGCTTCCGTCCTGATTGACATCCCCCTTGACGACAAAGTAGAACTTGCCGTCGAGCAGCGCCGGTTCCACCGGCAGACTGTTGGCATCGGCCACAGTCACATCCGAGAGAACGAGATCGGCATAGTCGCCTACCGGAGCGGAACCGGAGACATCATAACTGATGGTCGCGATCGGACCACTGCCGATCGTGATCAGGCTGCCGGCCATCGAAACCAGGTAGATGATGACATTGGTGCCGTTATCCACCTTGGTGACCGAAAAGTTGAGAGCGCGGCCGGCCGGCGTCACGGTCATGGCCGTGAGCGCATTCGGCGAATCGCTGACCCGGAAGGAGAGGCCGCGAATGTTGGTCTGATTGTTGAGCTGGATCGCCACCTTGTTGCCGGTGGAGCCCGGCTGGCCGCTGCTGTCCTTGATCTGCAGCAGTACCAGCGAGGTAATGGTGAAGACCGCATTGCTCTGATCCAGCTTGGTCGGGTCGGAATAATCCTCGACCCGGATCAATGCCTGGGTCGTCAGTTTGTTCGGCACCGTCCAGACATAGGCGCCGTCATTGGGGGTGTTGGCGACGATGCTCTCCCAGTTGGTCCCGTTGTCGATCGAGTAATAGAGGTTAACAGAGGGCATGGTGGTGGAATCCGGACCGGTCCACTGGATCTCCTGGGCGGCCCCAAAAAGCCAGGTGTCGCCGCCGTTCGGGCGAACGATCGCCAGGTCGGGCGGGGTAATGTGCAGCGTGAAATTGGTATCGCTCATATCGGTCGGCACGCCGGTGGTGGCTTCGGAGATGCGGATGCGGCAAGTGGAGGCATTCACCGCCGGCACGCTCCAGTTAAAGGTGCCGGAATTGGCGGTCGAAGCAGTGACCATCGTGAAGGTACTGCCGCCGTTGGTGGAATACTCGATCTTGACATTGCCGCCAGTGAAGGTCGAGGTCCAGTGGATGGCATAGGTCGTTCCGGAGTAGAGGTCCTCGCCGCCGTTGGGCGCCGTCACCGTGATGAAATCCGGGGGGTTGGCGATGGTGAAATTGGCATCGCTGATATCCAGGGGGGCGCTGTCGGTGGCATCCGAGACGCGGATACGGCAAGTGGTCGAGGTCGTACCGGGCAGCGTCCAGGAGTAGGATCCGCTGTTGGCCACCGTCGCCAGGGTCGTGTAGGAGCTGCCGCCATTGGTCGAAAGCTCGATCTTGACGTCGTTGGTCAGATTGGTCGAATTCCAGGTGATCGACTTGCTGGAGCCGGTGTACCAGACCTCGCCGCCGTTGGGGGAGGTGACCGCGATGGTCGCGGTCGGTGTGGCCGGAGCTGTCCCCTTGACGGTGAAATCGTCGATATTGTTGTTGCGCTGGCCGTAGAGGGCGATGCCGCCGTAGAGCGTGGTGCCGTTGCCATAGAGCTTGGCGGGATCGTTCAGGGTGCCGTCGAGCTTGTTGTTGATATAGAGTTTGAAATGGTGGCCGCTGGCATCGGTGGTGAGGACCACCTTCATCACATCGCCCGCCTTGGGATAGGCCTGGGCAGGAGAGACGCTGGCGATGGTGGTCGCGTTGCGCTGGATGATCCCGTTGATGATCGGATGCAGGGTCAGGTCACCGTAGCGGCGCAGGATGAAATAACCGCTTTTCGAGGTCAGGTCATAGCGCAGGATCGGGCCGCCCGAATTGGCACCCTCGAGGTCGCTGCCGGCCGCCCAGGTCCATGAAATCTCGGTCGGGTTGTAGAGGGCCAGATAGACGGCGTAAAAGTCCCAGCTGGCGACCGTGAGGGTGTTGTCCAGGGTGCCCGAGACGATCTGGTACCAGGTCGCGTCGACGAGCCAGTCGGGTCCCAGTGAAGCCCGGTTAAAATTGTCGGTGTAGGTGGTCTGTGCCAGGACCGGGGAAAGGGTGCAGAGCACAGCCGCCATCATCAGGAGATGCCATCTTTTCATAATCATTCCCACATTCGAATACATGCGCATCAGGCGAAGGAGGGCAATGGCGCGCATTACCCTCCCCAGTGCTTAGTAGACGAGTTCCCAAATGGTCAGAAAATCATAGAGATCGACGTCGCCGTCGTGATCGAGGTCGCCGCCCATCATCTCGTTTTCGGTGATGGCCGGAGGTCTGCCGAGGACGATATCGGCTGCGCGGTTGATGTCGAGCAGATCCACCGTGCCACCATTGTCAAGGTCGCCCATCTTGACGAACCAGAATTTGCCCGGGAGCAGATCCGGCAGCACCGTGCGGCTGCTGTCGTCACTCACCACCACGCTGGAAAAATCGAGGCTCGAGAATTCCCCGAGCGGGGCCGAACCCGAAACATCATAGGAGATCTGGCAAATGGGACCGCTGCCCGTTGCGATCGAGCTGGCGGCCAGGCTCACCAGCATGATCGTCACCGAGGCGCCGTTGTCCACTTTATGGATGGTAAATTCGGAGGCGCGCCCCAGCGGCAGGACATTCATCGCCGTCAGAAAAGCCGGCGAATCCATCAGCTTGAACGAAAGCCCGCGGAGGGGGGTGATGTTGTCGAGACAGACCGTGACCAGATTGCCGGTCGAGCCCGGCTGACCGCTGGTGTCCTTGACGTAAAGGGTCGCCAGGGTCAGAATGGAAAAGGAGGCATTGCTCTCGTCGACCGGCAAGCCGTCCAGCGCGTCGGTGATGCGGATGAGGCCGCGGGTCGTGGTCACGCCCGGGGTGGTCCAGGTATAGGAGCCGTCGTTGGGCGTGCTCGCGATGATCATGCTCCAGTTGGCGCCGTTGTCGGGACTGTAAAAGAGGCGCACATTGGTGATGGAGCCGGTGGAGCTCCAGGTGATGGTGCGCGCGGCATTGACCTCCCAGTTTTCCCCGCCGTTGGGCGAGAGCACGGTCAGCGATTCGGTCTGCGGGGTGATCGCAAAATTGGCATCGCTGGCATCCAGCGGATTGCTGTCGGTGGCATCGCGGACGCGCACCCGGGCGGTGGTCGATGTGGTGCCGGGCAGGGTCCAGGAATAGGAGCCGGTGTTGGCCGTGGAGGCAGTGATTGCCGTCCAGGTCGATCCGGCATCCAGGGAGTAATCAAGAGCGACATTACTGCTGAAGCCGCTCGCGGTCCAGGTAATCGCGTGGGAGGAGCCGGCGAGCCATGATTCGCCGCCGTTGGGAGAGGTGACGGTGAGTCCCTGTCCCCAGACGGTGAAATCATCGATGTTGTTGTTCATGTTGCCATAGAGGCAGACCCCGGCATAATAGGTGGCGGGGATGGCGGCATAACTGGCGCGCAGGTAGCTCAGCGTGCCATCGAGGGTGCCGTTGACATAATAGTCAAAATAGGCCTTGGTCGCATCCGTGCGCAGAACGATCTTGACAATGCTGCCCTTGGTCGGCGCGGCCTGGCTTGCCGCTGCCGAGGCCACCACCACGGTGCGATCGACATTGCCATTGACGATGGGATTGATCTCCAGGTTGGTGTCGCGACGGAAGATCATCATGCCGTTGGCGGTGGTCGAGGCCGCACTCAGGAGCATGGCAAAACCGCCGGCGTTGATGCCGCTGGCATCGGCTGTGGAGGCCCAGGTGAACTGCACCTGATAGGGATTGCTCACCGCGTTGTAGACCGCCAGATAGGTCCAGCCGGTCGCCGTAGCGGAGTTGTCCAGGGTATTGCTTACAATCTTGTATTCGGTGTCGGCAGTCCAGTTCGTTCCCAGGCTGGTGCGGTTGAAGTCATCCACAACCTGCGCCAGCCCCGGCGAAACCATTGCTGCCATGATCATCAAAGCCCAGAGGGCCGTCGCCCGGCAAGATTTCATTTCAAAATCCTCTCAATTAAAGTGACACCCCGTGCGAAAGAGCTTTGCCTTTACTTGGTGACGGCCAGCTTTTTGGTCAGGACGACGCTGCCGGCGGTCATTTTGTAAAAATAGACGCCGGAAGAGACGTAATTGCCGGCGTTGTCCCGGCCGTCCCAGTTCACCGTGTATCTTCCGGCACTCCTTCTCTCGTTCACCAGGGTTTTCACTTCCTGTCCTTGGGCGTTGTAAACCATCAGCTTGATCGGGGCCGATCCCTGCTGCAGGGTGGGCACTTCATAGGTGATCCGGGTCGACATGTTGAAAGGATTGGGCGTATTCTGCATCAGGGCAAAGGACTCCGGTGCGGCACTCACGGCCGGGCTGGGATTGCCATACTCCATCTGCAGCGCTCCGCCGCCGACCGTGCCGGCCAGCGCCGAGGTAATCTTGAGATCCTCATTCTTCGCCAGCGGCTCGGCGATGGTCACCGGGATCTGCAGGACCGTGCCCTCGTTGAGCGGCAGGGGATCGCCCGTCAGACTGTAGAGCATGACCGCCACCTCATCACCATGCGGTTCGATCGCCACACTCATGTGCCGGCTCAGTTCAGTCACCCGCGGCTGCGCGACCAGGAAGCGGTGCGCGTCGAGTTTGAAAGAGAATTGCAGGCCGCTCACCGGGGCCGACGACTTGATCTGCACTGGCACCGAGACCGGACCCGTCACATCCCTGGGCAGGGCGGAAATCGTAAGCTCGGCATGGCCGGAGTAATCGGCAGGCTGGTCGCTCTCGACCCGCGGGGTGGCGGCAACGGCCAGATCGATCAGCGAGGTGATGTCCGCCACATCGGTGGCGCCGTCGTTGTTGAGGTCGCTCGACCACTTTTCGTACTCACTCGCGGAGGGGGTGCGGCCCAGAACGATATCGATCAGGCGCAGCACGTCGAACAGGTTAACCGCGCCGTCTGCCTTGATATCGCCCTTGATGCCATACCAGAAATAGCCGCTCCTGGTGTAAACGGTCACCGCCTGCTGGGTGGTATTGGCCGCCTTGAGGCTGTCCGGCGAAACCGTCGCCTTGGTCCCGCGCACGGCCGCCGGATTGACCGAAACCGTCAGATTGAGGATGGTCCCGTTGCCGGCGGTGAGCAGCGGCGTGCTGCCATTGGTCGGATACATCAGGATCTTGATGGTTCCGCCCACTGCTGTCGACTGGACCTGAAATCCGGAGGCCCGGCCGGTGACCGCGACATTGGTGACCGTCAGGGAATCGGGGAGATCCTTGATCTTGAAGAGCAGCCCTTTCAGCGTCGTGACATTACGCAGATTGACCGGGATGGTATAACCGGCCATGCCCGGCAGGCCGGCACTGTTGCCGACCGAAAGGGTGTCGCCCGTCGCAGCCAGCAGCGTCGACGTCAGGACGAAGAAGGCCAGGACTACCAGCAGGATGGGATGCTGAGATGACGAATTCATCACTTCCTCCGTACATTGAAAGGTGCAAACATGCAAAGTGTCGTGCTTGCGAAAGCGAAAAACCGGGTGCCGAACAGGGATGCTGAATCCAGGCGGGGATCGCTGATTGTCTCTCTCTGATACGCTAACTCAGGGCAATACATCACCGGTGCTTCAAGATCCGTTTTCTGCAACCGATTCACCCCATCCACCCGACGACCCGTATCCTGTTACTCACTGTTTTTATATTACTAACCCGTTCTTCATTTCGGTCAGCGCTGAGGGAGCACCCCGGTGGCAAGGGGCCGTTGACCGTTCTGCCATCTCTTTTGCAACAGTCGTGCCAGCCTCCATCCGCCGTGGCGGTGAGGTCAGCCCGTTGCGACGGATTTTTGCTTGATTGGAAGCGCTTTTTTCATTATCTTTACTGAAATGTCCTTTTCATCTTGCTCTTAAGGAATCCCGATGGCCATCTCCATTCAGAAGTATAAAGTGGTGCCCTCCCTGCCCGTCGAACTCTCCGCCCTGCGCGACCTCGCCTATAACCTGTACTGGACCTGGGACCACGATCTGCGCAACCTCTTTCGCCGTCTCGACCGCGACCTTTGGGAGAGATCCGGCCACAATCCGGTGCGGCTGCTCGGCCGCATCGACCAGGCCCTGCTCGAAGCGCGCGCCCGGGACGACGGCTACCTCTCCCACCTGCAGCGCACCCGCACCGCCCTGCAAAACTATCTCTCGCAAAAATCCTGGTTTCAGAAGAATTATCCGCAGCAGAAAAACTTCCGTATCGCCTATTTTTCGATGGAGTACGGCCTCAATGAAGGACTGCCGCTCTACTCCGGCGGCCTCGGCGTCCTCTCTGCGGACCACCTGAAATCAGCCAGCGATCTGGGCATCCCGCTCGTCGGCGTCGGCCTGCTCTACCAGAAGGGCTATTTTCATCAATACCTCTCCAAGGATGGCTGGCAGCAGGAAAATTATCCGGAAAACGATTTTTACAACATGCCCATCAAGCTCGAAAGCGACGAGGAGGGCAAACCCCTCACCATTACCGTCGAAATCCTGCAGCGCCCCGTCCTGGTCCACATCTGGTGCGCCCAGGTCGGCCGCGTGCCCCTCTACCTGCTCGATACCAATGTCCCGGAGAACAGCCCGGAGGATCAGGACATCACCGACGTGCTCTACGGTGGTGAGGAAGAGATGCGCATCAAACAGGAGATCGTCCTCGGCATCGGCGGCATCCGTGCCCTCGAACGCCTCGGCCTCCGCCCGGATATCTGCCACATGAACGAGGGCCATTCGGCCTTTATGGCCCTCGAGCGGGTTCGCCTGTTGATGCAGGAATCGGGCCTCACCTTCCATGAGGCGCAGGAAGCCAATCGCAACAGCACCCTGTTCACCAGCCATACCCCGGTGCCCGCCGGCATCGATGAGTTCGATCCCGGCCTGATCGACCGCTATATCGGCAGCTACTACAGCGCCCTGCAGATCTCCGCGGACCAGCTGTACCGCCTCGGCGGCATCGGCCTGCCGCAGAACAACGGCAAGTTCAACATGGCCATCTTCGCCATCTCGATGTCCGGGGCCTGCAACGGCGTCAGCAAGCTGCACGGCGAGGTGGCCCGCAAGATGTGGCACTACCTTTGGCCGGAACTCCCCGAGAATCAGGTCCCCATCGGCCACGTCACCAACGGCGTCCATCTGCCGACCTGGATCTCGGAGGATATGGCCGAACTCTTTCATCGCTACCTCGGTCCACGCTGGAGCAGCATCGCCGCCGAAGACTCGGTCTGGGACCGCATCCAGCAGATCCCCGATGAAGAACTCTGGCGCACCCACGAACGCCGCCGTGAACGGCTGGTCGCCTTCACCCGCAAGCGCCTGCACACCCAGCTGGAGAACGCCGATGCCCGGCCCGAGGATATCGCCAAGGCCGACGAGGTGCTCGACCCCCAGGCCCTGACCATTGGCTTCGCCCGCCGTTTCGCCTCCTACAAACGCGCCAAGCTGATCTTTCAGGACCTCGACCGCCTCAAGGCCATCCTCAACAACAAGGAACGCCCGGTGCAATTCATCTTTGCCGGCAAGGCCCACCCGCGCGACAATATCGGCAAGGGGATCATCCGCGACATCGTCAATATCATCCGCAACCAGGAGTTCCGCAGCCGCATCGTCTTCATCGAGGACTATGACATGGAGGTCGCCGCCAGTATGGTCCGCGGCGTCGATATCTGGCTCAATACCCCGATCCGGCCGCGCGAGGCCAGCGGCACCAGCGGCATGAAGGCCAGCCTCAACGGTGCCCTTAACGTCAGCATCCTCGACGGCTGGTGGGATGAAGCCTATACCAAATCGGTCGGCTGGGCCATCGGCCGCGGCGAGGAGTTTGAAAGCGCCGAGGAGCAGGATCTCTATGAGGTGGAGTCGCTCTACTCCCTGCTCGAACAGGAGGTCGTTCCGCTCTTCTATCAGCGCAGCAGCAACAAACTGCCGCGCGAGTGGATCGCGATGATGAAGAGCAGCATCCAGGTGCTCAGCCCGGTCTTCAACACCAACCGCATGGTTCGCGACTATTTCGAGCACTATTATCTGCCCGCAGAAGAGCGCTGGCAAAAACTCAGCCGCAACAAGATGGAACTGGCCAGGGAACTCGCCGCCTGGAAGTCCCGGGTGCAGAATCAATGGTCCAGGGTGCGGATTACCGCGGTTGAATCGGAAGAGGGCGAAGAGGTCAGTGTCGGCGGCAAGATGCGGATCTCCGCTACGGTCGACAGCGACGGCCTCAAATCCGAGGAGCTGCGTGTCGAGGTCTATTATGGAATGCTCGATTCCGACGACGAGATCATCAACGGCCAGAGCATGGTGATGCAGCAGGTCGAACACCTCAAGAAGAATCTCTGCCGCTTCGAGGCGATCATCCCCTGTGAAAAGACCGGCCAGCACGGCTTCTCGGTCCGGGTCATGCCGTACCACGCCGAGCTCGCCTCCCCCTTCGATACCGGTCTGATCTCCTGGTTTCAGGAGTGATCCGGGCTGGATTCACGGCATAAAAAAAAGCGCGCCCCGCTCTGACAAGGGGGCGCGCTTTTGTGTTTTAACCGGGCGCGGTCAGCCCATGATCGCATACCCGCCGTCGACGACGATGGTTTGCCCATGGATCTGCTGGGCCAGGGGCGAGCAGAGCAGCAGCACCACGTCGGCGACATCCTCGGGCGTGGTCAGGCGGCCCGAGGGCGTTTTTTGCCGGCTGGTCTCGAGCAGCTGGTCGCGATTGGGAAAGTGCTTGAGGGCGTCGGTATCCACGACCCCGGCCGAAACGGCATTGACATGGATGTTGCGCGCGGCGAGTTCGACCGCGAGATGGCGGATGAGCGATTCGAGGGCCGCCTTGGAGGCCCCGACCGCGGCGTAGTTGGGAATGGCGCGCACCGAGCCCAGGCTGGAGACCGCGATGATGTGCCCACCGCCTTGAGCCTCCATCAGAGGCAGACTGAACTGCGTCAGCGGCAGCAGCGTGCCGGCATTGATGTCCATGGTCCAGTGCCAGTGATGCTCATTCAACTCCAGCGCCGGCTTGAGTACCCCCGAGGCGGCATTGCTGACGAGAATGTCCAGCCGGCCAAAATGCTGACGGATCTCATCGATCAGTTTGGGGATATTCTCAACCTCGCCCACATTGGCGCGGATCGCGACCGCGCGCCGCCCCAGCTTCTCGATCAGCGCCACCGTCTCGTCAGCGGCGGTGCGCTGGCGTAAAAAGTTGATCGCCACATCGGCGCCGGCCTCCGCCAGACGCAGGGCAATGGCCCGGCCGATGCCGCGCGATCCCCCGGTTACCAGCGCTACTTTCCCCTGCAAATCCATGTTTAAATGGTTCATCTTTTCTCCTGTCGCCAGGGATCCGTCCGTCAGCCTCGGCTGTCCATAATGAAGAGAAAATGGAGGCCGATGCCTATGATCAGGATCCAGATTATCACACCGAACGGCTGCTGCCAGCCCGCGCGCATCAACTGTGCGGTCAAGCCGGCTACACCCACCAGGGTGTAGAGCAGACCCCGCTTGCCAAATCGTCCCCGCGCACGATACCATTCCTTGAGTGGCTCGATCATCAATATCTTATCCTTATGCCATGCCGCCTGTTTTCGCCCGCTCCCGGAACTCTTTTCAGTCACGGCAACTAGAACATCATCAAGCGCGGATATCATCCCGGCGCCGGGAAATTTCATAGGCGGCGATGCCGAAGGCGACCGAGACATTCAGCGAGTGTTTGCTGCCGGCCATCGGGATCTCCACGGCCAAATCGGCCAGCTCCACCAGGGAATCCCGCACCCCGGTATACTCGTGACCGATGATCAGACAGAGAGGAAAGCGACAGGGCGCGGCGGCGACATCGATGCTGGCATCGGTCTGTTCGAGGACAACCAGCTGGAAGCCTGCTGCCTTGAGCTCCGCCGCCAGCGGCAGCGGATCCGGATGATAGCTCCAGGCCACGCTCTCCTCCGCGCCCAGACTGCTCTTGCGGATCTCGTTGCGCGGCGGGGTGCCGGTGATGCCGCAGAGATAGAGATGGCCGAATCCGGCGCCATCGGCCGTGCGGAAAATCGCCCCGACATTGTGCAGGCTGCGGATGTCATCCAGCAATACGACCGCCGCGGGCGCCTGATTCCGGAGCGCACTTTCACGCTGCCGGCGCCGTTCATCCAGTTCCGCAAAATCGAGCTTTCGGATCATTCTCTCTCCTTTCCAGCGGCCGCAGCAGGGTTCTGGCACATAAAAAAAGGGAAGACCGGTCGGTCTTCCCTTGTAAGGCTCAACTCGGGATTACTTTTTCTCGCAATCAGCCTTGGCGGGGCAGCTGCCAGGGCAGGAACCGCTCTTGGGGGCACAGCTGGCTTTTTCTTTCTCTGCCGGACAGCCGCCCTCTTTCTTCTCTTTGCAGCACTCCTTGGTGCCCGCGGCTTTATCCTTGCATTCAGCCGCACCTTTCTTGCAGCACTCTTCTTTCTGAACGGTGGTCGATTTGGCCTTGTCGTCGGTGATGACGAGGGCATGGAGGGCACCAGCGGTCAGGGCGAAGACGAACAGAACGACGACAAAAAGGACTAGCTTCTTCATGGGGGTTCTCCTTGGTTAGGGATTAGTGGGTGGATTGGGATATACATGCAGATGGATTCATCGCACAGCTGTGGAGCACCATCGCGAGCAGTTTTTGCTGTTGCTCCGGGGTGAGTCTTTTTTTCTGGGCCAGGAGATGATCGACCGTCGCGCGAGAGAGTTCATAGTGGCGTTGGTTGATCCGTCGCAACACAGCCGCGATGGCCACACTGTCCGGCTGTTCTTTCATCAGCTCCCGGGTCAATTGGATCTGTTCCTGCTGCATTTCCTTCGCCATCATGGTGGCGGCGGCGGCAAAGCGGGCATGCAGGCTGTCCATGGCGGCGGATTGGTCCGGCGCCAGCTCGAGCTCCTTGCCGAGGGCTGCCACCGGAGCGTTCGCACAGCAGACCGGCTTGCTGCAATGGGCACACCAGCGCCGCCAGGCCAGCGAGGAGAAAGCCGCCAGGTTGACCACTGTCAGCAGCAACAGGGCGGCAAGAAACCAGCGTTTTTTCATCGTCCCTCCGCCGCGGCAGGTTGATACACCTGTTCCACCGCCTGATAATAGGAATGGGTGTTGGCGGCATCAAAAAGATCGGTATAAAAAGCCGCTCTCAGCTGCGGGATTTGATCCGTGGTGGGGGTCGGGGGTTCGGGGAGCGCACCGAGAAAGAGACCGGCGCCGATCGCCGCCAGCAGCAGCACCGCAGCCGCCAGCGAACGAACAGCCGGAAAAAGCCTCCCAGTCACCGGGCTGAAGGCCCGCGCCGGGGAGGGCGCGGCACCCGGCTGGTTTGCCTGCCAGCGGGCGCGCAGCCGCGGATAGAGACTGGCGGGCGCTGCGACGCGGGCATCCATGGCCGGCGCACCGTAGATCCGGCTTATCCGGACCAGCAGCTGACGGCAGCCCTCGCAGTGTTCGAGATGGGCGGCGATCTCCGCGCGCAAGGTCGCGTCCACTCCGTTCTCCTGATAGAGCAACAGCTTGTTTTTGATTTCGGCGTGTCTCATCATTTCCTCTACTGGATTAGACACACGTATCAGGCAAAACTTGTATGTTCGAGGTCGTGAACCAGCATTTTTCCGAGATTTTTTTTGGCCTGGAAGATCCGGCTCTCCACTGCCGCCAGCGAACAGCCGAGGATCTCCGCGATCTCCTGATAGCTTTTCTCCTCGAACCGGTTGAGGATCAGGGCGATGCGCTGCTTTTCGGGCAAACGGTTGATGGCCGCTGTCAGCAGCGCCTCCTCCTCCTCGCGCTCCAGCCGGTGCAGGGCACCCTCCTCGGCCGCGGCCGCCTCGGGCTGCAGCTCGAGCCATTCGAGCGAGAGCCAGCGCTTGATCTTCTGCTGCCGCTGCAGATTCAGACAGGTATTGAGGGTGATCCGGTAGATCCATGAGGAGAGTTGCGCCTCCGCGCGAAAACCGGGGAGCGCGGCAATGATCTTGAGAAAAACCTCCTGCGTGGCATCCTCGGCCTCCTCGCGCTGCTGCAGCAGCCGCAAGCAGAGCCGGTAGACACCGTCGGCATGGATCTGATAGAGTTCGCGGAAGGCCGATTCATCCCCTGCCACCAGCCGCTCCGCCCATTGCTTCTGCACCCTGCTCCCTGGTTTGTGCTGAACCGTTGCGCCCTAGACGTTCAGGCGCATCACCGCCTTGAATTCACCGCGGATCTCGTAGCGCTTGCCGTTCTCCTCATTGACCAGCTCACCACGGAACTGGCCCTCGACAAACGATCCGTCGACGCGGGTGATACGCGCCTCGCCCTTGGTGGTAAGCGGCGGACTCTGGGCGGAGACCGTGAAAGCGAGCAGCTCAACCGGCAGGCTCTTCTCCGTCCAGTGACGCAGGTCGCTCTCGCGGCTGTTGATGCTGATCAACAGGCGCGGATATTTGTCGGATTGAATATCGTAATTGTAGATCTGCAGATTATCCTCGGGGAAGAGGTCGCCGCGCGGGGTGAACTGGGCGACCACGAAGCGGTCGTGCATCGTCCGGCCCTCCACCGTGAAGCGCAGCATGCCGCCGTTATCCGAACGGTCGCCCACCGCAGCCAGCGGCGCCTGCTGGCGCGGCTTCTCCTGCTTCTTGCCACAACCGAGCAGCAGGACCAGCACGAGGAGCCCGAGGAAAATTCTTCTTGCCATCTCAAATCCTTTTAGTATATTGTAAGAGAGGAAATCCAATTTACGGGATTGGGCGCGAAGTGTCAAGGATTGTTTTCCGCCAGGCCGGATCATCCCGGCATAAACCAGGTGCTGCGCGAGCCCATCCCGGTCCAAATGCCACCTTTTGCAGGGAGTCTTGATCCTATGAGCATGAAAGAGGAGCGTTGCGCGGAGCGATTCCTGCGCTATACCACCTTCGACACCCAATCATCCGAAGAGTCGACCAGCTATCCGAGCACGGAAAAACAAAAGCTGCTCGGGCAGCAGCTGGTGCGGGAGCTGCAGGAGATGGGGCTTAAAGACGCGGCCATCGATGAGTGGGGCTATGTCACAGCTACACTGCCCGCCACTGTCAACTCTCCCGTGCCGGTCATCGGCCTGATCGCCCACATGGACACCTCACCCGAGGTGAGCGGCGCCGGCGTCAAGGCGATGATCCATCCCAATTACCAGGGCGGGGACATCACCCTGCCCGCCGGGGTGGTCATCCGCGCCGTTGAGACCCCGGAACTCGCGCACCAGATCGGCCACGACATTATCACCTCGGACGGCAGCACCCTGCTCGGCGCCGACAACAAGGCCGGCATCGCCGAGATCCTCACCGCCGTCGACCATCTGCACCGCCATCCCGAGATCCCGCACGGCACCCTGCGCATCGCCATCACCCCCGATGAAGAGGTGGGCCGCGGGACCGAGCATTTTGATGTCGCCGCCTTCGGCGCCGATTTTGCCTATACCATCGACGGCGAAACCCTGGGCGAGGTCGAGGACGAGACTTTTTGCGCCGACAGTGTAACCATCACCATCGCCGGAGTCAATCTCCACCCCGGCTACGCCAAGGGCAAGCTCGTCAACGCCATCAAGATCGCCGCCCGCCTTCTCGAGCAGCTGCCTGCCGATACCCTCTCCCCGGAAACCACCACCGGCCGCGAGGGGTACCTCCACCCCCACCATATCAGCGGCGGCGTAGAGGAGGCTACCCTCAAATTCCTCATCCGCGACTTTACGGTCGAAGGGCTGCAGCGTATCGAGGCCCTGTTGCAGCAGCAAGCCGAAAAGGTCATGGCCGGCTATCCCAGGGCGCAGATGACCTTCAAGGTGGACGAATCCTACCGCAACATGAAGTACGAGATCGAAAAAAAGCCGCACGTGGTCGAGTACGCCATCGCTGCGGTCCAGCGGGCGGAGATCACCCCCCTGCGCAGCATCATCCGCGGCGGAACCGATGGCTCCCGCCTCTCCTACCAGGGGCTGCTCACCCCCAATATTTTTACCGGCGGCCACAATTTTCACTCCCGCCAGGAATGGATCTCGATCCAGGATATGGAGAAAGCTGTGGAGGTGATCGTCCATCTGGCGCAGATCTGGGCGGAGAAGAGCCGCTGAACCTCCGCCCCGCGGGCGCACCCAAAGACAAAAAGCCGCAGCATGATCGATGCTGCGGCTTTTACTTTTTCCCGCCGACCGGGAGGCCCCGCTTGCCGGCCGTTTCAGCTGGCCTGGCCCTCGGCCTCCTGCAAGAGCTCGAGCACCTCCTCAGCGGAATGCGCCTTGAGCAGTTTCTTGCGCAGGGTATCCTCCTTGAGCAGTCGGGAAAGTTTGGCGAGGATCTTGAGATAGTCGCCGACGGTATCGACCGGGGTGCCGAGCAAAAAGATCAGCCGTACCGGATCGTCATCCTCAGCACCAAAATCCACCCCGCGCTTGAGCCGCGCAAAGGCAATGATCAGACGATTGACCGCGCGGGTGCGGGCATGCGGAATGGCGATGCCCTTGCCGATGCCCGTACTCCCCAATCGCTCGCGTTCGTAGACCTCTTTCTTGAATTCCTCTGCATTCTGGATCAGATGGGCGGCGGCCATATGATTGACGATCTCGGAAATCACTTCCGTCTTGTCCTTGGCCTCTATGTCAAGAAATATCGAGTTTTTGCTCATGTATTCCAGTAATCGCAACGCATACCTCCTCGTAGCCCGCCAGGGAATCTGCCTGGTTCCGTTATTCTCCACCCCAAAAAAAGGCAGCTTAAAAAAATCAAGCTGCTAATAAATAACATTTTATGCGCTTAATTTATCGCTTTAATTTGTAAAAGTCAAGCCTTTCCCACAAGCGGCCTTTTTACAGGCTATGAATTTTGAGAAGATTGGTGCTGGCGCCGGCGCCGAAGGGATGGCCACCTACCACGATGACCTGGCCCTGCCGGTCTGCGAGGTGACGCTGCAGCAGCGGCTGCACCCGCTGCCAGAGGGTCTCCATGTCGGCGGCAAAATCGATCAGCTGCGGCCGGACTCCCCAGACCAGATTCAGCCGCCGCCAGGTGCGCGGATCCGGCGTGAAGGCGAAGATCGGGGTACGGGGACGCTGCTGCGAGATCAGTCGCGCACTGTTGCCGGAGAGGGTGAAAACACAGATGGCCGCGATCGGCAGCTGCTGGACGATCGTCGCGGCGGCGGCCGCGATCGCCTGCGGCGCGCTCTGCGGCTGCTGGATGGACCAGCGCCGTACCGCACCGAGATCGCCATGGCGTTCGCTGGCCTCGGCGACCTCGGCAATGCGAGCCATCATCGCCACCGTCTCGACCGGATAAAGGCCGACCGCCGACTCGCCGCTGAGCATGACCGCATCACTGCCGTCAATGATGGCGTTGGCCACATCGGTGGCCTCGGCGCGGGTCGGCCGGGGATTGCTGGTCATCGACTCGAGCATCTGGGTTGCGGTGATGACCGGCCGGCCGGCGGCGTTGGCCGCCTCGATCAACTGTTTTTGCAGAATGGGGACCTGCTCCGGCGGCAGCTCAACCCCCAAATCTCCGCGGGCGACCATCACACAATCGACGGCTGCGAGGATCTCCGGCAGCTCATCCAGGGCTTCGGCACGCTCGATCTTGGCCACCACCGGCGTCTCCTTGCCGGCCGCGGCAATTGCCGCCTTGATCTCGCGGATGTCGGCGGCCCGCCGTACAAAGGAGAGGGTCACCAGATCGACCTCCTGCTCCAGGCCAAAGGCGAGATCCTCGCGGTCCTTGGCCGTCAGCGCCGGCGCACTCAGGGGCACACCCGGCAGGTTGATCCCCTGATGGGCGCGCAGCATGCCACCGGTCACCACCTCGGTGGTCACCTCCCGGCCGGTAATCTTGACGACCCGAACCTCCATCAGACCATCCGAGAGCAGCACCCGGTCGCCCGGGCGCACGTCATCAGGCAGCGCCGCATAGGTGGTGCTGACCCGTCGGGCATCGCCGCTGCAGCGCTCGGTGGTGATGACCAGGGATGTCCCCGGTTTCAATTCGACGGCATCCGTCCCGGCCAGATCACCGGTGCGGATCTTGGGCCCCTGCAGATCCTGCAGGATCGCCACCGGACGTTCCAGCCTGGCCGCCACCCGGCGCAGATCGGCGATCAGCGCGGCATGCTCGGCGTGGGTGCCATGGCTGAAATTGATCCGCGCGACATCCATGCCCGCCTCGATCAGCCGTTCGAGAACTGCCGGTTCCCGCGATGCCGGCCCCAGGGTGGCCACGATTTTTGTGCTTCTCATTGAACTTCCTTTGCCGGCGATAAATGAGCCACCTCACCCCAGGAGACCAGATACCAGGTCTCCCTGGCGTAAAGGAACCGCTGGATGCCCGCATTGTCGATGCTCACCCGGAAATGGTGGCTCGGGCTGAGGTGCAGAACATGCCGCAACATCGCGATGAGGATGCCACCATGGGTGACGACCACCAGCCGCCGGCCGGGATGGTCACGCACAACCTCCTCCATAAAATCGGCGATCTCCAGCTGCTTCTGGGCTCGACTCTGCCCTCCCGGCAGGGCGAACTCGGCGTCGTGAATAAAGAAACGCTCCCAGGCTTCGGCATGCTTTTCCCGGGCCTCTCCCTGGGTCATCCCCTGAAAGGTGCCCATGTGGATCTCGCGCAAGCGCACGTCGGTGATGAGCGCGATCCCGCGCCGGCCGCGAATCGTCTCGGCCGTCGCCAACGCCCGCTGCAGATCGCTGCTGTAGATCCGGTCAATCGGCTCCGCTGCCAGGTGGGCGGCCACTGCCCGGGCCTGCTGCCGCCCGACCTCGCTCAGGGGTACATCCACATGACCTTGCATCCGCCGGTCCGCATTCCACGCGGTCTCGCCATGCCGCACCACGATCAGTTCCGTGCCCGATTCCATCGCTCTCCTGACTTGTTCTGTTCAAAACATAACATAGTATATTTTTTTATGATTTGCAAACCCTGTTTCGCGGCCGGATCGCAGCCGCAATTCGCGGGCCAAAAACCTCCACCAGCGGGCAGCTAAAATAAAACACTATGAATTAAGTTTTTTTTTTTGTATACTGGCGCTGATAACTACCCCCAATCATCCATGAATCCGGAAGGAGAAGCTCATGCGCCAAGTGTTCATTTCGACCCTGCTGGCGGTTGCCCTGCTGATCGGCGGCTGCGGCGGTCAAAAAGGGATGAAGCTGGAAAAGGGCACACCCATTTATGATGTCGCCAAGGAACTCGCAAAATCCTACCCCGCCGTCGACCCCGACGCCAATAAAACCCTGGTAAAATGCAAATATTTCGTCATCACCCCCGGCACCTTCTTCACCGAAATGCAGATGGCCATGGGCAAGAATATCGACCAGATCAAGACCCTGGATCCCAAGCGCCTGCCCGATTTCCTCAAGGTCAACATCGAGCGCATGGGTGAGCGCAACCTGCTCCTCGAAGGCGCCAAACGGGCCGGCGTCACGGTCGCCCCGACCGAAATCGACAGTACCCTGAAATTCATCTACGCCCAAAACGGCGGCGAAGAGGCCTTCCTCAAACGCCTCGGCGGCGAGGGCATCGGCATCGAAACCGTCAAAAAGGATGTCGAGCGCGAGATGGTGATGCGCAAGTATTTCGACAAGCTCTACGCCGAGGTCAAGGTGACTGACGCCGACCTCAAGGAGGCCTACGGCCAGGACAAGACCGCCTCGGTACGCCACATCCTGCTCATGACCCAGGGCAAGGATGAGGCCGGCAAAGCCGAAGCCCGCAAAAAGATCGAAGGCCTGCTCAGCCGCGCCAAGGCCGGTGAGGATTTCGCCACTCTGGCCAAGGAAAACACCGAGGACCCGGGCTCCAAGGAGACCGGCGGCCTCTATGAGAATTTCCCGCGCGGCCACATGGTCAAACCCTTCGAGGATGCCGCTTTCAGCGTCCCGGTCGGCGGCCTCTCCGATGTCATCGAGACCCAGTACGGCTACCATATCCTCCAGGTCATCGATCGCAAGAAAGAGACCCGCCCCTTCGACGAGGTCAAGAGCGAACTCGAACAGCAGCTGCAGCGCAGCAAACGCCGCGATCTGAACACCTCGATCGTCGAAAAGCTGAAAAAGGAATCCGGCTACGAAATCACCCTCTAGCTCAGCCGGCACCCTTCACTCGTAATCCAGCCCCAGGCTCCGGTCTCTGCAGACCGGAGCCTTCTTTTTGCCACCCTCGTTCCTGTGGAGAAAAGAACATGCCGAACACACCCCCCCATACCATCCGCCCGGCCACAGCGGCCGACGCCGGCGCGCTGCTGGAATTGATCCGCGGGATCGCCGAATATGAACAGCTGACCGACGCAGTGGTCAATACCGAAGCGGCCATTCTGAAAAACGGATTTGGACCGGATCCCTGCTTTCACGCCCTGCTTTGCGAAGCCCCTGGCCGGCAAAAACCGGTCGGTTTCGCCCTCTTTTTCTTTACCTACTCCACCTTCACCGGCAAACCGAGTCTCTACCTTGAGGATCTTTTTGTCCGGCCCGAGGAACGCGGTGGCGGTTTTGGCAAGGCCCTCTTTATGGCCCTGGTGCGAATTGCGCAGCAAAGGGGATGTGGCAGGATGGAGTGGTCGGTGCTCGACTGGAACCGCCCGGCGATCGATTTCTATCTGCGCCTGGGGGCAAAAGCCATGGATGGATGGACGGTCTACCGCCTTGATGAAGCGGCGCTGGCCGCGCTCGACCAGCCGCCGGCCTAGAGGGCCGCCGCCCGGCCGGCCAGGGCGCCGGTGCTGAAGGCAAACTGGAGATTGTAGCCCCCGCAGGGGCCGACTACATCGAGGACCTCCCCGGCCAGAAAGAGGCCCCCTATCTTGTGCGAGGCCATGGTCGCCGGCGCAACCTCGCCCGCCGGCACACCCCCGGCAGCGACCTGGGCGAATTCCAGGCCGCGCGTCCCCAGCCCTTGCAGCCGGGTTTGCGTCAAAACCTGCCACAGCCGCTCGCCGTCCGCCTTCCCGAGGTCCTTCACCACCATTTCCGGCGCCAGCCCGGCGCTCTGGACGATAAACCGCGCCACCTTGGGCGGCAGCAGCCCGGCGAGCAGCACCGTCAGCGGCCAGGCCACATCGGCGAAGCGGCCCAGCAGCTGCCGCAGCTCGGCCTCGGCGCCCGGGATAAAATGGACCACCAGCTCCCATCCCGCTTCCGGTCGTGCGCTGATGAGATGACTGAGATTCATCGCCGCCGGGCCGTTGAGGCCCCACTGCGTAAAGATGGCGTTGCCGGTCTCCTCCGCCAGGGTCTCCCCGCCCAGGCAGAGCTGCAGCCCGAGATCCATCCGCACCCCTTGCAGTTTGTGGAGGCGGCGCATATCGGCGGTGACCGGCGCCAGCGCCGGCCGCAGCGGCCGCAGGGTATGGCCGAGCCGGGCCAGCAGCGGAAAGAGCTCACCGCGTGAACCCAGATTAGGCTGCGCCGCTCCGCCGGTGGCGATGATCAGGCGGTCGGCGGTATAGTCGTGTCGGCCGGTGAGCCTCCAAACCGCACCCATCGGCGTAAAATCAGTCACCTTCTCGCCGATATGCAGCTCGACACCGGCCAGTTGCAGGGCGGCTGCCAGAGCCTCCACCACTGCCGCTGCGGAGCCGGAGCGCGGATAACACCAGCCATCCGCCATGGCCTCCACGGGAACTGCGATGCCGCCAAGAAACTCGACCAGCTCGGCCTGACCAAAATGGGAAAGCACCGTGGCGGCGAACTCCCGCTCGTCGCAGGCATACCGCGCCGGCTCGATCCGGCTGTTGGTGATATTGCAGCGGCCGCTGCCGGTCACCGCCAGCTTGCGGCCGACCGCGGGATTGGCCTCGAACAGGAGGACCCGCGCCCCCGCCTGCGCCGCCTGCAACGCCGCCATCATCCCGGCCGGTCCGGCGCCGATAATGGCTATCGTCGTTCTCTCCACGCTCCTCTGCCCCTCGGTTCCCTTAAGGTCCACACGCTCCGGCATCCCCTGCCTGGCCCGTTCCCGGAAATATGTTTAAAATACTTGCATTTTGCGAACAATTGCTATAAATTCAAAGTAAGCGAAGTACACCGTGGGATTCCCTTGTACCTCCTGCTGCACGGACCCTATCCGCACCAGCGACAAGTCGGCCGCAAAAGGTGTACGTTACATGTACACATTTTTTCAGAAAGGGCTTTGGTTATGGAACGTGGAACGGTGAAGTGGTTTAATACCTCAAAGGGCTATGGCTTTATCACGCGTGAATCCGGTGGTGATATCTTTGTCCACTTTTCGGGCATCGTTGGCGACGGTTTCCGCTCCCTGAACGGAGGTGATGCGGTGGAATTTGAAGTGGAAGAGACCCAAAAGGGTCCCCAGGCCATCCAGGTTAAAAAGCTCTGATCGATCCCATAAAAGATCTCAAGCCCCGGCGAGCGAACTCGTCGGGGCTTTTTTGTTTAAAAAGCGCCATGGAAGGCCTGGATCACCCAGAAAGAGAGGGCGGCGGTCACCCCGGCAAAGGGGATGGTGATCAGCCAGGAGACGACGATTCGCATGGCGACGCTCCATTTGATCCGCGAGGCATGGGTGGTCGAGCCGACGCCGACAATCGCTCCGGCGATGGTATGGGTGGTCGAGACCGGTATGCCCATGTGGGTGGCGAGGAAGATGGTCAGCGCCCCGGAGGTCTCGGCGCAAAATCCGTGCACCGGCTTGAGCTGCGTCAGTTTCATCCCCATGGTCTTGACGATCCGCCAGCCCCCCATCGCGGTCCCGATCGCCATCGCCGTCTGGCAGCTGAGGATGATCCAGGCCGTTTGCGAATTAAAGAGCGAGAGCCGGGCATCGCTGTGCAGAATGCCGGCCGCCACCAGTAGGGCTACGATCAGCCCCATGGTCTTCTGCGCGTCATTGCCCCCGTGTCCCAGTGAATAGAGCGCCGCGGAGAAGAGCTGCCCCTTGCGAAAGAGCTTGTCAACGTCATAGGGCCGCCGCTTGCGGAAGATCCAGTAGACCGCGATCATGATCGCAAAGCCCAGCAGCAATCCGAGCAGCGGCGAGAGGGGGATGAATTGCACGGTGGTCCAGATCTTCTCCCAGCGGATCACCTGCGGCCCGCGGAAGGCCAGGCCCGCGCCGGCAAAGCCGCCGATCAGGGCGTGGGAGGAGCTGGTCGGTAAGCCCAGCCACCAGGTGATCAGGTCCCACAGGATCGCCCCGACCAGGCCCGAGAGAACCACGTAGACGAAGGCCGGATCGCCGGGCTGGATGAAGATGATCTTGGAGACGGTTTCCGCTACGCGCGGCTGAAAGAGAAACATGGCAGCAAAATTGAAAAAAGCCGCCCAAAGGACCGCGACGCGGGGAGAGAGCACCCGGGTGGAGACGACCGTGGCGATCGAGTTGGCGGAATCATGAAATCCGTTGATCATATCAAAGATCAGCGCCAGAACCACGGTGATGATGACAACAATCCAGGTTAGATTCATTTCAATTCTTCCGATAGCGATGGGAGCGAAGCGCCGGCTCAGCTGGCCGAAATAACGATGCCCTCGATGATATTGGCCACATCATCCGCCCGGTCAATGGACTTTTCCAGCCGTTCAAAGACATCTTTCCACTTGATGATCGTGACCGCGTCGCTCTCCTGGAAAAGCCGGCGCAGCGCGGCACGCTGGACCTCGTCACCCCGCGTTTCGAGCTCATGAATGGCGCGGCACTGGTGGCTGATCTGGTCGCGTTTTTTAAGATCGCGCAATGCTTTAACCGCTTTCTCGATCTCCACTGAACAGGCAATGAGGATCTCCGCCATGGCAACCGACTCTTCACGCATCGTCTGGATGTCGTAGAGCCCCATGCGGATCACCGCTGCATCGATACAATCGAGGACATCATCCATGGTGCGGATCAGGCGATGGATGTCCGGCCGGTCGACCGGAGTGATGAAGGTACGGTGCAGGGCATCGATGCATTCATGCGTGACCGCATCCGCCTGGTGTTCGAGATCCTTGATCGCCTGAATGCCGGCCGCGACCTCCACCTCTCCGCGCGTCAGTTGCAACAGGGCCCGGCAGGCTGAATTCATCAGGGCGGCGTGCCTGGCAAAATTATCGAAAAAAGCGTACTCTTTGGGCAGCAGATTCTTGAACATGGTCCTTTCTCCCTTGGCAGTTCATCTTTAAGCGTCCCTCCGTCGCAGAGGCCTGGCGGACGGATCAGGGAAACTCGATCAGGCTTTCGATGCGCTCCCGCACCAGCGCGCTCAGTTCGGACAAGGCGAGATCCCTGAACTCCGCATAGGGGATGGGCGCGCCCACCTTGATCTTGAGGGGCCCCGGCCGGACGATCCAGCCCCGTCGTGGTTTAAAACGAAAGAGACCCGAAAGGCCGATGGGGACGATATCCACCCCGGCAACCTGCGCCAGGCGGAAGGGCAGCTTTTTGAAAGGACTCAGCCGTCCGGTCAGCGTGCGGGTCCCTTCCGGCATGATGATAATCGATTTGCCGCCGCCTATCTGCCCGGCGGCCTTCTCGAGGCTGCTCCAGGAGGCGTGGATGTTCGCACGCTCTATGGGAATATTGCCGATACTGCGCACGAACCAGCCGATGAGCGGCCAGCTGAAATGTTCCGCTGCCTCCACCCCGCGGGCATAATTGGGGATGTAGCCTCCCACCAGCGGAATGTCGAAGAGGCTGACATGATTCGGCATGAAGAGATAGGTTTTCGCCGGATCGAGCTGCTCCACCCCCTCGGCCGTCACCCGGCCGCCAAAGATCCAGATGATCAGCCGCAGCAAGGCTCTTCCCGGACGGTTGTAGATCCGAACCGGCAGGGTGACCGCCATGAGGATGATCAACAGCAAGGCCGGCACCGCTACCGCCAGACCGACCACCCAGATGATTATGGAACGCAGCCTGTTCAGGATCGATCCCATTACTCTGCCTCGCCCTCCGCCATCCGTTTCTTGTGATAAGTATGCGCCAGTTCCATAAAGATCTCCACATCGCTCTCGAAACTGCTCTGCAAACCGTCAAAATAAAGCACCCGCACCGGGAACTGGTCCAAATCCTCGCTCAGCCGGGGATAGACCGATTCGCAGATGATGCCATTCATACAGGTGAAGGGCGAAATATCGATCACCCCGTCGGCCCCCTTGCGATGGTACCAGACGGTGCGCGCGGTGCTGATCACCATCTCGCCGTGGGCGCCCTCCCGCGGCAGATAGCGGCGACTGAGGGCCAGCAGCTGATCGGTGCTATGCGGCTCGGGATAATCCCAAAACTCCTGCCGGAACGGCTTGAGCATGCGCGCCTCGTCGCGACGCATCACCCGCTGACGGATCTTGCACACCAGCATGGCGCGGGAATAGCGCTGGCCCTGCTTCAGCAGGCGCTTCTCCTCTTCGTCATTGGTGTACCAGACCCATTCGGCCACATCCGACATCCACGCCTCGCCGCCGTAGCGTTCGATCAGCCGGATCAAATGGCGGTTGGAGTAGTCGTTGAGCCGGCAAAAGATCTCGCCAACGACGCCGATCAGCGCCCGCGAACCCCGGGGATGGAGCGGAATGGTGCGAAAGGCATCGCGCGCGGCGGTCAAGGCAACGAGGAGCTCGGACATTCGTTTTTTTTGCGAGAGGCCCGGCTCGGCCAGGGCCTGACAAACCCGGTCGAGTGAGGCGGCGAAGATCCGGTCGCTCAGCCCCTTTTCCTTCTCGTAGGGCCGGGTCTTGTAGAGCATCTTGCGCAGGATATCCGAGGCGATCACCGCACGCCAGGCGGTGCGGATGAAGCTCAGCGCCCCGGCGCCGATGCTTTTGTAGCCATCGTCACTGGTGGGGGAGAAGATCAGCACCTCCCCCTCGCCGCGCTCCGCAAAGATCTTTTCCGCCAGCGGCGCATAATGCCCGAAGCGGCAGGGGCCATTCGAGGTCGGCATGAGGAAGGCCGTCCGCGCCGGATCGAAATCGGGAGACTCGGCCACCTTGAGAAAACTGCCGAGGGTGATTGCCTCGGGCAAACACTCGTCGCCCGCCAGATACTTGCGGGCCAGGTCGTTGGTATGGGCGTCGCTCTCCGGCGCTGGACGGGCATCGATGCCGATCGACTGGAAGGCCGCGGACATGCAGCGCGCCCCCTCGATCGACATCAGCGGGATGTAGAGCGTCCGTCCTTGCAGCTTTTTTCTGCTTTCCGTCATTCAGATCAGCTCCTCGACAGCGATGGCCTCCCTCACGCCGGCGCGCAGGAATCCCTTGCTTTGCAAATAGGCTTCACAGCGCGTCATCATGCCGGCGTCGTTGCCGTGTTCATCAAACTGCAGGGTGAGATAGGGTGCGCCGAGGGCGGCGTGAATCCAGTGTTTGATATAGGAATCGGGACCGCATTTGAAATTGGTGATATAGATCGCGTGCACATGGCCCTGCCGGCCCGCCCAGGCCGCCGCCTGCAGGATGCGGCGGCCGTAACTCCAGAACATGTTGTTGTGCAGCGGTGAAATATCGATCTCTTCAAAAGCGAGAAAATCCATCGGCAGGACGTCGATTCCATAGGTGTCGCGTAACCGCGCGGCCACATTAAGATTGAGTCCCGGATCCATGACGTTGTAGGGACGGCCGAGCAGGAGCACGGCCTCACGCCCCGCCGCCGTGAGCAGCCGCAAGGAATCATGCCCGGCGGCTTTGATGCTCCGGATATACGCCTCCTGGGCTGCGAAAGCCGCGGCCACGGCCTCGCGGTTGCGGGATGCACCGGCTCCCAACTGCCGGGCGGTCTCCTCGAGCTCCTGCGTCACCTGGACCACACCCTCACGAAAATGGAGCACCGGGGAGAGGATCTGTTCCGCCCAGGGGGAGTGGTGCAGCGTATTGCGGATCACCAGCGGCAGCGTCTGGCCCCAGGGGCAATACCAGGAGTAGATCGCGGGAAAGGGGGTTTCGGCGTTGATGGCATTGGGCAGAAAGAGATAGTCGACCTGGCGCGCCATCAGATCGGCGACGTGGCCGTGCGCCGCGAGGATGGGGAAACAGGGCTCGGCGATGCAATACTCCCGCCCGAGGGCGATGGTCTGGCGGTTGGTCGGATCGGAGAGCACCACCTCCACACCCAGCGCCGCAAAATAGGCGCGCCAGAAGGGAAAACGGTCAAAATAGTACATCGCGCGCGGGATGCCGATCCTGCGTCCGCTGCCGTCCGGGCCGGGCCTATCCTTCAATAGGAGTTCGCGATGGCAGGCAAAGAGGTCCGGGATCACCGGCTTGCGGGTGGTACGGGCGCTTTTGCGATAGCGCTCGGAGCACTTGTCCCCCCAGTAGCTCTTCTCACCATCGACCGTCACCTCCTGCATATCGCATTGATTGGAGCAGGCCTTGCAGGTGAAATGACGGATCGAAAAGGGGACGGCATCGGGGTCAAAGCCGTGAAAGCGGCTCGGCGACGAGGATCCCGCCCTGCCTTCGCGCGCCAGCAGGGCGGCGCCGATCGCGCCCATGACGCCGCAGTGAGGCGGCACGATGACCCGCTTGTTCAGGGTGGCGGCAAAAGCCGCGGCCACCGCCTGATTGTAGGCGGTGCCCCCCTGAAAAAAGATCACCTCGCCGATCTTGCGGCCGCGGACGACGCGGTTAAGATAATTCTGCACCACCGAAAAGGCGAGGCCGGCTGCGATCTCGGCACGCTCCATGCCCTGCTGCAGCAGGGCCGAGACATCCTTCTCCATAAAGACCGTGCAGCGCTCGCCCATCGCCGCGGGCCGGTCGGCCTGCAGGGCGAGGCCGGCGAATTCATCGACGATCGCGATGCCCAGCTTGCCCGCCTGCTCCTCGAGAAAAGAGCCGGTACCCGCCGCACAGGCTTCATTCATGGCAAAATCGACGACGATCCCGTCTTCCAGCGAAATGAATTTGGCGTCCTGGCCGCCGATCTCAAAGATCGTCTCGACCGGCGCCATCCCCAATCCGGCGGCGATGAACGCCGCGCCGGTCTTGTGCGCCGTGATCTCGTCGTTGATCGTATCGGCTCCCACCAGCTCGGCCGCGATCTCGCGGCCCGAGCCGGTCGTGCCCACGCCGGCAACCCGAATCCGGCCGGCCCATTGATCCCGCCACCGCAGCAGCTCGCGCCGCACCACCTCCACCGGCTTGCCCTCGGTCCGGGTATAGATCTCATCGAGGACCCGGCCGTCGCCGTCGAGCAGGACCAGATTGGTGCTGACCGATCCGACATCGATGCCAAGATAGGCCTCGAACCCGCCGTCGCCATCGAGGGGACGGTGCTGCTCCTCGCGGATGAAATCGACCTGGTCCAGGGTGAGCCGCAAGCCATGGCTTTCACCCGCCGGTCGCGCCACCTCCAGGCGGTGCAGCGCCGCAAGATGGGCATGCGTCAGCGTCATCCCGCCCGCCAGCCGGGCGCATCCCAGCGCTGCGGCGAAAAGATGCAGCTCGGGAACTGCAATCTCGATCCCAAGCGCCTCGCGCAGGGCGGTGACCACGCCCGGATTGGCGGCAACCCCGCCGAGGAACATCACCGGCGGCTCCAGAGGCTTGCCGCGCAACACCGTGCCCCGGTAATTCCGTACCACCGCCTCGCATAATCCCTTGAGAATCGCTCCTGGCGAGTAGCCCCGCTGCTGGGCATGCACCATATCGGACTTGGCAAAAACCGAACATCGCCCGGCGATGTTGGCCGGTTTCCCGGCCGAAGCCACCAGCGATCCCACTTCGGCGACACTATACCCCATGCGCGCTACCTGCTGGTCGATGAAGGCGCCTGTGCCCGCGGCGCACTCGCCGTTGCGCGCATAATCGAGCAGCGCGAGATAGCCGGTGGCGGAATCAAATCGGACCTGCAGATAGCGCGAGCCATCCCCGCCGATCTCCAGAATGGTGCGCACCCCGGGATCGCAGGCGACGGCTCCGTGTGCAATCGCCTTGAACTCGTTGATATGCGGCAGCGCCAGCTGTCCGGCAAGAAGCTTGGCGTGACTCCCGGTCAGCTGCAGCCGCACCGTCCAGCCGGCAAAATCATCCGCCAGCAGGCGCGCGAAAAGCGCGCGGGCGAGCGCCAGCGGCTCACCGCGGACCGGCCGCTGCAAGCCCAGCAGCTCCTGACCGGCGCAGCGGCCGAGCGACTGCAGCTCCGGCCACGCCGCCTGAATCCGGGCCGCCTCACCCGGAGAAAAGGCGAGCACCAGCTTGGCGCAAACCGATCCGAGATCCAGTCCGGCGCATATTTCGTTTGCTGCTGACATGAAAAGTCCTGCACGGCGGCTTGAATTTGACTGACAAGTTACTTATTTCGCGGGACTGTTTCAAGCGGAATTATCGCGGGGGCCACCACTCCGAGGGGAGGCGGGAAAGCGAGCGTGAACGCCGAAGGGGCGTAATGAAGAGGAAAGATGTACAACGAATCCCTGCCGCCCTGGATGCCGGCGGCAGAACGGTATCAACCGAAACGGCCTTCGATATAATCCGCCGTGCGGTGGTCGAGCGGACGGATGAAGAGATCCTCGGTGCGGCTGTGCTCGATCAGCTCGCCAAGAAGCATAAAAGCACATTCATGGCTGACACGCTTCGCTTGCGCCATGTTGTGGGTGACGATGACGATGGTATAGCGTCCGGCCAGCTCCAGCATCAGCTCCTCCACCTGACGGGTGGCCTCGACATCGAGGGCTGAACAGGGCTCATCCATGAGGATGATCTCCGGCTTGAGCGGCAGCAGCCGGGCGATGCAAAGTTTTTGCTGCTGATCCAGCGAGAGGCTGGTGGCCCTCATCTTGAGCTGGTCCTTGAGGTCGGCCCACAGGTTGACATCCGTGAGCGCCTGCTCCACCGCCGCGTCGAGGCGGTCGCGCTTGAGTTCGCCGGGCGGGGTATGCAGCCGCAAGCCAAACAGGACGTTCTCATAGATGGAGATGGGCAAGGGATTCGGGCGCTGAAACACCATCCCGACGCTCTTGCGCAGCTCGATCAGGGAGATGTCGGGATCGTAGATGTTCTTGCCCAGGAGGCGGATCTCGCCGGTGGTGCTGACATTGCCGTAGCGTTCATTGACACGGTTGAAACAGCGCAGCAGGGTGGTTTTGCCGCAGCCGGATGGACCGATCAGGGCGGTGATCAGGCCATCGCGAATCTGCAGATTGACACTGCGCAGCGCCTGAAAGTCAGCGTACCAGAGACTGAGGTTGCGGGTGGTTATGCTGTAGGCCGGCTCGATCATCCAAAAATCCCGTTGATGTAATCGTAGGTCTTTTGCTCCGCAGGATGCTGTGAAAAGATCACCTCGGATCGGTCCAGCTCGACGATTCGGCCCTCGAAGAGGAACATCGTGCGGTCGGAGAGCCGGCGGGCCTGCTGGGTCAGATTGGTCACCAGGATGATGGTCATCTGCGTGCTGAGGGTCCGCAGCACCTCCTCGATGCGCATGGTCGTGACCGGGTCGATGGCGATCGAGAACTCGTCCAGGCAAAGGATTTCCGGCTGGTGCGAAAGGGCGCGGGCGATGGTCAACCGCTGCTGCTGCCCGCCGGAGAGCTTGGTGCCAAGGGTATTGAGACGGTCCTTGACCTCATCCCACAGCGCCGCCTGGCGCAGACAGCGCTCGACCAGTTCGTCGATCTCCCCCTTGCGGCGCATGCCGCTCATGCGCGGAGCGAAGGCGACATTGTCATAGATGGTCATGGGCAAACCGACCGGCAGCGGGGCGACCATGCCGATCTTGCGCCGCAGCGCATAGAGGTTCTTCACCTTGCGCACCTCCTGGCCATCGACCTTTACCGATCCGGTGCAGTGCGCGCCCGGGGTCAGCTCGAGGGTGCGGTTGATCGTGCGCAGCAGGGTCGTCTTCCCCGACTGCGCCGGGCCGATGATGGCAAAGATCTCGTTCTGGCGGATGTCAAAGGAGATCCCCTTGAGGGCCTGCACCGCGCCGTAGGCGACACTGAGGCCGGCGACCGAAATTTTGGCCTCCGGGCTCACCATTTCTTGCGGCTCCGCAGTTTGACGCGAATCAGGATCGCCAGGGCATTGAAGAGCAGCACCACACCGAGCAGCACCACCGCCGTGCCATACGTCAGCGGCTCGGGGACATCCGGAACCTGGGTGGAGACGGTGAAGAGATGCATCGAGAGGGCCATGCACTGGTCGAGCAGGCCGTAGGCGAAGGGATCGCCCGGGGTGATCGCCTTGAAAAAGACCGCCCCGGTGAACATCACCGGCGCCGTCTCGCCGGCAGCACGGGAAACCTGGAGAATAATGCCGGTCAGAATGCCGGTGATGGAGTTGGGCAGGACCACATGGCGGATGGTCTGCCAGCGCGTCGCACCGACATTCCAGCATGCCTCACGAAAGGAGAAGGGGACCGCCGCGAGCGCCTCCTTGGTGCTGGCGATGATGACCGGCAGCGTCATGATCGCCAGGGTCAGGGAGGCGGCCAGGATCGATCGGCCGATGCCGGCGAAGAGGACAAAAGCGCCGAGGCCGAACAGGGCATGGACGATGCTGGGGACGCCGGCGAGATTGACGACCGCCAGATTGATGACCCGCGTCATCCAGTTGTTGCCCGCATACTCGTTGAGATAGACCGCAGCGAAGACCCCCACCGGCGTAGCGATCAGCAGCGAAAGCAGGACCAGATAGATGGTGCCCAGAAGCGGAGCCCAGACGCCGCCAGCGCGCATGCCGTGGATCGGATTCTCGAGGAGGAAATCAAGCGAGAGAACCGGCGCTGCCTTGTAAAGCAGATAGAGGATGATCAGGACCAGGGGGAGGACGATGAGCAGGGTCATCGTCAGCAGGAGATATTTGATCGCCGACTCTTGTCTGGCTTTCTTGCGGGTATACTCGGTGGCTTCGAACATGGCTTTTTTTTGGTTACTGCTCTTTGCGGATTCCGCGCACGATCAGGTCCGCGGTGATATTGATGATGAAGGTGATGGTGAAAAGCAGGATGCCAATGATGAAGAGCACCTGATAGTGATCGGAATGGACCGGGGCTTCGCCGAGCTCCGCAGCGATGGTTGCGGTCAGGGTCCGGACCGGTTCGAGGACACTGTGGGGGATGCGGATCGAATGACCTGTGGCCATCAGGACCGCCATGGTCTCGCCGACCGCGCGCCCGACTCCCAGCAGCACCGCCGCCAGCAAGCCATTGCGCGCTGCCGGCAGTAAAACCCGGAAGATCATCTGCCAGCGGGTACAGCCGAGAGCCAGCGACGCCTCACGATACGAGTCGGGCACCGCCTTGAGCGCATCCTCGCCGATCGAAACGATGATCGGCACACTCATCAGCGCCAGGATGATCGCCCCGTTGAGCATATTCAGGCCCAGCGGCGCGTTGAAAAGTTGGACCAACAGGGAGTTCATGATGGTGAGCCCGATGAATCCCCACACCACCGAAGGAATGGCCGCAAGCAGCTCGATGACGATTTTGAGGGTCTCCTTGAGGCGCGGCGGGCAAAACTCGGAGAGAAAGATCGCCGCCCCCATGCCGAAAGGGACCGCAATGACCATCGCCAGCAAGGAGACACTGAAGGTGCCGATGATCAGCGCCAGGGCGCCATAGCGCACATGGGTGCGCGAGGTGGGATACCACTCGATACTGGTGAAAAATTCTCCGGTCTTGAAGCCGCGAAAGAGATACTCGACCCCTTCGCGAAAGACAAAGAGGAAGATGCCAAAAACAAAGAGAACGGCACTGACGCCACAGAGCCATATGACGCGTTCAATCAGCCATTCCTTCAGGGGTTCAAACGTACGGCGTGGTGGCATCATGGCTGGTGCGACCCCCCGGCTTCCGCGGCCGTCCTGGTGGTCAGCGAAACATAGCCGGATTGCACCACCAGGCCCTGTCCTTCGGGAGAGTGGATCCAGTCGAGATAGGTTTTGACCTCCCCCTGCGGCTCTCCCAGAGTATACATGAAGAGCGGGCGCGCAATCGGATAGGTCCCCTTCTGGGTATTCTGGACATCCGGACTGTAAGCTACCTGGCCATTTTGTTTGCTGACGTGCAGCATCCGTACCTTCGCATTCGCATAGCCCATGCCGCTGTAGCCGATCGCCCCGGGGGTTCTCGCGACCAGCTCGACGACGTCCTTGGATCCGTGCATATCGATCGTCCCGAGCCGGAAGTCGCGGGTTTTGCCGAGCACGGCCTCACGGAAATACTCATAGGTCCCGGAATTGGATTGGCGGCTGACGATGATGATTTCGTCACGCTTGTGATCGGGCATCACCACGCCGAGATCGCTCCAGCGGGTGAAGTGGCCTTTTTCGCCATAGATCTCCGCCAGTTGCTCAAGGCTGATCTCTCGCAGGGGATTGGCCGGGTTGACAAAGATGGCCAGAGCATCATAACCGACCAGATTTTCCACCGGATCCTTGCCGGTGTTCTGTATCGCCTCCTGTTTCTCGGTCGCGGTCATCCTGCGGCTGCAGTTGGCGATATCGGTCGTGCCGTTGATAAGAGAAGCGATGCCGGTCCCGGAGCCGCCGCCGGAAACCTCCACCGAGACCTCGGGATCGATGAGGCCATAGGCTTCCGCCCAGGCCTGCGCGAGGTTGACCATGGTATCGGAACCGGTGTTCTGAATGACGTGCTTTGCACCCTGGCCGGCAGCACCGGGCGGGCGGCCGCGCAGACAACTGGTCAGCAGCAGGGCCGGCAGCAGCGCCAGCAGCAGCCCGGTGGAGCCTCTGCGGCAGGCGGTACGCCACCATCCCACCGGACGGGTACACCGGGGTGATGTGCGCGGCAAGGCCGGCTGCCCGCCTGTTTGCTCGAGCTCATTCACGCGCATGCAGGCCTGTGTTCTGATCGTGGCCGATGATCGCCTGCACCAGTTCTTGTATCTGATGCGCAAGCTGGGCGAAGACGGCTTCGCAGCGAGCGGAAAAGGCCGCTTCGGACTCGCTGGCGGGATCAAGTGCGGGGATCGCCCATTCAAAAACCATGCAGTTGGCGACAGTGGCCGGTATTCGTTTGCGTACCTCCGGTTTCAGCGCGACAATAACGTCAACCGGCAGGGTGTCGAGAAATTGCATCAGATCCTTGGGCTGGTAACCCGCCATGGCGAAATCTTTGCCGGCCATAAAGGCCCGGAGTGCGGGCTGGATCTCTCGGGCGGGGGTCAACCCGGCGCTGGAAAAAGCGAACTGCTCGGCTGTCTGCGCCCGGCCGATCGCTTCGGCCATCTGGCTGACTGTGTCGTTGGCTTCATCGACGAAAAGGATGCGAAAAATGTCGGCGGGCCGGTGCTTGACCGATTCGCCGGTGGACATGTAGATGATCTCTTCACAGATATTCTTGGCCTGATCGGTGGTCCGTTCAAGGCGGCGGGCGACGGTCATCAGCGGCGCCAGGGCTTCAAGGGCCAGTTCGCCCCGCTCCTCCGCCTCGATCAGCCGCGCATTGATCCGGTTGCGCATCTCATCGGCGATATCCTCCTGGATCATCAGCTGGCGCGCTCGCTCGACATCCCGGGTGATAAAGGCCTGCACGCCATCGTGGAACATTGCGATCGCAACATCCGACAAGGCGATGAAATCATCCAGGGGAGGAAGCGGTGCGAGATCCATGACCGCCAGCACCTGCCGGGCAATGCTCTCGGCATAATCGCCGATGCGCTCCAGCTCGCGGATGATCTTGATCGTGGCAAAGACGAAACGCAAATGACTGGCGACCGGCTGCTGCCGCACAATGAACTCGAGACTCAGGCGATCCAGTTCGGTCTCAAAACTGTCGACGAAACGGTCGCGCAGGATCACCGTATAGGCCAGCTGCCGGTCCCTGGTCTGCAGGGCGGTGATGGCATTGCGCAGACCACCTTCCGCCAGCGTCGCCATCTCCAGGGTCTTGTGCTGCAGCAGTTCGATGTCGTGCTGCAGGGATCTTTCGTAGTGCGATTCGTTGTACAGGGTCACGATGCGATCCTTTGCTGATGGGCGTGACACCGCCGTCACCCGCCGGCGCCGGCAGTCCGTATTGTGGCCTCTAAATTAGCCCTCTGTTAGCAGAATTACAAGTTAAGTTTGTGTAAAGTCCTTATGGCAGGCCCGCCAGGGCCTTTTGCAGATTCAGCCGGCCGGCCGTCACGGTCAGGCCGCTGAAGGCGGCGAGGGGATCGACACTGCTCAGCAGACGCTGCTTGAGTTGAAGGTCGGTCAGGGAGACGTTGCGGGCGAGCAGCAAAGCGGCTGCACCCGACACATATGGTGCCGCCATCGAGGTCCCTGAAAAGAGGGCATACCCCCCGGGGACCGTGGAATAGATATCCTTGCCGGGCGCGGCCAGATCGACGGAGGTGGGGCCATAATTGGAGCCCGGAACGGCCGCCACCGCGTTGGAACAGGCGAAGCCGCAGTCATTGGTGTTGTCGTTGTTATCATCGCCCCAGAGTGCCCGCTGATCGCCGGCATCACTCGCCGCTACCGAGACGACATTGGCGACCTCCAGACAGGCGGGGTATTCGGGGGCGGTGTCGGTGTTGACGCCGTCGTTGCCCGCAGCCGCGACAAACAGCGCGTTGGCGTCATGGGCGCGCCGGACGGCATCCTCAAGAAAAGTCGACTTGTCCGCGCCCCCCCAGCTGTTGTTGAAAACCCGCACTCCCATGCGCACGCCATAGTCGATCGCTTCGATGGCATCGCCGACATTGCCGTTCCCGGAAGCATCGAGAAACCGGAGCGGCAGCAGCCGGACCTGCCAGCAAACGCCGGCGACACCGAGATTGTTGTTGCCGGTGGCGCCGATGATCCCGGCCACATGGGTGCCATGGCCATTTTCATCGTAGGGATTGTTGGTGTCGGTATAGAAATCGTACCCTTTCCAGTCATCGACCAGGCCGTTGCCGTCATCATCGATCTTGTTGCCGGTGGTGGGATCATCCGGATTGCTCCAGGGATCCTCGCCCGGATTGGTGTAGAGGTTGGCGCGCAGGTCGGTGTGGCGGTAGTCGATGCCGCTGTCGACGATGCCGACGAGGACCGTCGCCGACCCGGTGATGGTGTCCCAGGCTTCGGGCGCATCGATGTCGGCATCGGCCAACCCGCCGTTCTGCCCGGAATTGTTCAGACCCCACTGTTTGCTGAAGGAGAGATCGTTAGGAATGCCGAGGGCGCGCACCCGGTAGTTGGGTTCGGCCAGCTCGACCTGATCGAGGGCGCGCAGGCGGCGGAGAGCCTCCTCGACGCTGATCGTGCCGGTCAGGCGCAGCCGCTGCATGCGCAGCGCCGGCACCACCGCGACCACGCGCGCCTGCACCGTCGCCGCCAGTGTAGAGGCCGCCTGGGTGCTTACCGCCGGCTTGAAGCGCACCAGCACTTCATCGCTGAGATAGCCGAGTTGCCGGGGCGAACGCAAGGCGGCACTGAGGACGATAAAAAAAACAAACAGGGCGATAAAATAGAGTAGACGCCTCATGGAGACCTCCCAAAATGGAAATGGTAAAGACTTTTAAGGAGGCTGAAAAGCGGTCAGCAGGAGGAATGGCGGCGCCGTCGTCGCTTAATAGCCAAAGAGCGATTCGGTACGGACTTGCCCGGCAGCGGGCGCCTGGGCGGTCAACTGCCCGCTGAGAGCCTCAATGAAGGGTGGCGGCCCGCAGAGGAAAAAGACCGTCTCGGCGAATTGGGGCAGTACCTCGGCCAGCCGCTCCGCGCTGAGGAAGCCCCGTTCTCCCGGCCATGGATCATCCGGCGCCAGGTTGGTCATGGTGGGCCGATAGGTGAACTGCTCCTCGCGCTCGGCCAGATCGGTGAAAAGATCGTGATAGGCGCTGGCTTCCACCACAGCATTGCTGTAAAACAGGGTGGTGGGCCGGCGCATCCCGATATGTGCGGCGTGGAGAAGCATGCTGCGGAAAGGCGTGATGCCGATGCCGCCGGCCAGATAGGCGGCCGCTGGCACCGCCGCATCGAAGAGGAACTCACCCCGCGGCCCGAGATACTCAAAGAGCGCTCCCGGTTCCAGCTCCAGCAGGGTCCGCTTGTACCCGCTCTCGCTCACACGGGTGGCGAAGAGCAGCCGGGGCTCGTGCGGCGCCGAGGCGATGGTAAAAGTCCGCCGCGGCCCTCGTGGATCGGGATAATGCAGCTCCGGCACCTTCAGGTTCATGTTTTGACCCGGGAGGTGTACCAGATCTCCGGGACGCTTGAAGCTCAGTTCGATGGTGCCACGGGCGATTTCCCGCACGCCTTCCAGTTCCAGAACATTGGCCATAGTACCTCGATTGGCATGCTATTTCTTGCGCGTTTTCCGTTGTTTTTTGAGTGGCTGGATCCGGTGCGGCCCCTTTTTCCCCCGGATTCCCCCGCCGCCCTTTTCGGTTTCTCTGGCAACTAGAACAAAGTCGACCAACCTTTCATTCCGGTCGACGCGCGAGATCCGGACACGCACCTTGTCGCCGAGGGCATACGCCCTGCCGGTATGCTGTCCCACCAGACGGTATCCCGAGGGTTCCCGCAGGTAGTAATCATCGCCGAGATCGGAAATATGGACCAGGCCATCGATGAGCAGCTCGGGCAGGGTGACAAAGAGACCGAAAGGCACAATCCGGCTGATAAAACCCGCATGCTCTTCGCCGAGATGGCCCTCCATATACTCGATTTGCTTGAGTTTGATCGAAGCCCGCTCAGCCTCCGCGGCCCGCACCTCGTTCTCGCTCGCCTCCCTGCATTGTTCATCGAGCCGCTCGGTCAGCGGTGCGATCTCACCGGCGCTCGCGCCGCTGGTATAGGCCTTGAGCAGACGATGCACCAGCAGATCCGGATAGCGCCGGATCGGGGAGGTGAAGTGGGTATAATGGCTGTAGGCCAGCCCGAAGTGGCCGAGATTTTCCGTGCTGTAGCGGGCCTTCATCATCGTGCGCAGCATCGCGTCCTGCAGCACCACGGCGGCCGGATGCCGGCGGATGACGCTGCCGAGTTTCTGAAAATAGTGGGGGGTGATGCGCTTGGGGGCGGTCTGGACGATACCGAAATTGGCGAGCAGTTTTAACAGATCCGCGACATCATCGCGGTCCGGCTTTTCATGGATGCGATAGACAAAGGGCGGCGCCTCGATCCCCTCCGCCGCCATCTCGACACCGACATGGCGCGCCACAGTCTCGTTGGCCAGCAGCATGAACTCCTCGATCAGGCGGTGACTGGCGAGACGCTCGCGGCGGCGGAGTTCTGTCGGATGGCCGCGCTCATCCAGCACGACCTGCACCTCCTGGCTTTCGAAATCAATGCTGCCGCGCTGATCGCGGCGGCGGATCAGCGCCTCGGCCAGTTCCCCCATCCGGACCAGCTGCCGTGATATCGGATCCTCCCCCGCGGCATTGATCAGCGCCTGGGCCTCCTCATAGGTGAGCCGTCGGCTGCTGCGGATGATACTTTCGTGCAAGGAATGGCCGACGAGGGAGCCCGACGGGGTGAGTTCCATCAGTACCGAGTAACAGAGCTTTTCTTCACCCTGCACGAGGCTGCAGAGGTTGTTGGAGAGATGTTCCGGCAGCATCGGAATCACCCGGTCCACCAGATAGACCGAGGTCCCGCGCTCCTCCGCTTCCCGGTCGATCGCCCCGGCGGGCGCGACGTAGTGGCTGACATCGGCGATATGGACACCCAGCTCGAGGTGGCCGTTTTCGAGCGTGCGCAAAGAGACGGCATCATCAAAATCCCGGGCGTCGACAGGATCGATGGTGAAGATCAGCCAGTCGCGGCAGTCGAGCCGCCGCCGGTACTCCTCCGGCGGGACCCCCCGACCCAGCGCCCGCGCCTCGCCTTCCACCTCTTCGGGGAATTCGGGATCGAGGCTGAAGCCATGCACGATCGAGAGGATATCGACGCCGGGATCGCCGGGATGGCCCAGCACATGGGTGATGTGGCCCTCCGGATTCTGGTGGGGCGAAGGCCAGCGATCGATGACCACCACCACCTTCTGACCCTCCTCCGCCCCGGATTCCTCGGGATCGGGCAGAATTACATCGGTCTGGATCTTGATGTCATCGGGGACCGCATAGGCATACTTGCGTCCCCAACGGAAGGTGCCGACGATGCGGTCGCGGCCCCGGTCGAGGATCCCGGTCACCTCCCCCTCGGGGCGCTCGCCCTGACGGGTCGCGAAGAGACGGACACTCACCCGGTCGCGGTGCAGGGCGGAGGCCATCTGCTTCGCCCCGATGAAAACATCCTCACCGCCGTCATCGCGGGTCACAAATCCGAACCCCTGCGAGTTGACCCGCAAGAGTCCCGTGACCACCGGGGAATGACCGGCCAGGGCGAACCGGTTCTTCTGCACCTTGACCAGGGCGCCCTCCTGCACCAGCCGGCGCAGCGTCTTGCGCAGCTCGAGATAGCCCTCCCGCGCGAGATTCAACTCCCGGCTCAGTTCGACTGCCTTGAATCGCCTCTTCGGAGCACGCGCCAGCAGCGCCAGCACCTCGGCGCTGATATCCCGTTCATTTGCTGATCTCACCGATGCATCCTCTCTTTCCGGCCCTGCCGATGCGGGAGGGGCCAAAACAGAACGGCCCGAATCTCCTTCGGGCCGCTCCAGCATACCGCACTATCCTGCCAGCTCGTCGGGATCGAAGACGATGGCGGGAAACTTGTCCATTTCCTTGCGAAATATGGCGATGATTTCGGCCAGGCGCTGCTTGCTGCGGGCCTCGAAGCGCAGGACCAGGACCGGCTGGGTGTTGGAAGCGCGAATCAACCCCCAGCCGTCACCGAAGAGCACGCGGGCGCCGTCGATGGTGATGGTTTCATGCTCCGCGCTGAAGGTCCTGACCATCTCCTCGATGACCCTGAATTTTTCACTGTCGGCGCATTCGACGCGGATCTCCGGCGTGGAGACAAAGGCCGGCAGCTGGTCGGCCAGGGCCGAGAAGGGGAGGGGGCTTTCGGCCAGCAGCTGCATGAGGCGACCAGAGGCGTAGAGCCCGTCATCGAAACCGAAAAACTCGTCGGCAAAAAAGAGGTGGCCGGACATCTCACCGGCGAAGGGCGCATGCAGCTCTTTCATTTTGGCCTTGAGCAAGGAGTGGCCGGTCTTGTACATCAGCGGCATGCCGCCGAGCCGGCTGATCTCTTCGGGAAGCAGCTGTGAACATTTGACGTCAAACAGGATCGTGCTGCCCGGATGGTTGGCCAGCACCCCGCGGCTGAGGAGGGCCATAAGGGCATCGGCATAAACCAGCCGGCCCCGGTCGTCGACGATCCCCACCCGGTCGGCATCGCCATCATAGCCGATCCCGAGATCTGCCTTTTCGGCCAGGACCAGCTGCCGCAAATCCTGCATGAATTTGGGCACCGTCGGATCGGGAAGATGGTTGGGAAAGTGGCCGTCCGGATCGCAATAAAGAGGAACGACCTCCACCCCGAGGCTGCTCCACAATTCCGGTGCAACCGGACCGGCGGCGCCATTGCCGGCATCGATCACCACCTTGAGCTTGCGCGCGAAGTGAAATTTGCTGCGCATCATCTCCAGGTAGGCGGGGTAGATCTCCTGATTGGTGACATGGCCGCTGCTGGTGCGGATAAAGGCATTCTTGCGGATGATCTGCTTCAACTCCTGGATCTCCGCACCGTAGATCGGGGCGAGGCCTTCACACATCTTGAAGCCGTTATACTCGATGGGATTGTGGCTGCCGGTGATCATCACCCCACCATCAACCTTGAGGTGGAGGATGGCGAAGTAGAGGACAGGGGTCATCACCTCCCCGACCATCAGGACATCCAGCCCGGTGGTCAACACCCCGTCGATGAAAAGTTTGGCGAGATGCGGCGAGGTGAGGCGCACGTCGTGCCCGACCGCGATCCGTTTGTGCCCCCGCTTGCTCATCCAGGTGCCGTAGGCCCGGCCAATATTGTAAGCAACCTCATTGGTCAGGTCCGTTCTGACGACACCACGGATATCATATTCGCGAAAAATACCCTCATTCATGGTTTCCTCCTGGAGAGAAGAGGTGCACAAGTCGTTCCTTGCCAGCCAGATCATGAAACAATTCGACGTTCTCAAAGCCTGTTTTAAAGAGCTCGCCAACCGCCGTGGCCATGCCATCGCCGATCTCGATCAACGCCTCGCCGCCCTCCCGCAGCAGCAGGGGCAGCTGCCGGGCCAGACGGCCATAGACGGCCAGTCCATCCGCCCCCCCGAGGAGGGCTTCGCGCGGCTCATGATCGCGGATTTCGGGATCCAGTTCTTGCCAGTCAGCCTCGCGGATGTAGGGCGGATTGGTGACGGCCAGATCGAATGCGCCCGGCCATTCCGGCCGCAGCGGCGCCGTCAGATCCTGCTGTACCAGAGTGATCCGGCTGCCGAGACCATGCAGGTCGCGGTTCTTCTGCGCCCATTCCAGTGCCGCCGGCGATTTGTCCAGCGCAGTCACGGTGGCTTGCGGCAGCGCCTCGGCCAGGGCGATGGCGATGCAACCCGTGCCGGTGCCGAGATCGATGATCCGCAGGCTCTCCTGTTTCGTGAGCATCACCCGGCCCCGCTCGATCGCCTTCTCGACCAGCAGCTCGGTCTCCGGGCGGGGGATCAGTGCGCCCGGCCCCACCAGGATCCTAAGCGACATGAACTCGGTCTCGCCGAGCAGATATTGCAGCGGTTCATGGGCCACCAGGCGTAAAAAGAGCGCCTTGTACTGCGCCAGCTCGCCCGCCTCCAGCGGCCGGTCGAACTGCAGATAGAGATCGACGCGGCGCAGCCGCAGCAGGTGGGCCAGCAGCCGCTCCACAAGCAACCGGCCATTGCTGAATCCCTTGCCGCCAAGATAATCGCTGCTCCACTGGATCAGCTGGAGCACCGTCCAGACTCTTGCGCCCGCGTTCTCCGCCATCACCGGCCCTAATTCATGACCTTGAGCATCTCGGTACGATCGGCGATCTGCAACTGCTCGATGAACTCATCGATATGGCCGGCCAGCACCCCCTCCAGTTGATAGAGCGTCAGGCCGATGCGATGATCCGTCACCCGGTTCTGCGGGAAATTATAGGTGCGGATCTTGGCGCTGCGGTCGCCCGTGCTGACCATCGAGCGCCGGGTCGCGGTCAACTTGGCCTGCTCCTCCTCGAGCGCCAGATCGTAGAGACGCGCCCGCAGCACCTTGAGGGCTTTGGCCTTGTTCTTGTGCTGTGATTTTTCATCCTGGCAGCTCACCACCAGTCCGGTGGGCAAATGGGTCACGCGCACCGCCGAATCGGTGGTGTTGACGCTCTGGCCGCCAGGGCCGGAGGAGCGGAAGACATCGATGCGCAGGTCATTGGGGTTGATCTCCACATCGATCTCTTCGGCTTCGGGCAGGACCGCCACGGATGCGGCCGAGGTGTGGATGCGGCCGCTCGCTTCGGTCTGCGGCACCCGTTGCACCCGGTGCACGCCGCCTTCATACTTCATCTTGCCGTAAACATCCTTGCCGGCAAGCGAAAAGATCACCTCGCGGAAGCCACCAATGCCCTGGGCGTTGGCGCTCATCACCTCGAGTTTCCAGCCCTGACGTTCGGCATAGTACTGGTACATGCGGAAGAGATCGCCGGCGAAAAGGCCCGCTTCATCCCCGCCGGTGCCGGCGCGAATCTCGATGATCGCATCGCGCGCGTCCTGGGGATCCTTGGGGATCAGCAGCCATTTGAGCTTTTCCTCGAGGGTGGCCAGCTCGCCGCGCAGCTCATCCAGTTCGGCGCGGGCCATCTCGACCAGCTCGGCCTCTTCATTGTCATGAATGACCTTTTCATCCCCCGCCATGTCCTTTTCGACCTTGAGATAGCGCTGATAGGTCGCGACGATCTCCGAAAGATCCGCCTCCTCCTTGGCCAGATCGCGCAGCATTTGCGGTTTGGCCAGCACCTCCGGATCGCTGAGCTGCTTTTGCACCTGCTCATGTCGGGCGGCAATCGCTTCGAGCTTTTCTTTCACGGCCAGGTCCTCTTTCAAACCAATTCAACTGCCGACGGCCCCACCTGGAACTCCTCGCCGATGGCGCAGCGCAGGGCGACCATGGCCACCTCCAGCTGCTGCTCGTCCGGCTCGTTGGTCGTGATCTTTTGCAACCAGAGTCCGGGCAGGATGAAGATGCGGAAAAAGGGATTGCGGGCGGCCCTGGCTGACAACTTGATCAGCTCATAGCTGATCCCGCCGATGACCGGCACGAAGGCAATGCGAATCAGGCGATCGGCCAGCGACTCCGGCTTGCCGAGCAGCATGAAGACCAGCACGCTGACGACCATGACGATGAGGAGAAAGCTCGTGCCGCAGCGCGGGTGCAGGGTCGTGAAGGGCTGGGCGCCCGCCGGGGTCAGGGGCTGATGGTTCTCATGGGCGAAGATGGATTTATGCTCGGCACCATGATACTCAAAGACCCGCCGGATCTCCTTCCACTTGGAGATCAGATAGATATAGCCAAGGAAGAGGAGCAGGCGCAGCGCACCATCGACCAGATTGAAGGCCCAGCCGCTCTGCAGCCCGAGCAGATCGGTGAGGACCAGCGGCAGATAAAAGAAAAAGGCGATGCCGAGGGCGAGCGAAAAGAGGAGGGTCAGCCCCATCCAGATATCGTTCCAGCGGCTTTTTTCCGCCCTGGCTGTACCCGCTTGCGCCTCCTCGGCCATGGCGATATCCCCGGAAAAATTGAGGGCCTTGACCCCCAGCAGCAGGGATTCGATGAGGAGGATGCCGCCGCGCAAGATCGGCAGATTGAGCACCTTCCAGCGTTTGACGATGGAGATAAAGGGCGTGCATTTCAGGGCGATATTACCGTCGGGTTTGCGCACGGCCATGGCGATGCGGTCGCTGCCGCGCATCATCACCCCTTCGATGATCGCTTGACCGCCAACAGCCAAAGATTCCGGTTCATTCATGAAAGCGGTTCCTGCCTGGGTTAAAAAATAAAAAAACGGAAGTCCCGCCGCAGTGGCGGGATATCTTCCGTTTTATGTCGTCTGAAAAGGGTGCTAGGACTGCTTGTTAGGCAGATTGTAACGACGGCGGAACTGCTCAACGCGGCCCGCAGTATCCAGCAGCTTCTGCTTGCCCGTGAAGAAGGGATGGCAGTTGGAGCAGATATCCAGCTTTTGGTCACCCACCGTGGTACGCACCTTGAAAGAATGGCCGCAGGCGCACGAGACGGTGCTGACGTCATATTTGGGATGAATGCCCTTTTTCAATGTATATCCTCCGGTTCGTGATTTTAGGGAAATTTGCAATCGAAAATATACGAAAACGGATCGGCAAAAGCAAGAAAAACCTTTGCCTTACATATTCATTGAGTCCAAAAACTGCTTGTTGGACTTGGTCCCCTGCATCTTCGAGAGAAGGAATTCCATCGCCTCCACCGGCGCCAGTTCGGCCAGCAGCTTGCGCAGAATCCAGACGCGGTTCAGCTCCAGGTCGCCGAGCAGGAGCTCTTCCTTGCGCGTGCCGGAGCGGTTGACGTCAATGGAGGGGAAGATGCGGCGATCCGATATGCGGCGGTCCAGCACCAGCTCCATGTTGCCCGTCCCCTTGAACTCTTCAAAGATGACCTCGTCCATACGGCTGCCGGTGTCAATCAGGGCGGTGGCGATGATGGTCAAACTGCCTCCCTCCTCGATATTGCGGGCGGCGCCGAAGAAACGTTTCGGGCGATGCAGGGCGTTGGCGTCGACACCACCGGAGAGGATCTTGCCGCTGTGGGGCACGACAGCGTTGTGCGCACGGGCAAGACGGGTGATGCTGTCGAGCAGGATGCAGACATCCTGGCCATACTCGACCAGTCGTTTGGCCTTCTCCAGCACCATATCGGAGACCTGGACATGGCGCTCGGCGGGCTCGTCAAAGGTCGAGCTGATCACCTCCGCGTTGACCGAGCGCTCCATATCGGTGACTTCTTCGGGACGTTCGTCGATGAGGAGGACGATCAGCTTCATTTCGGGGTGGTTGGTGGAGATGGCGTTGGCGATCTTTTGCAGCAGGGTGGTTTTACCGGTTTTGGGCTGGGCGACGATCAGACCGCGCTGGCCCTTGCCGATGGGGGTGAGCAGGTTCATGATGCGCATCGACATCTCGCCCGCCGTCGTTTCCAGCTCGATGCGGTCGTGGGGATAGAGCGGCGTCAGGTTGTCGAAGAGGATGATGCTTTTGGCCTCTTCCGGATTCTCGAAATTGACCGCCTCGACCTTGAGCAGGGCGAAAAAGCGCTCATTCTCCTTGGGCGGCCGGATCTGGCCGGAGACCGTGTCGCCGGTGCGCAGGCCAAAGCGCTTGATCTGCGAGGGGGAGACATAGATGTCGTCCGGACCGGGCAGGTAATTGAAATCGGGCGAGCGCAGAAAGCCGTAGCCGTCGGGCAGCACCTCGAGGACCCCTTCGGCGAAGATGAGCCCCTCTTTTTTGGTCTGTTCTTCAAGTATCTTGAAGATCAGCTCCGATTTGCGCAGACCGGTACAGCCGGTGACGCCCATGTCCTGGGCCAGCTTGTTCAGCTCGGCAATTTTCCGCGCCTTGAGTTCAGCAATATCCATTGAAACCTCATGATAAATAGTAGTAAGTAGGGTCTTTGCTTGCGATGTTCACATCAGGGAATTCAGCGGCACACTGGGTGCAAGGGCAGCACATCAGAATGGAGGCCCTGGACTTTGGCTACCCCCGGGGAATCACCACCCACCACCGGACCAACAGCTTTATGCCAGGAAAAAATTACCGGACAGGGAGATTGAGGAGAGGATGAACGGTTCAGGGAAGGATCAGAGGATAGCCGCTTCGCTCTCCGCCAGGAAAAAATGCGCCTTGTCCATATCGAACAGAACCCGGTACTCCGCGCTCACGATCGGCCGTGCCTGGACGTTCATCCGCGCCACCAGGGTATTGGCCCCATTGGCGAGATAGACAAAAATCTCGTTGCCCATGGGCTCGACCACTTCGACCCGGCAGGAGGCACTGCACTCCGCAAGGGGCCTGGCCGCCGTGTCATATTCACTCAAATCCTCCGGCCGGACGCCGAGGATGAGTTTCTTCCCGAGATGCGGGTCGAGGCGCTCGCTCCGGCTGTCGGGAATGCGCAGCTTCATCTCGCCCGCACGGAACCAGAGTCCCTCCTCACGCACGATCTCCCCCGGGATAAAATTCATCGCCGGGCTGCCGATGAAACCGGCGACGAACTTGTTGACCGGTGCATCGTACAGATTCATCGGCGTATCGATCTGCTGCACGCGGCCATCCTTCATCACCACGATGCGATCGCCCATGGTCATCGCCTCGACCTGGTCGTGGGTGACGTAGATCATCGTCGTTTCGAGCCGGGTGTGCAGCTTGGAGATCTCGGTGCGCATCTGCACCCGCAGTTTGGCGTCGAGATTGGAAAGGGGTTCATCAAAGAGAAAGACCTGGGGCTTGCGCACAATGGCACGGCCGACGGCCACCCGCTGGCGCTGGCCACCGGAGAGCTGTTTGGGTTTGCGCTCGAGGAGATCCTCGATGCTGAGAATTTCCGCCGCCTCCTTGACGCGCTGGGCAATCTCCTCTTTGGGATACTTGCGCAGCTTCAGGCCAAAGGCCATGTTTTCGAATACCGTCATATGCGGATAGAGTGCGTAATTCTGAAAGACCATGGCAATATCACGGTCTTTGGGCGGCACCTCATTAACCACACGCTCGCCGATGCGGATCTCGCCCGAGCTGATCTCCTCCAGCCCGGCAATCATGCGCAGCGTCGTCGATTTGCCGCACCCCGACGGGCCTACCAGAACGATAAATTCCTTGTCCTTGATCTCGATATCGACCGCATCAACCGCTTTGACTTGATGCTCAAAGACCTTGCTCACCTTGTCCAGCTGGACCTTTGCCAAGAGTATGCTCCGGAGTTGGGTATTCGATTGTGGGTGATTCTCGCTTCAAGCGATAAGGATGTGCTCTATCTATGAGGAAAATTGAAGATCAGGGCGTGTTATTATGGGGCAAAGCAGGATTGACTTCGCCTTAATTTATTAAAACTTCACGATTTTGTCAAGCCCTTTATTCCATCCAGCGCCGCACCGACCACATAATGGGAGCCGGTGATGCAAACCACGCGATCCGGATCGGCGGCCGCCCAATTCCAGGCCGCTTCGACACCGGCCTGCACCGTAGAACAGGGGGCGACCGGCAGCCCGGCCGCCCGCAGTGCCCGCGTCAGCACGTCGACGGGCAGGCCGCGATGGCTCGGAGCCGGCACAGCAAAAATCATCACCACCTCCGCCGGCAGCTCGCGGATCACCCCATCGAGGTCCTTCTCCTTGACCAGGCCGAGCACCAGGGCCCTGGGCCTGCCGGGATAGAAATGGCGCCACATCCAGCGCTGCCGGGCAAAACCATCCGGATTGTGCGCCACATCAATCAGTATCAGGGGCGCCGTGCTGATCGATTCGAAGCGCCCCGGCCAGTGCACGGCGGCAAGGGCCCGCGGTAGCGGCGGCGGCGAGGGGATCACACCCCGCCGGGCCAGCTGTTCCGCTGCACAGATGACCGTCCTGGCATTGCCCAACTGATGTGGCCCGGGCAGCGGGATGAAAAGCTCCGGCCAGGTGGCACCGGCAGTGACTGCGGTGAAGCGCGTCCCCTCTGCCGCAAGATGGAGATCCCGCACCCGCACCGCTTGCGTCGCCCGCAAAATCGGACTGCCGAGCTCCTGTGCACGGCCGAAAATGACCCGCTCCGCCTCCAGCGGCAGCGATCCGGTCACGCAGGGGACCGCGGGCTTGATGATTCCCGCCTTCTCCCCCGCGATGGCCGCCAGGCTATCCCCCAGATGCTCCATATGATCGAAACCGATGTTGGTGATGATCGAGAGCAAGGGAGTGATGACATTGGTCGCGTCGAGTCGGCCGCCCAACCCGACCTCGATGACCGCTGCATCGACGCCGGCATCGGCAAAATGACGGAAGGCCAGGCCGGTCATGGTCTCGAAAAAGGTGCATTGCAGCGACTCGATCAGAGGCCGCCAGCGCTCCACCAGCCGGACCACCTCCGCCTCGCCGATCCAGCTGCCATTGACGCGGATCCGCTCACGCAGCGTCTGCAGATGCGGTGAGGTGTACATGCCGCAAGCCAGCCCGCTCTCGCGCAAGAGGCTCGCCAGCATCGCCGTGACCGATCCCTTGCCGTTGGTCCCGGCGACATGCACGGTGGCAAATTGCTCCTGCGGTTGCCCCAGCTCGGCGAGAAAGGTGGTCATCCGCTCCAGCCCCAGCTTCCAGCCGAAGAGCTCCCGCCCGAGCAGAAAGGCTTCCGCTTCCTGATAGGTCATCATCAGTCGATCCGATAGGGTGCATTCCAGTAAAAGAGGGTCAGGCCGCGGGATGAGCCAAACCAGATATAATCCCCGTTGAGCATCAGGGTCGTCACCGCCGGTGCCGGCAGCCCGTCCACCATCCCATAGCGGATCCAGCGCCGGCTTGAGCGCTCATAGCGCGGGACACCCTGCTCCGTGGCAGCCCAGACCGAGGCCGCATCCGCCTCCATCCAGTGGATGGCGCCGGCCGGCTCGAGGCGCTGCTCGGGGGGCGTAAACCACTCCCCCGTCCGCACATTGAATCCGCCGATGCCCGCCGCCGTGCCGAACCAGACTTCATCTTGCCAGCAGGCCACCGCCTCGATCTCCTGTCGGACAGGATAAAAACCCTCGCCGAAGAAATAGCCGCTGTCGGTGCGGGTATTGAAGAGATAGAGGCCAAGCTCGGTTCCGACCCAGAGGGTATCGCCCTGAGGGGCGAGAAACGGGATGCGCAGCGAGCCCAGATGGCGGAGATCGATGATATCGATAGCCAGCGAGTCCCATTTGCCAAAGGAGGATTTGAGCAAGCGCGCCAGTCCGGATTCGGTGGCCACCCAAAGATAAGTGGAATCCATATAGAGATGGGTGATCCGCGGGTCCGGGAGGTGCTCGGCCTGGCTCAGGGTACGCCAGCTGCCCCGGTTGAGGTCGTAGCGCGTAAGGCCGTTGCGGGTGCCGAACCAGAGGTAATCGTCATCGAAGGCCATTGCGGTGATGCGGTCGTCGCTGAATCCGCTGAGAAGGCGCGGTTCATATACTTCGGGATCACGCTGGTCCACCTCCCAGCGGGTCATGGCGCCATAACCCTGCAGCGCCTGATCGCCGCCCAGCCAGAGAGCATCCTGGTCGTAGGCCATGGCCGCCACCGCCGGATCCCACAGGCCGTAGGGCAGCGGCTGATACCGCCCGCTGAGCAGATCGACGCGGGCGGCGCCAAGGCCCCAGCTGCCCAGCCAGAGCGAATTCCAGGAATCCCGCTGCCAGCAGGTGATCGGGTAGGAACGGTTATGCAGGTCGGTGATCCGCCGTGACGGGTCATCATAAAAATAGCCGGGCGGCAGGAAAAGATGCGGGGGCGGAGCCTCCGGCCGGGCGGCCTGGCCGAACCAGACAACCCGGGTTTCAGCATCCGGACCCTTATCCCATTCCATCTCCCCGCTGGTGCCCCACGAGGCGAAGGCGCGCCCGGCGCTGGTGATCCCGTAGAGAAAACGATCGCTGCCGAATCCGAGAGAGACCGCGCGTTCGCCCCGGCGGAAGCCGCACTCGTCGTAAAAGAGGTTGGTCCAGACGTGGCTGGCCGGACCGAGATAGCTGAGACCCTCCCGCTGCGCGCACCAGAGGAAGCCGCTGTTCTCGTCAAAGGCCACCAGGTCGATGTCGGCGCTGGCCAGGCCATCACTGACCGTCTGCGGCCTCTCCCAGCGCTGGCTGATGGAATTGTAGCAGCCGATTCCGCCGGTTGTGGCAAAATAGACGCGGTCCGGCGCGACGCACAGCTGGCGGATGTGGCGCATCGACGACCAGGTCGTCCAGTCGCCCTCGCGATAGTGCCGGTTGGTGCCGCGGATGCGCTCCCCGATCCCGCCGGGGGCCGGCATAGCTACGAGCAGCCCCAGGATGGTGAGGAAGCCCGCCGCGGTCCTAGCGCTCCCTGGCATCGTCGCCCTCCCCGGAGAGGATTCTGTTCATCTGGCCGCGCACGCGCTGCTCCTGATTGCGGGGAAAGCGGATTTGTACCGCCACCCCCTGTTCATCGTAGCGGGTATCGAGCACCTCCACCACCTCGTAGAGCCGGGCGATCGCTCCCGCCTGCCGCAGCGGCAGTTCCAGGGTTTCGCTGATAAAGGCAGCATCCGCGAACTCGCCGAGCCGCGCGATCAGCTGGGTCAAGCCTATCCCCCGCTGCGCTGAAATGAAAACGCAAGGCTGCTCGGACTCGCGCAGCCGGGCGATCACCCCCGGCTGATCAAATTGATCGATCTTGTTAAAGATCTTGAGCACCGGCTTGCCGGTCAGATGGAGCTCCTGGAGCACCTTCTCCACAGCGATCATCTGCTCGGCATAACCGGGATGGGTGATATCGATGACGTGCAGAAGCAGATCAGCGTCGGCGGACTCCTCCAGCGTGCTCTTGAAGGAGGCGATGAGGTGATGGGGCAGCTTGCGAATGAATCCGACTGTATCGATCAGGAGGATCTGGCGGCGGGCTTCGAGCTGCAGACTGCGCACGGTGGGATCGAGTGTGGCGAAGAGGCGATCCTCGACCAGCACGCCTGCGTCGGTCAGGGCATTGAGCAGGGTGGATTTGCCGGCGTTGGTATAACCGACCAGGGCAGCCTTGAACAAGTCACGGCGGTTTTTGCGGCGAATCTCGCGCTGCCCGGCGATGCGTTCGAGCTCCTTTTCGAGCAGTCCAACGCGTTTACGGATCAGACGCCGGTCGACCTCGAGCTGGGTTTCGCCCGGGCCGCGCACGCCGATGCCGCCGACCTGACGTTCGAGGTGGCGCCACTGGCCGGCCAGGCGCGGCGCCAGATACTTGAGCTGGGCCAGTTCGACCTGGGTGCGCGCTTCGCGGGTACGGGCATGCCGGGCGAAGATATCCAGGATCAGGCCGCTGCGGTCGAGGACCTTGACACCGCACAGCTTTTCGAGGTTCTTGGCCTGGGTCGGCGTCAGATCGTCATCAAAGATGATCAGATCGGCATCCTGGTAGCGTACCAGCTGCGCCAGCTCTTCCGCCTTGCCCCGGCCGATCATGAAGGCCGGATCGCGGCGGTCGCGCTCCTGCACCACCCTTTCGATCACCTCGGCCCCGGCGGTATCCGCCAGCAGCTCCAGTTCATCGAGATAATCCTCGGCCCGCCAGGAGGGGGTCTCGCGTGTGATTAACCCCACTACGATCGCGCGTTCACGCAGCTCCTGCACCGCAGCCGAGTTATTGGGATAGCTTTCCACTCATTCCTCCGGGGTTCGCCCGGCTTTGTCGCGGTAAAGGAGCATTTCGGCCAGCAACAGGATCAGGGCGGCGAGCAGAAATGGCCGCCAGTATTCCCGCCCGACCCGCGCCTCGCGGACGGCGCGGGCGATCGCGCCCGGATCGTCGATCCAGACCAGCCGATGGGATGCCGTAATCCGGGATCTCTCTGCCGTCTTGAGATCCAGTTCGGCATCGGGGATATTGACCGCCCAGATCGCCTCGGTTTTACCATCGGCTTGCAGGCGATAGATGCCGGGCTCGCGCGTCTCCGCATACTCGATCCAGGATCCCGAAGCCGTCACCAGCGGACGGACACGATCCAGCCGATCGCCGGGGCCGGCGAGCTCGAAGTGGCTCTGCAGCAGGGGAGGTGGCACCCGCCAGCGCACAAGATCGCCCACAACCATCTCACTGCCCTGATTCAGTACTCCCGAGGCCAGATAGCTCATGCTGCGGTGCAGCAGGGGCGCGAACAGGGTGCGGTAGGCCATATCGCTCTCCTCCGGCTCAAAACCGGCCGAAAAGAGCAGCCCCGAACCGCGTTCGCCGCGCGATTCGAGCAGATAGGGGTCGCCACTGCTGAAGGCCATTAAGACATTCTCGTCAGCGGGCGGTGCCAGGCGCAAGGCATGGGTGAATTGCGGCCGGGTGAAGGAGCGGGCCGCGCCCTCAAAGATGCCGGCAAAGAGCGGGTGGCTGACATCGATCCGGCTAAGCGAAAATCCGCCCCCCTGGCCCAACTCGCCGAGCACCGGCGCCAGCTGCAATGCGGGTGCAAGCCGCTGGTTGTACCAGGCGATGTCCGTCCGCCGCCCCAGGACGACCAGCAGGCCGCCCCCCCGGCTGTGCCAGGCCGCCAAACGGCCGAGGACCGGCTCCGGCAACCCGCTGACATCATAGAGCACAGCGATCTGCAGCGAGTCCAGCTCCAGCGCGCCCGCGCGCTCGGGAACGACCGGCACCAGCCGGATCAGCGCCGAGGAGTCGGCAGAAGAACGCAGGGCCAGCTGCAGCAGATCCCCGCCCCGTGAGGGCTGCGCCAGGATCCCGATCGTCAGCCGCTCCGGGACGTAGAATGAAAAATAGCGCTGATTGTCCTGCAGCAAGGCATCATCCTCCAGCAGTACCTGGCCATCCAGCCAGCCGCTGCGATCGAGGATGAACCGAAAGGATTCGAGGGTTGTTGCACCCGGTTCGAGCGTTATAGTGCGCTGGGCCGCCCGCTGGCCGTGGAGAAAAAGCTGCACCAGCTTGTTGCGGCCGGGATCTCGGCCGGTGTTCGCCAGCGCCACCTCGACTTCAACACTCTTGCCGACCTCGAGGATGGCCGAACGCAACTTGACACCGGTGATCGCCAGGTTGGCGGGATGAGCGGCCTGGATGGGAATGGCGAACTGCCGTATCGGCACAGGAGACGGCGCCAACGAATCCGCAGTAAATCCGTTGGCTTGCATGTCGGAGAGCAGGTAGATCTCGCGATTGAGATTGGCGGAACGCTGGAGCAGGTTGCGGGCGAACTGCAGTCCCGCCGACAGGCGCGTGGCAGAATAGGCAAGCCCCATGTTCGTCAGTTCATGACGCAGGGCAGCCGGCTCGTGCACGGCCCGCCGGAATTCCTGCCGGCTGGTGTCGGTGAGCGGGCAGAGAAAGAGCTCATCGCCCGGCTGCATCTGGTCCAGGACGAGTCCCGCGGCTTTTTTGGCCGCATCCAGCAGGGTTTCCCCCTTCTCCTCAATAGCCATACTCACCGAATTATCCACCAGGATCACGGCGCTGGTCCGGGCGCGGGTGTCGGCGCCACTCTGGCGTCGGCAGGTCGGGCGGGCGAAGGCCAGCACCAGCAGGAGCACCGCCAGGGTGCGCAGGATCAGCAGCAGGATCTGACGGATCCTGACCCGCCGGATTTGCTGGTTCTCGAGCTGCTTGAGAAATCGCAGGGAGCTGAAGAGGATGGGTTTGGCCCGGGACCGCGTGAAGAGGTGGATGAGGATGGGCAGGGCGATGGCGCCGAGCCCCATCAATATGGCGGAATTAAGAAAATTCAATCGCTATACGACTCACGATTAGGATGCTGCCGGAAACAGGGTATCTTCGATGAGCGCGCACCAGATGTGAATGATGGCAATATGCCCCTCCTGGATATGCTGGGAGGTGCGGGCCGGCACAACCAGGGCGTGATCCGCCCGGTTGGACATTTCGCCGCCGTCCCGGCCGGCAAGGGCAAGGACCTGCAGTCCCTGCTGCCGCGCGGCTCCGATCGCCTCGAGGACGTTTGGCGAGTTGCCGCTGGTACTGATGGCCAGCAGCAGATCGCCGTCATCGCCCCAGGCCTCGACCTGGCGGCGGAAAATGGTACTGAAACCATAGTCGTTTCCCACCGCCGTGAGAATGGAGGTGTCGGTCGTCAGGGCGATCGCCGGTAGCGCCTTGCGATCCCGCTGCAGCCGCCCCACCAGTTCGGCGGCGAAGTGCTGGGCATCGGCCGCACTGCCGCCGTTGCCGCAGATCAGGATCTTGTTGCCGCGCCGCAGGGTGTCGATCATCATCTCCGCACCCCGTGCGATGGCCGCAGCCATCTCCTGGCGGATGCGGGCAAAAAGGGCTTCACTCTCCTCGAGCTGTTGGATAATAAAGTCGGACGGGTTCATCAAACTCACCTGGTTTTGTTGGGCATCAGGCGCTGCCAGAAACTGCCTTTGGGGCTGGCGGCCATCGGCCGGGGCGGATCCTTGACGACCTCCTCACCACGGAGAATCCGGGCGGGATTTTCCGCAAACAGACGCCGGGCGAGCGCTTCCCCGCTGCGCTCGGCGACGGCCGCAAAGGCCGGCTGCAAGCGCAGCGGACGCATCTTCAGATCATGGGCATCCGAGGCGATCAGGTGGATCAGATTGGCGTCCAGCAGCTGCAGGGCCACCTCTTTCACGGCCCCGCCAAAGAGACCCAAGAGACTGCCGGCGTTGAGCTGCAGCAGAGCGCCTTTCTCCACCAGCATAAAGGCCTCCTGCGGATTCTGCAGGATGCGCGTATAGCGTTCCGGGTGGGCGATGACCGGCGTATAGGCTTCACCGATCTGGGCGAAAAAGCCCTTCATGACAAAGTCGGGCATCGAGCCCATCGGAAATTCAACGAGAAAATAGCGGCCGTTCCCGGCGGGGGTGGCCATCTTGTGCGTCAGATCGAGGCCGGGATGGGCAAAGAGTTCGCACCCCATGTGAATCTGGAGCTTCAACCCGGCAGCCGCCGCGCGCGCAACCAGATCGGTGTGGCGCGCCCACAGCGCCTCCTCGTGGTCGAGATCCTTGGGCGAAAGGATGTGCGGCGTGCAGACCACCGCCTCGATGCCATCCGCCTCCGCCATGCGCAGCATCCCCAGCGATGTCTCCCAGGAATCCGCCCCGTCATCCCAAAACGGCAACAAATGGGCGTGTGTGTCCACCAATCCCATAACCCTCCCAGCCACCCGCTGGTTCACTTGATATGGATAGCCTCGGCGAAGGCCTGAATCAAGGCCCGATCGCGGTTTTTTTCGATAATATTGCCGGTGACGATAAAACTGGCGCCGGCGGCCACCTTGCGCGCGGCATCTTCAGGGGTGCGGATGCCGCCACCGACCATGATCGGCAGCGCGACATGACGGGCGAGTGCGCCGATGTGCTCCTCCGGCACCGAAAGCCGTGCGCCGCTGCCCGCCTCCAGATAGATCATGCGCATCCCCAGCAGCTCCGCCGCCATGGCGTGCGCGACGGTAATGTCCGGCTTTTCGCGCGGAATCGGTCGGGTATCGCTGAGAAACTGCGCTGAGGTGATGTTCCCGGATTCGATCAGCATATAGGCGGTCGCGACCGCCTCCAGCTGCATCGAGCGGATGATCGGAGCGGCCAGCACCTGGTCGCCGATGATATAATAGGCATTGCGGCCGCTGACCAGCGACAGGTAGAGAATGGCATCGGCATAGGGGGAGAGCTGCCGGGTGCTCCCGGGAAAGATGATCAGCGGCAGGGAACAGGCCGACTTGATGCCCTTGATCAGATCATCAAAGATGTGCGTGAACATCAAACTCCCGCCGAGGAGCAGCGCATCCACCCCGGTTTCCTGGCAGATTCCGGCCAGATCGATCGCCTCCTGCATGCTCTGCTTGTCCGGATCGATCAATACCAGATATCCCGCGCCCCGTTGTTCCTTGATCTGCAGAAGCCGCTCATATACCTTCACGGACTACCTCATCTTCATTGGTCACGCTCGATCACCCTGGTTTTTGCCGGATTCCAGTCGGCCGATGATTCCAGCCAGAATCCCCTCCGTTTGGCTCAAGGCATCAGCGATACGACCCGGATCCCGGGCGCCCGCCAGGGCCATATGGGGACTGCCACCGCCGCTGCCGCCTGCTACTGCGGCGACTTCGCGCACGAGGTCACCCGCCTTGAGCTTGCGTGTCTCGACCAGATCCCGGGTGACGACGCAGACGAACTGCACCTTGTCGCCCATGGCGGTCGCCAGCAGGCCAACACCGCTCTGCAACCCCTCGCGCAGCAGGTCGGCCGCCTCTTTCAGCTCATCGACATTGGCCGCCTCGATCTGCGCGGTGACCAGACGGATGCCGGCAACCTCCCTGGCGCCCTGCACCAGCTCGCCGATGCTCTCCCTGGAGGAGGATTGGCGCAGCTTGCGCACCTCAGCCTCCAGGTTCTTGCGCTCTTGCAGCAGCTTTTCGAGCCGATCGGCCAGTTCCTCCTCGCGGCAGCCCAGCAGGGCACTGCTGCGGGAGACGACCGCAGCCCTCCCCAACAGATAGTCGCGGGCGCTCAGACCGGTGAGACACTCGAGCCGCCGCACGCCGGCCGCGATCGCCGATTCGGAGCGCAGAATGAAGAGCCCGATCTCACCGGTGGCGCGCACATGCGTGCCGCCGCACAACTCGCGTGAAAAATCCTCCACTTCGACCATGCGCACCTGGTCGCCATATTTCTCGCCAAAAAGGGCCATAGCCCCCAGCGCTTTGGCTTGCTCGATCGGCATCACCTGCCAGTGAACCGGACGGTTTCGCAGAATCTCCTGATTGACCATCGACTCGATGGCCTGCAACTGTTCTTCGCTGACCTTTTCAAAATGGGTGAAATCGAAACGCATATACTCCGGGGCCACCAGCGAGCCGGCCTGGTGGACATGCTCGCCGAGCACGCTGCGCAGGGCATGGTGGAGCAAATGGGTGACCGTGTGATTGCGCTCGGTCGCCCGCCGCTTCTCGACGTCGATCTTCGCCTCAACCCGATCGCCGGGCGCCGGCGCGGTGCCCGCGGTCAGTTGACCAAAATGAACGATATGCGCGCCTACATTCCGGGTGGTTTCGACGCTGAACTGAAAATGGGCGTTGCCGATTTGACCCGAATCGCCGACCTGTCCACCCGATTCGGCGTAAAAGGGGCTCTCCTTGAGGACGATGCGCCCGGGTTCATAATGGACCAGCTCGGTCTGCAATTGATCCTGGGTGTACCCCACGAAGCGGGAATCCTCGCCCATGCCGCCTTCCACCTCGATGGTCACATAACTGGCGTCACGGCTGCGCGTCGAGCGCTGGCGCTGCTCTTCCATCGCCCGGTCAAAGCCCGCAACATCGACCGTCAGCCCCTTCTCCTGAGCCATCAGCTGGGTCAGATCGAGCGGGAACCCGTAGGTATCGTGCAGCAAAAAGGCGTCACTGCCGGAGAGCACTCCGCTGCGGCTGCCGGCCGCTTTTTCCTCAAAGATCTCGATACCCCGGTCGAGGGTGCGTCCAAAACTCTCCTCTTCGGCGCGGATGACGCGCTCGATGTGCTCCTGCCGTTCGCGCAGCTCCGGATAGGCATCGCCCATCGAGGTGACCAGTGGCTGCACCAGCCTGCAGATGAAGGGTTCATGCATGCCGAGGGTACGGCCGAAGCGGGCAGCGCGGCGCAGGACCCGGCGGAGCACATAGCCCCGTCCCTCGTTGCCAGGGATCGCACCATCGGCGATGGCAAAGGAGAGGGCGCGAAGATGATCACAGAGGACGCGAAAGGCTACACCCTCCTCCCCATCGCCGTATGGCTTGCCGGTGATGTGGGCGATCTCGGCGATGATCGGGGTGAAGAGGTCGGTGTCGTAGTTGGAGCGGACGTTTTGCAGCACCGAGACGACGCGCTCAAAGCCGGCGCCGGTATCGACATGCCTGGCCGGCAGTGGATGCAGGGTGCCCTGTTCGTCGCGGTTGTACTGAATGAAGACCAGATTCCAGAGTTCGATGAAACGCGCACAGCCGCTGTTGACCGCGCAGACGTGACCGGGATCGGTGGCAGTACAAAAGCCCTCACCGCGATCGATGTGGATCTCGGAGCAGGGGCCGCAGGGGCCGGTGTCGCCCATCTCCCAGAAATTGTCCTTCTTGCCGAAGCGCAGAATGTGGGTGGGATCGATGCTGGTGCGGCGGGCCCAGAATTCGGCCGCCTCTTCATCGCCCGGCACCCGGTC
>CAYTCI010000010.1:45127-73252 GCA_964436305.1 uncultured Cytophagia bacterium | reverse complement strand
CCCGAGACCCGGATTCGCTTTGCCTTGCCGTCGCAAGGCCAGGTGCGGGTTCGCGTTTTTGATGTGCTCGGCAAGCAAGTGGCCTCCCTCGCCGATGGCCTCTATGCCGCCGGCGAGCATATCGTCACCTTCAGCGGCAAGGATCTCCCCAGCGGCATTTATTTCTGCACCCTGGAGAGCGCCGGTACGCGTGAGATTCGCAAGATGATGCTGATCAAGTAAGCAGAAGGGTTCAGCTAGCGGGCAGGGTTGTTTCACCCTGCCCGCTGCGCGAATCCATGAATTTCGGGGCGAAACGACTGGAGCTGACCTCATCCAATCATCAGAGGAGATCCGATGATGAAAAATACCACCTGTTTCCTGCTTTGTTTCGTGTTGTGCCTCACCCTCTCCTCCATTGCACAGACCGTTCATCCCGTCGAAGCGGGTCCGGGCGCCATTTCTGCGGCTTACCAGGCCGCTGCCGCCGGTGATATCCTTGAACTGGTCACTCCCGGCGGAACCTATACCGAGAGTGCCACCATAGAGATCACCGCTGGCAAGGCGGTCACCATCCGCGCAGCAGCCGGCATCGCTGCACCGATCTGGCGGTGTGAGTCCTCGCCCTTCATGACCGTCGGCGGCACGCTGATCATCGATGGCCTCACCCTCGATGGACAGGAAGCGGGCAAGCGGGCCATCAACACCTCCGGCAGTGCCGGCTATTACATCAAGATCCTCAACAGTACGCTGCAGAACTTTGACTACATGATCTACGGCAGCTCCTCTTCCGCGGTGGACTCGCTGGTGATCGTCAGCTCCCTCTTTAAAAATGCCGCCAACCGCGCCCTCTATTTTCCGGCCGGCACCATCGATCCCGGCGTCGTCAAACGCCTCTCCATCCGCAACTCGACCTTCATGGGCTTGAAGAAGACCGAGCCCTCGATCTATTTCTACAGCAAATCCTCGCCAACGGTGAGCCCGCGTCTGGAACTGGACCATGTCACCTTTTACAATTGCCAGCGCATCCGCACCAACAGCGGTGTCACCGATGTCAGCATTCGCAATACCCTCTTTGCCACCGATGGCACCATCAGCGGCGGACAATCGTTCAACCTTTTCGGCGGCAGCGTCGAGAACACCCTGGTCTTCAATGCCCCGGTCTCCGGCACCGGCGCCACCTACAGCCAGTTCCTGGACAACGTGGATCCGCTCTTCACCGACGCCGCCAACGGCGATCTCACCCTGCTGGAGGCCACGCCGGCCTTTCATGCCGGCACCGACGGCAAGACCCTCGGCGATCCGCGCTGGTGGCCCAAACTCTCCGGCCGCATATACGTCGCTGCCGGCCGGGATCAAATATCGGCGGCCGTGGCTGCTGCCAATCCGGGCGACATCATCGAGTTGACCAGCGACGGCGGACTCTATATCGAGTCCTCTACCGTAGTCATCGACAAGCCGGTCACCATTCAGCCCTCCGAAACCATCGTCCATCCGCCGGTCTGGAGCTCCGATGATGGCGGCTACCTGATCCGTAGCCAGGCGGGATTGACCCTGACCGGCGTCGTGCTGGACGGCGGCAAGGGTGCACTCCTTGCGGCCGGCGGCATCGCCACCGATGCGAAGGGCTACAATCTCATTCTGACGAACTGCGATTTCCGCAATTTCGGCGGCGAGAGCAGCACCACCGGCCATGCCATTTATGACGGTCTCTATATGGGTGAAGTGGACACCCTGGCGATCTCGGGCTGTTTTTTTACCGCCATCGCCCACGAGGGCATCTATCTCGGCGGACGTACGGCGGCGAGCATCGGCACGGTCAAGTATTTTCACATGGTCAACTCGACCATGGCCAAAATCGGCGATGACGCCATCTATATCCGCGATCACGACGGTAACCTGGCCACCCCCGGCCCGGTCTACCTCATCGATCACTGCACCTTTTATGACGCCTTCGATTCCTATGGCCTCCTGGCCCACTACATCGACAACGCGCTGATCAAGAACACCATCGCCGCCGCCTCAACGGTCAAGGGCACAGCCTTTTATCTCTATGGCGACCACTCACTGGCCAAGAATTCCATCTATTTCAATCTCAAGATCAACCTGCATACGGGCAAGAGCGAGAACCTCCTCGCCGTCGATCCCCTTTTTGTCGATGCGGAGGCGGGCCAGTTCATGCTCTACGCCAACTCACCGGCCATCGGCTTTGGCGATGACGGCTCGACCATCGGCGACCCCCGCTGGGGCGTCTCCACCCAGAAATCCAATGAACTGCAGCTGGTCAAGGCGCCCGCCAGCATGTCGCCGACCACCTCTTCGGTGCGCATTGTCTGGGAAACCATGGAAAACGATCCGCCTGCGTCGATCGTCGAATACGGCCTCACCCCGGAGCTGGGTAGCAGCGTGACCGGCCCGGAGGGCTGGCTCATCGCCGGTGAAGGCATCATGCACGAGGTCACCCTGACCGGCCTGCAGCCCTTCACCACCTACTACTATCGCGTCGGCAACGGTACGGACGTCGGCGTGGATATCAACAAGGCCAGGACCGCACCGGAACGCGGTACGCCCTTCCGGATCATGACGCTCAGTGATATCCACGAGAACCACTACGGCCTCTGGCAAGGGATTGCCAAACGGGCGCCGCAGGACTCGGTCGATCTGACGGTCTTTATCGGCGATTTTGTCAATGACGGCAGCGTGCGCGACGAGTGGAACGGCGGCTTTTACACCCCGGGCAAACCTTTGCTCGACAATATCACCGTGATCAGCTCGGTCGGCAACCACGAAACCGCCTTCGGCCCCTCGGTCTATTATGACTATTTCTCCCTGCCGACCCATCCCGAGAACGGCGAGACCCCCGAGGCCTATTACAGCATGGAGTACGGCGACGTCAAGATCATCGCCATCAACAGCAATGGTGACGACTACAGCCCCTCCTACCTCGCCGGTTCGCTGCAACTGGCCTGGCTGGAAGAGGAGATCAAGAACGCCGACACCAAGTGGATCTTTATCTACGCCCACACCAATGTGCTCTCCACCGCCTACCACGGCCAGTGGTCAGCGACGGAAAAAGAGAACCTGCTGCCCCTGTATGAAAAATATGCCGCGCTGGGCAAACGCATCATCGCCTTCGCCGGCGACGATCACAGTTTTGAGCACCTCTACAAGGCCGGCGTCAACTATGTCCGCCCCGGCTGTGCCAACCTCAGCCTCTACGACACCGACCTCAATCTGGTCGATAAACCCTACAGCCTGTTCTATTCCAAACGGCCGGGCTTTTCGACCGTCGATGTCAGCGATAACGGTGATCTGGTCACCCTGGCGGCGCGCGATACCGCCGGTGTGATCTTTTATTCGGCGACCTTCACCACCAGCAGCACCCCGCCGCCGACCATCTACCTCTCCGAACCCGACGGCATCGAGGACAGCAGCAGCGACCTCTATCGCCTCCGCTGGGTGGATTCGGATCCCGACGATAACGCCAGCATCAACCTCTATTATACCGCGGACCTCAACAGTCCGGGCGAACTGATCGCCGAGAACATCAGTGAGGATGATTCCCTGAACTACTTCGACTGGGATGTCTCACACATCACCCCCGGAGTCTACTACATCTATGCGGTGATCCGCGACACCCAGAATCCACCGGTCAAACGCTTCTCCCGCGGCAAGATCAACGTCATCGCTGATGTCATCGCCCCGCCGGCGGTCACCTCGCTGACCGGGACGCTGCTCAGCCGCACCCAGTTGCAGCTCTCCTGGCAGAATCCGACCGATCCCCTGCATGTGGAGGCGCCGTTGGCCTCCTTTGAGAGTGGCATTGACGGCTTCGTCGGCGAGAATGACGGCACCGCCACCGGTTCCCTCGAAATCGTCGCCGGTCCCGAAGGCCATGGCAGTGCCCTGCGTATCAATTACAATATCACCGTCGCCTGGGACCAGTACGGCGGAATGCTCGCGGTCCCCGGATTCCCCAATATCAGTTCCACACCCTATCTCGATTTCTGGTACCGCGGCGATGGCTCGGACCGGGCCCTGCGCCTGGTAGTCGAGCAGGACAACGATCGCAACGGCAAGAACGATGACTGGTGGTATTCCGAATCCCTGAATCTCTCTTCCCGGGAATGGAAACATGCGGTCCTCGATCTGCGCCTCTTCTCGGCGTTTACCTGGCACGCCAACACCGATCGCACCTTTGATCTCGAAAACATGGCCCGTTTCGACTTTATCATCCCCTCCTCCAACGCCGGCAGCGGCTTTGCCGAGATCGATGACATCAAACTCACCGGTGAAATCTCCCCGGCGCCCGATTTCCAGGGCGTGATCGTGCTGCGCCGGACCGACCGTTTCCCGACGGGCATCAGCGACGGCGATGTGGTCTATCAGGGCCCGGCCGAAACCTGCATCGATTCGACCGCCATGCTCTTCCAGAATAATTACTACGCCGCCTTCGCCTACGACGAGGTGCCCAATTACTCGCCGCTCGGCGCGGCTTCGGTCTGGCTCTATACCCTGCCAACCGGAATCGAAGAGAGCAAGGGCAATCCCCTGCCCGTTCGTTTTGAGTTGAAGCAGAATTATCCCAATCCCTTTAATCCGCAGACCACCCTGACCTATGCCCTGCCGAAAGAAAGCCACGTCCGGATCGTGGTCTACAATGCCCTCGGGCAGGAGATGGCGGTGCTGGTCGATCGCAAGATGCAGGCGGGCTACCATGCCCTCGACGTCAATGGTGCCTCCTGGTCCGGCGGTGTCTATTTCTACAAAATCCAGGCGGGTGAGTTCACCTCACTCCGCAAAATGGTGCTTTTAAAGTAAGGCCTTTTTGCAGCCCTCCCGGCAAAAAAGCCGTACGCCGGGAGGGTGATCCGGAAGGCCGTTAACCGGTCGGATTCATCCTAACCCAGAGGCTGCTCATGAACAAACTGTATCTCATCCTGTTTGGGGTTTTACTTCTTCTCCTCTCCTCCCTTTCCGCCCAGACTGTCCACCAGGTCGAAGCCGGATCGGATGCCATCTCCACCGCTTACGAATCGGCGGCTCCCGGCGATATCATCGAGCTGATCACCGATGGTGGCGAGTACATCGAGGGAAACGATCTGGTGATCACCAAAGGCAAGCCCATCACCATCCGGGCTGCAGCCGGTCTGAAAAACAAGCCCCGCTGGACGGCTTCCGGCGGCTGGGCCCTGCTGCAGACGGCCGACAGCGCCACCCTTGAAGGTCTTTTGATCGACGGCACCATCGCCGGCGGCGTCCGCGAGGTCGGCATCCGCGGTGCCGAACCCGAGTGGTATGCCTTGCAGCTTGGCTACAATCTCAAGCTCCGAGATTGCGATTTCGTCAATTTCGACTATGCGATCTATGGCGAGGATTCCAATCAGCTCGATACCCTTCTGGTCGATGGCTGCAGCTTTTCGCACCTCACCAAACAAGCCCTGCAGTTCAGCGGCGGCACGATCGCGCCGGGGCAGGTCCGTCATTTCATCTGCACCAATTCAACCTTCTGGAACATCGGCGGTTATGCCCTCTATTTCCAGTCGACGGCCATCGATGCCGTGCCACAGGCTACCTTCTTCGTCGATCATGTGACCATCCATGACGCCGCCAATGGCAACATCTACCCGCGCGACATCGACGGCGCGATCATCAAGAATTCGATCATCACCAACTCCGGGAGCTCGCCGGGCACGGCAGCGATTATCGACGGCCCGAATTCCCGCATCAGCAATCTCCTCTATTTTGGCCAGGATCAGGTCACCCTCGAGGCCGGTGCGGCGGACAGCCAGCTGGTTGCCATCCAGGCCGGGGTCGATCCGCTTTACGCCAGCGCCGTCAGCGGCAATTTCACCCTGATGACCGGCTCACCGGCGATCGGCGCCGGGGATGACGGCAAAAGCCTGGGCGATCCCCGCTGGTGGCCGGAGAACAATTCAGAGTACCTCTTCGTCTTTGCCGGCGAAAATACCCTGGCCAATGCCTTGACCGCGTCCGTTGCCGGCCAGACCATCATGCTGGTTTCCGACGGCGGTCGCTATGACAATACCCACAAAATGGTGATCGACAAAGCACTCACCATCCGTGCCGCCGACGGCCTCAAGCAGCGCCCGCTGCTGACCTCGGGCGCCGCCGATGCCCTGTTCGAGTTCGCCGCGGATTTCACCCTCGATGGCGTCATCCTCGACGGCGCGCAGGGCGGTGACTCGACCGCCATCGGCATCACCAACAGCCCGAACACCACGGGCTATAACCTCAAGGTGACAGATACCGATTTTCTCAACTTTGTCAACCAGGGCCAAACCACCGGTTTCGGCATCTTCGGCGTCCCCAGCTCGGTTGTCGATTCGGTCCTCATTCAAAACTGCACCTTTGCCCACATTCTTGATATGGGCATCAGCTTCAACGACCCCCTCACCGCCACCGGCTCGGTCAATGTCTTTTCCGTCGACAACTGTACCTTCCTGGATATGAACTCCGAAGCGATCTATATCGATGCCTTCGATTCCAAGATGGAGACCAAGGACCCCCAGGTCACCATCAACAAGGTCACGGTCTACGACTGCGGCAGCTACAACCTCATCGCCCATTACATCGACTATTCGGTGCTCACCAATTCGCTGGTCGTCCTGCCGGAACTCAACACCAGCTATGCCCCGACCAAGATTTACGGCACCCACTCGCGGGTCGAGAACTTCCTCTACTTCAATACCCGCAGCATCGATCTCAGCTATGGTGCCACCGATTTCCAACTCGTCAATGTCGTGCCCGATGCCGATCCCTTGCTCAAGGATCCGGCCAACGGCGACTTGTCCTATTCCGTGCACTCTCCGGCGGTCCTCTTCCTCGAGGATGGCGACTTTTTGCGCCTCGGCGATGAGCGCTGGTGGCCGAAGATCGACCCGCCCACCAACATCCATTGGGGCACCAAACGCAACGGCCTGAAGGACCTGACCGTCACCTGGAAAAACTACAATATCGATGATGCCATCCGCTGGGGCTACACCGAGGCCTACGAGCAAGGCGTCTTTCCGGGCGTGCGCCATAACAACTATCAGCTGGGTGACCGGCCTGAATACCTCTTTGACTACACCTTTCCGACGCTCAAACCGCAGTCCACGATCTATTACTCTTTCAAATTCAATGAACTATGGGGAAAACGCAAGACCTTCACGACCGCACGCGATACCGCCGCGACAAAATTCACCTTCATCGTCGGCGCCGACTGCCAGGCGGGCACCGAAGCCTTCCAAAAGATCTCCTCGATGGCAGCTGCCGAAAAGGCTGATTTCTACATCAACGTCGGCGACATTATCGATAACTCACTCTATCCCGGGCTATGGGAAAAGTATTACACCTGGGGCCGGGATTATCTCGAGAACACCCTGACCTATTACACCCATGGCAATCACCTCTATTACGACACCGAATCGGGTAATGCGGTCATGAACCAGCTCGTGCTGCCGGGCAATGAAAAATGGTACTCCTTCCGGCAGGGGAACACCCTCTTCATCTGCCTCTTATCGGAGGCCTCCCTATCGACGCAGTGGACCTGGCTCAAGTCGCTGCTGGCCAAGAATACCGCCACCTGGACGGTGGTCTATTTTCATGCACCCTTTTTCACCAGCGGCGGACATGCCGGCGAGATGGACTCGGCGATCCCCTACTGGTGGAAGACCTTTGATGATTACGGCGTCGACGTCGTACTCAACGGACATGATCACACCTACACCCGTTCCAAACCGATCAACCTGAATGTCTCGGATTCCTCGGCGGTGGCTGAATACGGCAGCGCCCCCGGCCAGGGCCGGCTGCAGATGCTGGTCGGCAGTTTCGGTGCGGCAACCTATTCGGAGCAATCCGGCTGGTGGGTCGGCAAAACCAAATCGACAGTCAATTATGTCAAGTTTGGCGTGGATGGCGACCGGATGCACTTCGAGAGCATCAACCTGGACGGGGTCATTATCGACAGTCTGACCCTTGATGCCAAGGGGACCCGCTACGATCGCCCGATCAATACCGGGATGCAGTCTGATCCGGACGGCCTGCCGGCAAGCTATCAGTTGTCGCAGAACTATCCCAATCCCTTCAATCCCGCGACCAAAATCTCCTATACTCTGCCGGTGGCCGGCAAGGTCGCGCTCAAAATCTATGACCTGCTCGGGCGTGAGGTGATGAACCTGGCCGAAGGGATGAAAGAGGCGGGGCGTTATGAAGTCCTCGTTGACGCGGCATCGCTGCCCAGCGGGCTCTACTATTACCGCCTGCAGTCCGGTTCCTTCGATCAGGTGCGAAAAATGGTTTTCCTCAAGTAGCACGTTTTCCAGCCATGGACAGCGACGTTCGGGACGTCTGAAGGATCTCAGGCGTCCTGAACTCGGGTCCATCCTGAATCAATGCTGTCTGGATCAGAAACCCTTTACCCGTGAGGCCTGTCATGAAAAAAAGTGCCCTGCTATTACCGCTACTGCTGTTTCTGCTCTTCTCCGCCCTCTCCGCCCAAACGATTATCCAGGTGCCGGCCGGTACTGATGGTCTCACTGCCGCCTGTGCCAGTGCGTCCGCAGGCGACATCATCGAGCTGACGACCGCGGGCGGCCTCTACACCGAAACCGCCAAACTGGTCATCGATAAACCCCTCACCCTCCGCGCAGCCAGTGGCCTCGCGCAAAAGCCGCTACTGGTCTCTGACGCCGCCGACGCCATGATCGAATTCGCGGCGGATTTCACGCTCGCTGGCGTCATCCTCGACGGCGCTCAGGGCGCAGCCCCGACCGCCATCGGCATCACCAATAAAGCCAACACCACCGGCTACGATCTGACCGTCCTGAACAGCGAGTTCATCAACATGGACAACGCCGACCATTCCAAAGGTTTCGGCATTTTCGGTGTCCCCAGCTCGGTCGTCGATACCGTCCTCGTCCAGAATTGCTACTTCGCCCACATCCTCGATATGGGCATCAGCTTCAACGATCCCCTCACCGCCACCGGCTCGGTCAATGTCTTCACCGCCGACAACTGCACCTTCTGGGAGATGAACTCCGAAGCCATCTACATCGATGCCTTCGATTCCAAGATGGAGACCAAGGACCCCCAGGTCACCTTCAACAAGCTCACGGTCTACGACTGCGGCAGCTACAACCTCATCGCCCATTACATCGACTACTCCGTGCTCACCAACTCCCTGGTCGTCCTCCCCGAACTCAATACCAGCTATGCCCCGTCCAAGGTCTACGGCACCCATTCGCGGGTCGAGAACTTCCTCTACTTCAATACCCGTGACATCGATCTCAGCTACGGCGCCACCGATTTCCAGCTCGTCAATGTCGTGCCCCAGGAAGACCCCTTGCTCAAGGATCCGGCCAATGGTGACTTTTCCTTTCCGGAGACCTCACCGGCGATGCTGGTGGACGGAGAGGGTGCAACCATTCACCTGGGCGATGATCGCTGGCTGGCCAAAGTGATCCCGGACACGGTCTACCTCGCCGCGGGTGAGAACGTCCTCTCTGCCGCCCTGGCGGCGGCCGTCGACGGCCAGACCCTGATCCTCACCAGCAACGGCGGTGTCTACCATGAATCAGCCAAGCTGATCGTCGACAAAAAGCTCACCATCAAGGCCGCGGACGAGCTGGTACAAAAACCGGTCATCAGCTCCGATGCCACCGATGCCATGATCGAGGTCTCCGCCAGCCTGACCCTGAAAGGCGTCGTCCTCGATGGCGCCCTCGGCGGTGTGCCCACAACCAATGGCATCGTCAGCAAAGCCCAAACCACCGGCTATAATCTTGCCCTCCTTGAAAGCGATCTGCTCAACTTCGGCAATGCCACCGGCTCAACCGGCTATGGCCTCTACGGCGATCCCTCCGCAGTGGTGGACAGCGTCCTGGTCAAGAATTGCTATTTTGCCCATATCGTCAAGATGGGCATCAGCTTCAAATCCCCTCTCACCCCCACCGGTTCGGTCAATGTCTTCAAGGCCGACAACTGTACCTTCTGGGATATCAACGCCGAGGCCATTTACATCGATGCCAACGACTCCAAAATGGATACCAAGGATCCCGAGGTCACTTTCAACAAAATCACGGCCTACGACTGCGGCAGCTACAACCTCATCGCCCATTACATCGATTACTCGGTGCTCACCAACTGCCTGGTGATCCTGCCCGCACTCGAAACCGGCTTTGCCCCGGCCAAGATGTATGGCACCCACTCCAGAATAGAGAATTTTCTCTATTTCAACACCCGCGGCATCGATCTCAGCAGCGGCGCGACCGATTTCCAGCTCATCAATGTCGCTGAGCCGATGGATCCCCACTTCGCCGATCCGCAAAATGGCGACTTTCACTACGCCCTGGATTCGCCGGCTGTCCTCTTCGATGCCGACGGGGCGCCGATCTATCTCGGTGACGATCGCTGGTGGCCGGTAACCACCGGTGTGAATTGCGGCGAGCAGAGCGTCCAGCCCGAAGGCTTCTCTCTGGCACAGAACTGGCCCAATCCCTTCAATCCGGTCACGACCATCGATTTCAGTCTCCCGGCCGCACAGCGGATCACCCTCAAGGTCTACAATATGCTGGGTGAAGAAGTGGCGACCCTGATCGACGGCCTGCTGCCCGCCGGCCTCCACCGGGCACAGTGGAATGCAGGCGATCGGCCCAGCGGCGTCTATCTCTACCGTCTGGTCACCGAGCGCTCCTCGGCTACCAGGAGCATGATGCTGCTCAAATGAAAGAATCCGCACCGGCGAAAAGCAGCGGCCTGGATTGGCCGCTGCTTTCGCCCGGGCGGCAGTCCTGATTCAAGACCATCACCCATGCTAATAGCCAGAAGGAGTACGCTCCTGTGAAACACAAACTTCTTTTTCTTCTTTGCCTTTTGCCGGGATTGCTCCTGGCCCAAACGACGGGCAAGATCTCCGGCAAAATCATCGATGAGAAAAAAGAGCCGGTCGTGGGCGCCAATATCATAATCGACGGTACCTCGATGGGTGCGGCGGCCAGCGTCGAGGGCGAGTATTTCATCATCAACATCCCGCCCGGCACCTACAATCTCAAAGCCAGCGCAGTGGGCTACGGCCCGAAACGGGTCGACAAGGTCAAGGTCGAGGCCGGACTGACGACCCGGCTCAATTTCACCCTGCAGTCGACCATGATCGAGATGCCCGAGGTGGTCATCCAGTACACCCGTCCGGCCGTCCAGAAGGACCTGACCTCCAAGATGCAGGGACTGGACCTCAACGATATCGAGATGATGCCGGCGCAGATGTCGATCCGCGATCTTTTTACCAAGCAGGCCGGTATCACCCGCGACATCGCCACCACGCCGGTCAACTCCCAGCCGGTCTTCGGCCAGTTCGCGACTATCCCCAACGATGGCCTCCATTTCCGCGGCGGCCGCACCAACGAAACCCTTTATCTCTTCGACGGCATCACCGTCAACGACGGTCTCTGGGGCGGCTATAACCTCGATGTCCTCGGCCAGTACACCCTCCAATCCCTGCAGACCCTGACCGGCACCTTCGGCCCCCAGTATGGCGAGGCCATGTCCGGCGTCATCCTCATGCAGCCCATCGACAACATTACCAACCGCTGGAAAGCCCAGGCCGCCGTCCTGACCGACAATCTCGGCAAAAAATCGGGCAGCCAGAAAGAGTACAATGTTGAGGCGGCGATCAGCGGCCCGGTACCTGGGGTGAAGAATCTCACCCTGGCCTCCTCGGCCCGCACTTACTCCTCCGATGGCTACATCAACGGCTATCTCTACCCCAACTGGGTCGACTCCCGTGGCACCGACAAGAGCGGATCGCCCGAGGTGGTGCCCATGGCCTACCGCGACACCCGCATGGCCTTCGGCAAGGCGATCTGGCAGGTGAGCAAACCCCTCAAGTTGCGCCTTGGCTACTATGCCGCCGAGACCCAACAGGGTGTTTACGACCACTTTTTCAAGTACAATCCTTACGGCACGCCGCGCGTTACCCTTAACGACTATCTCGGTTACTTCAAGCTGACGCACGTCTTCTCGCCGCGCACCTTCGCCGACTTTTCCCTCTCGAAATACCGCCGCGACTACCGCTCGCGCGTCTTTTCGGACCTGTCGCTCTACGCCGTCCGCTCGGAAATCCTCACCGCCGAGTTCTCGGTCGCCGGCGAAAACTGGGTCTATTTCGACAGCTATTATGACAAGATCGAGGCCCAGGGCTCCTTCAACAGCCAGATCTCCCGGCAGCATTACCTCACCAGCGGCCTCTCGCTCTCGAGCATCAAGACCTCGCTGCAGCGGCGCAATCCCAACGGCGGCGATGCCTACGAGAACTATTTCTTCAAGCCGAAAAAACTCTATGGCTATGTCAACGACAAGATGGAGTTCGATGACATCGGCATGGTGATCAATGTCGGCCTGCGCTACGACTATATCGACCCCAACCGCGATTTCGTCGAAGACATCAAGTCCCCGGACGGCAAGATCGGCAAGGTCAAACCGCGCCAGTACTTCAGCCCCCGTTTCGGCATCAGCTATCCGATCTCCGACGCGGCCGCCTTCCGTTTTGGCTACGGTCACTATTATCAGTACCCTGATTTCTACAAGGCCTTCCAGGGGAGCAATCGCGAGTATTCGATGTACCCCGCCCCCAACGTCAATTCGGTGCAGGGCGCCATCGCCAAGGGTGACATCCAGGAGGAGAAGACCATCAACTATGAATTCGGCGTCCAGATGCAACTGGCGCCCAAGCTCTCCGCCGATATCACCGGCTTTTATCGCAAAACCTCCAATCTCATCGGCATCGTCATCGCCGAGGGCTATCTAACCTCCGGCGATATCGTCAAGGCGCAAAAATATCCCATCTTCGACAACATCAACTTCGCGACGGTCAAGGGCGTCGAACTCTCGATGACCAAGCGCATGAGCGACAATTTCACCGGATTCCTCAACTATACCTATTCCCGCGCACTGGTGAGCAGCTCGCTGGTCTTTTCGCAGGCTCAGGATCTGGCCCGCACCTTCCCGGCGGACTGGGATCAATCGCACGTCCTTTCCTTCGGCGTGACGATGGAATTCCCCGCCCACTGGGGCTATTCACTCATGGGCGGCCTGAGCAGCGGCTTCCCCTACACCTTCAATGTCCTGATGCCCAACGCCGAACGTTCCCCCACCCAGAGCTCTCTGGACGCCATGCTCTTCAAGGAGGTGACGCTGGCGAAGGGGACTGCCCGCCTCTATGGGCAGGTGAGCAATCTGCTCAACCACAAGAATGTCTGGTGGGTCTATGCCGACTCCGGCCAGCCGGGCGTCGATACCAACGAGACCACTTCGGATGATTATACCAACAATCCGGCCATGTGGGGCCCGGGCCGGCGTTATCAGATCGGTCTGAACTTTAATCTTGAATGATCCAAGGAGAGGATGCATGAAAAGATCCATCCTGAAACTGCTATTGCCGCTGGCGGCCGCTGCACTGATCCTCTCCGGATCCGCGCTCGCCCAGGGCGTCAGTTACAAGGGAACCTCCGCTGCCAACTTTCTTAAGGTGGCCATGGGGGCCGCCTATGTAGGCAGCGGGGAATCCGACCTGACCCTCGCCCAGGATGCCTCCAGCCTCTGGTGCAATCCCGGCACGATCAGCCGTATTCCCAAATCGAGCGCTGTCTTTACCCGCTCCAGCTGGCTGGTGGAAACCAGTTTTACCAACGTGGCGGTCACCCTGCCGCTGAGCGGATTCACCGCCGGCCTGGACCTCACCTACTTTGGCTCCGGCGATATCCAGGAGACCACCCTGCTCAAGCAGGATGGCACCGGACGTGTCGTCAGCGCCAGTGATCTTGCCCTCGGGGCCGCCCTGGCGCGTAATCTGACCGATCGCTTCTCGGTCGGAGGCAAGTTCAAGTACATCCGGGAGCAGCTGGCCCAGGTGACCGCGGGTGCGTTCGCCTTTGACATCGGCAGCGTCTTCGAGACCTCTTTTTTCAACAACATGAAGATCGGTATCGCCCTCACCAACTTTGGCGGCGCCCTGCAGTTCAACGGCAACGACCTGCTGGTGACCCACGTCGTTTCAGGCAGCCCGACCAACAAGCAGGTCCCTGCCGTGCTCGAGACCAAGTCCTGGGACATGCCGATGACCTTCCGGTTGGGTGTCGCCACCAACCTGGTCCAGCGTAATGATCTGGTCTGGTCCGGCAGTTATGCAATCAACGATGCCCGCGATTTTGGCACCCGGCATAACCTCGGCACCACCCTGACCCTCAAGAAGATGCTCGCCCTGCGCGCCGGCTATCGTTTCAACTACGACGAGGTCTCGCTCTCCGCCGGGGCCGGTCTGCTGGTGCCGGCCAGCTTCCTCGGGCAGGTCTATATCGATTATGCCTATACCGATTTCGGCCAGTTTTCCAATATCCATCAATTTTCCGTGGCCGTGAATTTCTAACTCTGTAAAACGAGAGCCATCATGAAAAGAAATCACATTCGGGTCCTCCTGGCGGTGGCGGCCATCGCCGGCCTGCAAACGGGGTGCCCCAATCGCGAGCCGGTGATGCCCATCGAGATCACCCGCCCGAAAGAGAAGGCGGTCCTGCCGGCGGCCGGCACACTGGCCGTGCCGCAGGATGCTGCCATCCAGTTCCAGTTCACCGAGCCCATGAGCCTGGCCTCCTTCACCGGCCGGGTCGTGCTGAAAAGCCTCGCGGGCGACCCCCTTCCTGGCACCTGCAGCCAGGTCGACTCGACGGTCCTGTTCAAGCCCGACATGCCGCTGGACAAAGCCACGATCTATACGGTCGAGCTGCGCGGTGGCATCCGCGACCGCCAGATGAATACGATCGAGGTGGATGGCAGCGGCGCCTTTGCCGACAGCGTGGTCGTCGCCTCGACCTGGTTCTTCTCGGCCGGCGATTACTCCATCGGCGGTTTCAATCCGCTCTACCTGCGCGACCGCAAGGAGGGTTCGCTGCGCCGTTTCACCCGGCTGGACAGCCTGACCGGCTCGGTCAACGCTTTCACCGCGCCGGAGGATGCGGCTGTCACCCCGGACGGCCGCTATGTCGCCCTGGCCAATACCGGCAAAAACGAGGTGGTTTTCATCGATGCCTCCTCGATGACCGTGGTGAAAAGCATCGCCGTCGCTGCCAATCCCTCACAGGTTGAGGCCGCCGGCGATTATCTCTACGTGATCAGCGTCAACGGCAAGGCGATCTCGCGGATCCATCTGCCCACGCTGGCCCTCGATTCCAAATTCACCACCAGCTTTTATCCCGGCAAGCTGGCGCTCTCCCCGGACGGCGCCATCCTCTACACCCTGGACCAGAGCAAGCGCGATCTGCTGATCATCAACACCTCGACCGGCGCGACGCTCAAGAGCCTGCCGGCGGTGGTGGACAAGCTGATCCTCGGCGAGCTGCGCACCGATCCCCGCAGCGGCGCCCTCTACATCTGTGACGCCAAGGGACTGAAGGTCAAACGGACCGACGCCACCGGCGCCGCGCCGCAGACCCTCTATACCTTTTCATCCGGCAGCGAACCGGTGGACATCGCCGTTACCTCCGACTATCACTTCGTCGCCGCCGGCAAGTCACTCTACAAGTTCGACGCCGCCGCGGGCACGCTGCTCGCTTCGCGCGCTTTCGCCACCGCCTGCAAATCGGTCACGGCGGCGCCCACCGGCGATGTGTTGTTTGTGACCCTGGCGACCTCGGTGGCCATCCTCGATAGCCGGAGCCTGTCGTTGCTCTCCGAGGTGGCCCTGGCCAGCAGCGGTATCGAGTCGATCATCGTCAATCCCGTCAAGTTCAACCTTTAAACGAGCAGGATTATGATAAAACGCACCCTTTTGTTGGCAGGCCTGGGCCTCTTGCTGGTGGTCTCGCTGCTGTCCGCCCAGACCGATCCGATGTTGTATCAGCGCTGGAATACGATGAACATCAACCGGCTGAGCACCCAGTTCAACAATACCGGGCTGCTCGGCTACGGCAATGAGCAGAATATTCCACTCTCGCGCAAGCCCTCCTTCGAGTATCCCACCGGCAGCGGGATCAACTATGCTTCCTGCGTCGGCTTCGTCATCGGCGCCCCGGCTGCCCAGGATCCCGGCGCGGTGAGCGGCGCCAATTCGGAGAGCCTCGAATACCTCGACGGTTCGATGGATGAGGGTCCGGCCGCCTTCTGGGATGAGGAGCATTACGCCCCCTATCCCGAGGTTGTCGGCAGCGCCGTGGCGCCCCTGAGCACCGATCGCTCCACCTGGCCGGGCAGCGGCCCCAACCGCGGCTGGCCCTTCCTGATCCCCGGGACCAGCGACTCCCTGCGCGTCGGCAGTGAAGGCTGGCCGGGCGCCGGCCGCCACGGCGAACGCATCGCCGACCAGGAGACCTATTCGGCCATGTACGCCTGGCGCGGCACCGATCTCGGTACCAGCGAACGCCGCTGGCTCAACACCCAGGTCGAAATGCGCGGCCTCGCCTGGACCGGCGAGCTCTATCAGGATTTCATCGTCTGGATCTTTGTCGTCCGCAACATCGGCACCGCCCCCATCCGCGGGACCCGTGTCGGCATCCACTCCGATTTCGGCTATCTGCCCCTCGCCTTCTCGCCGACGAGCACCGGAGACACCGACCGCCACTATTATGATCCGCGGCTGCAGTTTGCCTATGGCACCGACGATAACGGCTACGAGGACAATCCGGCAGGCGGCGGCCTGGCGGCCAATCAGATCGCCTGGGGCGGCACGATCGCCCTGCGTATGCCCGGTCCCAGCAAAAAGGTGGCCACCTACGATGCCTTCAATTTCTGGATGGAGGCGACCACCCCCAGCGGCAATGGCGCCAGCAAGGAGCTCTACTTCCGCTACAATCTCGCCAACCAGGGCGATCCGGAAGACAGCAACAAGGATGGCATCGACGACGATTTCGATCACAACGGCGTCGCCGATGCCCTCGAGGGCGGCCAGGGCTACTATCTGGGCCAGGGCTCGGACGGTATCCAGGTGATGGGCTCCGCGCCCTTCGACCTGGCACCCGGTCAGGCCGACACCATGATCTTTGCGACCGTCTTCGGCATGTCCAAGGCCCAGCTCTACAAGAACGCCATCAATGCCCAGACCCTCTACGAGTCCGGCTGGCAAGTGGTCAAGGCCCCGGATGCCCCTCAACTGGAAATCGTGCCGGGCAATGGCCGCAACACCCTCATCTGGAGCACCGGCAGCGAACGCGACCCCGAGTTCGAGGGCTACAAGCTCTACCGCTCGACCGATGAGGGCGTCACCTGGGGCACGGAGACCTATACCGATTTCTCCGGCACGATCAAGTATATTCCGCTGGCGCGTTTCGACCGCATTGACGGCATCAAGGGCAATTACCGCACCCTGCCCGAATTTGCCTGGTTCGACCTCGGCAGCGAAACCGGCCTGCCGCTCACCAAGGTGGTCGATACCGACACCCTCGGCTACTTCAAACGCGGCGATTCGGTACACGTCTATATCGATGACCAGCTGATCAACGGCCTCAACTACCGCTACTACATCGCCGCCTACGACACCGGCAACGGCATCACCGGTCCACTGGAAAATACCGCGGCCTCGCAGCCCAAAACCGGCTCCAACACCGTCGCGGTTGTGCCGCACGCCCCGGTCGCCCGTTCCGTTCTTGATCAGGTCAAGGTCGTGCCCAATCCCTATGTGGTGGCCTCCGGCTGGGAGGTTGGCACGGAGAAACAGCTGCAATTCACTTATCTGCCGGCTGAAGCGACCATTCGGATCTTCAACTCGGCGGGCGAGAAAGTGCGCACCATCGAACACTTCGCCGGCTCCGCCCTCGCGCCGAGCATCGCCCTCTGGGATCTCAAAAATGAGGATCAGCAGCTGGTCGCCGCCGGACTCTACTTCTACTATATTGAATCACCGCTGGGAAGAACACAGGGCAAATTCCTGGTCATCATGTAAGCGGTTCACTGATAATCCTCTGGCACTCTCATGCGAAAGAAACCTATGAACGATAATTTCACCTACCAAGAGATCCACCGCCAGCCGGAAATCTGGCGCGGCGCCATTCATGCACTCGCCGCGCGCCACCAGGAACACCAGGGGCTGCTGCAGCAGTACCGGGAACACCTTTGGGTCTTCACCGGCTGCGGCACCTCCTTTTACCTGGCCCAGACAGCGGCAGCGCTCTTTTCCGGCCTCACCGGACTGCGCAGCAAGGCAGTGCCGGCCTCCGAAATCCTGATCTATCCCGAACTGGTCTTCAATCCGCACGAGCGCATCCTGACCGTTGCCTTTTCGCGCTCCGGCACCACCACCGAGATCGTCCGGGCGGTCGAAAAAACGCGCCACGAGCTCGGCATCCCCGTCCTCTGCATCTCGTGCGACCCCGAATCGCCACTGGCCCGCGCCGGCCATCACCAGATCGCCTTCCCCTTTCCGGCCGAGCAAAGCGTCGTCATGACCGGCTCTTTCACCACCATGCTCTTGAGCCTGGTGCAATGCGCCCTGCAAGGACGCGAGTTGACCGGGCAAGTTGCCCAGCTGGAAGCCCTGCCGGCGGCAGCGGCAGCGGTGCTGACCCAGGCCGATGCACTCCTGCCCGCGATCATCGCGCACTCCTTCAACCAGTTCGTCTTCCTCGCCCAGGGCCCTTTTTACGGCCTGGCCAATGAAGCGGCGCTCAAGATGAACGAAATGTCCCTTTCCGCTTCACGCAGTTTTCATGCCCTCGAGTACCGGCATGGCCCGATGTCGACGACGACCTCGGAGACCCTGATCACCCTCCTCCTCTCGGAACGAGGGTTGGAGTATGAATTGAAAATGGCCGCCGATATGAAAAAGCTCGGGGCGCAGATCCTGCTGCTGCACGATGCCAGCCTCACCTGCGTGCCAAAAGAGGCCGATTTTCATCTCGGTGTTCCGGGTCCGGGTGGCGACCTCGCCAATGCCCTGCTCTACATGCCGGTTCTGCAACTGCTCGGCTATTACAATGCCCTTCACCGGAACCAGGATCCCGATCAGCCGCACAACCTCAGCGCGGTGGTCAAACTTGAATTATAGGGAGTGACTGTGAAAAAGAAAAATCTCGACGTCGCGGTCATCGGCGAGCTCAATATCGATCTCGTTCTGCGCGATATCGCCATGCCCGAAAATGAGAAGGAAAAGCTGGCCGGTGATATGCGCTTCACCATGGGCAGTTCCTCGGCCATCACCGCCCACAACCTCGCCGCCCTCGGCACCCGTGTCGGCTTCGCGGGCAAGGCGGGCATGGATGCTTTCGGCCGCTACATGGTCGAGCAGCTGACCGCCGGCGGAGTCGATACCCGCGGCATTCAGATGCAGAGCAATCTCAAGACCGGCGCCACCATCGTCCTCGCCAATCCGCCCTACAAGGCCTTGCTCACCTATATGGGGGCGATGCGCGATCTGACCATGGCCGATCTCGACTGGGATTATCTCACCGAGGCCCGCCATCTTCATATCGGCTGCTTCTTTCTTCAGACCGGGATCCGCCCGGATGCGGCCAAAATCTTCGCCCAGGCCCGCAAGCGGGGGATGACCACCTCGCTGGATACCAACTGGGATCCCGACGAGCAATGGGGCGAGGATCTGCTGCAGACCTTGCCGGAAACCGACCTCTTTTTCCCGAATGAGGACGAGGCGATGCGGATCGCACGCGCGGCGAGCGTCGAGGAGGCGATCGCCAAACTGCGCAAGCTGGTCAAGATCCTGGTCGTCAAGCGCGGGTCGGACGGTGCCACTGTCTGCGCCGGCGAGGAGTGCTGGAACGCGCCGTCCTACCGGGTCGAGGCGGTCGAGACCACCGGCGCCGGCGACAGCTTCAATGCCGGATTTCTCCATGCCTGGCTGATGGGCAAGAATCCGGTCGAATGCATGCAGTATGGCAACGCCTGCGGCGCCCTGGCAGTGACCGAAATGGGCGGCACCGACGCCTTCAAGGAGCAGGCGACCGTCTGGCCGCGGCTCAGGCGGATCATGGATGGCCGCTGAACTCCTGCGTGATCTGCTGGCGCGCAACCGCCAGGGCGCCGGCCTCGGGCTCTACTCGGTCTGTTCGGGCCACCCCCGCGTGCTCGAGGCGGCTATGCAACAGGCGCTGGCGGACGGCTCGCCGTTGCTGATCGAATCGACCTCCAATCAGGTCGACCAGTTCGGCGGCTATACGGGCATGACCCCTGACCGTTTTGTCGCCCTGGTACATGCGACCGCGGCAGCCATGCACTTCCCCCGTGAACGGCTTCTGCTTGGCGGCGATCATCTCGGTCCCAATGTCTGGCAGCAGGAGCCGGCAGAGCCGGCTCTGGCCAAGGCGGAGGACCAGGTGACCGCCTACGTCCACGCCGGCTACCTCAAGCTTCATCTCGATACCACCATGGCCTGCGGCGACGATCCTGCACCCGCTCTGCCGCCGGAGGTCATCGCCGAGCGTACCGCCCGGCTCTGTGCGGCCGCAGAACGCGCCGCCCAGGGCCGCCCGCAGGCACCGCTCTACGTCATCGGCTCCGACGTGCCCATTCCGGGCGGCGCCCAGCATGCGCTCGAACACCTGGAACCGACATCCGTCGCCGCGGTCGAAGCGTGCATCGAGCTGACCCGGCAGGCCTTCCGCCGGCATGGCCTCGAGGCCGCCTGGGAGCGGGTCATCGCGATCGTGGTGCAGCCCGGCGTCGAGTTCGGCCACGACAGCGTGGTGGCGTACGACCGCGAACTGGCCAGCGCCCTCAGCCGGTACATCACCGGGGTGCCCGGACTGATCTACGAGGCCCATTCGACCGACTACCAGAGCGGCACCGCCCTGCGCCAGCTGGTCGAGGATCATTTTGCCTTGCTCAAGGTCGGACCCTGGCTCACCTACGCCCTGCGCGAAGCCCTCTTCGCTTTGGCGGAGATGGAAACCATCTGGCTCGGCGGCCGCGCCGGTGTGACCCCGTCGCACCTGATTGAAACCATCGATGCGGCGATGGAGCGTGACCCCCGCTTCTGGAAAAAACATTACCACGGCGACGAGGCGGAGATCCGCTTCGCCCGCCATTACAGCTACAGCGATCGTATCCGCTACTATTGGCCCGATCCGGCCATCAGCGCCGCAGTGGGACAGCTGCAGGCCAATCTGCAGCACCATCCCCTGCCGTTGACCCTCATCAGCCAGTACCTCCCCGGCCAGTACCGGGCGATCCGCGAGGGACGCCTCGCCAACGACCCGGCCGCATTGGTCCGGGACCGGATCGCCGGCGTGCTCGGCCTCTATGCTCAAGCAACCGGTTTTACACCAACCTCAGCCTAACACAAGGAGAATCGCAGTGAACAAAAGATTATGGTTAGTCTACGCCCTGGTCACCACCCTCTTCTGGGGCGTGTGGGGTGCGCTCATCGAACTGCCGGAAAAAGCAGGCTTCCCGGCCACCCTCGGCTATGTGGTCTGGGCCCTGACCATGCTCGTGCCGGTGCTGGTCGCTCTTAACAACATCCACTGGAAGGTGGAGATGAATCCCCGCGCCATTGGACTCGGCTGTGCCGCGGGCTTTCTCGGCGCCGGCGGCCAGCTGATCCTCTTTGAGGCCCTGCGCAGCGGCCCGGCCTATCTGGTCTTCCCCTTCATCTCGCTCTCGCCGGTCATCACCATCCTGATGTCCTACCTGCTGCTGCGGGAGCGGGCCAGCAAGAGAGCGTGGTCCGGCATCCTCCTGGCCATGATCGCCATGCCGCTGCTCTCCTATCAGCCCGCTAACAGCCCGGTCCAGGGCGGCCTCTGGATCCTCCTGGCCCTGCTGGTCTTCCTCGCCTGGGGCATTCAGGCCTATGTTATCAAATTCGCCAACGAAACCATGAAGGCGGAGAGCATCTTTTTCTACATGACGGTTACCGGTCTTTTGTTGATCCCCTTCGCCCTGTGGATGACCGATTTCAGTCAGCCGATCAATTGGGGATTCAAGGGCCCGTGGCTTGCGGCGATCATCCAGATCCTCAATGCCATCGGCGCTCTCACCCTGGTCTATGCCTTCCGCCACGGCAAGGCGCTCATCGTCAGTCCCCTGACCAACGCGGTGGCCCCGGTGATCACCATCATCCTCTCCCTGACCCTCTATCGCGTCATTCCCCATCCCCTGATCGTCACCGGCATGGTGTTGGCCATCGCCTCGGTCTTTCTGATGGCCATCGAGGATAGCGGCGAAGAAGCAGAAACCAAAGGAGTACAGCAGTGAAACGGAATACCTTGATCCTCCTCTTTTTGACCCTCTGGGGCGGCACGGCACTGGCGCAAACGGCGCCGGATCAGCTGCTTCTGAACAATTTCCGGCCCCGGTCGATCTACAACGTGCCGGTCCACCAGATCGAGCGCGCCAAATTTCCGGTCATCGATGTCCATTCCCATGCCTACGCCCAGACGGCCGCGCAGATCGGTGAATGGGTGAAAACGATGGACCGCGCCGGCATCGAAAAGACCATCATTCTCTCCTATGCCGTCGGTGCCGAATTCGATTCGATCTACGCGGCTTACTCGGCCTATCCCGGCCGCTTCGAGGTATGGTGCGGTATGGATTTCACGGGCTACAACCAGCCGGGATACGGCCCGGCCGCAGTCGCCGAACTCGAGCGCTGTTACAAGGTGGGCGCCCGCGGGGTCGGTGAGCTCGGTGACAAGGGGGAGGGGCTGGTCTATGGCAAGGTGCCGGCGCCGGGAATGCATCTCGAGGATCCGCGCATGGATCCACTGCTGGAGAAATGCGCCGACCTCGGCATGCCGATCAATATCCATGTCGGTGATCCGATCTGGATGTACCAGCCGATGGACTCGACCAACGACGGCCTGATGAATGCCTTCAGCTGGCGCCTCGACAACAAAAAAGGCATCCTCGACCTCGCCGGCATGGTGCAGAGCCTCGAGCGTGCGGTGCAACGCCATCCCCGCACCACTTTCATCGCCTGCCACTTCGCCAACTGCGATTACAACCTGCCGGCGCTCGGCAAGCTGCTGGACCGCTACCCCAATCTCTACGCCGACATTGCCGCCCGCTTTGCGGAAACGGCGCCGGTTCCGCGCGCCACCCGCGCCTTTTATGAAAAATATGCCAGCCGCCTCCTCTATGGCACCGACATGGGGATGGATCCCGGGATGTATGCCATCACCTTCCGCATCCTCGAATCGACGGATGAGCATTTTTATGAGGTTGATCTCTTTAATTACCACTGGCCGCTCTATGGATTCGGCCTGAGCGACAAGGTGCTCAAGCGCGTCTATCGCACCAACGCCCTCAAGGCCCTCTATCCAGGTAAAAAATAGCCGAAGCGGAAGGCCGGCACGCCCTTTTCTGCGGTGCGCCGGCCTGGATTCGGCCACAAGGTGCGTTCAAGCCGGCTCAAGCCGGCTTTTTTTATTGCGGTTAAAGGCTTTATTTAATATATTTTTGTCTTAAATCATCCCCGACCTCACCCTTGACCGACAGGAAACCGCTTGGCAGATATCGGATATCAGGCCCTGCTCATCGCCATGGCACTCACCGCCTACGCCGCGGTGATCTATGCCGGCGCGGCCCGCCGGCGCACCTCCCTCTATTTTGCGAGTGCGCACCGCGCGGTCTATGCCTCCCTGGCGCTCGTAACCCTGGCTTCGTTCGCACTGATCCACGCCTTTCTCACCCGCAATTTCCAGATCGAATACGTCGCCCATTACTCGAACCGTTCGCTCTCCTGGTTCTATACCCTCGCGGCTTTTTGGGCCGGCCAGGACGGCTCGCTCCTCTTCTGGACCTGGCTGCTGGCCATTTTCGCCGTCATCGTCCTGGTGAGCAATAAAAAGCGCAATCCGGAGCTGCTGCCGGCGACTATGGCGGTGATCCAGGTGACGACGCTCTTTTTTCTCTATCTGGCGACCTTCAAGACCAATCCCTTTGCCCGAACCCCCTTCGTGCCCGAGGATGGCAACGGCCTCAATCCGCTGCTGCAAAATCCCGGCATGGTCTTCCATCCCCCCAGCCTCTATATCGGCTTCGTCGCCTTCACTGTCCCCTTCGCCTTCGCCATCGCCGCCCTGATCAACCGCAGCCTGGACGAGCGCTGGCTCAAGAGCATCCGCCGCTGGACCCTCTTCGCCTGGCTTTTCCTGACCATCGGCAACATCCTTGGCATGCAGTGGGCCTATGTCGAACTCGGCTGGGGCGGCTATTGGGCCTGGGATCCGGTCGAAAACGCCTCGCTCCTCCCCTGGCTGACCGGCACCGCTTTTCTCCATTCGGTGATCGTCCAGGAGCGCAAGGGGATGCTCAAGATCTGGAATCTGGTCCTGGTGACGCTCACCTTCGCCCTGACCATCTTCGGCACCTTCGTCACCCGCAGCGGGGTCATCTCTTCGGTGCACGCCTTCGGGGTTTCCAATCTCGGCCCCTCTTTTCTCGCTTTTCTGGGGTTGATCCTGGCCGGTTCATTCGGCCTCATCTTCAGCCGCCGGGCGCTCTTGCAGGGCCGCGGCCAGATGGGCAGCTGGACCTCCAAGGAATCGAGTTTCCTGCTCAACAACATCCTCTTCATCGCCCTGACCGTCGCGGTGCTCACCGGCACCCTCTGGCCAACCCTGACCGAGGCCATCCGTCACCAAAAGATCACCGTGGGAGCCGAGTGGTTCAACCGCATGGTGACCCCAATCGGCCTGGCCATTTTTGCCCTGACCGGCCTCTGTGCCCTTTTCGCCTGGAACAAAACCAGCCGTCGCAACCTGCACCGCAATCTCCTCTGGCCGGCGGCGATCAGCCTGGGACTGCTGCTGGTGCTGGTGATCCTCGGCCTGCGCGGGGTGCTGCCGCTGCTGGCCCTGGCCATCGCCTTCTTTTCGCTCAGCGCCACCCTCATCGAGTTCGTACGCGGCGCCCGGGTGCGCGGCCGGACCGACCAGCTCGGCATCGGTCGCGCCCTGATCAGCCTGGCGCAAAAGAACAAACGCCGGTATGGCGGCTATATTGTCCACCTCGGCGTGCTCCTCCTCTTCCTCGGCATCATCGGCTCCTCGGCCTTCAGCGTCGACAAGGAGGCCACCCTGCGCAAGGGGCAAAGCCTCGAGCTCGGACGCTACCGTCTCGTTTTTCAGGGGCTGCGCAGCGAGGAACGCTCCGACCGCCGGGTGGACGCGGCGATGTTCGATCTCTTCGTCAACGGCCGCGCCGCCGGGCCGCTGGAAGCCGAGAAGCACCTTCACCCCAATTATCAGCCAGCCACCGAGGTTGCCATCCGCTCCAATCTTCGCGAGGACCTTTACGTCATCCTCGCCAGCTATGACCTGCGCAGCCAGAGCGCAACGGTCAGTGTCATGATCAATCCCCTGATGATCTGGATGTGGATCGGCGGCATCGTGATGGTCCTGGGCACCCTGTTGGCGGTTTCGCCGCAGCGCACCAATCAACCCAAGGAGGGGTGAAACGCATGAATGCACTGATCGGCTTTTTGATCATGATCGCCGCCGTGGCCTGGGTGGTGGCGCCGTTGTTTCGCGGCGGTTCGCCGCGAGCGGGACACTCCCTGGAATCAGCCGCAACCGGCTCGCAGGACCTCCTCTTCCGTAAAAAGGTCGCTGCCGAGATCATCCAGGACCTCCATTTTGATCAGCAAACCGGCAAGCTGAGCCAGGAAGACCATGATCTGCTGGTCCGCGAGCAGGAAGAACAGATCAAGGCGATCGAGGCGCGCCTGGCAGCCCCGCCGGCCGGCAAGAGCAAGGGCCGGCCCTCGCCGGGCAAGCTGACGGCCTGGATTCTCCTGGCGCTCGCCACCCTGCCGGCAGCCGGCAGCCGCGCCCAGTCCGTCACCTTTTCCGGGCGCCTGCTCGACGGCAGCCGTGACAGCAGCATCGTCGCCGGCGCCCCGGTCATCCTGCAATATTTCACCGCCGAGCATCCCCCGCGTGACCTGATGACCCAGACCACCGGCCGCGACGGCGCCTTCTCCTTTCATTTTGCCGCAGCGGATTCGGGCACCTCTTATATCGCGATGGTCGAGCACCAGGGGGTGCGCTATTACAGCGACCAGGCCGCATTCAGCCACAACCAGGCAGCCCGCAGCGACATCGTCCGTTTTGACTCGACCCGGGACGGCCGCGGGATCACGGTGCTGATGCACCATATCATCCTCCAGGATCAGGGCGAGAGCCTCGGCTTGCGCGAAACCCGGGTCCTGCGCAATCCGGGCGACAAGACCATCCTCAACGCCCTCACCGACGGCCACGAGACCGAGGCGCTGCTCAAGATCATCCTGCCGCCCTGGGCGCAGCACATCACGCCAATGGCCGGGCAGTTCGGCACCGAGCTGCATGTGCACGGCAACCTGGTGTATGACACCGGCGTTTTCGAGCCGGGCAACCGCCAGATCTCGTTCACCTACGATCTTCCCTGGCAGAAAGAGCGCGCCACTCTGGCCATCCAGATCGATCAGCCCACCCGCTCCCTCGATCTCTTCGTCGCGCAGACCGGTCTGCAGCTCGAGGGCAGCGGCGTCAAGGACCTCGGCCCCTTCACCATCCGCGGCACCACCTACCAGCGCTACGGCGTCGAGAATGCCATGCCGGGAAGCCGGCTGCAGCTGCAGGTGGTGCGCAGCACCCCGGCCGCCGTCGCCCTTCCGCCCTGGGTGACGCTGGCAGCCACCGGCGCTTTGCTGGTGCTGGGCACCGGACTGGCGCGGGTCTATAACGCCAGAAACAAGCCGGGCGCCCGGTGATCCGCTGTCAGGACATCCGCAAGGACTTTGGCGCCTTGCACGCCCTGCGCGGCGTCTCCTTCGAACTTGCGGCGGGCGGGCTGGCGGCCCTGCTCGGAGCCAATGGCGCGGGCAAAACCACCCTGCTGAAGATCATCGCCGGACTGACACGCGCCTCAGCGGGTGCCGTCGAGGTGGCCGGATTCGCAGTTCGCAAAACCCCTCAGGAGGTGCGCCGGCACATCGGCGTGGTCAGTCACCAGACCTTTCTTTATGAAGACCTCTCCGCCGAAGAAAATCTGCACTTTTACGGCCGGATGTACGGCGTCAGCGGACTGCCGCAGCGCATCGACACCCTGCTGGAGATGATGGAGCTGCAGCCGCGGCGCCACGATCTGGTGCGCACCTTCTCGCGCGGAATGCAGCAGCGCCTCGCCCTCGCCCGCGCCATACTCCACCAGCCCCGGGTCCTGCTGCTCGACGAGCCCTTCACCGGCCTCGATGTCCACGCGACCGATCTCCTCACCCGCTTCATCGCCCACGCCGGCGCAGAGCAGGTGACCGTGCTCATGACCCTCCACGATCCCGATTACGCCCTCTCCCATGCGCAGCAGCTGCTGGTGCTGCACCGCGGCCGGCTGGTCATCGACCGCCCCGCCGCGCAAGTCGAAAAGGCCGAACTCATTCAGCATCTGAGCGAGAACTAGAGGATGCAAGCCCTGGCGCAACTCTACACCATCCTCCGCAAGGACCTGCTGCAGGAACTGCGCGGCAAGGAGATCATCACCGCCATGCTCGTCTTTTCACTGACGGTGGTAGTGATCTTTAACTTTGTCTTTGAGCCGGGTTCGACCGAGATGCGCACCACCGCTCCCGGCATTCTCTGGGTCGCCTTTGTCTTCGCCAGCAACCTCGGCCTCGCCCGCGCCTTTGCCCGCGAGCAAGAGAACGCCATGATGCAGGGGCTGCTGCTCTGCCCGGTCGACCGCAGCACCCTCTTTGCCGCCAAGGTCCTCGGCAATGTGATTTTTATTACCGTGGTCGAGCTGGTCACCCTGCCGGTGATGATCGTGCTCTTCGATCTCCAGCCCGGCCCGGCCTGGCCGCTGCTGATCGCAATCCTGTTGCTCGGCACCCTGGGCTTTGCCACGGTCGGCACTCTCTTTTCCGCCATCTCGGCCAACACCCGCTCGCGCGAGGTGATGCTGCCGATCATGCTCTTCCCGGTGACGGTGCCGGTGATCCTGGCGGCGATCAGGAGCACCGCCGCCCTGCTCGGCGGCCGCGGCATGAGCGAGATCTGGCCCTGGCTGCGTCTGCTGATCGGTTTTGATGTGCTCTATTTCTTCGTCTGTTTTCTGCTTTATGAGTATGTGGTGGAAGAATAGCCAGACGCTCGCCCCGGGTCCATAAACTCTCGCGCCAACCTGGGCCTGGCCTGGTGCCAAAGAACTCTCGCGCCGACCCGAGCCCATAAA
>CAYTCI010000010.1:29192-45027 GCA_964436305.1 uncultured Cytophagia bacterium | reverse complement strand
CCCTCGCGCCGACCCGAGTCCGGCCTGGCGCCAAAGAACCCTCGCGCCGACCCGAGCCCATAAACTCTCGCGCCGACCCGACCACGGCCGGAACCACCCACACCCTCGCGCCGACCCGAGTCCGGCCTGGCGCCAAAGAACCCTCGCGCCGACCCGAATCCGGCCTGGCGCCATAATTAACGAACATCAGTCCGAATTGGAACACTAGACCGAGGAATCCGGATGAAATCGATCAAACCGCTTTATCTTCTCCTCGCCGTACTGACCTTTCTGCTGGTCGAAGGCGCGCTCTATCTGGCCTTCCTCTACGCTCCGACCGAGCGCACCATGGGCGATGTACAGCGGATCTTTTATTTCCACGTTCCCTCCGCCTGGGTCGCCTTTCTCGCTTTCTTTGTCGTCTGCATCGCCAGCATCGCTTTTTTGCGAAGCGGCAAGGCCCACTGGGACCGACTGGCCGCCTGCTCGGCGGAAATCGGCGTCCTTTTCATCACCCTGGTCCTCATCACCGGCCCCCTCTGGGCCAAGCCGGTCTGGAATGTCTACTGGACCTGGGACGCACGCCTGACCACCTCACTCATCCTCTGGCTGATCTATATCGCCTACCTGATGGTGCGCAGCTACACCGCCGATCCCCAGCGGGGCGCCCGGTTTGCGGCCGTCTTTGGCATCATCGGCTTCCTCGATGTTCCGGTCGTCTACCTCTCGATCCGCTGGTGGCGCACCCTGCATCCCGCGCCGGTCATGGGCGGCGGAGGCGGACTGGCCCCGGAGATGTTACGCACCCTGCTGGCCAGCGTCCTCGCCTTCACCGTGCTCTATGTCACCCTGCTGCTGCTCTCCTATCGCATCAGCACACTCCAGCAGAAACTGCAAGCTCTTGAACATAGCGCCTGAGGCCCATTATGCAAAATCTTCATTTTCTCTTCGCCGCCTATTCCCTGATCTGGTTCGCCCTGTTTCTCTTCCTGCTGCACCTGGCCAAAAAAGTGAGCCGGCTGGAGCAGGAGCTCCACCGTTTCGAGGAAAAATAGAGGGAGGTGCCGCATGCTCGTCGTGCATGTGCAGGTCCATGTCAGGCCGGAACAGATCGAACCCTTTCGCCGGGCGACGCTCGAAAATGCCCGCCGCAGCCTCCTCGAGCCCGGCATTGCTCGCTTCGATGTGATCCAGCAGCAGGACGACCCCTCGCGGTTCGTCCTGGTTGAGGTTTACCGCACGCCGGAAGCCCCCGCGCAGCACAAGCAGACCGCCCATTATACCGCCTGGCGCGATGCGGTCGCGGAGATGATGGCCGAACCGCGCAGCAGCGTTAAATACCTCAATCTCTTCCCTGATGACGCGAGCTGGTGAATGAATTTCGAGTTTACGACGGCGGGACGCATCCTCTTCGGCCCCGGCGTGCTTCAGCAGATCGGCCCGCTGGCTGCTGCGCTGGGACGGCGTGTGTTGATCGTCACCAGCCGGCCCGAGGAAACGGTCGAATCCTTGCGGCGTCTGCTGGAGCCCCTGGAGGTTGAGTGCTTTACCGTGTCGGGTGAGCCGACGGTGGCGGCGATTCAGGCGGGTGTACAGAGAGCGAAAAAGGCGGACTGTGATCTGGTAATCGGCTTCGGCGGCGGCAGCGCCATCGATGCCGGCAAGGCGGTCGCGGCCCTGGTGGCCAATCCCGGTGAGGTGCTGGACTATCTCGAGGTTATCGGTGGCGGCAGGCATCTTGCGCAAGCCCCCCTCCCCTTTATCGCCATCCCGACCACCGCCGGTACCGGCTCCGAGGTGACCCGCAACGCCGTCATCGCCTCCCCCGGGCATCGGGTCAAGGTGAGCCTGCGCTCCCCCCTAATGCTGCCTCGTCTGGCCCTGGTCGATCCGGAGCTGACCTTCTCTCTGCCGCCTGAGGTCACCGCCACCACGGGCCTCGATGCCCTGACCCAGCTGATCGAGCCCTGCACCTGCAATACCCCCAATCCCCTGATCGATCCCCTTTGCGAGGAGGGCATCCGCCGGGTTGTGCGTTCACTGGAAAAGGCCTGCAAGGAGGGTGGAGATTTGCCGGCGCGAGAGGACATGGCCCTGGCCAGTCTCCTTGGCGGCCTGGCGCTGGCCAATGCCCGTCTGGGCGCGGTGCACGGCATCGCCGGACCTCTGGGCGGGATGCACGCCGCGCCGCACGGGGCGGTCTGCGCCGCCCTGCTGCCGCATGTGATGGCGGCCAATATCCATGCACTCGAGGAACGCGCCCCGCAGAATCCCGCGCGACGGCGTTATCAGCGGATCGCGCAGTTCCTGACCGGCCGGCCGGAAGCGAAAGCTGCCGATGGCGCAGCCTGGGTGAACGATCTGGTCCGGCGCCTGCGCATCCCCCCGCTCTCCGCCTGGGGCCTCTCTGCCACAGATTTCCCGGAGCTGATCGAAAAATCGGCCCACGCCAGCAGCATGAGGGGCAATCCGGTTCAGCTTACGACCCCGGAGTTGCTGGAAATTCTCGAGCATGCCCTGTAGCCCTCCCCCTTCCACCTCCTCTGCGCCGGCGCTGCCCGCACCGCTCACTGCCGTTTTGCCACACCCGCATCCACCACGCCGCCGCTCAGCCGATCAAGCTTGAACTGGCGCATGAGTATTTTATCCAGCAGTCGTTCCGGTACCAGCCGTTTCATGAGAACCAGCAGACGGGCACCACGTCCGGCGCGTAATACGGCAACGGGATTTTTTTTGCTGCATTCGGCGACTATGCGCCTGGCCAGCTTGCCGGCTGGTGTTGGACGGCCTTGTGATGCCTGCGCTCGCAGGAGGATGCCATCGTGCACCGGCGCGTACCAGGAATCGGCCGCCAGGGTATACTGCAAGCCATTCTCGGCCGCGTTGCCGAAATTAGACCTGATCGCACCCGGCGCGACACAGAGCACCCGAATCGAAAAAGGCGCCAGCTCCATGCGCAGGGCATCGGTCAGGCTGTGGACAGCCGCTTTGGAAGCGCAGTACGCTCCGGCAAAGGGAGTGGTCAGGGTGGCGACGACGCTGCCGATCTGAACCACACAGCCCTGGCTGTGGCGCAGAAGCGGCACAGCGGCCTGGACCAAAGCGAGAGAGGCGAAAACATTGGTCTCAAATTCGCGGCGCAGCTCGGAGAGCGGCATCTCCGCCAGTGGGCCGATCGCGGCAAAACCGGCGTTATTGACCAGCACATCGAGGCGGCCTTGTTCGGAGGCAATGCGCTGGATAACCGATTGGACCTGTTCGGGCGAGCACACATCCAGTTCCGCCACCGCCATGCCCCTCTGCGCCAGATCCGCGATGCTTTGCAGCCGCCGCGCCGAGGCATAGACCCTGTATCCGTCGGCATGATAGGCTTCAGCCAGGGCGCGGCCGATGCCGCTGGAACAGCCTGTGACCAGGACAACACGCGTCTGTTTTTCCATTCGATTCCTCCTTGCAGGGTGCCCGGCAAAATACGCATATCAAAAGGCATCATCAAGAAGAATTCCATCTCCTGCCAGCCCTCTCGCAATAAACAAGGCAAGATTTGCAGGCTCTCCACATAAAAATATTCGTTATCCCGCCCATTTTACCTTGCAATTGGCACCATTTCGCAGCATATTGGACCCTGTATCCGGATAACCACTGCGGCTGCAAACCTGAATTGAAGGGGCATACCACAATGTCGTTACCTTGCCCTGACGCTGTATAAGGGAGGGAATGAAGATGGCTTATCAAAATCATTACGATCAGGATGTGCTCGCCGAGTTGTACGACCACATTCCGCTCTATGCCCAACGTGCCGACATCGGATTCTATCGGGAATTGTGCCACGAAGCCAAAGGTCCGGTGCTGGAGTTGGGCTGCGGCACCGGCCGAATCCTGTTGCCGGCGGCCGCGGATGGAACGGAGATGGTTGGACTCGATCTCTCGCGCAGCATGCTCGCCCGCTGCCGTGAAAAGATCTCCCGGCAGCCGCTGGCGGTGCAAAAAAGGATCACCCTGCATGAGGGCAGCATGACCGGTTTTAACCTGGGCCGGAAATTCCCGCTGATCATCATTCCCTTCCGCCCTTTCCTGCACCTGGTCGCGGTTGAGGATCAGCTGGCGTGCCTGGCCTGCTGCCGTGAGCATCTGCTGGAGCAGGGCGTGCTGGCTATCGATTTCTTCCAGGTAAACCTGAATATCATCAATGATCCCCACCGTGCTGAGGAAAAAGAAGATACACCCGAGATCGACATCAGCGACGGCCGCCGCCTGCGCCGCTGCAGCCGAATTGTCACCATCCACCGGGCGGAGCAGTATAATGATGTCGAGATGATCTATTACCTCACCGATGCGCACGGCAAAACCGAACGGATCGTCCAGGCCTTTCCCTTCCGCTACTTTTTCCGCTATGAGGTCGAACATCTGCTCGCCCGATCCGGATTCCGGGTCAAAGCCTTATACGGGAATTTTGATAGATCGACGCTGGCGGACGCTTCGCCGGAGATGATCTTTTTGGCGCAGCCGGAGGGGTGAGCGCCTGCATCATCTTCCACCTTGGCCGGATACCCCGCGAAACCTGCTGCCGACCACTCCACCTCTGGTGCCGACCACTCCACCTCTGGTGCCGACCCGGCGGTTCCCGAAAACTAGCGCAGCTTATGCTTTGTTTTTATATCACTTAAATTCTATTAATCGCCTAATATAATGATCGCCTCCCTTGCACAAAAAGAGCAGTTTGAGCGAAACCAATGTCATAGTCGATGAGGAAAGCTCTAGGTATCGGCTTCCATGAAAACAGAGCCTTGTCGTAAAAGGCCCGGGTCGGCGCCAGAGCCCTGGGCCCGGGTCGGCGCCAGAGCTGGGGTCCAGGGTCGGCGCCAGAGCTGGGGTCCAGGGTCGGCGCCAGAGCTGGGGTCCAGGGTCGGCGCCAGAGCCCTGGGCCCGGGTCGGCGCCAGAGGGGGCGGGGTCGCACGAGGAGGCAGGGAGGCACGAGGGGGAGCGTCGGGGCTGCAATTCCGCTTGCATTTCAGAGCGGTTTTTTCTATAATAAGCGATGTCGACACAGCAAAAATCCCTCCCCCCGTCCAGGGAACATGGCCATCACAGCAACGAAGCAGTCCGGGAGACACAGGCCCATGCCACCCCGCATCGGCTTTGATAACGACAAATATCTGGCGGAACAATCCGCGGAAATCCTCCGCCGCATCGATCAGTTCGGCGACAAACTCTTCCTCGAATTCGGCGGCAAACTGCTCTTCGATTATCACGCCGCGCGCGTGCTGCCTGGATTCGATCCCAACGTCAAGATGCGGCTGCTGCAAAAACTGGCCGACCAGGTCGACATCATCCTCTGCATCCACGCCGGCGATATCGAGCACAAAAAGATGCGCGCCGATTTCGGCATCTCTTATGACGCCGATGCCCTGAAGCTCATCGATGACCTCCGCGAATGGGGCATCGAGGTAACCGCCGTGGTTATCACCCGCTTCGAGGAGCAGACGGCCGCGATCCAGTTCAGGAACAAGCTCGAACGCCGCGGCGTCGCCGTCTTCACCCACAAATTCACCAAAGGCTATCCCAGCCATATCGAAATGATCGTCAGCGAAGAGGGCTACGGCGCCAACGCCTACATCCCCACGACCAAACCGATCGTTGTCGTCACCGGACCGGGGCCGGGGAGCGGCAAACTCGCCACCGCCCTCTCCCAACTCTATCACGAGCGTAAACGCGGCATCCGCGCCGGCTATGCCAAATTCGAGACCTTCCCGATCTGGAACCTCCCGCTCAAACATCCGGTCAATATCGCCTATGAGGCGGCGACTGCCGATCTGCGCGATTTCAACCTGATCGACTCGCACCACCTCGAAGCCTATAACATCAAGACCGTCAACTATAACCGCGACGTCGAGGCCTTTCCGCTGCTGCGCCGGATCATCGAAAAGATCACCGGCGAGCCATGCCCCTACAAGTCGCCGACCGACATGGGGGTTAACCGGGCCGGATTCGGGATCATCGATGACGCCGCGGTGCGCGATGCCGCCGTGCAGGAGATCATCCGCCGCTATTTCCGTTATGCCACCGAGTATGCGCTGGGGATGATGGACAGGGAGACCGTGGAACGGGTGGAACTGATCATGGAAGAGATTGGCGCACGGCCGGAGGAGCGGCCGGTCGTCATGCCCGCCCGTGAGGCCGCCGCTGAAGCCCAGCGTCGCGGCAAGGGCAACGAAGGCGTTTTTTGCGGCGCCGCCGTGGAACTGCCCGACGGGACGATCATCACCGGGATGAACTCGGCGCTGATGCACTCCTCCGCGGCCCTGATCCTCAATGCCGCCAAACATCTGGCCGGTATCCCGGCGCGGATCGACCTGCTGCCTAAAAGTATCATCGAGTCCCTGAGCCATTTCAAACGGGAGGTCCTCGAGAAAAAACGGCTCAGCCTCGACCTCGAGGAGACCCTGGTCGCCCTCAGTATCAGCGGCGCAGCCAATCCGGCCGCCCAGGCCGCCGTCGAAAAACTCAAGGAACTGCGCGGCTGCGATGTCCACACCTCGCATATCCCCGCACCGGGCGATGAGGCGGGCTTGCGCAAGCTCGGCCTGAACCTCACCTGCGACCCGGATTTCGCCAGCCGTTTCCTCTATCAGAGCTGAAACGGAGCCGCATCACCCTCAGATCGCCCGATCACACCAGATACTTGTAGCCGATGCGCTGCACCGTGAGGAGGTGGCGCGGGCGCTCGGGCTCCTCCTCCACTTTTTTCCGCAGCATCAGGATATAGTTGTCGACCGTGCGGCTGGTAGGATTGGCGTCATAGCCCCAGACCTCCGCCAAAAGCTGCTCGCGCGAGACGGCCTCGCCCGCATGCTGATGGAGATACCTCAGAATATCGAACTCCTTGCCGGATAGTACCACCTCGCCGTTGGCATCCTCAGCCCGATACGCCGTAAAATCAAGGGTCAAGCGCCCCATTTTCACCATGCCGGATTCACCAGCACCGCCGGCACGCCGCAGCACGGCCTTGACCCGCGCCAGCAGCTCACGCACGCTGAAGGGTTTGGTCATATAGTCATCCGCCCCGAGCTCCAGGCCTAGCACCTTATCGATCTCCTGGCCGCGGGCGGTGAGCATGATCACCGGCGTGCGGACGCGAGCGTCGCGCAACTCGCGGCAGACCTAGAGCCCCGATTTCTTCGGCAGCATGATGTCGAGGAGGATCAGGTCAATCCCGGGGACGAGTGCCATCCTGAGTCCCTCCTCGCCGTCCGCAGCCGCGATCACCTCGTGGCCGTCGAATTCAAAATTGTCGCGCAGGCCGCGCGCCATCTCCGGTTCATCCTCGATGATGAGAATTCTCGCCATGCCTGCCTCCAGGTTCAGGATTGTGCTCTGCTCTCCCTGATGGGGAAAACCAGGGTGAAAGTGCTGCCGCGGCCGGGGCGGCTTTCGACCAGAACACGGCCGCCGTGTGCCGCCATGATATGCGCCACCAGGGCGAGTCCGAGGCCGCTGCCACTGGTGGTGCGCACCAGACTCGACTCAATCCGATAGAATTTCTCAAAGACCCGCTGCTGCTCGCTCTCGGCAATGCCGATGCCCCGGTCGGTCACCGCCAGGTGAGCCGTATCGCCGCGCTGCTCCAGTCGTACTCCGATCTCCCTGACCGTTCCGCTGTACTTGACCGCATTGTCGAGCAAATTGAGCAGAGCGAGACCAGCGGCATCCGGGTCAACCCGGACAGCCGGCAGATCCGCCGCCAGCTCCTCTCTTAAGACAAATCCCTTCTGCTCGAGATGAAACCGGTAGACGGTGAGGATATCGCGGACGATCCCGGCCAGATCTGTCTCGACGGGATGGTAGATCTTCTGCCCCGCCTCGATCCGCGAGAAATCGAGAATATTGTTGATCATCTGGGTCAGCCGGGCGCTCTCGTTCATGATAATGCGATAATACGCCTTCTTGCGCGCCGCACCGGGGACACGCCCCATCTCGAGGGTTTCGGCGTACATGCGAATAAGCGCCAGCGGGGTGCGCAGTTCATGCGAGACATTGGCGACGAAATCGCTCTTTTGCCGCGCCAGCTCTACCTCGCGGCCCATCGTCCGCAGCAGCAGGGCTACCCCCAGCAGCAGAACCAGATTGACCGCCACGAGAAAAAACAGATTAATGCGGGCCTGCCGGCCGGCCAGAGTGGTCAGGGTCATGCCCCGCAGCCTGATCTGCAATTCGAGATCGGGGAGGATCCACAGCGGTGCGCTCTTTTCGAAGGCCTCACCGCTGAGCGAGGCCGAGCCATAGAGGCGTTCGCCGCTGCGGCGGTTGCGGACCGCAAAGTCAAAAAGGTCACGCCCGGTCTCGCGCATGCGCGGCGCCACGGTCTCGTCAATAAAACGGCGCTGGTCGATGAGCAGGGCCGCGGTAATCTCTCTGGCGGGGTCGAGCGGCATCAGCAGCAGGGTATAACCCGGCGGCTGCCAGGCGACGGCCAGCGGGCGGATATAATTCTGCGTGGCCAGGGTGAAGAGGCGGGCGATACGCCGGGAGGAATCGCTCAGGACGCGCTGCAGCGCGGCCTCATCGAGGGCGGCAGGCGGGAGCGAATCCCCGGCCGGGCGTACTGCGGCGGCGAGACGCTCGCGCCGGGCATGGACCACAGAGGCCGCCACCGCCGGATAGCGCTGCGTAAAGGCGGCGAGATCCTCGCCGAGCCGGCCCGGTTCCGCCGGCTTGCGGGCGTGGACCAGGGCGGTGAGAAGGCTGGTCCAGGCACTCAGCCGATCCCAGGCGTTCTGGTTGATCGACAGCAGGATGGTCTCGAGCTGCTGCTGGTAGATCGACTGGATCAAGGCCTGCTGGCGGTGGCGCTGGAGCATCTGCCAGGCGGTGTAGCTCAGGAGCGGCAGGATGATCAGCGGCAGCAGCCACAGGAGCACGTTCCGGAATGAGGTCCTTTTCATGGTCTCTTTGCTGCTGAGGTGTGCGGGGCATCCGGCGCCCCATTCAAGAGAAAATAGCCAATCGCAGGCCGAAAATCAAGCGGTAACTGCAGCATGTTACCCCAACCTCCGGCACCCAGCCGGCCTAAAAAAACAGGCTGCAGTGCTGTTGCCAGCACGGCAGCCTCTCCATCAGACCCCATCAGTTCCGGACTCATCGGCTGGCCACCACTGTGGCGGTGATCTCCTTGTAGAGCGCTTCATAGAAGGCGCCGGGATCGGACACATCCGGCCCCTTGATACGCCCGGCCAGCCGGTCATCGCGCAGGTAAGCCAGGGTCAACTGGGCGTGCAGCCGGACGCGCAGGTCCCCTTCCTCCTTGCTGATCTTTTCCAGTGCCTTCTCGCAAGCCCGCAGGTCCGCTGCCGGCTGCCGCGCCTTCAGACAAGCCACATGGAAGATCGCGTCGTGCTTGAGCCCCTCCACCCTGGAGGTCATCGCCTGGAGATAGCCCTGCACGGCCAGCTCCGTCCGCTCCTGCTGCTGCGGCGAAGCCATCAGGCCTCCAGCCGCCAGGAGCACCAGCAACCAGACTCTTTTTTTCATGGCACACCTCCTGTTAATCGGGTTAATTTAACGGTTCCACCATTTTTTGAGCATGTCGAGCAGCGGATTCTCCAGATCCGGACGGCTCCGCTGCCAGGATTTGCGCGTCATGACGCCAACCACCCCCTCGTAGATGCCGCCGTCGACCCAGACATCGTATACCCGCACGGCGATGGTATTGGGCTGGCCCCAGTGGATCCGTTCCGGCGGCAGCGGGTAATACCGCTCCAGCTGCCACCAGCTGTTGTAGCGCAGATCCTGATGGCCGGTGGGAAAATGGCCGGTCCCGCCGATGCGCTGGCCGTTGAAAAAAACCTCATCGATATCATCGATCCGGCCGAGGGCGAGGAGCAGCCGCTCCCCCTGGTGTTCCGTGCCGATCACGACGCTGCGGCGATACCAGGCGTAGCCGTCGTACCCGGCATAGCCTTGCAACTCCCAGCGCAGCGGCACGATCAGGCTGTCCCAGCCGCTCCGGGTGGCCGGACTCAATCGCCAGGCGGGATCGTCGCCGGTGTGGAAGGACCAGTAGCCGCTCAGATCCACGACCAGTTCCGGGACGTCCTGTTGCGCATAGAGGCCGAGATCGCCGGAGGTGATGCCGCCGCTCTCATAATCGTCGTAGACCTGAACCGCCACCACATTGAGACCGTCGAACCGGAGAAACTCGGGCGGCACGTAGTAGAGGCGATGATCGGTATAGGCGGTCTGGTATTCGGGGTGCAGGGTGCCGCGACCGTTGAGCAGGTGGCCGTTGATCCAGGTCCGGTCGACATCGTCGATGGTGCCGAGGTCGAGAAAGAGTTTGCTCGTCCGCAGCGCACCCGGCACGCGGAAGCTCTTGCGATACCAGGCAAATCCGTTGAAGCCCGGAAAACCCTGATCCTCCCAGCGACCCGGCGCCTGGATGGTCTCCCAGCGGGAATCGTCCAGGAGCGGGTCAGCGTCGCCCGTTTTTTCGCCGATCTCAAAGCGCCAGGCGCCATTGAGGTCGACTTCCTTTTTCAGCTCCATGGCCCCTGCGCCGGCGGCGACAACCAGGCCGATGGTGCACAGTGCGGCTGTTCGCATCGGACATCTCCTTCCTGTTCTACTCTATTATACAAAACTGCGCCGACTTTGTTGTCACCGGCATGTCCAAAGATGTCAAAAAATGTAAAAGTGCAGGAGGAGCGCTGAGTGGAATAGAATGACCCGGGGATTCGTTGGAGGATAAAAGCAGTCAACCCTGATACAGGAGGTCAACGATGAGCAAACTGTTGCGGACACTTGCTGCAGGCTGGGGCGCCAAGAAGATGGGGCGGGGATGTTTTTCCACCGTGGTGATCTTTATCATTCTCTGGTGGCTGTTGAGTCACTTTGATATTTTCAGGTAGGAGCGCCGGATGGCCAAACTGATCACAAGGCCCTCTCTGATCGAGGCGGCCGGGAGCAAGCCGAAAACCATCGAGGAGTTCATCGGCCGTATCAATACCGGCACCGCAGCGGTGAGCATCGCCCGGATGAAGTCCGCGAGCGGCTGGGCAGAACCCGGGCAGCGGCCGGAATTCACCGAGTACACCCTGGTCCTGGCCGGCGAGGTAGTGGCCGAAACCCGGGAAGGCGTCATCAAGGCCGGAGCGGGAGAGACGATCATCGCCCCGGCCGGAGAGTGGGTGCGCTACAGCACCCCCGGACCGGAGGGCGCCGAGTACCTGGCCGTCTGTCTACCCGCCTTCTCACCCGCGACGGTCCATCGCGATCCGGATTGATCGCCCCCTCTATTCCCCCACCCGCGCGACAACCTGCACCACCTTGACCCCGGCGGCCGGCCGGGGTACCACTTCGCCGGCTACCTCCTGGCCATCAACAGTCAGCCGAACCCGGTTGCCCGGGCCGGTGCGTTGTACCTCGATCGCGTAGCGCACGCCCTGAAAAAACCGGCTCACCCGGAATCCCTTCCAGGATTCCGGCATCACCGGCGCCACCCGCAAACCATCATAGCCCGGGCGGATACCGAGGATGTGCTGGGTGATTGCGACGTAATTCCATGCCGCCGTGCCGGTGAGCCAGGAGTTCTTGGCCTCGCCATGCGTGGGGGCGTCCTTGCCGGCGATCATCTGGGCATAGACATACGGCTCGCAGCGGTGCATGTCAGCCAGCTTTTCGCGCGCCGAGGGATTGATGCGGATATAGTCTGCAAAGGCCTGATCACCGCGGCCGATCACCGTCTCGGCGATCATGATCCAGGGATTGTTGTGGCAAAAGATGCCGGCGTTCTCCTTGTAGCCCGGCGGATAGGAGGAGATCTCGCCCAGCTCGAGGTAATACCTCGAGTAGGCCGGCTGCTGCAGCATGATCCCGTGCTCGGTACCCAGCAGCTTGTGGGTCGAATCCAAGGCCTTCTGCGCCAGCCCCTCCTCAACGCCGATCCCGGCCATCACGCAGAATCCCTGCGGCTCGATGAAGATCTTGCCCTCCTTGCACTCCTTCGATCCCACCTTGTGCCCGAAATCGTCATAGGCGCGGACGAACCAGCTGCCATCCCAGCCGTGCTTTTTCACCACGGCCTCCATCAAAACGGCCGCCTTGCGGTAGCTCTCCGCCTCCCTGGCCTTGCCGCGCTGCTCCGCCAGTTCGGCCAGCTCGTTGGCCGCCAGGACGAAGAGCCCGGCGATGAAGACCGACTCGGCTACCTTGCCCTCCTTGTTGGTGGTGGTCTGGAAGGATTGGCCCGGGGTGTCGGAAAAACAGTTGAGATTGAGACAGTCGTTCCAGTCGGCGCGGCCGATCAGGGGCAGACCATGCGGGCCGATGCGCTCGAGGGTGTAGGTCAGGCTGCGCTGCAGGTGTTCATGGAGCGGGGTCTCGCTGCCGGGTGCGTTGTCGTAGGGGACCTTTTCGTCCAGGATCGTCCAGTCGCCGGTCTCCTTGACGTAGGCGCAGGTGCCGAGGATCAGCCAGAGGGGATCGTCGTTGAAATTGCCACCGATGTCATCGTTGCCGCGCTTGGTCAGGGGCTGGTACTGGTGATAAGCCCCGCCGCTCGGCAGCTGGGTGGCGGCGAGATCGAGTACCCGCTCGCGGGCACGTTCGGGCACCATATGAACAAAGCCGAGCAGGTCCTGGTTCGAATCGCGAAAGCCGAGGCCGCGGCCGATGCCCGATTCGTAGAATGAGGCCGAACGCGACATATTGAAGGTGGCCATGCACTGATAGGCATTCCAGATGTTGACCATGCGGTTGGTGTGCTGGTTCGGGGTCTGTACCTGGTAGAGGCCGAGGATGCCGTCCCAGTATTTGCGCAAGGCATCAAAGGCCCTGGCGACCTCGCCGGGCTTGAGATATTTGGCAATGACCGGCTTGACCGTGCGCTTGTTGATGGTCTGGGAGCCGGCGGGATCGAATTTCCGGTCGACCGGATTTTCATGATAGCCGAGGAGGATGGTCACCACCCGCTTGGCGCCCGGTTTGAGATTCAGTTTGACATGATGGGAGCCGATCGGGGCCCAGCCATGGGCGACGGAGTTGAAGGAACGTCCGCGGGCGACGGCGGCGGGATTGTCCCAGCTGCGATAGCGGCCGAGGAAGGTTTCGCGCTGGGTGTCAAAGCCGGCGGGTTTGGGCGAGCAGGCGAAAAAGGCGAAATGGTCGCGCCGCTCACGGTATTCGGTCTTGTGATAGATGACCCCCTCCTCGATCTCGACCTGGCCGGTGCTGAAATTACGCTGAAAATTGGTCGCATCATCCTGCGCGTCCCATAGACAGAACTCGATGGCCGAAAAGAGGGAGAGGGCGGCCGGGGTTTCGCGCTGGTTGGTCACCTCGACCTGCCAGATCTCGAGGTTCTCTCCGAGCGGGACGAAGAAGAGGGTTTCGGCCTTGATGCCGGCATGGGTGGAGCCGATGATGCTGTAGCCGAGGCCATGGCGGCAGCGATACGCCTCCACCTCCTGGCGGGTGGGCTGCCAGGAGGGCGACCAGAAGGTGCCGTTCTCGTTGTCGCGAAGATAGATCAGCCGGCCGCCGAAATCGAAGGGGACGTTGTTGTAGCGATAGCGGGTCAGGCGGCGCAGGCGGGCATCGCGGTAAAAGGAGTAGCCACCGGCGGTGTTGGAGATGATGCCGAAATAGGCCTCGCAGCCCAGGTAGTTGATCCAGGGCAGGGGGGTATCCGGCCGGGTGATGACATATTCGCGCTGGACGTCATCAAAATAACCGTATTTCATGGAGGCTCCAGGTTGGGAGGGTGATCACGTTTTGGTCAGGCACGGGGGTTCGTGCCGGCAAATTAGTCAATCATCGACGTAAAATCAAGAGAATTCACGGGCGGGTGCAGGCCCTGCCGCTGCGCCTCAACCTGGATTCACCGGCGAGGGCCAGAACAGGGTATCACCGGGGATCGTGGTCACCACCGGTGCGCCAGGATCGAAGCGGAACAGGTTATCCGGCCGGGTCAGGCGCACAGCCTTGACCGCGCGGATGCGGTCCAGCGGTACGCGCTGATCGCCATAACCGTTGGTAGCGCGCTGGCTGGACCAATAGAGCATCTCCCTGTGCGTGCCCTGTTCCGCCCAGCCGAGAAAAATGACCGAATGGCCTAGGCCTGATTTCCATGAGACATTGACGAAATCGCCGGGGCGCAGGCGCGCCGGATCGATCGGTTCGCCCATGCCCAGATACTGCACCAGGGAAAAGTGCGTGCCAAAACCGTCGGCGTTCCACCACCCCCAGGCCTTGATGCCATCCTCACGCCGCCCGCCGTCGGGCTCCTGCATGCGCAGGGCCTCGTATCGCGCCTCGGAGAGCTGCGCCCCGCCCTGCGGCAGCAGCAGGTTGAGGGCCTCGATGAAGGCAGTATAGGTCGCGCCGCTGCAGTAGGAGCGCGGCCGCGGCGCCTGGATCAGCGGCCGGCCGAAGAGGGCCAGGTTGTAGCAGACCGGCGATTCGGTCGGGATCGAATCCTTGCCGACGAAATAGCCGCCGCCATCCATGGCGTGCGACTGGACCTCATCGATTGCGGAGAGCACCGCCAGATTGAGGCCATTGCTGTACTTGCCAAAGACCACACGATGGCGGGTATGATGGCTGCCGAGATCGAGATCGGCGGCCTGCAGCACCAGGCGGCTGCCATCATCCCGGCAGGGCTGGCCGGCCGGCTGGGCTGCGGCGCAGCCGAGCGCCAGGAGCAGGGTCAGAATCAGCAGATTTCGTGACGACATCATTACCTCCCGATGGCCTCGTTTTGTGCCCGCCTTCCTGCCTGCACCTCGCCGACATGGAGGGGGCAAGACCCCATCTGACAACAGCGGCAATTTAGCGATCCTGCAAGTGAAAACAAACAGGTTTTCGCAGGCCCTGGCCGGCCGAAGCACAACGGTTCGCGAATCCGGCGGCTGCCGGCGCTCCCGAAACTTCACAAGGAGCCATAAGGGAATATTCTTCTTGCATTATTCGCCCAAACTGGCTATACTACACTACATATACTTGCTGCAGCTAATTCTGTCTAGGGGAATGGGATTGAATTGCAGAAGAGTAAAGCACAATCCGGATTGTAATCGGCGTACGGTTTTGTGCTTTTTTGTTTCCGCAGCCAGGGGGTGGGTATTTTGTCCGAATAGCCGCGGCATGGGATCCCAACAGGCCGCGGTCGCCCGCCTTCGCGCTCATACCACCTGAACCGAAATCCGCTCCTCGCCTCGCGACCCTGATGTTCCTCAGGTGCCCGCCTGATGCCCCGCCGGATCCCGTCCATCAGCCACAGAGAGTGTTGTATCTGTCCAGTGGAGGGATACCATGAATAAATACCATGTCACCGTTTGCACCCTTATCCTGCTTTTCGCTCTGAGCTGGAGCCGGGAGAAGGATGAACCGAGTTTCCCCAAGGGACAACTTTTGCTCGCACCAGCGCCATCCCCAGCAGCTGCAGCGAATAGCGAGCCGCTGCAGCACCAGGCGCTGTACTACTGCCGCTTCGACACCTCGCCGGTGGACTGGAACTTGTCAGGCGCCTGGCAGGTGCTGCGCCCATCGCAGGGAACAGCTGCAGCACCGGTGCTGGTCTCGACTCCGGGAGCGCGCTATTCAGCGGGGATGGACAGCCGGAGCGTTGGCCCGGCGGTACGACTGCCGAGTATTGAACCCCGCGGCCAGAGGCTGGTGCTGACGATCGAGGAACAATACGAGATTGAAAGCCGCTATGATCAGGGATATATCGAGATCTCCGTTGATGACGGCGCCTCCTGGGTGATTGTCCACGGACGCTCCGGCAAAAGCAGCTGGCGCACCACCGAGGTGGATATCAGTCAGTTCGCCGGACAGACCATCCGCCCCGCCGTGCGACTCCAC
>CAYTCI010000010.1:0-29182 GCA_964436305.1 uncultured Cytophagia bacterium | reverse complement strand
CTCCACAGCGATGCCTCCGAGGAATTCTCAGGCTGGCAGATTGCATCGCTCGGCTTCGGATTACAGGATATTCAACAACTCTCCGCCTCTCTGGTCAGCCTGAACGCCCAGGGATTTCCCTTCATCTATTCCAATGTGGCCGTCAACGCCGGTTCCACCGTCCTCAGCCAGAATAACTTTTCCGTATTCGAGAACGGCCTCCTGCAAACCGACTACTTTCAGGTCACACCACCCCAATTCGGCAGTGGCAGCCGGCTGACCGATATCGTTTTCCTGATGGACAACAGCGGCAGTATGGGGGATGACCAGGCGGCCGTGCGCAACAATGTGCTGCAATTTGTCGATAACCTCTCTGCATCAGGCGTTAACTATGCCCTCGGTCTGTGCCGTTTCGGCATGTACGCCGGCGGCGGGAATCCGGTTTTCGTCAACAGCGGACAGCTCACACAGGACGCGGCCTATTTCAAGAATACACTCTGGTCCTACAATGTCGTCGACGGTTCAAGGGAGCCCGGCTATGACGCCGTGGTCCAATCCAGCAGCGCCTTCAATTTCAGGCCGGGAGCGCAGAAGGTTTTTATCGTGATCACCGACGAACATCCCAATCAAGGCACCTCAACGGTTAATGATGTCCTCAGTGCCTGCAGCTCGAAATCGATCACCCTTTTTGTCCTCACTCTTGCCGAGTTGAATTCCTATTTTACTGCTGTGACCGCGGCCACCCATGGCGCCATTTTTGACATCCATGCCAATTTCAACACCATCCTGCAATATATTTCCTCGCAAGTCTCCAATAATTATGTGGTCCAGTACCGCTCCAGCAATCCCGTGGCGGATGGCGTCGAGAGACGGGTGGAGATCCGCATCGCCTGGAATGGCGAGCAAGTTTCGGTTTATGGCAGTTACATCCCGGGTGCTGTGCCGCGCATCATCCGCTCGGCAGCGACCATAGCCCTTGAGCAGCAAGCCTGGGCTGCCGGTTCCAGCCTGACCATCGAAATCGAAGCGATCGATCTTTTTGCACCCTACGTCTCCGCCGTGCTGCTTTATTACCGGACCACCGGGACCGGGGGCTATCTCTCCACTCCCTTGAATCAGGTCACCAGCACCCTGTGGCGCGGACAGATTCCCACCAGCGTGGTGAATTCTCCGGGTGTTGATTACTACCTGACCGCCTCCGATGGCATCACCACGGTCTCCGCACCGGCGGTGAACCCGATCGACTCTCCCTTCCAGATCGCCATTTTGCCCAACGTCGCGCCCGAAATCACGCATACGCCGATTGCACGGGCGGCGCGTGGAATGCCCCTTTCTGTCACCACAGAGGCCAGGGATGGCACCAACCGGCTGGCCTCTGTTTTTCTCAATTATAAACGGACCGGCCAGCTGACCTATCAGAGCAGCCGATTCTCCCTGATTTCAGGCAACACCTACCAATGCACGATCCCTGCAGAATATGTCACGGTGGGCGGCGTCGACTATTTCATCAAGGCCTGGGATGATCTGGGGGTATCCTCATCACACGGGACCTTTGATCAACCTCATTATATTTCCACCTCGGGGGGCGGAAGCTGGCAGCCCTTGCTGCTGGACCCGGTCGCTGGCAAGGTGGGGATGGGCATCGAGGTCTGGCTCTCCTGGGAGGCCAGTACGGGCGCCACGGCATACCGGGTCGAGCTGGATGATGCATCCGATTTCAGTTCACCCGAGTTCCATAGCACGATCAGCGAAACCAGGGTTTATGTAGACGACCTGGATTATTCAAGCAAATACTACTGGCGGGTTCAGGCCAAAAACAGCCAAAGCACGAGCGAGTGGTCCCAAGTGTACAACTTCACCACCATGGCCGAACCTCCGGTCAAGGTGATTGCTCCCGATCAGTATGCCCTGGCCTATCTGGGCATGGGAGATCAATGTTATGCGGACCGGGATTATATGCTGGGCGCTGTTCCGGCTGCCCTGCGTTATAATCTCTATATCAAGACGGCCAATTGGGACAAAAACCGCTCGTCATCGAATTATATTACCTTTGAGCTGACGGAACCCGCGGCCATTTATATCGCCTATGATCTGCGGGCCGGAACGCCTCCGGACTGGCTTGCCAGCGATTTCATCCGTTTGAGCAAAATGATCGACATCAATGAGCTGGATGGTTCGATCACCTCCATGGGCCTGTGGAAAAAGTCCCTTCTGCCCGGTACGCATACCCTGGGAGGCAACCTGGCCACCGGCGCTGCCGGCGCCCGTACCAATTTTCTGGTACTCTTCAGCTTCGACTTTGATCCCTTCACTCCGATTCAGATTGTCGCGCCAGCGGATTCGGAGCGCTATGTTGCGGTTAATCCCACCCTTTTCAAATGGCGGAAAATTACCGGTGCCCTGTGGTATGATTTCAACCTGAGCACCGCCAAGAGCTCCTCCAAAGTGATCGCCTACGATTTTGGCCTGACCGATACGACCTATCGTGTCAACACACTTGAACTCAACAAAACCTACTACTGGCGCCTGCGCGCCTCTGGCAAGGACCGTTCGACAGACTGGAGCGAGTGGCACAAATTTACCACCGGAACGGCTCCCACCCTGATAGGGATCGCCATCACGGGGCCGGCAGAGGTCAGAGCCAATTCCAGCGCCGACTATTTCTGCTATGCCACCTTCAGCGATGGAAGCACAAAAGATGTCACGGCCCTGGCGACATGGACTGAGAATTCCAACTTTGCGGAGTTGTCGGGAAACGGGCATCTCGTCACCACCGCAGTGGATATGGACAAGAATTTTACTCTCAGCACCCAGTATGCCGGCCAGAATGCCTCCTTGCCGGTGAAAATCAGGAAGGTGAAGATCCCGATCGTCTTCATCCCCGGCATCATGGGTTCGCCCTTGTATAATGACCGGAATGGCGACGGCCTCTTGTCTGATCTCTTTCCGGTGCCCTTCGGTGAACAAATCTGGATCAACACAAACCAGATCCTCTTTGAACTCCCGCAACTTTTGATCAGAAAAATCCCGGATCAGGACTTTTTGCTGCCCTTGCAGTTGAATGAAACCGGCGAACTGCCATTTGATCCTTCCGACCAAATCAAGGCGGCCCCCCTGCGTGGAGACAACCAGAATAGTCTGGAAAAGTGCCTGCAAAGGCTGCCCCTGAGCACCTACAACGGCTTTTTCCAGCATTTCAAACAGCAGAGCTATGTGATGGATACAACAGCCAATCTCACCCCAGCGAGTACCACCAACCTCTTTTGCTACTCCTATGATTGGCGCAGAAGCATCGCATGGAATGGGGAACAGCTCTCCGCAGCCATCGATCAGATCCTGCAGTGGACCAGGAGCAGCCAGGTCATCCTGGTTGCCCACAGCATGGGAGGCCTGGTTGCGAAAAGCTGCATCAAGGATTTCAATCCGGACCGGATCAACAAGGTCATCTTTATCGGCACGCCGCATCTCGGCGCACCGAAAATCTATTACACCATGTTGACCGGCGAAATGGGGCTAGGGTGGGGAAAGGAACTGATTCTGAACAACACCACGATCAAAAGAATCACCCGGAACATGCCTTCAGTTTATCAACTCTTCCCGAGCGTGCAATTTTTCGATCCTTCGATCAGCAATGGCGGCGCCAATGCGGGCATTTACAACTACTCCCTGATCAGGGAGAGCGCCGTTCCGCTGCAACCGACTATAGGGCAGCCCCTCGCCTATGCGGATGCCATCCACTACTTCAAGGAGTTGAAATACCTGGGCAATCCCCTCTACAATGATGGTTTGCTGGACTTGAGCACCGCCATTCAAAATGACCTAAAAACCGTGCCTTTTGGCAAAATCAAGGTATTCAATATAGTCGGCTATGGCACACCGACCATCGGGCACATCGAGCTGCAGTCCCTTATGGGGCTTTTCCTGGACTGCGATCCGCTCTATAACATGGATGGTGATGGAACCGTGCCGCTCAAAAGCGCGGAGTCCCTTATCGGCACTACCTTCCAGCCGATTCAAACCTTCTATTGTGAGGACAGCGAACACTCGGGGATGGCCTCAGACGATAAGGTCATGAGAATCCTCGATATGATCCTGCAGGATTCCAGCGATCCTTCGGGGTATGGTGTACCCGGCCACTATAATTATGCCTGTGACGATACCTGGCAAACGATTGTCGCCTGCCCAGTGGTTGTCCACGTGTATGATAACGAAAACCGCCATACCGGTCCGGTTTCGGGGAATCTTTATGAGGAGGAGATCCCCGGAAGCCATTACGTGCCGGTCAATTTGGCCGATCCACAAGCGAAAAAGATCTTCCTCTTGCCGTATGGCGGTTCCTATCGCTTTGAGATCACTGCGCAGGATACCATAGGGCTCTTTGATTTCCATACCTACGAAATCATCAATGGCGCGGCCCGGGCCATGCTCGCGTTTGATAGCGTTCGGTTCACGCCAGCGACCAGGGCGTACTGCGAAATCAGGCCATTTCTCAAGCAAATCAGCATGAAGGTGGATCAGAACGGCGATGGCAAGATCGACACAACCTATCAATCCGCGGTGACAATGCCCAGCGCCGTCGGTGCGGCGCCCGCCATGCCTCTCCCCCGGAATTTCAGCCTGAGCCAGAACTATCCCAATCCCTTCAACAGCACGACCACCATTCAATTCGCTCTGCCACAGGAAGAGGTGGTGCTGCTTGAACTCTACAACATCGGCGGGCAAAAGATCACCACCCTCCTGCATCAGAGGATGGCCGCAGGGGTTCACCAGGTATCTCTGGAGGGAAGGGAGCTGGCCACCGGTGTCTACTTGTGCCGGATCGTCGCCGGTCCCTTCTCGCAAACGGTCCGCATCGCCTTGCTCCGGTAAGACAGGCTCTAAAAACGACGGGGCAGAGGATTTTGCTATCCTCTGCCCCGTTTCTCCGAAAACACCGTGCAGCGAAACCTATTTCAGCATCCGTACATCATAAAGATGGATGCCGGAGATCTTGCCCAGCGTTCGATCGGGATACTGCTCGAGAAAGCCGAAGGCGCCAGCCGGCTTGTGCCCCCAGAAGAGAAAAAAATCGACCCTGAACGCGCTCAGGGCCTGGCGAACGGCCGCCTCCTCACGATACGGCACGCAATCGCCGAGATACTTCCATTGCCGGTAATAGCAGAGGGTCAGGCTTTCGTTCCAGTTCCTGTTCGAGGCAACGCGAGCGTCCGCCGGGATCGCCGCGTCCGCCAGGCTGGCCGCCCGTTCCCATTGGACCCGGTCACGCTGACGATAACTCAGCAGTTTCTCCGCCGGAAAATAACAGAACGAGAGAATGAGCAGGCCGCTGATCACGCGGGCGGCCAGCGTGCTCTTTTGCCGCAGCAAGAGGCCCGCCAACCGGAGCGCCATCAGCAGCAGGAGCAGATTGACGAACCAGAGATAGCGCTCCTCCACCCAGACGAACAGGTATCCCGCCAGGTAGATCAGAAAGGGAGAGAGCCAGCGCCAGGCTTCCGGCCAGGGCAGGGCCGCATCGGCTTTGCTCAAACCAAAATAGAGCAGGATCAGCACAACGCCCAGGGCGAAGGGTGAAAACTGGTTGAGCAGCTGGAGGAGATAGGAGAAAAATCCCCGCACGATCTGGAGATAAGCACCCAGATCCGCCAGCGATTGCCAAGGCTTCCAGGGCTGAATCGGCACAAAATGGGGATCATCCCAGACACTGGTCGCTCCGGCATGCGGCAGCTCCACCAGTCCGGCACGGTCGAGCGGCAGCTCCTGGTGATGCGGATCGATGAAGGCGAAAAGCCAACCGCTTAAATGATGCCCCATATCGAAGTGGCGATATTTTTCCGACTGCACCGTCATCCAGCTCATGACGATGGCGGCAAAGACCAGTCCCACCAGCGCATAATGCGCCAGCAGCCGGCGTGCACCAGCGAAACGCCGCTGCCATCCCTCCAGCAGGTAGACCGTCGTCAGGTGCACCGCGATGAAGGGCAGGGCATAGTACTTGGCCAGGTAGGCCAAACCAGCCGCAAAGCCCAGCCCTACCGCATGGCGCCGGCGATCAAAATAGGTGGCGCTGTAGAGCACGGTCATATAGAAGAGCAGACAAAGGGCGACCAGCAAATCGGGACTCAGCACCGAAATGGCCATCCAGAAAAGCAGCGGGATGAGCGCGAACTGCCCCAGCCAGCGCAACCAGCCATCAATCCGGAACCGGTCGAGCCAGACCTCCAGCAATACAAAACCGCTGAGGCCGACGAGCAGATTCATTACCTTGAAGGCGAGCTGGGCATCGATGCCAAGGGCGATCAGGGGCGCCAGCAGCCAGGAGATCAGGGGATTCCAGTGATTGCCGACCGAGAGCAAAAAGTGCCCCTGCAGGATCAGCCGGGCGTTGTTGATATAACTGATGCCATCCGGATTGATCTGAAAACGGTACTCCGGCAAGAGCAGCCACCCGACAAGGAGGTAGAGCCCCATGGCACACCACAGCGGCAAACGCCGGGTTCTGTAATGGTTCATTGAAATTCCTCCAGACTTCCGGGTGATCCGTGCTCGCCCACACTAGATGAATTTGATTTTCCGGGCAGCGAACAGGCTCATCCGCAACAACAGCAACCCGTGCCGGAAACGGCTGATCTGGGTCGCGCCATACTCGCGCTCACGATAGCGCACGATCACCTCGACGATCCTGAGGTTCAGTTTGGCGGCGCCGAAGAGCAGGTCAAAATCGCCGAAAGGATCAAAGTCGCCGAAGTAGCTTCTCCCCCGATCGAGTTGCTGATAGTCGGCGCGAAAAAGGACCTTGGTTCCGCACAGGGTATCCCTGAGCGGCTGCCCGAGGAGATAGGAAAAAAAGAGACTGAAGAGTTTGTTCGCGATCAGATTGAGGAAACGCATCGCCTCTTTATCCATCGGATAGACCAGACGGCAGCCGTTGATGAACTCGCCGCGATTGCCGATCAGGGCATGATAGAACTTGGGCAGATCCTCCGGCGGCGTCGTCAGGTCGGCATCCAGGATCATCAGGATCTCGCCCCTGGCAGCTGCAAAGGCCTCCAGGACCGCATTCCCCTTGCCCCGGCCGCTCTGCCGCATCACCTTGATGTCCCGCTCCGGATTATTTTGCTGCACCGCCACCATCGTCGCATAGGTGTCATCCGCCGAGTGGCCCTCAATGAAGAGGATCTCCTGGTGGGTGCCAAAGGGCGGTATCCGCCGGATGGCGTTCTCGATGTTGCCGCTCTCGTTGCGCGCCGGGATGACGATCGTCACGCTGGTCTCCGTTAGCGGCCGGGTGACCGGCCGGGCGACCAGCAGGTTGATCATGCAGAGGCGGTTGAAGAGCGGCAGGTTGGCGATCAGGCGGTTGAAGAGGAAGGCCAGGACCGGAATGTTGCGCGGCAGCAGCAGTTTGCGTTCTTCCCGGACGATCTCGAACTCTTCGAGCTTGAGCAGGCTGGCCATATCCAGCGGCGAAAGCCAGTTCTGCAGGGGCTGGCGAAATTTGAGGCCGATCTTTTCGGCCAGACGGAAAACCGGCTCCCACAGATAGCTGTAATAGGAGATGACGATCCGGCTGCGCGGATGAACGGCCCGATGCAGATGGTTCAGGGCCGCCTGAATGTCCCACAAAACGCCGACCAGATCGGAGAGGATGATATAATCGAACTTTTCGTCCAGCTCCAGGGCTTCCGCGTCGTCCACCAGAAAGGTGAGGCCGGGGAAGCGCTCCCGCGCTGCATCGATCATGCGCGGTGAAAAATCCACCCCAACGCCATAACCGGGCTGAACCGCGGCGAGCAGTTCACCGGTACCACAGCCGATCTCGAGCACCCGGCTGCCGGCCGGAATGATGAAAGAAAAGTAGCGGGCCAGAGCGCGATGATAATAGCGGTTCTTTCGTTTCCATTGGTCTCGTTGTGCCGCATGGTCATCATAAAAACGGATCAGTTCAGCTTTATTCATTCTGTTCCTTCATCTGGGGAGGGCAGGGTTCCTGCACAGGCCGCGGGAATCCTGGTATAAAATAACCAAACCCCGCGAGCAAATCAAGCTTAATCACAGCGGCGCCGGCCGGGCGCTGCAACCGGAGCAGCGGCATTCTCAGAGCAGGCCACCGCTCCTGCATTTGCCGGTTGGAATTCTCCCCTTTTTTGCCTATCTTCTCGGTAATTGTCCCATGAGGCCAAACCGGGAAGTACATGACCGATCTCACCACCCATAGCCCTATCAGCCGCCAGCGCATCGCCGTGCTCGTCTCCGGCGGCGTCGACAGCGCTGTGGCGCTCTGCCTGCTGAAACGTCAGGGCCACTCGGTTACCGCCTTTTATCTGAAGGTCTGGATGGAGGGGGACACCTTTTTCGGGAACTGCCCCTGGCGCGAGGATGTGGCTTACGTGGAAAAGATCGCCGCCCAGCTGGGTGTCCCCTTTGAGGTGATGCCGATGCAGCAGGAGTACTGGGAACTGATCATCGACTATACCCTCAGGGAAGTACAGGCGGGCCGGACCCCCAATCCGGACATGATGTGCAACAAGCTGTTCAAATTCGGCGCCTTTGACGAACGCGCCGGCCACGAGTACGACCGGATGGCCTCGGGCCATTACGCCAAAACCATCCTGGACGATGCCGGATCGGTGCGGCTGCTGACCTCCCCCGATCCGGTCAAGGACCAGACCTATTTTCTCAGCCAGATGCAGCGCGAGCAGCTCACCCGCTGTCTCTTCCCTCTCGGCGACCTCGACAAGGCTGGCGTACGCCAGTTGGCCCGGGAGTTCGATCTGCCCAACGCGGATCGGCCGGACAGCCAGGGGATCTGCTTTCTCGGCAAGATCAACTACCGCGAGTTCCTCAGCCGTCACGTCGGGCGCAAGCCGGGCCGGATCATCGAGCAGTTAACCGGCCGGATCCTCGGCGACCACGAGGGCTACTGGTTCTACACCATCGGCCAGCGCAACGGCCTGCGCCTCTCCGGCGGCCCCTGGTTCGTCATCGACAAGGATGGCCCGGAGAATATCGTCTATGTGGCTCACGGCTATGATCCCGAGACGATCTACCGCGACCGGATCGAGGTGCAGGCTTTCAACTGGATTTCGCCCCTTCGGGGCGCCATCCTTGCAGGCGCCGCTGAGGTCGATCACGCGGCGGAGGGGCCGATTTTCGCCTGCAAAATCCGGCATAGCCCGGAGTTTTTCCATGCCGCCGTCCGGTTCGAGGACGAAACCAGCCTGACCTTGCGGCCGCAAGAACGGGTCGGCGGGGTCGCCAAAGGCCAGTTCGCCGTCCTCTACCTCGGCCGGGAATGTCTCGGCGGCGGCGTGATCGTTTGATCCCTTGACCTGTCAGCCCAGGCAGAAAAGATGTCCATGTACGCCAACCTGCTCAAACCCGAAATCCAGGAGTTCATCGCCAATCGCGAACTCCAGATCCTGCGCCGGCTGCTCTCCGAATGGCTGCCGCAGGAGATCGCGATGCTCATCGGCGGACTCACCGCTCCCGAAGACATCGTCGTCTTTCGCCTGCTCGATCGCGACACCGCCGCCCGCGTCTTCGAGCTGCTCATCTACCCCAAACAAAAAGAGCTGCTCGGAGCCCTCGCCCGCGACCAGGCCTTCCTCGCCAAACTGATGAGCGACCTCTCACCCGACGACCGCACCGCCCTGCTCGGCGAACTGCCCGGCGAGATCACCCAGCAGCTGCTCGGCATGCTTGACGAAGAGGACCGCAAGGTGGCGACCACCCTGCTGGGCTATCCTCCGGACAGCATCGGCCGGCTGATGACCACCGAATACATCGCTGTACGCGAAGAGTGGCCCCTGGCCCGCGTCTTCCGCCACATCCGTCGCACCGGGCGCGATGCCGAAACCCTGAATGTCATCTACGTCGTCGATAAAAAGGGCAAACTCATCGACGACCTCCACATCCGTCTCATCCTCCTCGCCGATCCCAAAAAATCGATTGCCGACATCATGGACCGGCACTTCGTCGCCCTGCCCGCCATGGACGACCGCGAGAGCGCCGTGGAGATCTTCCGGGAGTACGACCGCACCGCCTTGCCGGTGATCGACAGCAACGGCATCCTGATCGGCATCGTCACCGTCGATGATGTCCTCGACGTCCTGCAGGAGGAGACCACCGAAGACATCCAGAAGATCGGCGGCAGCGAGGCCCTCGACGAGCCCTATCTGCGCATCGCCCTGCCGACGATGATCCAGAAGCGCGCCCGCTGGCTGATCGCCCTCTTTCTCGGCGAGATGCTCACCGCTTCGGCCATGGGCTATTTCGAGGCCGAGATCGCCCGGGCTGTAGTCCTGGCCCTCTTCATCCCGCTGATCATCTCCAGCGGCGGCAACAGCGGCTCCCAGGCCGCCACCCTCGTGATCCGCGCCATGGCCATCGGCGAAGTCAAGCTGCGCGACTGGTGGCGGGTGATGCACCGCGAGCTGGTTGCCGGGCTCTCCCTGGGGCTGATCCTTGGCTCCATCGGCATCATCCGCGTCACCATCTGGCAGCACTTTTTCCACCTCTATGGCCCGCACTGGTTCCTCATCGCCCTGACCGTCGGCATTTCGCTGGTCGGCGTCGTCCTGTGGGGTACCCTGTCGGGATCGATGCTCCCTTTTCTGCTGCGCCGGCTCGGCACCGATCCGGCCGCCTCCTCCGCCCCCTTCGTCGCCACCCTGGTGGATGTGACCGGACTGGTGATCTATTTCTCGGTGGCTGCACTCATCCTCGGCGGCATCCTCCTCTGACGCAGGTGGCCGAACCCGCCGGCCTCAGGGGCTGCCCGGGATATCGGTATAGCGGTGGGCTTGGTACCAGGCCAGATCGTGGGCCGGCGGGAGAAAGCCGGCCGGGAAGGGCCGTTTGGCAAAGGTCTGGAAATAGAGCAGGCAGCCATCCCGCCAGATCCCGGCATCGCGCTCCTGTTTGGCCAGCAGATCGGCGACCTGGTAAAAGCGCTCGTCGTCGATCGCCCCCCGCAGCGCCTCCCACTCAACACGCATCCCGCCAACCGCACGCAAGCCGTCGTCATAACGCCGGCAAAGCTCCTCCCACAGGTTCCTGCCAGAGCGCATCCGGTACTCCCAGGGCACATGATGAAACCAGAGCAGGAGATTCTCCGGGCAGGTGGCGATCGTTTCGAACCGCTCCCGCACTGGCGGAAAATACTGCGCCACGGCATTGCTGCCGCTCACGGTGCGATCGAAACCGAGTCCGCTGCTGTCGGCGCGGTGGTAATAGACCGAGGTCCAGTCGGGGCGGCCGCTGTCGACCCAGGGGCCCGGGCCGTAATGGTGGCCATAATACATGATATGGTGCAGACCCAGGGGCGTCATGTAGTCAACAGCGGTCTCGCGCGAAGCCAGCATCATCTTCACGATCCGCCCGGCCGCCTTGCGCTGCGGCGTCAGGGTCATGCACACCCATTCCCCGGCGATCGCCGCAGCGTCCAGATCCGGGTCCCAGGCCAGACGGCCAAAGGCATACCAGTTGGCCTGGCCGAAGGGATGACCGGTCCAGTTGCGCACCTCCCCGATATTGGCCACCCCCGCCATCGCGGTGCAGGTTTGCGGATAGATCTTGCCCGCGATCACCCGGGCCACCGTGGAGCCGGGGCCGGCGGCGTGGGTATCGGACCGCAGGCACTCCTGGTAGAGCGGCGCGAGATAGACCAGATGGACCGAGGCGCCGAGGTATTCCTGGGTGATCTGGAATTCGGGCAAGACGGCGGTATGGGGCATCGCCCCGAAGAGGGGATGAAAAGGCTCACGCGGCTGAAAATCGATGGGGCCGTTCTTGGCCTGGATCAGGACATTCGCCCGGAACTGGCCGTCGAGGGGGACGAACTCGTTCCAGGCCTGTTTGGCCCGGTCTTCGGGGATATGCTGGTCATAGACGAAGGCCCGCCACATGACGATACCGCCGAAGGGCGCGAGCGCATCAGCCAGCAGGTTGGCGCCATCGGCATGGCTGCGGCCGTAATTCTGCGGGCCCGGCTGGCCTTCGGAGTTGGCCTTGACGAGAAAACCGCCGAAATCGGGGATCAATCGATAGATCTCCGCCGCCTTGCTCCGCCACCAGGCGATGACCACCGGATCGAGGGGATCGGCGGTCGCCAGCCCGCCGATCTCGACCGGGGCACTGAAACGCGCGGTCAGATAAATCCGGATGCCCCAGGGCCGGAACACCCCGGCCAGGGCCTCGACCTTGCGCAGATATTCCGGGGTCAGCACCCGGGCGTTGGCATTGACATTGGTCAGGACGACCGCGTTGATCCCGATCGAGGCGTTGGCGCGGGCATAATCGGTATAGCGCGGATTCAGGCTGTCCGGCAGCGCCTCCCACTCCCAGAGCGAGCGCCCGGCGTAGCCGCGCTCGACCGTTCGGTCGAGGTTGTCCCAGTGGTTGAGAATCCGGATCTGCACCTGCGGGGCGCCGGCGATCGCAAGCCGGGCAATCTCCTGACGGGTTTGCAGCAGCCGCAGGAAATGGAAGGTGCCGTAGAGGAGGCCGCGATCGCTGTTGGCGGCGATGACGATGATCTTTTTACCCTGGCAGCGGGTGGTGCGGAGGAGATAGCCCTCCTCACCGAGAGCGGCCAGCGCTCCCTGCCACTTCAGGGAGGCGATGAGCGGCGAGCCGGCGGGGGTGCCGGCGATCACCATGCCGGTGCGCATCCCGGCGGGCACCTCCGGCACGGCACACCCCAACAGGCCCTGCAAACCACGCTGCAGCTCGCCGGTGGCGGAGCGCAGCAGCGGCGAATCGCCCTCATACCGCCAGCCGGTGAGGGCCTGGCGGTATCGCGCCAACAGGGCCGGGTCAGCGACCAGGTCGTAGCGCAGCCAGAGGCGGTAACCATCCTCACTCCAGGCGGCGAGGGTTAACAGCAGGAGCGTCAGAACGGTGAGAATTCTCTTCATACTCTTCCCTTGCAGATACCAATGCGGCCAGCAGCTTCCGGTGACAAAATAGCCATTCATCAGCCCAAATTCAAGGGCTAATTGCCCCGGCGCAGGCTTGCGCCAGGGAGGGGGATCGCCACAGGATATAAAAAAACGGCGGCCTCGTCGCGGAGCCGCCGTTTTTTGGTTCATGCCGAAGAGATGCTCGCGCCTCCCGCCCGGACTTTTATTTGACCAGCAATAGGCGCAGGGTTTGCAGGGTGCCGCCGGCGTGGAAGCGGCAGAAATAAACCCCGGAGGGCTGGCTGGCGCCGTTCCACTGAACCCGGTAGCTGCCCGCCTGCCGGGTTTCATTGACCAGGGTGGCGATGGTCTGTCCCACCATATTGCAGATGGTCAGTTCCACCGGTCCGCTCTCTGCCAGGGTAAAGGCGATGGTGGTAACCGGATTGAAGGGATTGGGATAGCTGCCGGCCAGGGCGGTCTGCTGCGGCAGCGCCGCAATCCCGGCGTTGTCCGCGACGGGCTGGCCACCAGGACCGTCAGGAAACATAGGAAATCCCATCGGTGCGGCTTCATTGATGCAGAACTCGACCACCTGCTTGTAGTTGCCGCTGGTCCCCTGCGGCTCAAGAATCCGGAGCATGATATACCTGGCCTCGCGCGGAGAACGGACATTGAACCAGTTCAGGAAGGGCTGCTCCATCCTGAAGGTGCCCAGCGAGGTGAAATTTTCCGGCTCCATCCCGCTGGTGGAGACCAGGACCTCGAACTTGTGGGTCCAGCGTTCAGTAATTTCATCCCCTTCCATATTGACGACGTGCAGGGCCACCTGTTTGACCAGATTGGTTTGATCGTCGGCGAATTTGAAGATCGCCCAGGCGTAACCGCTCTCATCCGGCAGCACCGTGGCGGTGCCGTCCCAACCGAAATAATCGCCATCGACCGCGTTGCACCAGCCTTCATTACGCCAGGAGGGTGTCCCTTTGAGAAATGCCAGGGCAAAGGGCGCGGTGTTCTCGGGTGGGCAAGCCGCCTCGATCGGGGGCGTCGAGGGCGCAGTCGAACCGTCGATGCGCTCGAGGAGGTAGTGATGGCCGGTGGTGGAATAGCAGGCCTCGCAGCCGGTTTTCTCGATGATCAGGGAATCGGGACCCAGGAAACGCCAGCCTGAGGGCGCCGTGAATTTGAAACGCAAGGCGCCATCAAAGCAGGCCACCCGGCCCTTGAAGAGCATGTTACTGGGCTCGGTACCGCCATTGGACCACACGTAGGCACTGTGCTGTTTCCAATCCTTTTCGCCGGGGATGATCAGGCGGGCGAGGACATCGCCAACGGGATTGCCGGCCTGATCCTTGAACTGAAAGGCAACCTGCAGATCGGCGCCTTCACAGGGTCCATAGGCGAGGATATCCTCGGGTGCGCATGCGCAGTCCATAAAAGTACTGTTCAGAGCGGTGCTGACCGGTTTGTAGAGATCGCAGCAGTTCTCGAGCGCGGAGCAGCCGCGGAAATTGATAAAGCCGGAAACCGCCAACTGGGCAAAACCGCTGACATCGGCCAGCATCGGACAATTATCAACCATGAGCGTGTTGGCCGCTCCAAATGCGGGCAATCCGGTGATGGCGGTCAGCTTCGGACAACCTATCAGTATCATATCCCGGACCGTGCTCAGGGCGTTCAGGCCGCTGATGGTCTGCAGATTCGGCAGGTCGAGAAACTCAAAGATGGTTGCCGTTTGCAGGCTGCTGAGTCCCTCGGTGGAGAGCAGGGTAGGGATGGAGCTGAGCTCAAAGCTGACGCCCGCATCCACCAGATTCTCCAATCCATGCAGATCGGTGAAGCTGGAATAAGAGATGTACACACCGTTGGCGCTGGTCAAATTGCGCAGCGGTGTGAGGTCGTTGACGTTTTGAATATTCAGATAACCTGTGATCGAGGAATAATGGTCCCCGAAATCCTGCAGGTCCTCCTGACTGAAAATCCCCAGCGAACCCGAGTAAACCTGAGCGGCAGCCGGCAAGGCCGTCATGCCCAGGATCGCCATAGTGACGAAAAATCGTAGCATTTTTTTGCCTGACATGGCATCCTCCTGGAAAGGGTGTGGTGTAAGAAGCGAAAGATTCGGGTATGGAGGGACGAAGGATGCAGGGCAGGAGAGCACAGCCGCTGGTGGACTGGTGCTCCCGGAGGATACGGACAGGGGTCCCCGTGTTCATAAATTAAACAACCTGGGGCAACAAATCAAGGTATTTTTCTAAATAATAAAATATTTAACGAATCCGGGCCGGCGGATGCTCTGCCGGCCCCAGGATGGCAGCACGTTCCGGAGCGGGCCGGCGGTTCACTCGGCTGCAATACCGAGATGCTGCTGGATCTGCTCGAGCGGTACGCCTTTGGTCTCGATGACCATTAATTTGACCCAGATGAGCTGCAGCACCATCATGCCGCAGAAGAAGAGGAAAATATAGCCTGGCGCCAGGGCTGCGGCCATCTTCGGGAAGAAGGTGGTGAGCAGTGCCGCGAAGACCCAGTGGGTGAAGCTGCCGAAGGCCTGGCCCTCGGCGCGATGGCGGGTGGGAAAAATTTCGGAGATGAAGACCCAGATCACCGCCCCCTGGCCGACGGCGTGTGCCGCGATGAAGGAAAAGATGAAGAGCGGTACCATGGCGAAATGGCCGGTGAAGAAGGCCCAGGCCGTCAGCCCCAGCGAGGCGATATAGCCGAAGGAGCCGATGTAGAGGAGGGTCCGCCGCCCGAGGCGGTCGATGAGCCAGAGGCCGACGAAGGTAAAGATCAGGTTGGTCACGCCGATGCCGACCGACTGCAGCAGGGCGGCTTTGGCGGCGAGGCCGGCCATCTCAAAGATGCGCGGGGCGAAATAGAGCACCGCGTTGATGCCGGAAAGCTGATTGAAAAAGGCGATGAGAAAGGCGAGCAGGATCGGAATCCGCAGCCGCGCGGTCCAGAAACGGGCGGAGACGGCGCGATCGGCCGAGGCCGCCTGGATCTCGTTCGCCTGCGCCTCCAGCTGCGCCGGGGCGGCTTCCGGCTCGATCTGCTTGAGCACCGACAGACCCGCCGCGCGGTCGCCACGGCGGCCGATCAGCCAGCGCGGACTCTCCGGCAGGACGAAGCAGAGCAGGGTATAGAGGAGTGAGGGGAAGGCCGCCACGCCCAGCATCCAGCGCCAGGCGCTGTCGCCGATGTCGCGCAGAAAGTAATTGGAGGCGAAAGCGACCAGGATGCCGAAGACGATATTGAACTGGAAGGCCCCGGCAAGCCGCCCGCGCCAGGCCGGCGGTGCGATCTCGGAGATGTAGAGCGGCGCGGCGACCGTGGAGACGCCGATGCCCAATCCGCCGATAAAGCGGGCGGCGATGAACAGGCCGATACTGTTGGCCAGGGCACTGCCAAGGGCCGAAAAAATATAGAGCAGGCCGATGGCCAGCAGGGTAGGCTTGCGCCCGAAGCGGTCGGTCGGCCAGCCCCCGATCAACGCCCCCAGCATCGTGCCATAGAGTGCCGCCCCCATGGCGATGCCGTGCAGCCCGGGGCTGAGCTGCCAGAGTTTCTGAATGATCTGCTCCGCGCCGGAAATGACAACGGTATCAAAGCCGAAGAGGAATCCCGCCAGGGCGGAGGTGAGGGACCAGAAGATGATGCGTGCTTTCATGGGTCGGTATCCTTCGAGATGGGGAGAAAACATCGTTGCCCTGAATGTACGAGATAATTTATTATTTTGCAAAAACAATTATCCTGCTTCGCCTATTTGAGCACCAGCAGCTTGCGCACCTGCTGCCGCGCCTCCTGCTGCAAGGCATAGAGATAGACCCCTGTGGGCAGCCGGGAGGCATCGAAAGCGACCTCGTGCGCGCCGGCCGTCATCGGGCCTTCGGCGAGGAGGGCGACCTCCTCCCCCAGCAGATTGCGCAGCGAGAGCCGCACCGGCCCGGCCACCGCCAGGCTGAAGGGGATGCGGGTGAGGGGATTGGCCGGATTGGGATAGCAGTGTTTGAGTTCGAAACGCAGGGGGCCGGTCCCGGATTGGTTGATCCCGGCGGGCTGGTCACAGACGATCGTGCGCTGCCCCGCCTCCGTCGGCCTGGATTCCATCCCGAGGTCGTCAAAGGCCCTGGCGGTGATCAGGCGCCGGCCGCGCAGGATCTTATAGTCCGCGAGGTTCCAGGCCAGGGCGAAATCATGCGCGCGGTCGTTGCTCTCGCCGATGAAATGATAGTCGTAAAAATACTCAACCCGGCGCACATCGGCCGAGGCCTTGACCGAGAGCAGCAGGGTGCTGTCCAGGCGGACGATGCTCTCGCCCGCCAGATTCAGCTCGACCTCCGGGCGGGCATTGGGGGTGTAGGCCCCGGTGTGCGCGCCGCAGAGGTAGCCATAGGCGAAGATCGCCTGGCACTGGGTCTGCTGGATGGTGAACTCGCTGCCGGCGATGCTCCAGCGGTTGGGGAAACGCGCCTCGGCGTCGGGAAAGTCGGCGATCGCCGGCCAGGCGGTCGAGCGCGAATAGTCCTCATCCCCGACCCAGGTCCAGCTCTCCCCCGCCATCCAGTCGCCGTTATAGTGCATGTCATAGATCACATAGCCCGGCAAGATCGGGTTGTCGTAGACCATGCTGTTATAATCGGTGAGATACCAGGAGTCGCAGTGGAAGGGCTGCCGCTCGGGATTCTCACCCAGACCGCTGACCCGCACCAGATCGAGCTGGTTGCCGCCGAGGCAGTAGTCGCAGGTGGTATGACAGGCATCGAGATATTTTTTTTGCCCGGTGAATTCATACGCGGCGGCCGCGAGAAAGATCTTGGGGGTGCTGAGCGAGCCGAGCATATGCAGGATACTGCGCGAGGCGCCGTAGCGGAAGCCACGGTCGTTGGCGGTCTCCACCGTCTCCTTGTCGGCCATGGCGATGAGATCGTCCCGGCACTGCTGCCGCAGCGCCTTGTCAAGGCCGGGATGGCCGTCCGGAATGCGGCCGAAGATCAGCGCGGCGTGGTGCCAGGGATTGAGCATGTACCAGAGCAGGGATTTCCAGCCGTCATCCCGGGCCTTGCAGCTGCGGAAATCCTCCTGATAGGCCGCCACGCCAGTACAGCGATAGAGTGCGGCGGCGGCCAGCATGCGCGCGCGGTTGATATCGCCGTTGGTATCCTGATTCCAGCGGTGAGCCCAGGTGTAGGCGGTCCTGGCTTCCTGGAGCCAGCCGGGGCTCTCCGGGTGTACGCCGCCGGCGAAGCGGTCCAGCCCGGTGCAGAGATACGCGGCGCAGGCGGCATAGCGGTAGGCCATCAGCACCGAATCGGCCCCCTTGAGGGCCATGACGCGCTTGTCCTGCCACGAGGCGGTGCCGCTTTCGGCGCCGGCATCGACCCCGGCATAGCCGGGAATTCCGCCGGTGGAGTAGCCCTGGGCGATCAGGGCCTCGCGGGTCCGCTTGAAGTATTTGATCAGCCACATCGCTTCGTCGAGCAGATCGGGCAGGCCGTCGCGCCCCTCGTCGATCCAGGGCTCGCCGGGGTTGACCTGGTATTTCCCGCCGACATCGCCATCGCCGAAATTCTGTGATTTGAGATCGTAGAGCGCCAGCAGGGTCATCGGCACGACATAGTGGTCGGGATAGGTATCCCAGTCACCGGCATCATGATACCAGCCCCAGACGCCGGTGACACGGCCCTTACCCTGGTTGGGATCAAAGGTGCCCTCGGTCTTCAGATCGGGATAGTATTTCATCACGATCCCGTCCTCGGTGCGATGGTCGCGGGGATAGATCAGGTCCGGTTCGACCTCCTTGTTGACCCCCTGCCGCTGGGTGAAGAGCGCCCGCGAAGTATAGTAATAGGCCTGGCGGTAGACATCCGCGCCGATCTCGAAGGGATAGGAGCAGCCCATTTTTTCGACGACCAGGCGGTACTCGCCGGGGGTGTCAAAGCTGGAGAAATCGCATTGCCAGACGTCAGCACGGGTGAAATTCTTGTTGCTGAACGTGGTGCTGGCAAAATCGGCGGCACTCTTGAGCCGGTGACGGCCGACGCTGCCGGAGAAGACGATCGCATTGTCGGAGGTCCGCACCAGATGAAAGGGAGCGTAGTAATAGCGGTCGAGAGCGAGAGCGCCCCCCGGGTGGTCCGCCGTGTTGAAAGAGCCCATCCACTGCGAGAGGTAGGCGTATTTGGGCGCCTCCGGGACGAAGCCGATCTGGTTGAGATGGATGGCCGGCGAGCGCACGGCAAAAGCGTCGAAGAGGAAGGTATAGCGGTTGACATTCGACGCGAGATGGTTGAGTGTGACGGTGTAGGTGCAGCCCTGGGTCAGGCTGAAGGGCAGCTCGAGATAGATCCAGTGGGCCATCAGCACCTTCGGCATCGGCGAAGCATAGAGGTCGTTGAACGATTCGCCCTTGGACTTGCGCCCGAGGGCGACCGGTCCCCGGGCCTCCTGGTAATGGATATCATCCGGGCTGGTGATGGCATAGTTGGAATAGACGGCGGCGGCATCGGTGTCCAGCCGCGAATAATAGACCCGGTTGCCCCGGGCGCGCTCCTGGCCGATGCCGAAATAGTCGATGTGCCCTTCGGAGAAACAGAGCACGAGGAGCTTGTCGGTCACCGGCTGGATGCGGATCAGATCGGCGGCCGGGAGGGCCGGCACAAAAATGGCCGGCAGCAGGCCGGCCAGGCCAAGCAAAAAACGGAACCTCATGGTTACCTCGCCAACAGTGGCCGGGGGCCGAATGGCAGGCCTCCCGGGCGATGCATGTTACCAGCCTTTCACGATTTCCGCAAAGCACTCCACGCCGCTGGGGATGACAGCGCCGTAGCCGTGTCCCGGTCGCGACCACGCGCCCGCAAGAAAGAGGTTTTTGACCGGTGTAGTGTGGCCGACGCGGGTATTGCCCGAATTATTGACCGTCTGATCCCAGCCGTAAATCGCGCCGCGCGGATGGCCGGTGTATCGCAGGTTGGTCAGGGGCGTGCCGATCTCCTTGACCTGGATGGCATCAGCCAGTCCGGGCAGCAGGGCCTTTTCCGCCCTGGCGATGAGGATATCGGCCATGCGCTCCTTCTCCTTGCGGTAGGCTGTTTTATCGCCGGCCAGATAGGCCTCGGCGTATTTTTCCCACGGGCCATAGCCTTGCAGGGTCATGAGGTTGATGGAATTCTTGCCCGCGGGGGAGTAGCCGGCATCAATGGCATCATAGAGGGTGATGCCCACGCCGCCGCTCTCCACATCGCCCCTGAGGGCGCCCGCATAGGCGGCATCAGGATCATAGGCCGTTTCGACAAAGATCTCCGAATCCGTGATGCCCAGTTTCCGGACCAGATCCTGCTTGAGTCCGAGAAAAACCTGCAGGCTCGCGAGGCTGATGCTGTACTTTTGCCATTTGGTCTCTTCGGCTGCGTAGAGGGCCGGATCGCCGAGCAGCCGGCCCAGGGTCTCGTGCGGACTGGCGTTGGAGACCACCGCCCGGGCGGCGAAGGTGCGACCGTCAGTCGTACGGACGCCCGCCGCCGCGCCGTTGTTGAGGAGAATCCTGTCGACCCGGGATTTCAGCAGTACCTTGCCGCCGTGCTCGCTGAGATACTTGACGAATGCATTGGAAATATCCTGGGAACGGCCCCTGGGGTAATAGCCGCCGCCTCTGAGATAACCCATGAAGGGCAGGGCATAATAAAAGCAGGAGAGTTTGCCGGGCGGCAAGCCATAGTAGCCCCATTGGCCCGAAATGATCGCTTTCAGCTTGGGATTACGGATCCGGGTGTCGGCCATCTCGCCCCAGGTTTTGCCGAAAAATCTGAAGAGGAAGGGAAAATCCTGGGGAAAGGTGCTCATATCCACCTGGCCCTGTTTGGCCGAGAGGCGGCCGATATCATCGGCCAGGCCTTGCATGTCTGAAAAGAGTCCCTTGATATTCTCGCTCTCCTCGGGGAAGAGCTGGACAAGCTGTGATATGTAGGCGCCGGGATTGCGCTGCGCCACCCGCAGATCGTGCTCGGGATAGATCGCGCGGAAGAGGGTGGGATGCGGCAGAAACTCGACCCCGGTGATTTCGGGAAAGTTCGGAATCAGGTTGTAACGGCCATCGCGCTCACCGACAGTGGTGGAATGCAGGGAGACATCGAAGACGAAACCGCCCGGACGTTTGAAAGCGGTGGCGTAGCCGCCGGGTTTGTCGTGCTGTTCCAGGACCAGCGCCTTGAAGCCCTGCCGGGCGAAGGCGGCGGCGCAGGAGAGCCCGGCCAGCCCCGAGCCGATGACAAGGACGTCGTACTGGTCCGGGTTTTTATCGGCTTGTCCCTGCGGGAAAGCGCTCCAGTCGAGGGCTGCGGCGGGAAAGACACAGGCCAGCATTTTGAGGAACTCCCGCCGGGGAAGAGGATGCTCATTCATAGTGCCTCCTTGGCGCCCTTGCAAGCGCCATGATACGAAACAGCAGTGTAACGCGGCGATCGGCGCCCACGAGGAGTCGACCGATCCCGCTCATGCCATTGATCAGCCGGCCGTCTATCGCTGCGGCCGTACCATGGTTTTGAGCAGGTGTTCCAGCACCCGCTCCGGATGTTCGCACCAGCCGGTGTGCACCGGCGAGGTCTGGATGATGGTGCTTTTGGGGGAGACGAGCCAGTGGAAGCGCTCGCGCTGCGACAGCCGGCCGAGGGGTCCCGCTTCTTCGCCGCCGCGGCAGATTTGCGGATAGATCTCGAGCTGCCGGCGCAGCTGCGCCAGATCCAGCCCCGGATCCAGCGCCAGCAACCGCCTCTCATCCAGCTCGATCCGTGCCTCGAGAAATCGTTTCTGCGGGCAGGAGAGGATCACCCCGGCGTTGACGAACTCCTCGCGCTCAACCCGGGGCACAACGCGCAGGATCGCATAATCATACAAGCAGGGACCGCGCACGCATCGCCTCCTCGACAAATGATTGCGACTCCTCCAGCCGTTTTAAAAGATAGACGATATAGGCCTTGCGCGTCTCGTCAGGCGTCGCAAAGGGGGTATGGCCGTCAAACCAGTCCTCCGGGATCATCGTCACCACGCGCTCGACCACCTCCGGTGTGATCGCCGCCCGCAGCCTCTCCCCGGCCTGCGGCAGCGCACCGGCCGACGGCAGCAGGACATGCTCCTTGATGAGGGGGAAGGGATCGCCGGTCCGCTCCAGATAGCGGTTCCAGGAGTGGTGGAAATAGAGGGCAGCGCCATGGTCGATGAGATAGAGCTGCTTGTGCCACATCAGCATGTTGGTATTGCGCGGCGTGCGGTCGATGTTGGTGACATAGGCATCCAGCCAGACGATCTCCGAAGCGAGGATTTCAGCGACCGGATGCAGCACCGGGCTGAACATGATCGAACCCGGCAGGTAATCGAGGGCCAGATTGAGTCCGGCGCTCATGTGGATCAAATCATGGATCTCCGGATCGGGTTCGGTTCGCGCCAGCTCCGCCTCCAGGTGGACAAAGACGATTTCGGGAACGGGCAAGCCGGCGGCGCGCGCAATTTCACCAGCAACCAGTTCGGCAATCAGGGCCTTGGTGCCCTGACCCGCGCCGCGGAACTTGATGACATAGAGGCCGTCATCGTCGGCTTCGACGATGGCCGGCAGCGAGCCGCCCTCCTTCAGGGGCGTCACGTAGCGCGTGGCCTCCACAAAGCGGATGGTCCCTTCTGCCTTCACCGCCCGCTCTCCTCCCGTTGTCCCGGCACCGTCCGCTCGCCGGTGAACTGGAGCCAGACCTCGCGCAGGAAAGTGCGAATGGGCGGGGTGATATCGACGGTATCGCCGCAACGACTGGTATAGCGGGCTATCTTGCGCATGTTGGCTTTCTGGTTTGAGGAAAGGATCTCTTTTGCAAAAATAGCCAACTGGCCCCATAAAAACAAGCATAAAGTGAGGGATCTACGGGGTACTCTCCAGAATCTGGTGCCCACCCGGCGGTTCGAGCCGATACAAGACTGCGTCGGCAGCGTGGGCATAGTTGTCCATGATGCGATAGCGGCGGATTTCACGGGCTGCGGAGAAAAAGGCGGGCATTTGCTTCTGCAGCCGCGCCAGAATGGCCGGGTCCTCGAGAAACAGATACAGCGGCGGCATCCGCTCGACCAGCTGCGGCAGGGTCTCCGGCCGGAAGACCACATCGACGACCGGAGTGCGCGCCTGAAAGGCGATCAGTCCAGCCGAATCTCCGGCCAGGACCTTGTATTTATGAGGATCCATCCTGATGCAGGCCGCAGCGTCGGAGAGGGCCGCATGCAGTGTAAAGTGCGGAAAGGCATAATAACGGACGATCTGCACCAGCTGCGTCGCAACAATGAACGCAAGCCAGAGCCATTTCAGCCCTCGCCGGCGCTGGCCGGATTCCACCCACCAGAGCAGCCACAAACCCGGCAACGCCAGCCAGGGCAGTACCAGGCTCGGCAGCAGTTTGCCATAATGAAGATAACGGTAGATGGCGTAGCTGCATTGGCTGGCGATCAGCAGCACCAGGAGCAGATAGCCCGGCCAGGAAAGCCGCCCTCTCCAGCCCTCCTTGTCGTCGGTGGCCAGCCAATCGGCGGCCAGGGCGATCACCGCGGGCAGCCATAAAACAGCGTAGCGGGTCGGTGAATAGCTGAACAAGCCGAAGAAAAGGAACCCGGCTACCGCCCAGAGCACAAAGAAACCCACCCGCAGGGGGACCGTTTCTCTTCGCCGCCATGCGCCCAGAGAGGCCAGAATCTGCCAGAAGGCCAGAGTGAAGGTCAAGGGCATAAAGGCAAAAAAATGGAGATGCGCCAGGTACGTGAACCAGTTTTTTAAAATCGCATGGAGGTTCCAATCGACTCTGGAACCGACATTGAGCTGGTGAAAGAAAGCCCAATCCGGATAATGGGGCACAATCCAGCAGCGAAGGTAGAGTGCCATGATCACGATGGCACAAAGAGCCGACCAGAACAGGAAATGGTGCCAGTGAGCACGGCGATAAAGGACCAGTGTCGCCACGAGCACTGGCAGCAGGAAGAGCGCCGTCGGCTTGCTGAGGCAGGCGGCTGCCAAAGCCAGCCAGAAACAGCAGAGGGTAACCGTTCCCGGTTTATGCTCAAGGTAGTGATAAAACAGCAGGAGTGACAAGCCCCAAAACATCAGCACCGTATTTTCCAAAAAAGCCAGGCGATTATAGATGACCAGCGGAAAGCTGAGGGCGAGCAGGGCAGCTGCCAGGAGGGCGGATGGTGGATTAATGCGTTTCAGCAGAACATAAAAGCCCAGGATGAAAAGCACCGACGCCACCACGCTCGCATAACGCAGCATGGCCAGATCGATCCCGAACACCCTGAAGAGACCATATTCAAGGAGCATGAAAAGGGGAACCGCGGCGCCGGGGTTGTAGGCATCCGCAACCTGCCAATCGCCGGACAAGGCCCAGCGCAGGGCGCTCACCCCCCAGATGCCTTCATCGCCGAGAAAATCAGAGGAGCGGGTGAGATCACCACCGGGCGCATCGGCCGTGATCAGCGGAATCCGCAGGGCAAATGCCAGGAGAACCAGGAGAAAAAAATAATATTTTTGGCGGGATGTTTTTATCATGCTGCTTCAGCAGCCTGCCGCATGGCAGTTACTTTTCCTCCACCGGATATTTTTTGATCACCAGGTATTTTAGGGTGTCGGCACCCGCATTACGGATGCCATGCAGCCTGTTGGCCGGGCAGTAGAAACTGGTGTACGGCCCTCCCCCGGCTTTTTCACCGTCCAGAACGAATTCCGCAGTTCCGGCCAGAACAAAAAAGAATTCATCCTCCGCGTGCTGATGTGGTTCATGCGTCGTACCGCCGGGCGCGACCGCGCTCAGTTTGAGCGTCCGTCCATCGATAAAGGTCTTGTCGACAAACCAGTACTGATAGCCCACGCTGGTCTTGACCGTTTTGCTCATATCGAGAGGTTTGACGCAGTAACCGATGTCATACCGCTTTGCGGCGGCGCGGGTGGAATCCGCTGCCTGCTGCGGCCGAAGGGGCGCCGCAGCCACCATCGTGAAAACAGCCACTGCCATCCACTTGTTCACAGCCCCTCCATGGTATGGAAAACAGGCTCAATGCCCCTGGCAAACACCTGCAACCGCTGTATATCCTTATCGCTCAGCGGCTGCACCTTCGCGGCGATGCGAAAAGCGCGCTCCCAAAGCGCGGGATCACCCGGAGGCAGGGCGGCCGTGACCCCCTGGCTGTAGGTCCAGTTCAGGGCCAGCCGCGCCATTTCATCCTCTTCCGCTGCGATCGGATGATACCAGACCTTGCGATAGCGGCTGCTCTCCCCCTCTTTTTTCGCCCGGTGGGCCAGCCCCTTGAGGGCCAGGATTCCCATCTTTTTCTCCCGCACGACCGGCAAGACACGCGGGCCGAAATTTCCCGCAAACCAGTTGACAAAATTGACCGGAAAGAGAATGGTGTCAAAGGCGAACTGCTCCATCGCCGCCAGGGCTGCACGCTCGGAGTGGGCGGAGAAGCCCAGAAAGCGCACCTTGCCCTCCTCCCTGGCCTTGACGAAGGTCTCCATCGCCCCGCCGGGAGCAAAGGCGGTGGTGACCTCCTCCTCCGTGGTCAGGGCGTGGAGCTGATAGAGATCGAAGTGATCGGTCTGCAGGGTCCTGAGCGAGTGCTCCAGCTCCTGGCGGGCTTCCGCTGCGGTACGCATCATGGTCTTGCAGGCGAGAAAAGAGCGGCTGCGGTAGGGCGCGAGGGCGGGTCCCAGCCGCTCTTCGGCATTGCCATAGCTCGGCGCGACATCGAAATAGGTGATGCCGTGATCGAAGGCCTGCGCGACCATCTCGTTGGCGATGGGCTGCTCCTCCTCCATCACCAGGATGCCGCCAAAGCCGAGGATCGAGAGTTTTTCGCCGGTGCGGCCAAGGTCGCGTTTGGGCATTCCCCCGGGCGCACCATTTAAAAAATGCGGCAGCAAAGCCATGGCGGCCGTTCCTTTCATCGAGGTGGTTAAAAATTCGCGGCGTCTCATGGATCACCTCCTGACAATTTATGACAAGCGGGTTCCGGTTTAAAGATACATCTTATTGAGGATATCGGACAAGAGAATTTTCAGGAATTGCCGTATGCATAGTTTAAAAAAGAGTTGCCGGACTCCCGTGTCTCGCGTATATTACAGCGGCAGCTATTCACCCGCCTGTTCACTGTTTACAGTTATTCTCTGAAAGGATTATCATGACCAGAAACAGCATCCCAACCCTCCTCCGGGCGTTCCTCCTTTCTGCTCTTTGGCTGTCGCCCGCCGTGCACGGGCAGCAGGACACCCTCCGCCTCAAGGTCGAGGCGGATACATACTGGTGGGCGGGCGTCATCAACCAGGGCGACCGCATGCCCCTGACCGCGCCCTGGCAGGCGGACCTGCACAGCAATTACGGTAACCAGGTGCAGCCGCTGATGCTCTCAAGCAAGGGCGAGGTGATCTGGTCCGATCGGCCCTTCCGGATCGATTTTGTCCCCGGCCGGCTGACCGTGGTGGGCCAGGTCGCCTATTCGCAAGGGCAGGGCACGCTCAAGGGGGCTTACCACCATGCCAGCTCGCATTATTTTCCGCCCTCCGGCAAGATGCCCGACTCGCTCCTCTTCAGCCACCCGCAATACAACACCTGGATCGAACTGATGTACGACCAAAACCAGCGGGATGTCCTCGCCTACGCGGAGAACATCCTTGCGCACGGTTTCCCCGCGGGCGTGCTGATGATCGATGATAACTGGCAGGAGGATTACGGCAAGTGGAATTTTCATCCGGGACGCTTCCCCGATCCCGCCCGGATGGTCGCCCGGCTGCATGCCATGGGCTTCAAGGTGATGGTCTGGGTCTGTCCCTTTGTCAGTCCCGATTGCGATGTCTACCGCGAGCTGGAGCGTAAAAAGTATCTCGTCACCAATAAAAACGGCGAGCCGGCGATCGTCCGCTGGTGGAACGGCGCCAGCGCGCTGCTCGATCTGACCCGTCCCGAGGCCTCTTCCTGGTTCCAGTCCCAACTGGAGCGGCTGCGGAAGGAATACGGGGTTGACGGTTTCAAACTGGATGCCGGGGATTTCGAGTACTATCAGGATGTGCAGGCCTGGCAGGGGGATGCCCGGCCGGAGGATCATTCGGAGGCGTTCGGCCGGATCGGTCTCTCCTGGCCCCTCAACGAATACCGGGCGATGTGGAAGATGGGCGGCCAGCCGCTGGCCGAACGTCTGCGCGACAAGCAGCACGGCTTCGGTGACCTGCAGCTGCTGATCCCGAACATGCTGACCGCCGGCTTGATGGGCTATTATTTTTCCTGCCCGGATATGATCGGCGGCGGCGAGTTCACCTCGTTTCTCGATGACGCGGTCCTCGATCAGGAGTCGATCGTCCGCTCCGCGCAGTGTCATGCCCTGATGCCGATGATGCAATTCTCGGTCGCCCCCTGGCGGGTGCTGGACGAGCCGCATCTGGCGGCGGTGCAAAAAGCGGTGGCGATCCGGGAACGATTCCGGAGCTATATCCTCGAGCTGGCGGCCCAGGCCGCGGCGACCGGTGAGCCGATCATGCGGCCGCTCGAGTACGCCTATCCCGGTCAGGGCTATGCGACGGTCACAGACCAGTTCCTCCTCGGCGAGCGGCTGCTGGTGGCGCCGGTTCTGGCCAAAAACGCTCTGAGCCGAACCGTGACGATCCCCGGGGGACGCTGGCGAAGCTTTGACGGCAGGACTGTCGCGGGACCGAAGCGCATCACCGTCAAGGCCGGGCTGGATGTGCTGCCCTTCTTTGAACGGCTGCCCTGAGGGCGTACTCGTAGCGAGCGGTCAGATCTCCACCGGGTCGGCCTGGACCTCCTCCTTTTGGGCTTGCACAACCGGCTGGGCGGCCTCTTCTTCCAGCGCCTCACTCCCCCGGGTGTAGCGGGAGAGATAGGTATAGAGCACCGGCACCAGCAGCAGGGTCAGGAAGGTCGAAAAGAGGACGCCGCCGACCACCGCCAGGCCGAGGGGCCGGCGCGATTCGGCGCCGGTGCCAAATCCGATGGCAATTGGCAGCACCCCGAAGATCGTCGAAAAGGAGGTCATCAGGATCGGCCGCAATCGCAGGGTGGCCGCGCGGATCACCGCAGCGAAGAGCTGCTCCCCACGCGCCCGCAGCTGGTTGGCGAATTCGACGATCAGAATCGAGTTTTTGGTGACCAGTCCGATCAGCATGATCAAGCCGATCTGGGAAAAAATGTTCATGCTCTGCTTGAAAACGAAGAGGGTCAACAGGGCGCCAAAAACCGCCAGCGGCACGGCGAAGAGGATGGTGAGGGGGTGGATAAAGCTCTCGAATTGGGCCGAGAGCACCAGATAGATAAAGATCAGCGCCATCACAAACATGTAATAGAGGCTTGAGCTGGAGGTCTTGAACTCGAGCGATTGGCCGGCGTACTCGCGTTTGATCCCCGCCGGCAGCTTGCTCGCGACGATCCGGTCCATGTCATCCAGGGCCTGCCCCAGGCTGACGCCCGGCGCGAGATTGGCGGTAATGGTGGCGGAGCGGAAACGATTGTAATGATTCAGCTCCTTGGGCGCCAGGGTCTCCTGAATCCGCACAACATTGGCCAGCTGCACCACGCCCTGACTACCGCGCACATAGAGCTCGCGGATAGCGTCCGGCGTCGACCGGCTGGCCGGCTTCATCTGCAGGATGACATCGTACTGCTTGGCACCGCGCTTGAAATTGGTGACGACGCGACCGCCGAGAAAAGTCTCCAGGGTCGTGCCGATCTCGGCGACCGAGGTGCCCAGACCCGAGGCCCGCTCCCGATCAATGGCGATGTCAAGTTCGGGCTTGTTCAGGCGCAGATCGGTATCCAGATTGATCAGATAGCCCAGCTTGCCAGCCTCTCCCATGACAATGCCCACCGCCTGATTCAGCTCCTCATAGCTCTCTCCCTGCAGGACATATTCGACCGGATTGAATCCAGCCTGTCCGCCCAATCCGGGAAGATTGATGACAAAGGCCAGAACCCCGGGGATCGACATCAGCTGGGGAAAAAGCTCCTGCACGATCTGCTGCTGGGATTTGTTCCGTTCACTCCGGGGCTTGAGCCCGAGGAACATAAAACCATTGGTGACGTTCCCGGGCCCGCCAAATCCCAGCCCGACTGCACTGAAGAGCGCCTGGTGTTCCGGCAGGGCCAGCAGGCGCTTCTCAACCTCCCGCTGATAACGATCGGTATACTCCAGCGTCGCCCCCTCCGGCGCGATGACCAGTCCGAACCCGACTCCGCGATCTTCGATGGGCGCCAGCTCTCTGGGCAAGGCCT
>CAYTCI010000009.1:0-80850 GCA_964436305.1 uncultured Cytophagia bacterium | reverse complement strand
GCAGGATGACATCACCGCCGTTGCGCACCTGAGCCATGTGGTCGCGGCTGGCAGCGAGGGTGAGATACTCATAGCCGAGCAGCAGAGGGAGCATGGCGATCAGGCCGAACGCGAGGGTGCGCGAACTCTGGAAATACCCCGCTTTTTTACGCATCGACCGAAGCATCCGGGTTCCTTGATCATCAAAACATTTAATTTAGAAAAAAATTGCTTCTTATGCAAGCATTCCGGGAGTAAAAAAAAGCCTCCGGCAAAGCGGCGGCTTCTTCCGGAGGCTGTGGCGGCTCAGGGGGTCAGCGGATGATGAATTCGCCCTGCAGCCCCTCCATCGAGTTGGGGCCGATCCAAAGCTGGAAGTGGCCGGGTTCGACGACATAGCGGTTATCCGCATTATAAAAGCCGAGTTCATCCGGACCGAGCGTGAACTGGACCGTCCGGGACTGACCGGGCAGCAAATGAATGCGCCGGAACCCCTTGAGTTCGCGCACTGGCCGGGTCAGGCTGCCGACCAGGTCGCGGATATAGAGCTGGACCACTTCGTCCCCTTCGCGGCTGCCGCTGTTCCTGACCTCGGCGCTGACCTGCACCGTCCCGGCGGGGCCGATCTCGGTTTTATCCAGCAGCAGGCCGGCATACTCGAAACGGGTATAGCTCAGGCCATAGCCAAAGGGAAACTGCGGGCCGTTGGGCAGGTCGAGGTAGCGGCTGCAGAATTTGGTCTCCGCCGGCGGCCGGCCGGTGTTTTTGTGATTATAATAGAAGGGCAGTTGGCCGACAGCGCGCGGCCAACTCACCGGCAAGCGCCCGGAAGGATTGCAGGTGCCAAAAAGGAGATCGCTGACGGCCTGCCCTGCCAAAGTGCCGCCATGCCAGGCCATCACCAGCGCCGGGGTATTCTCGGCCACCCAGGGGATGGTCAGCGGGCGTCCGGCCAGGAGGACAACGACCAGGGGTTTACGTGTGGCCGCCAGGGCCTTGAGCAGTTCTTCCTGCAATCCCGGCAAACCCAGGCTGCTGCGGCTGCTCGCTTCGCCGCTCATCGCGGCGTTCTCTCCGACCACGGCGACGATCACATCGGCCTGTTGGGCCAGAGTGACGGCTGCCGGCACATGGCGACCGTTGGTGCCCTCCAGATCGCAGCCGGCGGCGGTCAGAATCCGGCCTTTTGTGCCCATGGCCCGTCGTATGCCCTCCAGCACCGAGACGACACGGTTCGAATCGCCCTCACAGCGCCAGGTGCCGAGCAGATCGGCCCGGGCATCGGCCAGGGGACCAATGACCGCGATCGTCTTTGGCAGATCCAGCGGCAGCAGGTTGTTCTCGTTCTTCAGCAGAACGATCGACTCGCGGGCCATTTGCAGGGCCAGATCCTGATGCGCTTTGGCGAGCATGATCTCCTTTTCGTGTTTCGGGTCACTATAGGGATTTTCAAAGAGGCCGAGGAGGATCTTGATGCGTAAAACGCGCCGCACCGCCTCATCGACGATCCTGAGGGGCATCTGTCCGCTCTCCACCAGCTGCATCAGGCTCTGCTGGTAGCAGTGGCTCTCCATATCCATTTCAACGCCGGCAACGAGGCTTTTTCGCGTCGCCTCCGCGCAATCCTGAGCCACACCTTGTGGGATGAGTTCACCGACCGAATTCCAGTCGCTGACAACGAAGCCCCTGAAGCCCCACTCCTGACGGAGGATGCGGTCCAGCGTGAAGGGATTGGCCGAGGCTGGCACACCGTTGAGGTCGTTGAACGCGCTCATCAGCGTGGCGGCGCCGGCGCGCACGCCAGCCGCAAAGGGCGGCAAATAGATATTGCGCAGGGTTTGTTCCGAAATCTCGGTCGTGTTGTAATCGCGTCCGCCCTCGGCAGCGCCGTAGCCGACATAGTGTTTCAGGCAGGCAGCGATCCGGTCGGGCGCGTTGAGATGTTCGCCCTGAAAGCCACGGACGCGGGCGATGGCCATGCGGCTGCCGAGGTAGGGATCCTCGCCAGCCCCTTCGGCGATACGCCCCCAGCGCGCATCGCGGGCAATATCGACCATCGGCGCGAAGGTCCAGTGGATGCCGGCCGCCCGGGCTTCACGCGCCGCCACCGCAGCGGCCTGTTCTGCCAGGGCCGGGTCCCAGCTGGCAGCCTCGGCGAGCGGGATCGGAAAGATGGTCTGATAGCCATGGATGACATCGAGTCCGAAGAGGATCGGGATCCCGAGGCGCGAATTTTCCACCGCCAGCTTTTGCAGGGCGTTGGTCTCAGCCGCACCGCGCACATTGAGGAACGAGCCCACGCTGCCGCTTTTCGCCATTTGGGCATAGGAGGCGTCACTGCCAGCGCTGTATTGCTGCAGCTGGCCGACTTTTTCCTCGAGGGTCATGCGGGCGAGGAGATCCTCCACCCGCTTGTCCACATCCGTGCCATAGCCCGGAATTTGCGCGATGGCAAAAACAACCCAGGTCAGCATGATCGCCAGGGCTGAGAGACTCTGTTTTCGCATCAGGAGTGCTCCTCTTTGGCCAGTTCAGGTTTGAGGATCAGCGTGGCGAGTGGCGGCAGCGCCAGGTTGATCGAGCAGGGCCGGCCGTGACAGGGAATATCCTCGGTATGGAGGCCGCCGTAATTGCCCTTGTTGGAGCCCCAATAATCGGCGGCATCGGAATTAAAGATCTCGCGATAAAAACCATGCCAGGGTACGCCGATCCGGTAGGCCTCGCGGTAGACCGGGGTGAAATTGCAGACAAAGATGAGGGTATCTTCCGGCCGGCCGGTTTTGCGCATAAAGGTGATGATGCTGTTGTCCGAATCCTGGAAATCGATCCATTCAAAACCGGCCGGATCGAAATCGACCTCATGCAGCGCAGGCTCGCGGGTATAGAGATGGTTGAGATCGCGGACCATATCCCGGAGTTTGCGGTGGGGTTCGTACTGCAGAAGGTGCCAGTCAAGGCTGCGGCTTTCGGACCACTCCTGCCACTGGCCGAAATCGGAGCCCATGAACAGAAGCTTTTTGCCGGGATGGCCCATCATGAAGGCGAGCAAGGTACGGAGGTTGGCAAAACGCTGCCAGAAATCACCGGGCATTTTATCCAGCAGGGAGCGCTTGCCATGCACGACCTCATCGTGGCTCAACACCAGAATAAAATTTTCATGAAAGGCGTAGAGCAGGGCAAAGGTGATCATGTTGTGGTGGTACTTGCGATGGATGGGCTCCTTGGAGAAGTAGGTGAGAAAGTCGTTCATCCAGCCCATATTCCATTTCATATTGAAGCCGAGTCCGCCGAGATAGGTGGGCCGGGAGACACCCGGCCAGGCGGTGGATTCCTCCGCTACCGACAGGATGCCGGGGAAGTAGGAAAAGATCGTCTCGTTGAGCTTCTTGAGAAAGTCAATCGCCTCGAGATTCTCCCGGCCGCCAAAGGCATTGGGAACCCATTCGCCCGATTTGCGGGAGTAATCGAGATAGAGCATCGACGCGACAGCATCGACACGGATACCATCGATGTGATATTTGTCGAACCAGAAGAGGGCATTGGCGAGGAGGAAATTGCGCACTTCGCTGCGGCCGAAATTGAAGATCAGGGTGCCCCAGTCCTTGTGCTCCCCCTTGCGCGGATCGGCATGCTCGTAGAGCCGGGTGCCGTCAAAATAGGCGAGGCCGTGGGCATCCCGCGGGAAATGCGCCGGCACCCAGTCGATGATCACCCCGATGCCGTGCTTATGGAAATAGTCCATCATGTATTGAAAATCCTCCGGCGTACCGAACCGCGAGGTCGGTGCAAAATAGCCGGTGACCTGGTAGCCCCATGAGGCGTCGAGCGGGTGCTCGGCGACGGGCAGCAGTTCGATATGGGTATACCCCATCTCATGGCAGTATTCGGTCAGTTCATGGGCGAACTCACGATAGGTGAGGAAGCGGTACTCCTCCTCGACCTTGCGCTTCCATGAGCCAAGATGGACCTCATAGATGGCGACCGGCTGTTTGAGGATATCCTGCTGCCGCCGTCTCTCCATCCATTCCTGGTCATGCCATTCAAAGTGGTTGATCTCCGCAACCACGGAAGCGGTTTTGGGACGGGCTTCGTGCTGAAATCCGTAGGGATCGGCTTTCAGGTAGATATTGCCATTCTGATCCTTGACCTCGAACTTGTAGACCTCGCCGGTTCCGATGTCGGGGATGAAGAGCTCCCAGATCCCCGAGCTGCCGAGGACGCGCATCTGATGCTTGCCACCATGCCACTGATTGAAATTGCCGACGATGCTGACATTACGCGCATTGGGCGCCCAGACCGCGAAATAGACGCCGCTGATGCCCTCGACCGTAGTGGGATGGGCTCCCATCTTTTCATAGATCTTGTGATGATCGCCCATGCCGAAGAGATAGAGATCCATCTCGCCCATCTGCGGCAGGAAGAAATAGGGATCGTGCACGTAGCGTTCGTGTCCGTTTTCGGCGATGATGTGCAGTTGATAGCTGCGCAGGGAGCTCCAGTCCGGCAAAAAGACCTCGAAGAAGTGGCGGTCATGGACGCTCTGCATCGGATATTCCACGCGGCTTTGCGGATCGCGGACGAAGGCACTCTGCGCATCCGGCAGCCAGGCACGAACCACCCAAACACTCTCGCCTTCAACCTGTGCCTGATGCGGACCGAGGATGGTGAAGGGGTCATGGTGCAGGTTATGGGAGATGCGGTCGACCTCTTCCGCGGTGACGCTGCTCATGGGATTCTGTGGATTCATAAGGATGCCCGCCTCATGGTTGGTGGATCCGGTTCGCAGATTTTGCAGGTGATCCGGAGCGCAGCCGCCTAATTCCGGAAGAAGACAGCGCCCAGCGTGATGACATAGTCGATGCCCGTCTGTTTCGTGGTGACCTTTTCGATGGTGGTTTCCGCATCGAGGATATTCTGCAGCTTGAAACCGAAATCAAGGTGCACCCCGATGCCCAGATCGATCAGCATGCCGGTCGAGAGGTTCCATCCCCATTTGCTCTGGCCATTGCTCGAATCGGTGTAGGGGTAATAGTCATAGTAATAGCTGTAGTAATCCTCGTAGCTGGTCACGGTATGATAGTAGTAAAATCCACCCAGCATGGCGGCATAGGGGGTGACCCGGCCCATGCGGTAGCTGAACTGGGGTCCGAGGGTAAGCTGAAAGGATTCATTTCGCCGTGTGACAAAATAGTAGCCCTCGGAGGTCCACTCGCTGTTGCGCCGTTCCCCATAGGAGAGGTACCCCAGATCGCCGCGCAAGGCTAAAAGGGGTGAAAACCGGTAAAAAACCTTGCCGCCAAACCCTTCGCCATCTTTGGAGAGATTATCGAAGCCTTTCTGTGGCAGCGAGATGAGGAGCTGGGCGCCCAGGCCCCAGGATTCGGTCTGGGCGGTGCCGGCTGTCAACCAGGACAGCACGAGAGCGGTAACGAGAAAAGCAGATTTCCGCATCGGAAACTCCGATATCGTTAGAGAGGTCCCCGTTGGATCGGCTAACTGCAAGGGAGGCGCCGATTTATCTAATTTACAAAATCGCCCCTTGTTATCCAAACGATTTTACGGGTCTGGCGAGGCTTGCTTTTAATCAGAGAAATGGTTACATTGCTGCAGCCAGCAGGCCCAGGCCTCTGCCGGCCGTGTACCCTCTCCGACCAAGCTCCACGGACTTTCGACAAGGAAGCATCATGGTTGCTGCATCGATCATCCTCAAGCCATCCAAAGAACATGTGATCCTGCGTGGTCATCCCTGGCTCTTCTCCGGGGCGATCGCGCGGATCGAGGGCAAACCGGCCAATGGTGCCATCCTCCCGGTTCGTCGTGCGGATGGCAAGACGATCGCGCTGGGCGCCTACCATCATGGCAGCGATATCGCCGTCCGCATTCTGACGCTCGACCCGGAGGCCAATATTGACAGGGCATTCTGGCAGGCGCGCATCGCCAGCGCTGTTGCCCTGCGCCGCCGGATCATTCCGCCGGAGACCACGGCCTGCCGGATGATCAACGCCGAGGGGGATGGATTGCCCGGCCTGGTGGTCGATCGCTATGAAGATTATCTGGTGCTCTCGTTCTCGACCCTGTTGCTGGACCGGCTGCGTGAGACCCTGTGCGAGCTCCTGGTCCTCGAGATGGCACCGGCTGGGATCTACGAACGCAGTGAAGGCCGTGCGCGCCAGCGCGAAGGCCTCGATACGCGCAGCGGCATGCTCTGGGGAGAGCCGCCGCCACAGCACCTGGAGATTCGCGAAAACGGGCTGCATTTCATGGTCGATCTGATCGAGGGACAAAAGACCGGCTTTTTTATCGATCAGCGTGACAACCGCTTGCTGGTGGAGTCGATCAGCCGTGAGGCCCTGGTGCTCAATTGTTTCGCCTACAGTGGTGGATTCAGCCTCTATGCGGCCCGCGGTGGCGCCCGCAAGGTCACCTCGGTGGAGCTCTCGGCGCATGCCAGTGGCATGTGCCGCACCAATCTGCGCCTGAACCACTTCGATCCGCAACAGCACCCTGTGGTCACCGCGGATGTATTCGACTATTTGCGTTCGGGGAATGAGCGTTTCGATCTGATCATCCTCGATCCGCCGGCCTTTGCCAAATCGCAAAAGGACATTCAGCGCGCCAGCCGCGGGTACAAGGAGATCAACCTGCAGGCCTTGCGCCATCTGGCACCGGGCGGATGGCTGGCGACCTTTTCCTGCTCCAACCACATCGACTCCGCCCTCTTCACCCGCATTGTGCTTGCCGCAGCAGCGGATGCCGGGCGCACGATCCAGCTGATCCGGGAACTGGCGCCCGGAGGGGACCACCCGGTTCTGCTGGCCCACGAGGAGGGACGCTATCTCAAGGGGCTCCTGCTGCGGCTCCTCTAACTCCACCCGGATATATACACACCGCAAAGGACAGATAATGACCCCGCTTGCCTGGTCTACACTGGCTCTGGGTTTGATCCTGGGTTTCCTGCTCACCCTGCTGGTCAGAGGCTGGCGTCTTCGCAGTGCCCGCGAGTTGGCCGAGGAGATCTATCGGGCCCATGAGGCGCAGAATGCCGCGCGCACGCAAGCCCTCTACGACCAGATGAAGAGCGCCTTCGGTAATCTCTCCCTCGAGGCGCTGTCGCGGTCGACCAATGAATTCATCAAGCTGGCCCAGACCCGTATGACCAGCGAGCGCGAGTATACCACCCGGAGCCTTGAGGAGAAAAAGCAGCTGATCGACCGTCAGCTGCTGCAGATGAACGGCGAGCTCGAACAGATCGGTGCGCTGATGCAGAGCCTGGAGAAAGACCGCGCGGAGAAATTCGGCGAGCTGGCACAGCAGCTGCAGGCTTCCAGTGCCCAGACGACGGCGCTGCTCCAGGCCACCACTACCCTGCGCGAAGCGCTTGTCAACAGCAAAACCCGCGGCCAGTGGGGCGAACGGATGGCGGAGGATGTGCTGCGGATGGCGGGTTTTATGGAGAATATCAACTACAGCAAACAACAGACGGTCAGTTCCGGAAGGTCGCGTCCGGACTTTACTTTCCACCTGCCCCGCAATCTGGTCCTGCATATGGATGTCAAATTCCCGCTGGATAACTATGTGCGTTTTCTGGATGCGACCAGCGAGATCGAGAAAAACCGCCACAAGGCCGACTTTCTCAAGGATGTCAAACTGCGCATCAAGGAGATCACCACCCGCGACTATATCAGCAGTGAAGACAACACGGTCGATTATGTACTGCTTTTCATCCCCAACGAACAGATCTATGGCTTCATCCAGGAGCAGGATCATACCCTCTTCGACGACGGCTTGAAACAGCACGTGATCGTCTGCTCGCCAATGACCCTCTTCGCCGTCCTTGCGGTCGTCCGCCAGTCCATCGACAACTTTGCCCTCGAGCGGACCTCACTGGAGATTTTGCGGCTGCTTGGGAGTTTTCGCAAGCAATGGGATGAGTTCATCAAGCGGATGGAAGGATTGGGCAAGAGTCTGAATGCCGCCCAGGCCGACTACGAGGCCCTGGTGACCACGCGGCGGCGGATGCTGGAGGCACCGCTGCAAAAGATCGAGTCGTTGCGTGGAAGGACCGAGATCGGCGGTGAGCCGGTGCAGGAATTGCCCCTGGAGCGCAGCGCAGAAGAGGCGTCCACCTCCCGTCCGCCGGCTCCAGGATCCGATCCGGAATAGAAGATTTGCCGGCTTTAGAATCCGGCGTTGAAGAGGGGTAAAACCCGCAGGTATTTGGGATTATCACGCACGATATTGACCACGCCCAGCTGCAAGCCGCGCAGGCTCCGGGCAAAATTGACCAGACCGATTGAGAGGCCGGTCTGCGTGCCCTGAATGTAGTTAAAGGTACTGGCGCTGAGCAGACTCATCCGCCCCTCTTTATGGACACGCACGGTGCCGAGGGCAATCTGGATGCCCTTGAGCTCCTTGCCGGTAATGGTAAGGCCGGCCAGGGTGAGTCCCTTGATGGTCGGGCTGCCGGCGCCCAGGCCAGCCACGGTGAGGCCGCAGAGCTGGTCGCCAGCGCCGACGCCGAGGCCGCCGATGGTGAGGCCGCGAATGGATCCGCCTGCGCCGACCCCCAGTCCGCCGAAGGTGATGCCGGTGATGGAGCCGCCGGCACCGACACCAAAGCCGGCAATGGACAGGCCGGACAATCGTGAACCGGCGCCCACCCCCATGCCGGCGATCTGGATGCCAGCGACATCCTCACCCGCTCCAGCACCGAAGCCAGCCAGGGTGAGGCCGTGAAGGTGGCCGCCCGCGCCGAAGCCGAAGCCGGCAATATTAATGCCGGTCACGTTCTCGCCGGCACCGGCGCCCAGACCGGCCAGCGTCAACCCGCTCAGATTCCCGCCCGCGCCGACACCGAAGCCGCCAATCTGCAGTCCAGCCAGCGATTCACCCGCACCAATACCCAGGCCGCCGAAAGAGATACCGCGCACATCCTCGCCGGCGCCGAGGCCCAGCAAGCCGAAGGAGAGTCCCGTGATGCTTTTTTCCGCCGCGATGCCGAGAAAACCCGCCTGAACCCCCGCAAGGGTGCCACCGCCCGGCATCACACCCAGCGAAAGGCCCCGGATCTCCGACTGCTTGTTGGTGCTATCCGGTTTCCAGAGGGTGACATTGATGCCATGGACATACTCCACGTCGTGATCCCGGAAATTGAAACGCAATCCCGTGAATGCCCGGGAGTTGCCGAAACTGAGCCCCCAATGCGAACTGGGGATATCGAGGCTCTGGGCCATACTCGCAGCCGGCTGCATCAAAATGGCAGCCAGCCCGCATAGCAGACAAGCGAGACGAATTGCCCTGGACAACCGCATTTTTTTGCTCTCCTTTAATGATTGCCACTTTCCTGGATATACGCGGAACAGGCGCAGTGGTTACAAATCGGGCGAATTTCGAGGCCTTATTTACCTTGCACCCGAGTTACAATCCATTCCGCTGCCGCCAAAAAATAACATTGGCTTTAAGTGGAAATTTTTTGTATACTCTCCAAAGCGCCCGGCAGGAGACTCCCTCTCAAGGGCGGGCGCAGGCCGGATCATACCCATCACAGCGGCCAAGATAAACTCTGTAAGTACCCTCTTTCTCTTCAGTCTTTAACCGGATCATTCCCGTGAATAAGTTAACTCCCGCATCAATGCTCTACTGGTTGGTATCAGCAGGCGTGCTGATACTTTTACTGCTTCTCCCCTTCCGCATTCCCTATACAATCAAAACCATCGGCAAGATTCAGCCGCACCGTGAATGGCTGGTCATACGCGCGGCAGACGGTCAGATTTCTACTCAACTCTGGAACCATGAATCTGCACTTGTGGAGAGCATGACGGTCACCCAAATGCTGCGAGGGGATGCCGCTGATTTCAGGCTTCTGGCGGATCCGCGCAATTCAACTCAAATCGCGGCCGGCGACACGGTTGGCATGCTCCACTCTGCCGATATGGAGCTCTCCCTCATTAGTATGGAAAGCGATCTGGCGAGCGCGAAGGCCTCACTGTTGGTCCTTGAAACTGGTGAAAAACAGCCTCTGATCGAGGAGGCACAGCATCAGATGGAGCAATCCATTCTGCTGGCGCAAGATCATCAACGACTCCTGGATCGCCTGACGGCCCTTCACAACAATCACTTGCTGTCCGACCAGGAATTTGAGCAAGCGCTGGCATCCCAGAAGGCGCATGAAGCGGAGATTGCGATTGCCCGCAGCCGGCTGGCCTCCCTGCAAACCGGAGCGAAACATGAGGAGATTGCCCTCATGAAGGTCGGGATTCACAGCCTGGAGAGAGAGATAGCGGCCTTGCGACAGAAAAGTGCAGGTTGGGTACTTCGCTCACCGCTCACCGGAATGCGCATCCATCATTTTGCCTCAGATACCCTATTAGCAGTGGCTGAAACGGATTCTTTCATGCTGATCATGCCGCTGAGCTCCAGCGAACTCACCGTGATTGAGGGGAACGAGGTGGTTGAACTCCACAGCGGAGATGGCGAGATCAGCGGCAAGGGTCATCTTGTATTCATCAATCCCAAACTTGAGCTTTTGAACGGAACACAAATTTTCTGGGCGGTTGCCCGGATCGAAAAGTCCCATGGTCTGGTTCCAGGAATGTTCCTTGAATCCGCCATCCGCTGCAAAGCCTTGACAAAGTACCGATTTCTGCAACGTTTTCTGGAAAAATAGCCATGATGCGGTATGAATTCAAATATCTTGTTCCCGTCAACAAGATCGATGCACTTCGGCAGCGCCTGCGACCGTTTGTTCAGGAGGACACGTTCGCCGGCCGCCAGCAGGACCACCAATACACTGTACGCAGCATCTACTATGAGAGCCCCGGCTTCCGCAGTTATAACGAAAAGCTCGCCGGTGTAGAACGACGTTTTAAATTGCGCATCAGGGGATACAACCAGTGTCAGCCAGAAAGTACGGTCTTTCTCGAAGTAAAACGCAAATACGGTGTCTTTATCAGCAAGAATCGCGCGCCAGTTTTGTGGTCCACATTACCGCTGCTGCTGAAGGATCACGACGTGGACCGCCATATTATCGTCAAACGCGGATTTGAGGCCGGACAGGCTGACGCGCACCATTTTTTTTACCATCTCATCACCAAACACATGCAACCAGCCATCCACATCGCATACGAGCGGGAGGCTTTTTTCACCACCTTCGACCGGCGTATCCGGATAACCTTCGACAAGAACATCCGCTTCAGGCAGGATTCATCAGCGATGTCACTTTTCATGGTGAAGGGCTTACTCCCCCTTTACCGAAACCACTTTGTTTTTGAGCTCAAATTCCATGAAAGTCTGCCGGAATGGCTGGCTGATATCCTCACCAGCTTTGGCTTGCAGCGGAGTGCCATTTCAAAATACGCCCTGTCGCTGGGCAAGGCCTGGCAAGCCGGGCAGATGAGTGTGCAGACCGCAGGATCATTCTACCGGTAGTCGGTCAATGCGCGGGATCACACGCTTTGGATCAAGGAGCAGACCTCACTACCTAGGGAGGCATAGTACAGAACCATGTTGCAGGAATTCAGCACAATTTTCGTCAGCACCCTTTCATTTGAGCAGGCAGCCATTAACCTCATTTTCGCCCTGGTATGCGGCCTGGCAATCTCGTGGATATACCGGCTGACGTACCGTGGTCCCGGTTTCGCTATCAGCTTCGTTCATGCCCTGATCTACCTGGCCATGATCACGGCTGTGGTCATAATGGTCATCGGCAACAATCTTGCGCGCGCATTCGGACTGGTCGGGGCGATGTCGATCATCCGCTTTCGCACCGCGGTCAAGGATACCGCCGACATCGTTTTTATCTTTTTCAGCCTGACGATAGGCATGGCTGCCGGCGTCGGTATGCATCGGCTGGCACTCGGGGCGACCATGTTGATCGCTCTCGTCATGCTGCTCATGACCAAAAGTACTGCTGTTTTTCCGCTCGGCAGAAAATTTCTGCTTCAGCTTTCCCTAATTGGCGAGCATCCGGAGTCCGTGCCATATGCTCCAATTCTGCGCAAGTATTGCCGGTCACACAAGCTTATCAATCTCAAAACAGAGGAGCAGGATGACCTGTTCGAGATCTCGTTTTATGTTGATCTCCGGGACGAATTGAAACACTATGAGATGATCAGAGAGCTGAGAGGACTAACGGGCATGGTGCGGGTGAATCTTTTCTATGATGAGGAAGCCATCTGACGCCCTGGATTTGCCCTGTCATTGAAAGTACCTCGACTTCATCTCCAGAGCAGCCTGACTTTCCGGCTGTTCCTGCAGTATGTCTTCCACGACCTTCCTGGCATACTCCAGCCGTTGCAGATCGATAAAAAAACGGGCCAGGTCGAGTTTGGCCTGCAAACGCTGTCCGGCGCCCAGATCGGGAGAAACAATCGCCTCCTGAATGGACTGGATCGCAGCAGCCTTTTGTCCAAGCCGCCACTGCACCTGCGCCAGGCGGTAGCGGATCTCCCCCCCCTTGCCCGCTTCATGCGGCGCAGCCAGCCAGGCCTTCTCCGCCCGGTTCCAGTCCCCCTCCCTTTCATAGCTTCCCGCCACCTTCATCCAGGGTTCCGGGCGTTCGGGATAATAGCCCAGGACCGCCCAGTACTCCTGGCGGGCCCGTTCCATCTCCCCCAGGCTGGAAAAGGTATCGGCCATGGCGTAATGCGCCCGGACCCAGTTATGGTGATCGAACAGGTAGGCGAAGGCCACGCGAGCCGCGGCCGGGGTGCCATGTGGTCTATAGCGGCTGTAATCGACCGGCTGATTGGCGAACGGCCAGCGATGCTTGAGTTTGAAGATGCGCAAGAGCCCGATCTCCCAGTCCAGGTCCGTCACCGCAAAGGGGATGATCCGTCCGTGTGTGCCGGGTGCAACCGCAAGAATGAGCCCGGCGCGGCGGATCGCCGCCGCGTAGGTGCTCGCCATCCGCTGATAGCCCTCGGGATTGGGATGGAGGTGATCGCAAAAGAGCTCGCTGCCGGGGATACCACCGGGTGCTGCGCTGGCAAAAGCGGCATCGACCTCGGCGAGCAAAGCTTCATGCTTTCTAACGGATTGACTGATAATCCGGTTCATCTCCGCACTCGCGCGAAAACGGACCAGATCGCGGTCCCGCGCGCTGGAGAAACTGGTTCGTGCTTGCGCCGAATCGCCCAGGGCCAGCTCGATCTTGCCAGCGTTGAAGAAAAGATCGGCGGAGAGAGAATCCTGCGCGATCATCCCGCGTACCAGCGCCAGTGCCTCCTGCAGACGGCCCTGGCGGATGAGCTGGTCGCAGGCGGCCGCGGCCTTGCCGGTCTCCAGTGGCTTGTCACGGCCGCTGCTGCCGAGAGGCGGCTGGTCCTTGAGATTGCAGACCAGGGTGCCGGCGATGACCGGCACACCTGCGCGGCGACAGCGGGTGAGGATCTCGCCGAGGTTGTCCTGGAAGTTGCGCAGCGTCCGCTGGTATTTGGCGGAGGCATAGGGTACAGCCTTGTCGGCGATCACCTGTTCCATCAGGGTGGTGTTTTCCGGATCCACTTTCGCGGCCGGCGTCAGCGCGATCACCCCGGCCCGCACCATTTGAACCAGCCTCAGCCGCTGCAGCCGCAGGTAGAGGCGGATCAGGGTGCCATTCTGGCCGAAAGAGAGAGCTGATGCCGAGCCGTAGGCGCCATAGAACTCGTTATGTCCCATATAGATCAGGATGAGATCCGGTTGCCGGCCGAGCACCTCCGGGATGAAATCGAGGACGGTGTAGCTGTTGACGGCCGAGAGGCCCAGATTGATCACCTCGAAACGGCGGTCGGGGTATTGGCTGGAGAGCTGGGTCTTGAGCTGTGCAGGAAAGGGAACCTGAAATTCAAAGGGGAAGCCGGCGGTGGTGGAGCCGCCGAGACAGAAGATGCGCACAGTACCGGCCGGTTTTTGCCGGGCGAAGGTTTCCGGATAGAGGTTGGGGACGACCACCTTTTTGGGATTGAAATAGCGGCGGCCGACATCCGGATTGAGCCGGGTCACCTCCCTCCCCTCCTCTACCGTCTCGACGAAGAGAGGCTCGCGCGGGAAAAGGCCGGCCAGACGCAAGCCGGCCTCGAGCAGAACCAGTATCAGCAGCGGCAGCAGCAGGGCTGCCAGGCGAAAAGCGAGGGGACGAACCGTTTTCACATCAGGATCCTGTTGATGGCCTCAAGAGCACGCAGCAGAAAGGTTTGCTCAATATAGCCATTCACAGGCCCGGGTTCAAGAGAAATGTCCGGCAGGGGCCTGTAAAACTCTGATGCCTATCCGGCGGTTGTTCCCGCTTGCGGCGTGGTCAGTGCGGCTGCTGCAGGAGGGCGTTAGCCCGGGCGGCGGCCGCATCGAGGGCCATGCCAGGATCCATGCCACCGGTGAGACTCTTCTCGACCGCCTCGGCCAGGGTCTGGTTGATCTCGATGCGATAAAAATCGATCGGCTCGCGCGCTCGTCCGACCTGCATTTGCATGACAAAAGCCCGCAGCGGCGCGTCCTCTTGCAAATAACGCTGATAAGCCGGCAGCTGCAGCACCGAGCGGCGCACGGGGAGATAGCCGGAGCGCTGCGAGAACCAGGCCTGGATCTCGGGCTGCAGAATCCATTTGACGAATCGCCAGGCCTCGGCCGGGTGAAGGCTTTGTTTAAAGATCGCAAGGCCCTCACCGTCGAGATAGGTAGCCGATACGGCCGGCCCGGCAGGCAATGGGGCGACCGCCCAGTCGACATTGCGCAGCTGCCGATACCGCGGCAAGTTCCAGGGGCCATCCATTACCATCGCCAGTCGCTGTGAAAAGAAGGCCATATCATGCGCCAGGGAGAAGCGCTTGAAATCCATGGCATCATAGAGCCGTTTCCACAAGGTCAGCGCCTGCACCCCGGCCGCACTGTTGAATCGCACCCGGGATTGCGCCGGGTCGATGAACGCGCCGCCGGCTTGCCAAAGGAAAGGGGTCCACTGCAGCACCATCCAGATGCTCAGGGCGCCGGAAGCCGGAAAGACCGGGATATAAAAGCCATACTGGTCAGTTATGCCATCGCCGTCAAGATCGCGGGTCAACTGCAGGGTATAGCGGTAGAGCTCATCCCAATCAGCGGGCGGGTGATCCGGATCGAGTCCGGCTGCGCGGAAGAGGTCGCGGTTGTAGAGCAAGGCCAGGGAAGTGGCTTCCATCGGCAGGGCATAGAGGGTATCGCGCCACTCCCCGGCACGCAAGAGGGGAGTAAAAATGTCCGCCACCGCCTCTGCCGGAAGACCCTCCGGCCCCTCGATAAAGGGTTGGAGCGGATAGATGGCCCGGGACTCGGCCAGATGCTGGATAAAATCGGAATGGATCCACGAGATGTCAGGGGCAGTACGGCTTTGAATGGCAGTGATCAGTTTTTGGCTGAGGGCATCTCCGGTCGGGATGTACTGGGCTTTGATATGGATGCCAGGATTTTCTGTTTCAAAGCGGGTGATCAACTCCTGTAATGAGGGCAGTGTTGAGGCGACGAAACTGTGCCAGAAGGTGAGGGTCACTCCCTCCTTCGAGCGGTTGCCATCGCCTTGACAGGAGCAGAAGAGGAATACGAGTATACCGGCCAGGCAGCCGGTCCGGGTCCTGCGCATGCGGCCTCCTTTGGTGGCGCCGGTCAATAGGTAAGGCTGAAAAAGTGGTCGAAATAGGCCTCGCGATCCACTTGCTCGGCGACCTGATGCGGCGCCGGGCTGCCGCCCTCCTGCCATCGGGTCAGGCCAATGGTGGAGCTGTCAGCGAGTTCAATAGTGACGTGGCCCATGCGGTAGCTGCAGAGCTGCGGCGCAAAGAGGGTCGCTGCGGCGAGCGGATCGTGAAAGGTGATCGAGGGGAAAAAATCCCTGAACCAGATCTCGGCAAAATCGAGGACGGGCTCGAGCAGCATACCGTGAAACCGCCGCCGGACCTCGTCCGCGGAGAGGACCACGCTGCGGGTGACGTCGAGTCCGACTGAGCGATGCAGGGCGATAGGGTTGCGATACACAATCGCCGAGGCCTGTGGATCGCCGCCGGCGTTCCATTCGACCGGATCGACGCCCGCGAGGCGCTGGAAGAAGTAGCCGCCCATCATTACGAGCCCCTTGAGCAGGGAGGGGATTTCGGGATCGACGGCAAAGAGCAAGCCGACATTGCTGAGGGGACCTATGGCCAACAGAGTGATTTCGTTCGGGTTGGCGCGGATGGTCGTGCGGAGAAATTCGATGGCCTCGCCTTTTGGAAAAGAGCGCCGATGCGGCCAGCGATGGAGGGCCGCCGCCTGGGGCGCACTCTTTTGTTTCTGGGGGACGATCAGAGGCTCCTCGCAGCCGGGGAAGATGGGGATATCGCGACCGGCGATCTGGCAGAGGACACTCGCCAGCATGGCGCGTTTTTCGGCCTCGCCGGTCACCGTGGTGATGCCAAGCAGATCACACTGCGGCTGGGCCAGCAGGTAGGCGAGGCAAACGGCATCGTCCACATCCATGCCGATATCGGTATCGAGCAGAATTTTCTCTTTCATTGTCTCTTCCTTGCCGTTGGTTGCGGTCCTGGTTCATCACCGGACCAGTGCAGCTTGGGCTGCTGCCAGCCTCTCTCGAGATAATCGACCATATTTCCTAAAAGTGATGCGGCAAAAGGATGGTCCGGCTGTTCCAGCAGGGGCAGCGTGCAAAGCAGCAGCCGGCCGCCGCCAGCCCGGATCTGAACAATATAGCCGCAGCTGAGATGCAGCCAGCCGATGTACATCCCGGCCAGGACATCCTGAAAGTCCTGCGGCTGTATTCCATCCACTACCGCTGCCAGAGGCAGGCCATCGAGCGCGAAGCCCGGAACCGGACCCTCCACCAGACCGCGAAAGAGGGGATGATCCGGTTGCAGCCAGTTGAGGTTGGAGGCCCAGTTGCCGTCAAGCCACTCCTCTTCACGGCTGCGGATGCGCAGCGGGAAGGTGGACGGGAGGGGTGTCCCGGGGCCGGCGAAACAGACGACCCGTGCTCCGGCCTTGAGCGCAGCCAGAAGGGGACCATCCAGCTGATTGGTGAGGATGACCGCTCCGCTCGCCAGGCCGGGCGCCGCCTGATAGCCCATCTTCCGTAAGGCAGCGTGGATGTCCTCCCCCGGCTTGCGTTTATCCGGCCAATGCACGGCGAGACGGCCCCCGGGACCCAGGGCGGGATATACCATCACCGCGCAATAGTTTTCCGCCCGCTGCCGGCCCTGCTGGTCCTTGAGATAAAAATCGATACGGAGTTTGGTTGCTTTGCTCACCTCCGGCAGACGATAACGGAGCTCCGCCAGTTCCCGCACATCACCCCTACTGAGATCTGGCATGGGAATTCTTCCGGAGTCTCCGGAGGTCACGCGCCAGACCACGGAACCCTGCTGCAGATCGTGCCGGCTGTAGTGCGAAACCCACAGGCGAATACGCAGGGAATCCCCCACCCAACCGCTGTAGCGATCCGGACGCGGTACCAGCACATCGGGTTGCTGCAAGGCGCCCAATGCCTCAGCAAATACCTTGGGATGGCGCCACATGTCCAGCAGGCCATTGCACTCCCAATTGACGTCGGTGAACTCGGTGATGACGTAACCCTGGATTTCCGGATTAAGTCGGATTGTTTCGATCTCATATTTGAGGGCTTCGAACTGCATGAACTGGCTCGCATCGGCGAGACGATCGTAAGTGCCAAAAATCCGGTCATACCCGTAGGCCTTGAACCGGTCGAGCACCCCCGCCGGCAGGGTCACCTCTCGTCCATCGAAATCACGGCTGAACCAGAAAGGGAGTGGCTGAGGTAGCCGGGGCAATCCCCAATTACCGAATTCAGAGAGCAATAGCGGTTCCTGACCCGTTGGCCGGCCGTCGCCGAAGGGGCTGAAAAGCCAGTCGGGCCGCCGGGCCAGTTCGGCGATGGTCTCATCGAAGCGGCTGCGGCTCTCGGGAATGGCCCAATAGGTGTGATAGTCATTGAGGGCGGTCTGGAGATGAAAATTGCCCCAGCAAGCACTGTTATCGACAATCAGGCGGCCCGGGGCCAGCTGGCGGGCTGCAGCGCAGGCCTCAAGCAGCCATTTACGCTGCTCTGACTGCTGCAGATCCAGACCCCAGCTCTCATTGATCAGACTGTAGAGGACCACGGAGGGATGGTTCCAGTCGCGCTGGACCATCTCGCTGAAAGTGGCCATACCGCGCGCGGCGGCCTCCGGGGTATAGTGGTCCCAATTGGGGATTTCACACCAGACCAGCAATCCGGTTTCGTCGGCAATTTCGAGGTAACGGGGATCCGGAACCTTGATGTGACAGCGCAGCAGGTTCAGTCCCATCGCCCGGGCTTTGCGCATCTCATCCCGCAGATAGTCCGACGAGGGCGTAGTATAGATGGACTCGGGATAAAAATCCTGGTCGAGGGCTCCCATGAGATAAAAGGGTTCGCCATTGAGATAGAGACGTCCGGCTCTGGCTGCAAAGGAGCGAAAGCCAAAACGCTCGCGCCGCTCCTCATCCCGGTTCAGCTGCACGGCAAGGGTATAGAGCTGGGGGGTGTCGGGACTCCACAGAAGCGGTCGGCTGATGTGGCGCTGTACCGCGAACCGGGTCTCTGCAGCAGGGCAGCCCACCCTCTCGCTCAGCAAGATATGCCCATTGGGATCGATGATTTGCAGGCGCACCCGGTCGGTCCCGCCGGAGTTGCCGGCACGATTGAAAGAGAGCTCGATGGCGAGGGTGCCATCCATGGCCGGGGTGATGTGCACCTGCTGGAGGTGGCGGCGCGGCCGGATTTGAATAGCGGCATCGCGCCAGATGCCGCTGGTTTGCAGATACCAGCTCTGCTTGCCATGCGGGATCTCGGCATAGGCGGGCGCGCCCTGTTTCGCAGCATGGACCGGCGGATCATAAACCCGCATCAGCAGTTCATTCTCACCGGGCCGGACCAGCGGGGTGATTTCCAGTGTAAAGGGGGTATAGCCCCCCTCATGGCTGCCAGCGAGGCGGCCATTGATATAGACCTCCGACTGGTAGTCGACGGCCTGAAAGGTACTGAGGACGGTCTCCGAGTCGCTCCATCCCGGCAGGATGAAAGATGTACGGTACCAGGCAGCGCCCTAATAGTCGCGCAAATCGGGAAATTGGGCCTGCCAGGAGAGGGGAACGCGGGCCGTGCGCCATCGTGCTTTTTCAGGAAGTGCTGATGCAGAAAAGGTACCGCTCGGGTCCGGCGTGAATTCCCACTCACCGGCCAGTGATAGCTGTTTCGGGTCAGACCGACGGCAACCGGCGGCCAGGAGCCCGAGAAACAGAAGAGCGGACAAGCAAAAGAGGACACAGTACCGCATTCACTCCGCCTTCCAGGTCCATGCGAGTTCCTGATCGCGATTTTCCCATCCCACGGAGTGGCCGGAAAAATGTTGTGTGAACCATGTCACGGTCTCCGCCAGCCAGGTCGCGATCGGTGTGGCATGATACCCCAGATCCGCCTTGATCCTGTGGAGCGAAAAGAAGGCCGGTCGGCGCGTATTAAACGGAAAGACATCCCCCTGCGGATGATGGCTGAAGGGAAGCTGGTCGAACAGGGTCTGCTCCACATGGATGAGATGGGGTTCCCGCTGCATGATCGTACCCAGGAGCTGCAAATACTCATTGAGGGAGAGGATCTCCTCCGCCGCGAGGTTGTAGACCTTGCCGATGGAGACTTCATGCTCGAGCAGATCGGCAAAGGCGCGCGCAGCGTCATCGACAAAAACCGATTGAAACGCAAAATCGCCGCTGCCCGGGACAAGCAGTGAGCCGCCCTGCAGGAGGCGTTCGATCCAGAAGAAATCGCGCCGGGCCGGATCATGGGGACCGGAGATGAAGGTAGGTCGCAGCATGCTCACATTCAGGCGGCGCTCTGTGTGGGCCTGCCAGAGGAGTTCCTCACAGGCGCGTTTGTTGATGCCATACTCCATGCCGAAGGGATTGCGTTCCCAGAAGGGCATCAGGGGAGCCTGGTCCTGATCCTCGGTGATGGGACAAACGACCTGATCCGAAACCATATAGACCGAGACGGTACTGCAATGGATGAAGCGGCCGATCCTGCCAGAGAAGGCCTCAATCGCCAACCGGGATTCACCAGGTTCGTAGGCGACGAAATCGAAAACGGCATCGAAGTGGCCATGGCGCTGAACCTCTGCGAGGTCACGGGCATCGTGACGGTCGCCCCGGAAGGTGTCCAGGTGGGGTTGTGGTGCCAAACGGCCAGGGGCATACCCCCGGTGGAACAGTGTGACCTGGTGTCCCCGCTGCAGCAGATAGCCGGCGGTCCGGCCGCCAAGGAATCCGGTGCCACCGATGATGAGTATCCTCATCTCACTTTCCTATCGGGCTAGAACCATTTTGCGTACGACCGTGCGGTTGCCACACTCCAGACGGCAGAGATAGATGCCACTGGCCAGAGCGGAGGCGTCAAAGGTCAGGAGATGGGTCCCCGCTGCGCGATAGCCATCGATCAGCAGGGCCACGCGTTCTCCGAGCAGATTGAAAATTTGCAGGCGCACCGGAGCACTACGATCCAGCTCAAAACGAAGGGTGGTCGCAGCATTAAAGGGATTGGGGTAATTCTGCGCCAGCGAGAAGGCCACAGGCAGTGTTTGCGGCTCGGGCTGGATGCCGGTTACCGCCACGGTATCAGCCAGAAGGTAGATCTGCGCTGTGTACTTGTCGAGTGTGACCTTGAGATTCTGCAGCTCAGCCGGTTTGCCGGAGAGGACGCCACCACCGGTCATCTCGGTGAGATACCAGGTCTTGCTGGAATCGAGAGCGAGCGACTGGATCGGCAGTGTCACGGTGGCATTCTGGCTGCGGTCGCCCATGTTGAGCAGGACGAAGCAGTTCTGCTCCCCCTGCCAGCGCCGAAAGCCGTAAAGGTAGGCGCCGGGTGTGATCGTCAGCTCGGCGAAATGATCGCTGGTCAAGGCCGGAAGCGATCGGCGCAGGCTGATGAGCTGCTGATAAAAGGGATAAAGGCCCTTGCTGTCCTGTGCTGCGATCGGCTCGCCACGCCGGAAGATGGGCTCGCCATAATACGGATGCGGTCCGGCGTAGCCGATCTCCTGGCCATTAAAAAGCAGCGGGATGCCGTGAAGGGTGAACTCAAGCATGGCGGCCATTCTGGTCACCTCGAGGGTATGAAATCGGGCGAAACGCTGGGTGTCGTTATTCTCAAGAAAACGCAGAATCTTCGCTCCGGCAGCGAAACCTGCGCCGTTGTTGGTGAGGGCATTGTGCAACCGGAAGCTGCGTCCCTGCTGCCAGGAGTTGAATATGGTGATATATTGCTCCTCCCAGTAGTCATGGTAGAGGACTTGCCAGGCTGGTTGTGAAACCCAGCCTTCGTCAGCGCTCCAGTCGAATGCCGCATCAAAGCGTTGCGCAAAAACGCTGGCGGAGGTCGCCTTGTCTTCGGCCAGCAGCAAGAGTTCCGGTTTGATGCCTTTCAGCGCCAGGCGCAGTTCCCGGGTAAAATCCGGCCGCCGGGCGGTGACGCCCCAGACTGCATCCAGGCGATAGCCGTCGATATCGAATTCGCGCACCCAGTAGCGGCAGATTTCGGTCATCCAGCGGCGGACCTCAGGATGGTCATAATTGAAATTGGGCAGCTGGTCCCAGAAGTAATAGACAAAGCCCTCGGGATGGAGGTTGTAGTATTGCGAATAGGGCACTGCCGGATCGCCGGCCGCATCGCGTTGGTAAAAGGTGTAATAGTGTGAATCGGTGCCATAGCGGACAGCATCCCGGGCATAGGGATGCATGATATCGCTGTGGTTGGGCACCATATCGAGGAGTACACGCAATCCGTGCTGGTGGGCGATGGTGACCAGCTGGTGCAGGTCGGCTTCGCTGCCGAGATCGGGTCGGACGGTAAAATAATCGGTGATGCCGTAGCCCATGCCGCCGATATCCCGGGTGCCAAAGATGGGCTGCAGCCAAACCGCCGTGACGCCGAGAGCCGCCAGCTCGGGGAGCCGGGTGGTGATATCCACCAGCTTGCCGCCGGCGACAAAATCGCTGGGGGTGATCTCGTAGAGCACGGCGGAGTCGATCCAGGCGGCATGATCGGTGGCAATATCGAAGGGATGCGGCCCGGCCGCATCGAGGGTGACCAGGGTACGGGCGCGGCTGCTCTGGCCGGCGGACGTGGTCGCGACCAGGTTGAAGTAGTACTCGCCGCATCGGGTGAGATCGCTGAATGCGACCAGGGTGGTACTCTCCCCGGGCGAGGAGAGGCTCACGGCAGCCGGATTGGCCCCGTCGGCCTCCCAGCGCCAGGTCAAAACCTCGCTGCGGGAATCGGCCTCGGGTCGGCCATGCAAGCGGATCTCCGCTCCAGTAACCGAAGCCCAGGCCTGGATTTCGGGCCGCAGGTCATAACCGAGTGTGAGTCGCAGGGTATCGGAATGGACCACCGTGCCGGAGCTGTCGGCCGAGACGACCAGTTTGCTGTTCCCCGGCCCGAGCTGAAAATCAACAGTAAAGCGGTCGCCGTCGATGGCGATCGCCGTTGTCCGGCCATTGCAATACAGCGTGCCGGTTGCGGCCGTAAAGCCCTGCAATTCGCCGGCAAGGTGCTGTGCTTCTCCCCAGACGGTTGCATCCTTTTTGTGCCAGGTTATCTCCGCGTGCAGGGTCAGAACCAGGCCAAAAAGAACCACCCCCGCGATATGGTGTGCTGCTCTAATCATGTTGCCTCATCAATACTTGCCATAGGTTTGTGCCACTTCCACCATCTTGAAGAGATTGGCATCGGGGGTATCCCGGCCGCACTGATCCCCGGTGGAGAGGATAAACCCGCCGCCCTCGGCGGCGGCATCGATCAGTTCCTTGCATTTGTCCTCGATCTCTGCCGGGGTAGCGCGCAGCATAAAATTGGTGGTATTGATGTTCCCTTTGAGGCAGAGTTTCTTGCCGAAGCGGCGTTTGATGGCCTTGAGGTCGACGTTGCCGGAGGGCGGCTCTTCGAGGGGCTCGATCGAGGCGAGATCGGTCTCGGTGGCGACGATCTCGACCAATTCATTCGAGCGGCCGCAAACATGGAGGTGGGAGACGATCCCGGCTTCACGACAGAGTACCGCAGCTTGCTGGATGAAGGGGAGCTCGAACTTGCGGAAGAGGCCGGGTGAGCTGACGCTGAGGCTGGCGCTGGAGCCACCGAGCATGATCACATCCGCGCCGGCGCGCAGCATGGCACGGACATTGGCAAGAGCCCAGGCCATCCAGAATTCATGAATCTCCTCGATCAGTGCGGGTTCCATCATATAGTCGACAAACATCTGCTCAAAGCCACCCTGGCGGTTACGGAAGAACCAGTCCTGAAAGACCGGCACCATGCCCATATAGATCCCGTAATCCCCGATCACCTGCTTGTCGCGATAGGCCTCTTCCCACTTCCAGTCGCTCGCGCCCATCATCCATTTGAGTTTGGCAAAATCGGCGGCGAGATCCTTGAGGGGTTTGATCTCGACCCAGGGCGGCTCGTCCGCAAAGAAGAGTTCTTCCTCGGTCAGGTCACCCAGAGGGGTCTGGCAGCTGCGCCGGACCAGCCGGCCCTTCTCGGTCTCATGGATGGTGCAGGTGAATTCCGGCCGCCCTTCGGGCCCGATCTGTTTGAGTCCTCCGTACATATAGAATCCGTCACAGCCAAAGTGGCGGATCGCCTTGAGATACACCTCGCCATGGGTGGCGGAAGTCCAGCCAAAGTGCTCGCGGCCGTCGAGGTGGATATCATAAAAGGGCCGGCCATCGAGGCGGTCGGGGACCATCACGGAGATGTCAGGACTGACCGGCACATGATCGGCCTGCCCGCCTTTCATCGTGATCAGCAGGCGTTCTTTGGAGGTCATTATCTCGTCCTTTCGTTATGGGGCAATTGGTTCCAATTTTGCAGGATGGATTTCAGGCGGTCGAAGGAGCGCTTCGGGGCGCCATCCTCGCGGATCAATCCGCCGTTGAGGATATGGGTGCGAAAATCGGCGAAATCGTACCAGTTGACAGCACGAATGGCGGGCCGGCTGTAATAGAGCGTATAGACCTGTTCGAGCCAGTCCGCTTGTAACTCTTCGTCCCAGGGGCGATGCCATTCATAGGGTTCGGCGGGCAGATTCATCTTGCCGGTAGCCACCATATCAGCGGAGGGTCCTGATGTCGCCCCCAGTTCTGTAATATAGATCGGTTTGCCGAATTTCTCAAAGCGCTCGAGCATCCGGACGATGTCCGAAAGGTCGCGACGCGGGAAATAGACCTGGATGCCGAGGACGTCGAAATCGACGCCGGCCTCGACCAGATCCTGAATGAATCGACGAGGTGAGCGCAGAGCTCTTCCGGCGGGTTCCTTCTGCCTGGCCATGCGGCCCCAGGCGGCATATTCGGCCCAGGGGGCGCAGTTGTTGAGGATGCGGACGACCCGGGGGTTGACGGCACGAGTGGTATCGCAGGCCAGCCGGACGATCTCGACCGTCTGTTCCGGGGTATGATTGTGGATGTTGGCCCAGTCATGGTACTCATTGACCACTTCCCATTGCCCTACCCGATCGCCGTAGTGGCCGACAACTGCGCGGGTATGCCGCTCCACATATCCTCTGAGTTCATCAAAGGTCTTGTTCTTCAGCCAGTCGGGCGTGACGATCGGATGAAACCAGAAAAGCGGACGGCCCTGCGCAGTGATCCGGTGCTCCTCAAGCCAGCGAAGAATATCCTCCTTCACGCCCCAGTTATAGCGTCCCTCCTCCGGCTCGAAATGCTCGTACCAGCTGTCCCAGATATAGTGGGTGATCGTCGCAAAGTTAAAGAGCTCGGCGAAGCGTTGGATGAACTCATCGTGTTTCATCCAGATGAACTGCCGGGTTTCACAGCCGAATTGAAAAGGCCCGGGCCGAGCACGTCGTGCGATGTCATAGCGGGCTTTTTCCAGCTCGATCCGTTCGCCCGCGATCAGGGCATAGTAAAGTGAGCGATCCGCCAGCCGAGCAGCGCCCTCGCCATCGACGGTTTTACGCAGCGAATCCTCGAGCAGCTCCTCGGCGAGGGCGGTCAAATGCCGCACCTCACGGGAGAACCGGCATCCACCCTGCTCATAGCGCTGCAGGACAGCGCGATTGCGGCTCACCCGGCTGCGGGCGAACTCCTGATTGAGGTTGAAACGGCCCCCCTCCTGCGGGCTGAAGTACTCGCCGGCGTTGTCCGCCGAGAGATAGAGATAGCCAAATCCCTCCACGTACCAGCGCGCATTGACCGAGAAGCGGCGCGTGCCGGTATCCGCGGGGATCACGATGCCATCGTGGTCGACCCGGATTCCGGAGAGAAAGGGATCTTCCAGTTCATCGGCCAGATAGGCCGAATTGAAATCCGGCATCCAGGGATGGGGATAGGGACGAAAGAGGAGATCTCCCGCAGGTTTGGCAAAGAGAGAAGGGGTCCCGGAAAAGACACCGGCCATGGCGGCTGCCGCTCCCAGGCCGCCGGTTCTGAGAAAGTCCCGCCGAGTCAGTGGTGTCATATCAGGCGTTTCCTGCAGTTTTTGATTGAAATTGGTTTTTCAGGGCGAGCAGGCGCTCGAATCCGGCCTTCTTCTCACCCTGTGGCGAGCGCAGCAGCCCACCTTGCTGGAGATAGCCATAGGGATCGACCAGATCGTACCAGTTAGCGGCCTCGATCCAGGGTTTGCTGAAGGCGATGCTGAAAATCGCCTCCAGCCAGTCGGCTTGCAGTCCCTCATCCCAATGACGCCGCCATTCACAAGGCTGGGCGGACCAGGGGATGATCTCCTGATCGGCGAACTCCCGGGTCACGCCCGCCGAGGGACAACCGACCTCGGTCAGGTGAACGGTCTTGCCCAGCCCCTGGTAGCGCTCGATCATTTCCACGCAATCAGCGAGGAGCTGTTTGGTGAAATACATTTGCACCCCGGCGATGTCGAAATCGACGCCGGCCTCAATCAGCTGTTTGACGAACTGAAAGGGTGTGCGCTGCGGGAAGCGGGCTTCCCGGTCGCACCATTTGCCCATCTGCACGTACTGGGCGAAGGGACAGCAATTGTTGATCAGCAACCGGACATCGGGATTGGTTTCGCGGGCGACCGTGCAGGCGAGCCGGGTCAGTTCAATGGTCTGCTCATGGTTCAGTTCCAGTTCGTTGGCCCAGTCGTGGAGTTCATTGACGACCTCCCACACCGCAATGCCATCGCCGTAGTGGCCAACCACCTCGCGGACGTGCCGGGCCAGATACTCCTTGACCTGGGGGTAGCTCTTGCGGGTCAGCCACTCCGGGGTGACCCAGCGGTGCAGCCAGAGCAGGGGCCGGCCTTCCACCGTGATATTCCGGCTGCGCAGGGCTGCGAGCAGCCGGTCCCGCTCGGCATAGCGTTTGCGCCCCTCCTCCGGCTCAAAGTTATGGACATCGCCGATGAGGTAATGGGTAATCGTCGCGTAATTGAAAAGGGTGCTGAAGCGTTCGAGGAAAAGGTCCTCTTCCATCTGGAAGAAACCCCGGCTGTCGCATCCCAGCAGAAAAGGCGGCCGGCCTTCCGAGCGGTCCATATCGAAACGCGCCTTTTCGATCTCGAGCAGATCGCTGGCGAAAAGGCCGAATTTCAGCGACTGCTGGCTGGCTCTGGCGCATTGTTCCGGATTGGCAGCAGCCCTGTTGGCGTCATCAAGGTAGTCACTGGAGAGGTCCAGAAACGCAATCAGTTCGCGGGATGGCGACCAGCCTGCCAGCACAAAATCGTCCCGGCGCCGGTTATTATGGGCGACACGACTGCGGGCCAGTTCGTGATTGAGATTGAGATGGCGAAGCCCCGCCGGCGGCAGGTGGTAGCCTTCCGCTGCGGCATCGACCTTGAGATAAAGGTAGCCATATCCCTCGACATTCCAGCGCAAGTTGACCGCGAAGTGGTCGTGCCCCTCGGAGTCGGAAAGTTCGATGCCATCCCGGGTGAGACGGATGTCGGAATGAAAGGTATCCCCCTCGGTGTCGCAGGCATAGACAAAGGGGTCAAGATGGGGACCGGGACCCTGCTGCACCAACCAGGGTTTGAATATCAGTTTGCCGTGGGACATGGATTCTTCCTCATACAGGTTTCAGGGGCGGGCGAGCGCCGCCCATTGGTTCTTGAGACGGAGCAGCCGGTCGAAAGCTGCTTTTTTCTCGCCCTGGGGCGAACGCAGCAGGCCGCCGTTCTTGATAAAGGCAAAGGGATCGACAAAATCATACCAGTTGACCGCCTCGATCCAGGGCTTGCTGTAAGCCAGGGTATAGAGGCCCTCAAGCCAGTCGGCCTGAAGTTCCTCGTCCCATGGCCGGTGCCAGACATAGGGTTCTTCGGGAAAACCCAGGCGTCCGGACAGCAGCGAATCCTTGTTCGGCCCCGAGGAGGCGCCGACCTCGGTCAGCTGCACCGGCCGGCCGAAGGCCTGCAGACGTTCGACCAGGAGGATGGTGTCCTGCAGGTCGCGGTAGGGGAAATACATCTGCTGTCCGGTGATGGTGAAATCGACGCCGGCGCTGACCAGGTCGTGCATGAACTGGTTGGGCGTGCGCTGGCGATAGCGGGCCGGGCGTTCTCCCCATTTTCTCAACTGGACATATTCGGCGTAAGGACAGCAGTTATTGATCAGCCGGTGGACGCCGGGATTGGTGGCTTGCGCAACTTCACAAGTGAGCCGGGTGATCTCGACCGCCTGTTCAGGAGTCACCTCGATCTCATTGGCCCAATCATGGAATTCATTGACCACCTCCCAGGCGTACATCCCGTCGCCATAATGGCTGACCACTGCACGGGTGTGTTCCTCGACATACTTGAGTACCTGGTCGTATGATTTGCCGCGCAGCCAATCCGGAGTGACAGAGTGGTAGAACCAGAAAAGCGGGCGGCCTTCAACGGTGATATGGCGTTCACGCAGGACGTTGAAGAGGGCGGTGCGCAAGGCAAACTGCTTCTTGCCCTCCTCCGGCTCGAAATCCTCAAAGTAACCCGACTTGAGGTAATGGGTGATTGTGGCGTAGTTGAAGAGGGAGGTGAAGCGCTCCATAAAGAGCTCGGTATCCATCTGGAAATAGCCGCGGGCGTCACAGCCGATGTAGAAATCGGGGCGATAGCCCCGCTGCCGGATATCGAACTCCGCTCTTTCGATTTCCAGCTTTTCGCCGGCGATCATCGCGTAGAGCAGGGCCGATTGGGCGCTGCGGGCACAAGCCTCGGCCTCCTTCTGTTTTTTGCCGGCCTCCTCGTAGCAGGAATCCGAGAGGGCCAGCAGCCCCTGCACCTCCCGCGAAGGTTGCCATCCCCCCCGTTGCAGCAGAGCGAGCCGCCTGCGGTTACGCAGTACCCGGCTTTTGGCGAGTTCGAAGTTGAGGTTGAGCTGGAGGGTTTGGCCCGCCGGGGGCAGTTCGTAAAAGTCCCCGCCATTATCGGCGGTGATATAGATATAGCCAAAGCCTTCTACGTTCCAGCGGACATCGATGCCGAATTTCCGGACACCCATCGTGTCGGAGATTCGAACCCCCTCCCTGCCGGAAGTGATGTTGGTATAAATGGCGTCCCAGTTTTCGTCGCTGGCATAGGCCCAATCGAGCAAATGCGGCCCCACGCCTTTCTGCACGAAATGGGGGGTAAAGAGTACTTCTCCCCGGGCGGTGATTGCGGGATTGCGATCCTGGGTGAGGACCAGGGGAGCAGCGAAAAGCTTGCCGGCGCCGAGCGCCGCGCCAAGGCCGCCGGCGGCCGTCGTGGCAAGGAAGGATCTCCGGTTCATACGTTACTCCTTATTGGGCCAGCCTGATCTGAACGGGCTGGCCGGTGTATTCGATCACTACGTCAGGATAGGCTGAGGGCGCCACGCCAGTGGCATGTCCGGGCCTGACGCGGACCACCTGAAGGGTCCGTTTTTCGAGCATGCCATCGAAACGGCCCTCTCGCCGGCCGATGGTGAGCATGCTCTTTTTGTCCTGCCAATGGACCGGTATGACAGAATAAGCGCCCTGTTCATACTCATAACCGTCGCCTGTGTCCTCATAGAGGAGAAACCGGCCGTCGGCGCCGGGATAAATACGAAGTTCCAGTGGATCGGCCGGCTTTTCACCGGCATACTGCAGAGAGGGACCAAGCGGCAGGATGGAACCCGCCCGGACGTGCAGGGGGATCCGGTCGATCGGGGTGGCGTTCACGACCCGCTGGCCGCCAGGCAGCCGCTCACCACTCCAGAAATCGTACCACATCGTGCCGGCCGGCAAATAGAGCGCGCGCGAGCCCGAATTCGGCGGGTAGACGCGATCGGCCTGGGCCATCGACGGGGTGTACCAGGCGAGTCGCAGTTTGGTGGCATCGGCCAGGCGCGCCTGCTCGAGCCGGAAATGCCGCTGCACACCGGCCTTGAAAGTCACGGCGATCCGGTCGGTACGCTCCTCGCCCGCCGCATTCCAGCGATCGATCAGCAGGCTGTCGTCGAGCCAGAAACGGACGGCGTCATCGCTGGTCAACCACAGGGTGTACTGGCCGGATTCCGGGGGGTCGATCCAGCCGCTCCAGCACTTCGAATGGCGATCCCAGAGCACCGCCGTCGGCGTTTCCAATCCGAGGTACTGGTCAAAGAGGGGGATGCTCTGCAGGCTGTCGACCTTGAGCGTATCGAACGCCGTGCCGCTGTAATAGCGCGCATTAAAAACGCCCGGGCGGCCCTCCTCCGACGAGAAACAGGCGGCGGGGATGAGAACATTGTCACAGCTTTCGCCATAGTACTGGTGTTCGGTCACGGGGCTGACGAGCAGGGCCGGTCCGAAGAGGAACTGGTCCGCGATATCGCGCACCGCGGGATCACCGAAATCCATCGCCAGACCGCGCATCAAGGTCGAGCCCCGGGTTACTTGCCAGGCCTGGGAATAGATATAGGGCAGCAGCCGGTAGCGCAGATCGAGCGACTGGCACAGAGCGTCATAGGCCCACTCACCCGGAGCGCCAAAGTGCCAGATTTCGCGGGGCGTGTCGGTACCGTGGGCACGGAAGATGGGGGTAAAGGCAGCATACTGGAACCAGCGGACGTAGAGTTCGCGATAGCCCGGATTCTCGCAACCGCCGGGGAATCCGCCATAGCGATAGACGTGGAATCCGCCGATGTCATTGGACCACCAGGGCAGGCCGCTCATGCAGAAATTAAGCCCTGCGGGGATCTGACTACGCAAGACCCGCCAGCCGGCGACAATGTCGCCGGACCAGGTGGCGGCGGCATGGCGCTGTTGCCCGGCGAAGGCAGAGCGGGTGAGGATGAAGACGCGTTTGCCGGGATCAGCGGCGCGTTGGCCGGCATAGACCCCGCCGGTCGTCATCAGCGAGTAGGTATTGAAATAGCGCGCGGTGGTGCCCAGGGCCGTGCGGCCGGCGTTTTTAATGGAGCGCTCATTGGGCGCCACCTCGACTTCGGGTTCGGTGGCATCCATCCACCAGGCATCGGCCCCCTTGCTGAACAGGCCAGTGTTCAAATGGCGCCAATAAATGCGGCGCGCCTCCGGGCTGTAGGCATCATAGGTATGGCCATCGGTCCAGTGAAAAGGGGCGAAGAGCAGGCCACGGTTCCGCAGTTCCGCACCGACCGGCGTATCCGGGCTCACCACCGGCCAGATGCTGAGCATCAGATGAAAATGCCCTTCGTCATGCAGCTGACGGATCATCCCCGCCGGATCGGGGTAACGCGTCGAGTCAAAGCGCATCGCATTCCAGTAGCGCCACTCTTCACCCCAGTACTGCCAGTCCTGCACCAGGTTGTCAACAGGAATGCGCCGAGCACGGTATTCCCGGGCGACATCGAGCAACTCAGTCTGGGTCCGGTAACGCTCCTTTGACTGCCAGTAGCCAAAAGCCCAGCGTCCCAACAGCGGCGCCTGGCCGGTGAGTTTGCGGTATCCGGCAATGACTTGGTCCGCATCGCGACCGGCGATCAGATAATAATCGATGCGATCGGCCACTTCGCACCACCAGGAGCTGGAATCGGCCCGATCACTGAAAATCTGCTTGCTGTAGTTATCCAGCAGGAGGCCATAAGAGCGGCTGGAAAGGAGAAAGGGCACAGCGACTTGCGTATTTTCCTGGGCGAGCGTGACGGTGTGGCCGCGATAATTCATCACGCCCTCCTGGTACTGGCCGAGACCATAAAGCGCCTCTCCATCCGCAAAGCAGAGGTTGAGGCGGGCATGAAAGGTCGCCTCTCCCATCACCCTCGCCGGGGTCATGCTGCGCGGTGCCAGCGAATCTTCGCGAAAGAGGAGTCGGCCGTCCGCTGTCTGCAGGGTTATAGCGCCGTTGGCGGTGCTGGCGCGCAGGGTGATCGCACTCGTGCGAAGCTCAATGAAGGCCTGTCGCTCACGGATTCGGAAGGGGATGGGCACGGGCGCAGCGGTGACGACCAGACTGCTGCAAGGGGCCGCGCCGGGATTCGGCTCGTAGAGAACGCGCACGATGTTCGTATCGAACACCAGCAGGGTGAGAGTTCCCTCCTGCAGGGGCAGACGCAGACCATCGGGCAGCCTGCTGACGCGGCCGGCAGTCGCCGCCGAGCAAAACAGCAGTAGAAAAATGGCTATGGCATGCAGACTCTTAATGGCCCACCTCATCGTTGGGGTAGTGCAGCTGGCTGCCGCCAATGATCTGATCGTGACGCAGCGCAAAGCCATCGAGGGGCGCTCCGTCCAGCCGGACCGGACCGGAACCGGCGGCCCGGGTGATCGTGAAGGTACCGCCGCTCGTGTAGCGCGGATCCAGGTGAATCACCACCTGGTCGAAGAGCGGGGTGTTGAGGCGATACTCCGGCGCACCCGGACAGAAGGGATAGAGGCCCATGGCAGCGAAGAGGTACCAGGCGGAGAGGGCGCCACAATCATCGTTGCCGGGCAAACCCTCCGGGCTGTTGTTGAAAAGCGGGCGCAGGGCTGTGACGATCCGGCTGGTCCGGTATTCCTGGCCCTCGATCCAGGTGAAGAGCCAGGGGTAGCCGATATCCGGCTCGTTGGTAATGGTAAAGTGGCCCTCGCTGAAGCACGTTTCGAGCTTGCGAGCGAAGGGCGCAGGGCCGCCGAACAGCTCGATCAGGCCGGGTACGTCGTGCGGGACGAACCAGGTATAATTCCAGGCATTGCCCTCAACATAGCCCGGTCCGCCGGAGCCTCGCCAGGATCCCGAGCCCTCGGTGGCGAGGGGATCGAAGGGCTCCAGCCAGGAGCCATTCCGCCGTTTCGGCCTCAGCAGCTGCAGCTCGGGATCGAAGAGATTCCGGTACCAGAGGGAGCGTTCCCGGAGGATAACCGCTTCATCGGGGTGGCCGGTCCCGGCAGCCAGCTGGGCCAGGGTCCAGTCGGCGTAGCAGTACTCCAGGGAGGTGGAAACCGGTCCCCAGACCCACCAGGCGGTGGCCGTATCCTGTTCGAAGGGGATATAGTGCCAGTGCAGTTGCTCATGATAGCCTGCGCGGACGGGCGGGGCTTGCTCACCCGGTTCCAGAAAAAGGGGTTTGCGCACCGCCTGCCAGGCCGCGGCACCATCGTAGTCGCGCAGACCTTTCACCCAGGAATCAGCGATGACCGGTCCGGCGCCATCCCCCACCATCATAAAGGTTTCCGTACCGGCCAGTTCCCACTTGGGCAAAAAGCCGGATTCCCTGGCCATATCGAGCATGGTGCGAATGATAGCGGACTGCCGGCCAGGGTAGAGCAGCGTCAGCAGAGGATGCAGGGTGCGATAGGTATCCCAGAGTGAAAAGACGGTGTAGCGGTCCCGATCGTGATACCGCCCGACGCCGCCGCGGCCCATCAGGGGATAGTCACCGTTGACGTCGCTGATGATATTGGGGTGGATCAGGGCATGGTAGAGTGCGGTGTAAAAAGCTGTCCGCTCATCAACCGTTCCGCCGCTGACCTGCACCACCGCAAGTTCCCGCTGCCAGGCCGCAGTCGCTGCCTGTTGCACCCGGGCAAAATCCCAGTCCGGGATCTCGGCGGCCAGATTCTCGCGGGCGTTGTCGATGCTGACATAGGAGAGGCCGATTTTGAGCAGGACGGGGCGGTTCTTCCGCACTGTGAGGCGCAGCCAGGCACCGAGGGGCGAATCGACTGCCGTAATTTCTGTGCCCTGCCGCAGCGAGTCGCCCTGCCAGAGACCGCAGCCGGTGGCGGCGAAATCGAGCCGGGCGGAAAAATAGACCGAATGGCGGTTGGTTTCGCCGCAGAACCCGCCGCCAATGTTATACCCCTCAATCGCTCCACTGCGGTCGAACCGGACCAGGCCGCCGCCGATACGGCTGAGGTTTCTGCCGGCGTCGATGAGCAAATTGATCTCGCCCGATTCAGTGGGCGTGAAACGCAGCAGGCCGCAGCGATCGGAAACCGTCGCTTCGACACGAACAGCCGGCTCTCCCAGCAGGCAGCGGTAATAGCCCGGAGCGGCCGCCTCCGCCTCATAGCTGCACTTGTACGCCTCCGGCTCGATCCGAACCGCCCCGCGCGAGAAGGCGACAATGACGCTGCCAAGATCGGCACAGCCCGTGCCACTGAGATGCACCATGCCGAAACCGTAGCACCAGGGCTCGCCATGGAGATAACCCGAGGGCGATGCCGGCGCGGTATGGGGACTGACCGAGACCATGCCCCACGGCCGCACCGCGCCGGGAAAGGTGTTGCCGCCGCCCGCGGTGCCGATAAAAGGATTGACGAACCGGGCCAGATCTTCGGCTCTCCCGGCCGCCGGAAAGGCCCACCAACACGCGGAGCCAAGCCCGAGCGCGAGGACAAGCCGGAAAAGCCGCAGGCGGACCGAACTAGCGGCCCTGACGCAGGAAATGCTCATATCGCTGCCGGTACTCCTTTTTAAAGTCCTGGACGGCTTGCTGGTAGCTGATTTCCGGTTGTGTTAGCTGCTTTTGCCATTCGATGCTCACTTCGCGGGTCCGGGCCGGGATGGATACGCCACCCTTATGCGGAGCGACGCGCCGCCCGTCCGCCATGATGCTCCTAATGTCAACAAACCAGGGCAGATGGAGGATCAGCCGGGCTGGCAGCCGGCGGAAGCGGTTATCGAGCCGTATGCTCAGGCCGGTTTCGGAAAAGGTGCAGACAAAATTGACCTCGCCGAAGGGGGTCGGGGCGCGCCGCACTGCCAGCGAGTCACCGTCACGGGTCCAGGCCGGCGAGAGCAGCGAGAGCAGATGAAGATCCTCCCCCTCCTCCCGCACCAGCATATCGCGCAGCAGGGTGCGGTACATCGCGCCGAACCAGCCGTGCGGGGCGAGGTTCATGCCAAAATCGCGATCGGCCCACGGGCGGATGGAGTATTCAAAGCCGGTGTGGGTGGCGCTGGTATGCAGCAGCACGGCGTAGAACTCTTGCAGGGCTACTTCCTGATCGCCACGGACGATTTCGCTCTCCGTATTCTGGATGGTCAGATAGTGATGGAGATAGCGTCCGGCGTCATAGGTCATCAATCCTTCCTGATATTTGGCGCGGGTGGCGTGCAGGGTCGCCGTCACCCGGGGATCAAAGGGATCGAGGAGCACCTCGGGGGTCAGTCCCATCATATTGCCCCAATCATTGCCGCCAAGTGAATCGAGGCCCGGCGGGATATATCCGCCGCTGCGGGTGGTCATGATCGCCAGCCGGCGGTTGAGGGCACGGAGTAAATCGTCATACTCCTCGCGGCAGCGCCGGGCCTCCGCCGTTTTGCCCAGGGCCGCGGCCATTCCGGCGGCCTGCCGCAAGCCGATCAGGGCCCAGAAATTGTGCCCGGTGACATGACCGGTGATCTGTTCGTTGTCGCCTGGAGTCGTGACTGGCAGCAGACGCCAGGGCTCGTTCAATCGGGTCTGGTGCAGCCAATCGACGGCACGTGCTATCGCCGGCCAAACCCGCTCTGCAAAAGCGCGATCGCCGGTGAGCTGGACGTGCTGCCCATAGGCCCAGAGGGTCTGGCCCCAGCCGTCATACTGTCCCCCCTGGCTGACAAAGTTGCCGTCCTCACGCTGCCAGCGCGGGAAGAAATCGAGACACTGCCGGGCGATCTCGGGGTAGCCGGAGAGATCGTACATCCGGACGAAGTAGGCGGCATCGCGCAGCCAGAACTGGTCGTACTGGAATTCGTTGACCTTCTGGATATAAAAACTGTCGACCTTGTCGCGCGAGATCAGGCCGTAGATCAGATTGGCTTTGAAGGTCTCGGTCACCTTTCTTTCGGCCAGGGTGATGTCGAGGCCGCCGGCGAGGAGGGTCTCCCAAAACGTGACCGTACGGGCGAGATAGTCCTCGAAAGAGGCAGTTCGCATCTGCGCAACCACTGCATTGGTCAGCGGCTGGGGCTCATAGGGCATTTTGAAGTCCAGGCGGACGGATCCGCCTGCTGCCAGGGGCAAGCGGTAGCGGACGATGCCGGCAGGCGTGGTCGGCAGGATATAAAGCCGGTTCGGCTCCAGTGAGGGTTGTTCGTTGTAGCCCATCTTCGGGGTCATCAGCCGCTCATGTTCATGATCGACCGGGAAGAGATAGAGCACGCTGCTATCGCGCAATACGGCGTCAGGGGCAAAGGCGTATTCCCACTGTTGGGAAAACTCCGCACCGGCCTGCTCATAGCCACCCAAGTGCTCGGCTGCAGCCGGTCGGCCGAAGCGGTTATCGCCCACGCCCCAATCGGTGTTGGCCTCATTCTGATAGCGGATGGCGGTGCTGAAAAAAACGGTGCGTTCTTCGGGATGGGGATTGCTGATCACGACGCGGATGAAATTGATCAGCGGCGATTCCGCCCGGCCATCGAGGGTCGCTGCGAAGAGGGTAAAATGATAGCCGATGCCCGCTTCCTGGCAGGTGTACTCGATCACCGGCAGATAGCCCTTGTGGAGGATTTTGACGCGCTGCGCCAGCGGCCGGGGCGGATTGCCGGCGAAGAACATCATCTCGCCCCATCCCGTGAAGAGATAGCCCTCCGGCGTGACCAGGGTGCCTTCGCGGCCGTCCATTACGCCCAGGAGGTCGGTGGGTTGGCTGAAATAGCAAAAGGGTTCGTCTTCGCGGTCGATCGCCGGATCGGCCATCTGCGCAGTCACCGACAGCGGCCTCAGTCCGGCGATCATGAGAGCACTCCAGAGCAGAATCGGGCCCTTCATCCGGTTAGCACTCCTCCTCATTGCGGCAAGGTCCATTCGTCGAGGCCGACGCGCAAGGCGACCGATCCGGCCAGCTGCCGGTTGATGGTGGCTCGCCATTCAATCCTCTCGCCCTCCTTGCTGATCGATTGCGGGGCAAAGAAGAAGGTCTGCACCGGGCGGGTTTCGCCCGGGGCGAGGGTATAACGCGCTTCACCCGCAACGAGCTGCCAGCCCGCCGGTGTTTTGGCGGTCAATTCGATCCGGACGGAATCGGGACCGGGATTGTGCAGGAGAAGCGGGATATGAAGGTAGCCGCCGGCATTGATCGTCACTTCGGGCAGGACCAGGGGGCCGATCGCCTCGATGCCGTGCGCCGGCCAGAAAGCGCGGTAGAAGGCGAATATACCGCCCAGTTCAAGCCGACCGCCCGGATGGCACGGCCGGTATCCGGGCGGTGGTGCATAGGGGACCGGACCAGGCTGGATACCCGCGAAAAGATCGTCATCCGGACGGCAAGCGATCACTGCCTTGCCGAAGATCAGCCGGAATCCGGCAATGTAGGCGATGAAGCGCTCCCACTCGCCGCTCGCTTCCGCCTGGAGCACGGCTGCAGAGACGTCGCCCTGGGTCAGGTGGGGTCGATGCAGCGGGGCGGCGAGGCGATAGTAGGGCACTCCCTGTGAGGGGGAGATCGCCCGGAGGTCGAGGCTCGGGCCGGCGGCCTGGATAGGGTGCGACGCATCGGAGAAGAAGAGAATCTTTTTGGGCTGCCAGGGCTGCAAGCCCTCGCTGAAATTGTTGATATCCCCGGGCTCCCGCGCCGGGGTGACCTGGGCCGGGAAGCAGGTCGGGTCGCCAGCGCAATCAAAGGCCTCGACAGCGAGCACGCCGGCAGCCTGGTGATCGCCATGATTTTCACCGGCGACATAATGCGGCAGCCAGGTGAGGATGATCTCGGGGCGGGTGAGGCGCACCAGCCGCACCACCTGTTCCAGATTGGCGCCATGGCCCCAGGCCGTCAGGGAGTGAAAAAGATCCTGGCCAGGCGTGTCGGTGCCATTCAGAAACCAGATCAGATCGATACCGAGCGCCGAAACCGCCTGGCGTACCTCGATCTCGCGTATCGCACCCATGGCGCGGGATTGTTCGAGGCCGTGGGTGTTACCCCCGCCTTCGCCGCGGTTAAGGTAAACGACGGCGATCTTTTTGTGCAGATCATAGACAGAACGCGCCAGCCAGCCGCCGACGGCGGTCTCATCGTCCGGGTGGGCGACGATCAGGAGGATGTCGGCCTTCATCCGCGCATCCGGTGGCAGCGGTGCTGGCGCCTGGGTGAGCTCTCCGGCGTAAAGAGCCCCGGCGGCCAGCATGAGCACAAAAAGTGTGTGAAAGCATTTCATGTAACCGTCCTTTAGATCATAAGTTATGCCGCGGTTCGCGGACCATGAGCAGCAGCCAGATCAGAGCCAACACAGCGAAAGAACCCGCCAGGGTGAAAAGAAGATCGCAGCCGGCGCGATTGACCAGCCATCCGCCGGCAATACCGACCAAGATAAAGGGGCTCGAGATCAGATTGGCCAGGGCGATAAATGTCGGTCGCTGGTCTTCGGCGCAGAATTCGGCGATGATCGGCAATCGCGAGATCTGGGTCAGGGCTGTTGCGAGGGCAGAGGCGACGAAGACCAGATAATAGATTCCGATGGTCCGGGCGGCCAGGGCCAGCCCGCAGGCCAGTGCCATGCAGAGCGACGCCAGGCAGAGGTTGATGCGCTGACCGCGATGGTCGGCGAGATAGCCGAAAAAGAGTGTCCCGGCGATGGTGCTGGCCATCATGATCGCGGTGAAAGTCCCGGCGGCGGAGTCATGCAGGGAAAATTTCGCGAGGGCATGAACTGTGAAAAAGGCATTGGCCGTCACCGCCAGGTATTGCAGGGCGTCTGCTACCAGAAAATGGCGATAGTTGCGCTCCCGCAACAAAATCGCGGGCAGCGAACGGAGATAGGCTGCAATCTGCAGCGGTGCGTGGTGGATCGGGCCGCGTGGCTCCCGGAGGAGGGTCAGAAAGCCATAGGAGACCATCATGGCAGCAAAAGCCAGCAGGAAGAGCAGCCCAAAATTGGCCGGAAAGGCTATGACCTCAAGCAGCCTTTTGGCGATCATGCCGGCGCCGATCCCGAGTACGCCACCCAGGATCAGCCGCAGCGCGAAGAGCCGGCCGCGCCAGACCACCGGGGTCACCTTGGCGAGCAGGTCGAACCAGACGGGCAGATTGATGCTTCCGGCAACGGCCGCCGAGGTAAACAACAGCAGAAAAAGCATGACCCCTGCTGACGGACCAACCCCGCCAAGGATGAACCAGCACAACAGGGCCATAAGCAGCCAGGGTGAACGCTGGAGGAGGGCGGTTTTTAAAAAGAGCTTTTTCTTCTGACCCAATCCTTGCACCCGGTTGGCAACCAGGATTTGCGGCAGATTGAACCCGAGCATCCAGAGCACCGGGATCAGGCCGATGGCGATGTTGCCGCCGCCGATCTTTTTGACGAATACCGGCAGCAGGGTCTGCTGTGTGATGAAAGCCAGTCCAAACGCATAAAAGGCGCCATCCATCACATTGACAATAAAATTGCGCTGCCGGATTCTGCCCTGCCGCGTGTGGCCCGCCGCGCGAATGCTACCGCCCACAATACACCTTGACCTCTTTGGGAGCCAGATCCACCTCCATCCGCGACCCCTCCCCTTCCGGAAGGAAAGCGAGCTTCTCGCCGGTGAATTGCTCCAGAAGCGGACCCGGGATCCACTCCGGCAGGGTGATGACTGCATGCCGGGGCTCCTCGCGCAGGTTCTGCACGATCAGCATCGTGCCGCCGCGGGCATCGTACAGCGTGTCGACGCGCACCGGCGCATCGCCGCTGGCCCGTGGACGCGCAATCGGGCAGGCCATCTCGACCAAGCTGGCGATCAGGGCACGGCTGCCGGCATCTCCACTGCGATGGGAGGCCAGACCGGGATAGGAGCCGATAAGGATCGCCTGGCCCTTGCCATGAAAGGCGCGGGTGACGGCCGCGGTGCCGTTCGGGAAGCGGGCGAGGATCTCTGCACCTTCGACGACGAGACTCTCCTGGATGATACGACCATTGGCCACCGCCCCTGCGCGCAGCATCGGCAGATCCCGCTCGATGCAGATCGCCACCCCCTCTTCACCGGCCGGAGCGACCACCCCCTGGCGGGCCCTGAAGACCTTTTCGAGGCCATATCCCGGGACGACCTTTTCATGATGGCCGTGTTCGCGGTTCCAGCCAGCGAAACAGGCTTCCCCGATCAGGACGCCGCCAGCCTCCACCCAGGCCGCCAGCGCCTGGCAGACCTTTTCTCCGAGCAGATAGGGAAAGGGGATATAGACCACCCGGTAGTGCTGCAAAATATCCTGGTCGAATTCGCGCGGATGGATGAAATCGATGATATGATTGTGCTCGTAGAGAGCGCGATGGACGCCCAGCAGCGAATCGGTGACGTTCTTTTCATTGCCGGTTGCAGCCCAGCCGAAGATCTGGTTTTCGGGATGATAGAGGAGGGCCACCTCCGCCGGCCGCGGACGGGCATCGAGCAAAAATCCGGCATTCTTCTGCAGTACCCGCCCCGCTGCGGCGTAGGCCTGCAGCCAGGGGGTTTCGCCCCCATCCAGCCAGGTGAGCCCCCACGCCGGGGCCTCCCGCCCGAGAATCTCCGGACGGTACTGCCAGAAAATAAAGCCCCTCTGGTTGCCGGCGACACCGCTGAAGATGAAACGTTTGACATCGTCGGCATCGATGGGCCTGGGCAAATCGAGGGTGTAGCCCGGCAGCATCAGCATTTCAGCGGAGAGGACCGGTTTGTCCTTGGCGCAGGAGCGCAGGACGTCGATCATCATGGCATCGTCCATCTGGGTAAAACCGTGGAGATCGCCGTACTGGCCGACATTCCAGGGATCATTGGCTGTGGAGGTGATCGGAAATCCCTGAATGAAAACGTGATGGCACATCAGGGGATGACGGCCCTGGTCGATGGCCTGCGCTGTCTCGAAGCGGCGTTTGACATTGGCGCCAAGTGTATCGACAAAGAAGAGGCGCCAGTCGATCAGGTCATTGAAGGTATTGCGTGTGAGCGGCAGCTCTGCCTCGGCGAAACTGCGGTAATTACGGTTCCAGGATTCGTTGAGAGCGGCGATGGTCCGGTAGCGCTGCTCCAGCCAGAGGCGGAATTTGGCCTGGCAGTGCGGGCAATAACAGAGCATATCGCCCATCTTGCTGGCATCATCGGCAAAGAGGCGCATTTCGGCCATGCTGGAGGTCAGTTCGGGCTCGCTGCCGACATTCCAGATCGCCAGGGCCGGATGATCCCGGTAGCGCCGGACCGTCTCTTCGAGGAAGTGGAAGAAATGGGTGAGGACGCCGTCGTGGTTGAAACAGTAGCCCAGGCCGCCGATTTGACGGTGCGGCTGGGTCTGTGGCCCGATCCGGCGGCCATCCAGGGTCACCATCGAGGCATCGGGATAAGTGCGGTAGATCCAGGCGGGCGCGACGTCGAAGATGGTATTCAGCATCACCCGCAGATGGCAAGTCTCGGCGAGATCCATCAGCCGGTCGATATCCTCGAACCAGAAGTCGTTCTCAGCCGGATGATTCCAGCGCCACTGCACCCAGAATTTGACGGTATTGAATCCCAGTTCCGCCATGCGACGCAGATCGTGCTCCCAATCCTGTGGATGGGGCGAAGGCGCACGGTAATACTGGCTGCCGAAGGGGATATACTCTTCTTTAAGCAAGGATCGCATGTTGACAGGCTTTCAGATGATAAAGGGCGCCAGATGCTGCCGGCCCAGGATCAGACCGCGTTTGATCTTTTCTTCGCTCCCCTCCCAGACCGGATCTTCGTGTTCGATCGAGAGGACATGGTCGTAGCCGCATTCCTGCAAGGTGGCGACAAAACGGCCCCAGTCGATCGATCCGAGGCCGGGCAAGCGGTAGCGCCACCAGCCCGATTTCCACGGCTGGGGGTTGACCTGGGTGCCGAGAATCGAATGGCAATGGCGTCCGGCCTGGAGGATTTCGGTATCTTTGGCATGGGCGTGAAAGATCCGGGGCGCAAACTCGCGCACCGCTTGCAGCGGATCGATGCCCAGCCAGTAGAGGTGCGAGGGATCGAGATTGAGCCCGAAATTTTCAGCCGGCACCTCTTCGAAGAGGGCCGTCCAGAGTTCGGGCGAGAAGGCATAGTTGCCGGGGAAACCGAACTGGACCCAGTTCTCCATCGGGCAGTTTTCGATCATCAGCCGTACACCGCGGTCGGCGGCATAACGGGTCAGTTCCCGGAACAGCGTGCCGGCTTGCCTGATGTTTTCCGCCGGTGACAGGTCCGGCCGCCCGCCCACGAAAGTCCCGACCAGTCCGGCCTCCAGCAACGCAGCGGCGTCGATCACCTTGCGCAAATGTTGATGGAAGGTCTTCCGCTGTTCCGGGTCGGGATGAAGATTATTGTCATAGTAGGCAAGGGCGGAAATGGCGAGCCCGTGGCGGGCGAAAAGGGCCTTGATCCGCTCCGCTTCAGCGCGGTCCATACGAGCGGCATCGATCTGCCGCGCCTGATAGTCACGGTCGGAGGCCACCGGCCAGGCCGCCAACTCGAGCGCCTGAAAGCCGGCGCCGGCTGCCCAGGTGAGTAGATCGTCCAGGTTGAGGTTGGGCAGGCAGGCAGTAAGAAAGCCTAATTTCATGAGAGAGACTCCTTTGTTCGGTACTTGAGATCAATCCCGCCGCGGGAAGGTGCGCGCCCGTTCGATCATCGCCCTGACTTCGGGCAGATCCATTCGCTGGGTATGGTCATAGAGGCACAGCGCCGGGATCACCCCCAGCTCCGCATAGGCCTGTTCCTGAAAAGCAAACATCGGATGCGAAGGGTGCCGGGTCAGCAGGTGGGCCGTAAAGAGACAATAGGGCGTAAAGAGGCGCGTTGAAACCGGATGGGCAAAGCGCCAGGAGGTTTGCCCATCCATGCCGTGAATTTCGCTGATGCTGTCGATGCCATGAATTTGCGCCATGGGCAAGGGGTTGAGCACCTGTTCATGGAGGCCCTCGCCGGAAAAGAGGATCTCGGGGAAAGTCTGCTGCAGCCGGCGGATGTGGCTGCGCATCCCAGCAACGAAATTGGGGCCGCTGCTGACATTGAAAGCGAGCAGGGTTTGATCGAGGAAGACCCCGTCGACCTGATAGGTGCGAATCAATTCGCCCAGCACCCCGGTCATCAGATCACCCCAGACCTTGGCGCCGGGATTGATATAGGCGAAATAGGGCTCCGCCAGCCAATCACCATCCAGGTCCAGTCCCCAGCCCTGCGGCCGGCCGAAGCAATCGATGACCTGATGGCAGGCGAAATCCGCATACAGGGAGTGATGGTAGGTCATGGCCAGCACATTGGTATGGATCATCACATGGTAGCCCAGTTGATGCGCGGCCTCGACCAGCCGGCCGAATTCGGCAGGGCCGCCGCACTGCGGGCTGGGATGATAATCGGGGGCGTGGGAATCGATGCCGTGTTCGGCAAATCCTGGCAGGTAGACCAGGGTCGCCGCCGGATCATGTATCTCCGCCCACTGCTGCAGGCGCTCCGCCATCTGGCCGAAGGTATGCATCGGCTCAGGGCGGTCGCGGCGTGCACCCCACAGCTCCAGCACAAAATTGATCCCCCGCGCCCAGGCGGGGAAATTGCTCTTTTGCGCCAGCGGTTTGAGACTAAAGGCCGTTTCCATCCACTGGCGATGGCGTTCGACCGGCACCTGCCAGTCACCGGCAAAGCCGTCCAGCCACCAGTCGACGGCTACTTCACGGGCAAAGGGCGCCGGTACTTCGTAGCCATAGCTCCAGGCGAAACCATCGGCGTGCCTGCCGACCCGCAACAGCTTGAGATCCGGGCTTTCATCCCGGGAGGAGAGCCAGAGGCCGCCTCCGCGATGTGCAGCCCCGATGACAAACTGGGCGTTCCACCAGAAGGGATACTTGTAGCTCAGGGTCGTTTCGAGCGGCATGGCGTCGGAGAGCCGTTGTCCGCCCAGAGCGGGAATGATGACCTCCGCGAGATCGAGACCCGAGAGCCGCCACTCGATCAGCCAGATCGGCTCGGGCGCAGTGGCCTCGAGGTGAAAATGGATGCCCGATTCGCCAGCATCCAGCCGGAGCTCTGCATGCCATGCTCCGCTATCGTCGGTAAAAAAGAGCTGCGCCTGCTCGCCTGGACCGTTGCTGCGGCGTGTGCAGGCGAGCAGTACCGGCTCAGAGACGGCAAGCGGGGAGCGTATCAGCAGGTGCTGGCGGCCGCCGCTGCACAGGCAGGCGCCATCCGGCGTCTCGATCCGGGCGATGGCATCGGGTGGGCCATCCAGAAGCAGGGAGAGTTTTGAGTTGGCAAGCCTCATCGGGGCGTCTCTTTCAGCGGGAAATTTCAATCAGCGGAATGGTTTGTTTCTCCACATCCTCGGCCGGGGTATGGCGGCGGAAGATCACCCAGTAGGAGGAGCGCTCCGGGCCGTCGGGCAGACAGGCGCCATGCCAGACACCGGAATCGATCACCACCGCCTGTCCAGGTGCCACCCGAAAGGCCGCGGCGAGTCGAGCCGCATCGCCGTCACGCAGCAGGGGCAAGATAAAGGGGGCATCGATCGGGATGAGGATCTCGGGGGTACGCAGATGGCGCTCCATGGCGGTGAGGCCGGCCGCAGGCTGGCGGAAGACGGTGCAAATGCCGATTTCGGTCTCGCCATCCACGGCATAATGCGCCAGGTCAGACCAGAATTGATAATCGGCCGCCTGTGAGGTCGGCACGGTGCCGGCGAGCTGCGCCACAGCGCCGAAGGCGGCAAAATCCTCCGGGGTGGCAGCCTGGACAGCAATTTTAATCATCGATAGCTCCCTGGGTTGCAATCCTTATACCGGATATTCGTTGCAGAGATAATAAAGGGGGACGTCATCCTCCTCGATGACCGGAAAACGTCCGGTGGGTTCGAGGAAGCGATTGTCGCGGGCATCGTCGTTCACCCGGGAGACCTCGCCCACCAGTACGCTGCCCTTGCCCTCTTCGCCATAAAAGTTATGGTAGAGGTAGGCCGGCAGGCTGATGCTCTCACCCGGCTGCAGGACGATTTTACCTCTGGCGGGAAGGGTGCGCGTGAGGCCGTCGACCTGGACGGTCACCGGGGTATCGGCGAGTTTTTCATCCTGGGTTGCGTTGCAGAGTTCCAGCACCAGGTTGCCGCCGCCGCGGTTGATGATATCCTCCATCTTGCTCCAGTGAAAATGCCAGGGTGTCACCTGGTTTTCGCGGACGATCATCACCTTTTCTGCATAATTCTTGCCCTCCGGCTGGCCGGGAGCGCCATTGCGCAGGGTGAAGAGCAGCAGGCCGACACGGTAGAACTGACCGGAGCCGAAATCGGTCAGATCCCACCCCAGCTTGTTGGCGAAAATCTCGCCGGCCCGCTCCCTGTTTTCCTGCCACTGCTGCTTGCCCCAAAAAGCCCAGGGCGGGAGGTGAAAGTGATGCGCCTGGAAAAAGGCGGCCGCCTCTCTCTGCAGGGCGTTGATCTCGGATCGTTGCATGACGCCTTCCTCCCTACTTTTCAATCCGGATAATACTGACCATACCTCCCGTCAGCTCGATTCCCTCTACCTGCGTCCGGCCTTTTTCGCGACGGAGCGCGGTAAACGGCCTTTCATTGCCGAGATGATCGTAAAGCTGCGCCTTGCCCTTGAGGGTCAGGGGCAAGGAGACGGCCAGGGTCTCGCCGCGATCATCCCGGACGGCGCCGGTGCTGTCGGCACCACGCCGTTCGGGCAGGCAGGTTTGCAGCCAGCTGACCAGAATCACACTGCCATCCTGGCAGCGGAACGCCAGGGTGTGGCTGTCCGAAGATTCCGGTCGTGTCACCGTCACCGACGGCGTGATATTGCGATATTTTTTGGCAAAAAGGGTATTGAAAAAGGTCAATGCCTGTTGTGCAGGCTTGGCGACATAATTGACAAAGGCCACCCCGAGATGGCGATTATTGTATTCATCTCCGATCACCTCATCGCTCGGGGGCAGGTCCGAGATCTCGTACCAGGCTACTGCCGAGATCTTTTCGGTGGAGACGATCAGCGACAGCCGTTTGAAGAGGTCGACAGCCTGGTAGTCGGGGGTATGCTCATAGTCGTACCAGGCGGTGTAGTCGTTGGAGACCTTGCGGCCCTGACGGAAGGTGCTGTAGCCTACCTCGGCCATCCACAGCGGCTGCTGGCGGCCGTATTGGCGAATCACCTCACTCACCGCCGCAATATGGTCATCGATATCCTCGACCGGTCGGGGGCTCCAGGTCTCGAAATAATTATGCATATTGACGACATCGATCCAGGGACTCAGGCCATAGTCCCGGAACATTTTGGCGAGAAATTCCTCGCTGTAGGCAACGCCGCCGAGGACCACCCTGGCCTTCGGATCGGCCTCCTTGACCGCCTGGGCCCCGATGCGGATCATCCCGGCGAACTGCTCGGGGGTTCCCTGCCAGTAGACCCAGATGTCGGGTTCGTTCCACAGCTCCCAGGTCTTGATGTACTTTTTGTAGCGGGTTACCAGGGCTTTCATGAACTCGCCAAACTGACCGGGGTCCACGGGGGGATAATTCCAGAACCAGTTGTTGTCCTCCGGTTTGGTCGAATTCCAGCGCGGCATATAACAGACATACGGAATGAGGGTGATGCCGTACTCCTCCACCGCGATCCGGACGAAATCATCCCAAAAAAGCCAGTCGTATTGGTCCTTGACCGATTCAATCGCGTCCCAGCCGAAGGAGATGCGCAAAAGGTCAATATGGCTCTTTTTGAGAAACTCCATATCCTTGCGGATGCCCTCCAGAGTGGTGCTCTCCTCGGGATAATCTTCGCAGAGTCCGATCGGAACGTGATACTCGCTGCTATGGGCGGGCCGGAAAAGGCGTTTATACTGCGGTTTGGCGGCCTGGGTGGCGCCAGCGAGGGTGAGAACAAGGGTCAACAGGGCAATTACACTCTTTCTCATGATGATGCAGCCTTCCCGTTGGTGATCAGTTGAAATTGACGCCGGAGATGAGGATGATATTGGCATAGGAGGTGGCTTCCCCGGTGCGAACAAACAGAATGCCTTCACCGGAACACTGCGCCTTGAACTCGAGATGGCTGATCTTGCGCAGCGGCACCTCGGGCAGCGCCTTGACCATCTGGCGATAGAGAGGTGCACTGACCGTCTCCATCTCCTCGGCGATGATGGCGCCTTCGATATGCAGTTCCGAAAGCACCACCGTCAAGGTTTCCATGAAGGTTGGTATATTTTTGGTCAGCGCCAGATCGACTACCTCTGCATCCTGCGGCAGTGGCAGACCGCAATCGCAGATGACGAGGCGATCGGTGTGCCCCATCCTGGCGATCAAATAGGAAAGATGTGCGTTTAGAATGCCCTGTTTTTTCATGAAATGCTCCTGATTGGTTCCGCCGGGTCGTGAAGGGCCGATCCTGCTACCACACCGCCGGCTAAAACCGGTAACGGGATTTATGGTGCAGCACCGGTTCCTGCAGCAGGCCGGAAGGCTTCGAGACCCCCTCGAGAAGGTTGATAAGGGTGTTGGTTACTTTAAGGGTCACCCGGTTCTTGCCGGGGACGAGCCATTCGGTGACATCCAGGCGATAGGGATGCCACGGGAGGACGATGGACTGGCTTGTATTGATGGCCACCTCGAGGACATCCTCGCCGCATTCGGCTTCGAGAAAGAGCTTGCCATCGGCATACCTTTCCGGCAAATCCACTTCAAAGGTATAACAGCCGGTGCCGGAAAGAAAGGGGTAGCCCTGCGAACACCAGTCGCCGGTCGTGAGGCACTCGCTCGGGGTCGTGATGCTCCAGCTCCCCTCCTGCTGTTTCAGGACGAAATCCCCAACCAGCTTGAGCAGATCGAGGAGGCCGTCGGTGCGCCGTTCCGCCACCAGTTCGACTGCGATCACATTCCGGCCCGGTTTCACCCAGGGGTGAATATCGAGCGCGCGGATCTCCGCATCGAGGGTGCTGCGCCGGCCCTGGTCGCGGATCTCGGTCCCGTTAACAAAGAGACGATGGCTGCTGCCGCTGAAACCGTCCACCAGCAGCTGCAAGGTTTGCGGCAACGCCGCCACAGTGAAGGTAGCGCGATACCACAGCGTCACGGGATAGTGCTCTTCATCGCGCTCCTGGGGCAGTTGCATCTCCCAGGCGCCCATTGTCACCTCCAGCCAGCTCTGGTCGTCGAAATCGGGCTGCACCACGGCCGCTTCTCCGGGAGTCTCATCGGCCAGCGCCATCCGCCAGTGCGAGAGGCAGAGGGCGTTGTCCCCCTCCAGCGCAAAGGCCACCGGCTGGCCGAGCGAAAGAGGCGGCAGCGCCTCCAGCGCGGGGGCGCTGAGTTCCCGCTGGCCCTCGGCTCCTTCGATTTGAACATAGGCGCGTCCGATCTCCTGTTCGGCATAGCCGCTCACCTTGCCCTCCGCGAACTGCTCGACCACCAGATTGGTGGCGCTGATATGGTTCGCTCCGCGTTCACCCCGGAACACGACCAGATGGGCGGTTGTGGCTGGGAAATCAAGGGCCAGGTGGATCCGGCTGTCGCGGTACTGATAGGGAAAGAGGGGCTGGATCGAGCCATTTGCCGGATTCCAGAGCTCCGGGGCACCCTGCTGGGCAAAGCTTGCCTCCACCCTGCCGAGTGGCTGCTGTGAGGTGTTGACCAGGAAATAGAGATGGAAGCCATCCTTGATGCGGTGCAGGCAAAAAACGTTTTCGTTCCGGATGATCACATCCGGGGTAATCATGCCCTGCAGCAGATGCTGCAGCTCCATTTTCGGCCGATGGTGATGCAGACCCTGTCCGTGCAGCAGGGTGATACGGTCATTACCGGGGTGGCGTGCGATCGCAAAATCGCCGGCGTCGGAAAAGCGCTGCAGCAGGGCCTGCGGATCAGCGCCGAAGAGGGCCTTCACCCGTTCGGCCGCGGCGGGTTCCTCGCTCTCGAGAAACTCGAGTGGCAGCAGGGTATCGGCGAGGATGTGCCCACCCTCGCGAGCGAAGCGTTCAATCGCGGCGAAGGTCGCCTCCTGGATATGGGTCAGCGGTGGCAGGATGAGCAGTTCATACTCTTCCGCCGCGATCCGGATGCGGCCGCCGGCAAAATCGGCCCCGGCCAGGACCTCCTCATCAACATAGTCGAAATCATGATGGAGGCGCAGCAGGGTGTCGGTGAGGTAGTTGAAATCGCCTTCAATGAGCCCGCCGATGCGGCTGCGCTGTTGCGGGGTATAGTTGGTCCAGATGCTGTTGAGCGGATAGAGGATGAGAATCTTCGCCACATGCCGGCCGCCCGAAAGGGCATGCCCCAGACGCGACATGTAGGTGGTGAAATGGTCGTAGTATTTCCACCAGGTGTGGTGGTAGAACTGGCTCGGCGGCCAATCGCGTTTACGCTCGCCCTCGATGGAATAATGGTAGCCATGGTTGTTGAAAAGGTTGACCCCGAGGACGTACTCCCAGTTGGCGATCCATTTCATCCGCTCGAGGGTACAGTCCCAATAGGTACCCCCCATCGATTCACAGAGCAACCGGGTGCTGCCGAAGTGGTGGGCAGCGGAACTGGCCAGTTTGAGGGCGACGTGTTCGGCAGGTTCCTCCTCGCTGCCGATCTTGGGGTAGAGGTGATCGACCCCGATCAGGTGCATCTGTTTCAGGTATTTAAAGATGTTGCCCTCACAGCGGGCGTGGCCGCGCAGCCACTCCTCGAAGAGCAGGTGGCCGGTGAAGATCACGCCGTTTTCATCGCACCAGTCGCGGATGCGTTTGTAATAGGTCTCGGCATACTGTTCGGTAAGGGTGCGCCAAAAGTCATAGCGGATCCTTGCGGTCCGTTCGCCCATATCGGCATAGAGGGCGGGCAGCCAGGGTTTGAGGTCATAGCCCCGGCGCTTGCGGAAGATTTTGAACATCCGGCTGGACCAGGGAACGACGAAGTTATCGACACCGACCTGATAATAGTACATCGCCGGTTCGTCGGTGTAAAAGCCCGGCACAGTGCTGCCGAAGGCGGAGCCGACCGCCTTTTTATAGCCCTCATGGGTGAGTTCGAGAAAGCGGTTGGTCGATTCCGGATCGAGGGTATCGATGTAATAGTCGATCTCCTTTTCGAGGAAGTAGAGCAATTTCCATTTGCCGGCAGGGGCCTCCCAGGGAACGACCTTGTTGAAGGAGAGATTGGGTGTCAGGTCAATGAGCCGGGTGATACCGGTCTCGAACTCCTCCGCAGAGCAGGCGAAAGCGGCGATCGGCCGGGAATCGCCGGTGTTGACATAGCGCGAGTCGGTTGCCTCGAGAAAGGTGAAGAGCGGCCCGTCCACATTCAGGACCACCAGTTCGAGGTATTTCTGCTTGAGGTGGGGCCACTTTTTCAGGACCTGACGTTCGGCGGTGCCGCTTGGCCAGTTCATTTCATCGTAGACCCAGATATCGATGCCGATCTCCTCGGCCTTTTTGACCACATACTGAACCCGTTCGAACCATTCCGGCGAGAGGTAAGGCACCTTGAGGCCGAAGCGGCCGTGGATAAACAGTCCGGAGATGCCCTTGTCGTGATACTCGCGCAGTTGCCATTCCATCTCGGCTTCCTGCAGTTCGCCGTTCCAGAACCAGAAGGGCAGGATGCCCATTGCTTTGGGGGGTGTGGCGAAGGTTTCGCGGGTGAGGGTTTCTCCCTCGAGAGCAATTTTTGCAAAGGCCATTCAGTCGACTCCTGCGCGGTTCAGAAAGAGATCAGCAGTGAAAAGCGGTGCGGCGAATCAAGGTACTGGTAGTTGACAAAGGCGTAATCGAGCTGCATGTTCATGCCCGAAAGCTGCTGGCGCAATCCGACTCCCACTCCGAGGTTGCCTTCCTCATAATTAAAGCGGTAGCCGCAGCGGAAGGCGAAGGTATGATTGTACCAGTATTCGCCGCCGAGGTGATAGCGCTCGCCATAATCGTTGGTATTGATGGCATCGAGGCTCACCTGGAGATAGTGGGCCGGGCCGAGGTTGATAAAGCCCTCCTCGCCATTGATAAGGTCGAAGGCAGTGCCAATACGATAGATCAGGGGCATTTCGTAGCCCTCGATGCGGTCGCTCTTGTCCTTGCCCAGCCAGCTGACCGAGCCGGTGGAAAAATTCTGCGCACTCATGGCGATGCGGAAGCCCTTGAAGCCGGTCTGATAGTAGGTGCCGACATCGAAGGCGAGCAATCCGGCGCCATAGGTGAAGAGCTCTTCGCGATAGTACTTGGCAGAGAGGCCTAGGGTGAGTTTGTCGGTGAACTCGCGAGCGAAGGTCAGGCCGAACTGCAAGTCGCTGCCGCTGAAGGTCGAACCGGTGCGGGTGTCTGCTGCACCGGTGGGGCTGGTCACCAGGGCCTCCTGAAGATCCTGGTAATCGAGGCCGGCAAAGGAGAGGGCGAAAACGCCGACCCGATTCCAGCGCCAGCCGGCTGCTGCCGAGAGGTAGTTCAGATCCGCGAACCAGCGGGCATAGGAGAAAGCCACCTCCCCGCTCTTGAGGCCGCCGATATTGGCCGGATTCCAGTAGACAGCGTTGACATCCCGGACCACCGCGATGCAGGCCTCCCCCATCCCGGCCTGGCGGGCGCCGACGCCGATCTTGGTGAACTGAAAGGAGGTCCTCCCGCCCTTGTTAAAGCCGAAGAGCGCCGTGGCCGCGGCCAGCGAAAGCAGGAGTACAAGAACAAGGCTCTTTTTCATAAGTTGTCCCATCCTTCAATGGCTTAGCGAATGATCATCAATTTGCCAGTCAGCTTGCTGTCAAGGCCGGGTACCTTCGACTGAATATGGTAAATATAGAGTCCCGGTGCCACCAGCAGTCCCGAATCGCTCTTCTGGCTCCAGACCTCGCTGCCGGAGAGGTTGCCGAAGCGGTCCGGTTGATGATCGATCGTCGTGATCAAGTCGCCGGAGAGGGTATAGATCCGGATGGTACAGCTCTGCGGCAGATTGCGAAATTCGATGCGATAGGGGTCGTTGATGCCGAAGCTGCGCTCCGGATCGTTAAAGATATAGGGATTGGGGACCACATAGATATCGAAGGTGTTGACCGGTCCCGAGGAGGCGGCGACCGGATTGGTGCGATTGTAATCGCCACTTTCGAGGGTAGGCAGCCCGGTCACGACGGTGCCATTGGCGGAGGTCCAGCTCCCCGGATTGCTGTTATAGGCGGCGACATAGTAGCCGCAGCGAAAACCGAAGACAACGGTGGAGTCCATAAAGACGTACTCCTGCTCGCTCTCTTTCCAGTATTTGGCAAACTCCGCGCGCGGAATATCGAGGATCAGGTCCCAGTAGGCGCCGCGGAAGACCGGCGATTCGGTCTCATTGACAAACTGGAAATCGGTGGAGCGGTAGATCCGGTAGCCGTCGAGATCGACAGCGCCGTCGTAAAAGGTGCTGCCGGAGCCATCCTTGATCACCGTGGTTTCGGCCCGTTTGTCCCAGGCAACCCGAACCAGCGGCACCTCGGTGCTGTAGGAGACGTTGGCAGCAACACAGGTGGGCCCCGGTGGCGGTTCGGGCGCATCAGCAGCCAGCGGGATACCATTCACCGTAGCCCCCAGGCCCCACTGCACCGTCTGGCGGGCATGCGCGGCATTGCGGCGGATGGCGGCGATGGTGCTGTCGGGGAAGTGGCCCTGCGGATCGCCGTTGACGACATCATGAAAATCCATGCAGCCGGCGATCTCGGCCAGGATGATGCGCACCTTCTGGCCCGGTTCCAGGGTATAGGGGCCGTAGGAAAAGGTGAAGAAGTTGAACCGGTTGCCGGTATTGCCGAGGGCGGGCTGCAGATCCGGCAGCGTGGCAAAATCATAGAACGACTTCTTCGGTCTGAAGTTGGCCATGCTGAACTTTTCCAGATCGAGATCCATACCCTGGAAGCGGCCGCCCTTGTGCGAATCGATGCGCAAGACATCCGGCTTGGGGGTTGTCCGCGGTGTGGCGCCGGTCGGACTGGCGTACAAGGCGAGCCAGCCAAAGGCCGCAGGACTCATCAGCTCGTCGCCGAAATACTTTTTCCAGATCTCGCTCTCTTTGAGGGCGCTGGCATCCCACCAGGGCGGCGGCTCCTTGCCGCCGTTGTAGTTGGTTGAAAAGACCAGTTGCCCATCATCGTAGGTGTAATAATAGTCGTGGTACCATTTCTTTTCCCAGCCGAAGCCGCCGGCGCTGATTGGCGAGAGCTCGGCGCCGAAGTTGATATTGCTCTTGGTCGAAACCGAAATGCCCGAATGGAAGACGAAGTAAACATCCTTCAGGGTCTGAGGCGGGAAATCGGGAACGACCGTATTGGTGAAATCCGAGACGATAGTCCCGGTATTCTCAAAGGTATAGTCATAGAGGATGAAATCACTGTACCCGGGATAGCTCCAGACGTAGCTGCGCCGGGTGACGGAGACCCCGGTATTGGTGTTGAAGGTGCCATCGGTCATCTCCTCCGGCAGCAAGGGATTGAAGCCGGGCTCCTCGCTGTAGTTTTTGACCATGCCGAGGTCGCGATAGGGCTGCTCGATGCCGTAACTGTCCTCCTGCATGCCCGATAGAAAGACCTCGTAATCGGTCGGAGTCGGAGCGTTCTTGGGCGGCGGCCCCGGCGTCATCAAATCCTTGGTGACGATCCAGCAGCCGCTGCGGAAGTTGTGGAAATTGGCGTTGGCGTAGGTATTGACCGCCTTGTTTTCGTTGCCGACCGGATGGTAGTAATCCTTGAAGCCGGGATAGAGGCCCAGGGGCACCGAGACGAGGAAATCCCAGGCGCCAAGGCTGCCGATCCAGCCGTCCGAGCTGATGGTATCCCACAGCTTGCCGCGTTTGTGGATTTGCTCGGTCATCGTCTGGGCCACGCTGCTGCCGGCAGCGGCCAGCAGCAGAATCAGACAACCGGACACGAGATGTTTGCCGTCTATTCTCATCGTATTCTCTCCATAGCCTGCTAGAATGCAAAGGTGGCGCCGAACATGACCGAGCGCGGCAGATTACGGTATTTGGCCGCCGCGAGGATGGGTGCGCCGGTCATGTCAAAATTCGGCACATGGTCGAATCCCGATTTCGCGAATTTCGCCTGATCGTCGAAGGAGGCATTCTCGAAGGTCTGCAGATTCAGCCACTGGTCGTTAAAGAGATTTTGCACTTCGACGTAGGGATCGATGCGCAGGCCGACGGCGGGGAGGTTGATCTCTTTCTTGAGGCGGAAAGCAGCGTTCTTGTCGGCCGGGCGGAGATAGCGCTTGCCGTCATAGAGAAAATAATCCGAGCGAATCTTGTCGTTGGGAAAGCCGGCCTCGTAATTGATCGACATGGTGATGTTGCCCACGATCGCAGCGGCCAGCGAACTTCCGCCGGGGGTCTGGTACGAGATCCCGGCCTTAAGCCGCGGGTTGTTGTGGGCGATGACGTCACCGCTGGAGGGATAGCGCACCGTGCCGTCGCCGCGGATGACATCGGGATCGCCGCTGCTGCCATAGATGCCGATCTGGGTGGTAAAGTTAACATACCCCCAGAGTGCACCCAGCTTGCCCACCGAGGGCAGTTTGCGCAGGGAGAGTTCCACACCACGGACATCGGCATAATTGCCGTTGCCGTTGGTGGTGTAGATGCCATTGGGCGATTCGATGGTGGTGGTGCGGATCGTATTACGGATATCCTTGTAATAGCCGGTCACGTCAACGACGAACTGATCGGCAAAGTTGCGCTCGAGACCGACCTCATAGGCAATGGTCTTGAGCGGGCGCACCTCGCGGTTGCCCAGAACCCAGGGGAAATTCGAGCCGTCGATGATAAAAGTGGTCAGGCTGCCCTGCTGCCCGCCGGAATCATTACCCTCGCCGTAATCACCAAAAGAGCTACGCTGGAAGAAGTGACCATAAGAGAAATGGAGTACCGTACGCTCATCGATCGGATGGGAGATGCCCAGGCGGGGGCTGAGCTGGGTGAAGACCCGCGTCTTCTTCTTCCCGGAATTGAGGGGATCGAAGAGGTTGGTGTAGACGAAATCATTGGGATTGTAAAAATCGAAGCGTAAGCCTGCATTCATGATCAAGCCGCCGAACTCGAGCTTGTTTTGCAGGTAGAGGGCGCCCTGATAGGGATTGTAGGTGCGGTCATCGCGGCGGTCCGGGGCCTTGGCCTGGTTGAAATGGTCGAGGTTATAGTAGGAGACGTCGACGCCACTCTTGAGATACCAGTACTTGTTGATCGTGCTGCCGAGGAACCCGGTGAGATTGTACTCGGTGTTGTCATCATCATAGCGATAGTAATAGCCGAGGGTATGATAGCCGATGGCGTTCATGTAGCCGCCCTGGATGGCATAGCCATTCTCGTCGGTGGCGCGCAGATAATCGTGAATGGCCTCGGTTGCCGCCCAGCCCACCGGATCGTCCGGAAAGGTCCAGGTCTTGCGCTTGGCGTGAACGCGGTTGAGCTTTACCTCGTACATCGTTTTGGGATTGAGGACATGGTTGAAGGTCAGGGTCTGGCCATCGGTGCGGTTGGTCGGCAGACCAGCAAAGTCGTAATAGGCATAACGGGAGTTCAGTCCGTAGCGCTGTGAATACCAGGAATCCACCCATTCCATGCCCCAGCAGCTCTCTTCAGATCCGCCAAAACCGGAGAAGGTCAGCTTCATGGAGGGGGCCATCTGATAGCTCAGCTTGAGGGTGCCGTCGAAGAATTTGCCGACATTGCGATAGGCATTGCCCATGATCGGCGGCTGGGTGCGGTATTTGCCCGTGGCGAAGAAGCTCATGTTGCGAATGAGGGGCACGGGACCGCCGACGCTGATCTCGGTCTGATAGCTAGGCCGTTTGGTATAATCGGTCAGCGGCCGGTGGGTTGACAGGTAATCCTTGAAAGCCTGCTCCGGGGTCCAGACGCACTTGGGATCGTAGCCGTAGGCGCCGTTGGGATCGACCCACTGATCGGTATTCTCGACCCACCACTCGAGATGCCGGGCATGGCTGTTCTCCCAGTAGAGGTTCGAGTTAAGGTCATAGAGGGCATCGCCCCAGTGTTTCTTGCCCGGAGGGGTATAGCGGGTATCGACGAAGAGGCTGTAATGATCCTTGCCCTCCTTGGTGACGACATTAACCACGCCCGACATCGCCTCGCCGTACTCGGCATTGAAGGAACCGGTGATCACCTCGACCTCGGAGATGGCGCTGAGGTTAATGTTGGTGTAGGGAGAGTGGTCCATCGGATTCTGGGCGCGGGTGCCGTCGATCATAAAGGCAACCTGATCGAGGGTACCGCCGCGGAATTTCATCACGCCATCCTCGACGTTGATGCTCGGCAGGGTGGTCAGCACCTGCATGAAATCGGTGGTCGGCCGGCTGACAATCTCCTGGCTGGCGAGGATCATGTTGGAAGAGGTGTTGTCTTTTTCCACCAGCGGCCGTTCGGCGGTGATGACGATATCCTCCCCGGCGATAACCGATTGCTCCAGGGCGAAGGGGATCTCGGTGGTGCGGTCTATGCGGACCACCACCTCCTTCACGGTCACGCCTTTGTAACCCACCATGGTCGCTTTCAGGGTATAGCTCCCGGTCGGCACATTGGCGATAAAATAGTCACCGGACAGGTCGGAGACCGCGCCGAGGCTGGTACCGACGACGATGACATTGGCGCCGAGCAGCGGTTCCCTGGTCTTCGCGTCTGAAATTTTACCGGCAATTTTGCCCGTGGTGGCCGCCTGCAGCCCAACGGGGGCGAGGGGCACCCCGAGAAGGGTCAACAGCAGCAAGGCCCTGCGCCAGGCAGACCGCATGCAAGAATGGGATCCAGTGGTCATAACCAAACCTCCGCGCGAAAAGAGAACTCAAAAAATGATCGCCCCTTTGACAAATCCGGCCCCTTTTTCGGCCGCCGTCCTGAAGGCCGTATTGATCTCGAGCAGCGGGAAGCGGTGCGTCACCAGGGGAGCCATATTCAGCTTCCCGGCTTCCAGCAGATCCAGACCAATGTGCATGCCCTCGATGTACAAATGGGCGCTGCGGGAATGGCCGTTGATGATCCGGAAGGCCATCCAGTTCCAGTAGCCCCAGTCGACGCTGCGGGCGCCGCCCTGGTGGAAGCCAAAGACCTCGAGTTTACCCTCCATGCGCACCATCGCCGCGGTCATATCCAGGCTTTCCTGGCGCCCGGCGGCTTCGATGCCGAGATCCACCCCCTGGTCGCGGGTGAGCGACCGCACCGCCTGCACGGCATCGACCTGGAGGGGATGGATGGTGTGATCGGCGCCGAGGCTTTTCGCCAGCGCCAGAATATCCTCGCGTGTATCGACCGCAATGAGCATCCCCGCGCCGCGCACACGCAGAACCTGCAGCATGATCAGTCCCATAAAACCGCAGCCGACCAGGCAGATGCTTTCATTGAGCTGCACATCCGCTTTTCGCACACCGTTGACAGCGCAAGCGATCGGTTCGCCCAGGGCCAGTTCCATTGGCGTTTCCGGGCGCAGGCGATAGAGCGAGCCGGCCGGGGCGGCAAAGTACTCCGCATACCCCTTGCCCTCGATCCAGGCCGCGACATGGTCGCCCGGAGCAAATCCCTGCACCCGCTCGCCGGCCGCCTCGACCACTCCCGAAGCCTCGTGGCCGATGAAAATCGGAAAATGGAGATTGGGATTCCTCCCCTCCCACATCTCGACCTCGCCGGTGCAGACCCCGCAGGCGGTCGTCCGCACCAGGAGATCCTCCGGGCCGATCACCGGCATCTCGCGCTCTTCGATGACAAAGTTTTTGGGACCGTGTAAAATGGCAGCTTTCATGGCGATCATCCGTTGAGGAGTGCGTACCTTGTTCCTTCGGGAGGACAGCCCGGCCGCCAGGCTGCAAGCGGCGGCCGGGCCGGATCCCGAAAGAAAACCTGCTTCCCGATTATTTAAGCAACATGGCCTTGCGGCTTGCCACCAGCTGATCGTTGACCCGCAGCTGGATGAAATAGAGACCACTGGCGAGCTCCGAACCATTCCACTTGACCGCGTGAATCCCGGCGTTCTCCTTGCGGTCGACCAGGGTGGCGACCTGTTTGCCGAGCACGTTGTAGACCTGGATCTGGACCTTCGCATCCTTCTTCAACTGATAGCTGACCGTCGTCGTCGGGTTGAAGGGATTCGGATAATTCTGCGCGAGGCTGAACTCCGACGGAACGGCAGGTGACCGGTCTGTTTCATAAACGCCGGTGATGCTCTGCTTGAAGGTCAGGGTTCCGAAGGATTTGGCACGGCGCTGGATATCACCGGCGATATAGTCGCTGGGATAACCAACCGCCGTATCCGCCGGCTGCGGATGCCAGGTATAGTAGGCATAGGTCCCTTCGCCCCAGCTCCACGGCACGGCCGTGGTGTCAGGAGTCGCTGCCGCACCGCCGATGTTGAAGCCGATACGGGTTCCGAGAGCAATCTGAGGCACCTTGATCTTCATCTCGACGCCCCAGACGAAATTGTCGTTGTCGACGAAAACCTTGCCATCCACCCAGCCCGAATCGACCGGCGAGTACTGCCAGTAGGTCTGGTTGGCGTCATCCCACCAGCCGCCCCAGTTGAGGGTGATGCCCTTGTCATAAATCTTGTAGACCACCGGCCCCTTGTCCGGAGCATTGTAAGGCGCACCACTCCAGTCCGGAGCGAACTGGCCGCCGGGGGGATCACCATACATCGGGCCGTCCACGCCCACCATGATCTGCTCGCCGATCCAGGCGGTCGAGTCGCTGCCAAAGAAGAAGGAGTAATCATCGACCTTGGCGAAGAGATAGAGCCAGCCATTGGACCAGAGCAGTTTGGCGTTGGCTTCGATGTCGGGGTAGGGAACGCCGCCCCAGGCGCCATCCCAGAAGCCGATCATGTTGACGGCAGCAGCGTTGGCCCAGACCGGCTCATCGGCCTTGCCATCCAGGATGACCGCATCGGGAGCGACATAGGGGACATCGATGTTGGCTGCGACGCCATAGGGTTCCGGGCCGCCAACGAAGGTGAGGGTGCCAAAGCTCTGGGCGCGGCGCTGGATATCACCGGCGATATAGTCGCTGGGATAGCCGACCGCCGTATCCGCCGGCTGCGGATGCCAGGTATAGTAGGCATAGGTCCCTTCGCCCCAGCTCCACGGCACGGCCGTGGTGTCAGGAGTCGCTGCCGCACCGCCGATGTTGAAGCCGATACGGGTTCCGAGAGCAATCTGAGGCACCTTGATCTTCATCTCGACGCCCCAGACGAAATTGTCGTTGTCGACGAAAACCTTGCCATCCACCCAGCCCGAATCGACCGGCGAGTACTGCCAGTAGGTCTGGTTGGCGTCATCCCACCAGCCGCCCCAGTTGAGGGTGATGCCCTTGTCATAAATCTTGTAGACCACCGGCCCCTTGTCCGGAGCATTGTAAGGCGCACCACTCCAGTCCGGAGCGAACTGGCCGCCAGGGGGATCACCGGCGAGAATCCGGTCCACACCCACCATGATCTGCTCGCCGGTCCAGGCGGTTGAGTCACTGCCAAAGTAGAAGGAGTAATCATCAACCTTGGCGAAGATGTAGAGCCAATCCTCGGTCCAGAGCAGTTTGGCATTGGCTTCGATGTCAGGGTAGGGAACGCCGCCCCAGGCGCCATCCCAGAAGCCGATCATGTTGACATTTGCTGCATCGTTCCATGCCGGCTCATCGGCTTTGCCATCGAGGGTCAGGGTTCCGGGAGCGACGTAGGGGACGTTGATGTTATCCCCTACCCCGTACGGGGCTTGCGCCTGAACCATGGCGAATCCCGGAACGAGAATGAGACAGAGCAAGAGTGTCCATCTTTTCATTGCATACCTCCCAACATGTTGTGCTGCGGCGTTGCCAGTGATTTAGATTCCTTGGGCAAATTGCACTTGGTCTGCTGCATCACCTCCTCGGCGTTTTGGGTCCGGATGCCCTTTTGCACCAATGGTACGGAAATTTGATCTCCCCATTGTCGAGGGCGCCAGCGAGGCCATTCGGCAGGCGCCTTCGAGGTGTGGCCTCATTCCTTGAGGCCGGACAAGGTGATACCCTTGATGAAATACTTTTGCGCGAAAAAGAAGACGAGCAGGATGGGCAGGGTTGCGGTGACCGAACCCGCCATCATCAGATCCCATTCCGTCAGGTAGCGGTCGCGAAAGATCGCCAGGCCCAGCTGCACGGTGCGCAATTCTTCCGAGCTGGTGACGATCAGGGCCCACATGAAATCATTGAACACGCCCATGAAGGTAAAGATCGAGAGGGTCGCCAGGGCCGGCCGGGAGAGCGGCAGGATGATATTCCAGAGCACCCGCCAGCGGCTGCAGCCATCGATATAAGCCGCCTCCTCAAGCTCCTTGGGAATGGTCATGAAAAACTGCCGCAGGAGAAAGGTGCCAAAGGCGGAGGCCAGGCCCGGCACGATGAGCGCCTTGTAGCTGTCGATCCAGCCGATCCAGTGGAGGATCATGAAGGTGGGAATCATCGTCACCTGACCGGGAATCATCATCGTGCCGAGGAAAAGCAGGAAGAGGAGTTCACGCCCCTTGAACTGCAGCCGCGCAAAGGCGAAGGCGGCCATCGAGCAGGTGATGAGCTGCCCCAGGGTGACGGTCACCGCCACCAGCAGACTGTTGAAATAGTAGCGGCCGAAGGGGGCGGCCTGGAAGGCCCGCAGGTAATTCTCAAAATGGAATGTGGCCGGCATCCACCGCGGCGGATAGACAAAGATCTCGTTGAGATCCTTGAGGGAGGTCAGCACCATCCAGATAAAGGGCGCCAGGGTAGCCAGGGCCGCGGCATAAATGAAGAGGTAATAGAGCACGCGCCGCGCGGTTGAAGCTATTTTAACCGGGTAACTGGGCATGGCTTCCATCAGATTTTGGATTTCATCAACCGGATCTGCAGCAGGGTCAGGACGATCAGCAGCAGAAAGAGGAAATAGGCAACCGCCGAGGCATAGCCCATCTCGAAGAACTTGAAGGCATGCTCGTAGAGATAAAAAACCAGGACCTTGGTCGCCCCCATCGGGCCGCCTGAAGTGAGAACGTAGACGACATCAAAGGCCTGAAAGGAACCGATGATGGACATCACCATGATAAAAAAGGTGGTCGGGCTGAGCAGCGGGATCGTGATCCGCCAGAATTTCGTCCAGGCCCCGGCGCCATCGATCTCGGCGGCCTCATAGTAGGTGTCAGGGATACCCTGCAAACCGGCCGAGAAGAGCACCATGTTGAACCCGAGGGTCTTCCAGACGGCCATCAGGATGAGGGCGAACATCGCCGAATGGGGTTCGTTCAGCCAGTTGGGCCCCTTGACACCCACGAGGGCAAGGGCATAGTTGACCAGGCCGAAATTGGGATCGTACATCCAGCGCCAGATCACCGCCGCGGCCACCGGCGAGATGATCACCGGCGCGAAGAAGGCGGTGCGCAAAAACTTTTTGCCCGCCAGCTTTTGATTGAGGAGATAGGCCACCCCCAGCGACAGGGCCATGTTCAGCGGCACGGTGCCAAGGGTGTAGACCAGGGTGTTCCTGAGCACCGACCAGAATTCCGGATCCCGGACCATGCGCGCATAGTTGGCCAGACCGACAAAGGATTGCTGGGCGCTGAACATGTTCCACTGGTGAAAGCTCAGGTAGAACGAAAAGAGCACCGGAAAGAGGACAAAGGTCGAAAAAATGACCAGCGTCGGCGAGAGGAAAAGCAGGGCGCTGAGGCCCTCCCTTCTCCGTGCCGGTGCCGAATGGGTGCGAATGGCCGCCATTGCGCTCAGGGCCTCGCGCTGCCGGCCTGGTGTCTGGCGGCGAGCAGGGCATTCGACCGGGCCGCTGACTCGTGCAAGGCAGCCGCGGGATCGGCCTTGCCAACCGTCGCCCGCTCAAGCGCTTCGGCGACGTGACGGGTGATCTGCAGGCCATCATAGTCGATCGGGCGTGAGGCCAGGCTGTACTCCAGTTCGTCGACAAAAACCTTGAAATTGGGATTGGCCGTCAGGTAGGCCTGGAATTCCGGCACCTCGAGCACCTTGCGATTGATCGGCAGATAGCTCGATTTCATCGCCCAGTAGGCCTGATTCTGCGGCTGGATGATCCATTTGATGAACTTCCAGGCCGCTTCGGGATGCTTGCTCTGCCGGAAGATGGTCAGGTATTCGCCGCCGATGATCGTCGCCTTTTGCTGTGGTCCCTCCGGCAGCGGGGCAAAGCCCCAGTCAAAGTTCTGCAGCAGGGTCTTGTAGCGCGGCAGGTTCCATGGGCCGTCCAGGGCCATAGCCAGCCGCTGGGAGGCGAAGGCCACATCATAGTCGGTGGTATAGGTGCTCAGATTGAGTTCCTGGTAGATCTTTTGCCAGAGGGTGAGGGCCGCGACCCCTGACGGATTATCATAGAGCACCGCGGACTGCTCTGCGTTGATGATCTCGCCGCCGGCCTGCCAGAGGAAAGGAAGCCACTGCCAGACCATCCAGCCGCCGAGGGGTCCGGTCGCCGGGAAGATCGGCAAGAAGAATCCGACCTGCTCCTGTTTGCCGTCGCCATTGGTGTCGGCGGTCAGTTTTTTGGCATAGCTGAAGAGTTCGTCCCAATTCCGGGGCGGTTTGGCCGGATCGAGGCCGGCCTTGCGGAAGAGATCCTTGTTGTAGAGCAGCGCGAGGTTGGTGGCCTCCATCGGCAGGCTGTAGAGGGTGCCGCGCCAGGAGGCATACTGGATCAGCGCCGGATAGATCTGCGCCATTTCCTCCTGGCTCAGGCCATCCGGGCCGCCGATGAACTCGGCCATCGGGTAGATGGCATCGGCCTCAACGAGATCCTCCAGATAATCCGAATGGACCCAGGAGATGTCAGGAGCGGTCTTGCTCTGCACCGAGGTGATGAGTTTCTGGATCAGGGCGTCTCCGGTGGGGATGTACTGGGCGCGGATCTGGATATCGGGATTTTCCTGCTCGAATTTGGCAATGAGTTCATTGAGCGCCGGGACCGTTGAGGAGACGAAGCTGTGCCAGAAGGTGACGGTGGTTTTACCCGCAGCCGTCCCCTCTTCCTTTTTGCTGCATTGGGACCAGAGGGCCAGCCCCAGCAGCAGTGCGGCAGCAATCCATTTTTTCACGCGCATACCCTTTCGTGGCGGAGAGGATCATTCAAAGGGATAAAGCCTCAGCCAGGCATATCCGGTTGCGCTGGGGCTGAAGTTGTTGACTTTCCACTTGCTGTTGGTCATCCACAGGATCTGGACCTTGTTGCGGGCAAAGCCGGTTTCGGGCCAGGCGATGGCCTCTTCGGTGCCTGGCGGAGCCTGACCGACCTTGACCGGGGGATAGATGTTGTCGGGCAGGGAGTCGGGGGTGACGATATGCCAGATCAGGTCAGTGAAACCGCCGAGGGAGTTGGTACGAACGGCGATCTGGCGAAAGGGCAGATCGGCGGGGGTCCACGAGAGGGTATAGCTGTCCTCGAGCATGGTCTCGTTGCGCTGGATGACGATGTTTACGATCTCCTTGCCCTGGGCGTTTTTTTCACCGCCGATCTTGCCTTTGACCAGGACGCTCATGACGAAGGTGGTATCGATAAAGCTGTTGGCGTCGAAGCGGCTGGTATCGAGGCCGGCGGCGAAGGCGGCCTGATCGGCAAGCCAGAAGGTATATTCGGTCGAGTCGGTGAGAGCGGGCAAGGGGGTACCGCCATACTGGCGGATGCGGCTGGCGTCGGTGTTCTGGCCGAAGGTGATCCAGGAGCCGATGGTGTTGGCGTCGGCGGTGCGCAGCCAGATGAGGCTGGCGTCGAGAGCGGCCTTGTGACCCACATTGACGCCAATGGCAGCGACGCGGCCGCCGAGCCATTGCAGGTCGGGGGTGCTGCTCTTGGTCACCCGCAGCCAGTGGAGCGGGCGGCTGCCGGCGTAGGGGGCGAGCACCTCGGAGCGGTCGTCGCCGCAGTGCCAGGTGGCAGCGGCGCAGAGCAGCAGGGTCAGGGTGGTGAGTCGTAAACGTGCTTTCATGATCGGACCTCAAAGCGTTTGATTATGCAAACGTTTGTGCAGTTAACCGCGAGCAAATGTCCCGTATCGATTCGGCAAGGTTCTCTTGGTCCGGCTTCGCCTCCCGGCGTCGGATTCAGTTCAATCGGTTCAGTGGGTGATCGGAGGACAATGCGCGACGGACTTGCGGATGATCAGCTGTGGTTCCAGGACAATGCGTTTCTTCTCCTTTTGCCCCATGCTTTTCAGATCCTCGATGAGGAGTTTGACGGCAATCTCGCCCATCAGTTCCTTGGGCTGGCTGACGGCGGTCAAGGGCGCATACAGAAAGGGTGCAAAATCGGTGTCATCGAACGAGACCAGGGAGATGTCTTCGGGGATCAGGCAGCCCTCCTCCTGAATGGCCTGGAGGGCGCCCAGGGTGATCAGGTCGCTGGTGGTGAAGATGGCGCTGGGGGGCTGCTCCAGGCGCAGGAGGATCTTGGTCTCGATATAGCCATTGTTCTTGCGAAAATCGTTGCCGACGATGAGGTTCTCGTCGGGGGTGATGCCAAATTTGGCCAGGGCATCCAGGTAGCCCTGCAGCCGGGCGCGATTGGTGTGGGTTTCCGCCAGCCCCTGGACGATGGCGATGCGGCTATGGCCTTCGGAGAGGAGGTGTTCCACCGCCTCGAAGGCGCCTTTATAATCATTTACGATCACGGAATTGGTGTGAATCTCGTCGAAACAACGGTCGAGGAGAACCAGCGGGATGCCATCAGCCAGCAGTTGCTTGAGATGGGCATACTGCACGCCCACGGGCATGATGATAAAGCCGTCCACCCCTTTGCTGCGCAGCAGCTCGATCTGGTCGATCTCGGTCTGGAGGTTCTCGTCGGTATTACAGACGATCAGGCTGTAGCCGGCGTTGTAGGAGTAGGTCTGGATGATACGGGTGACGTAAGCGAAGAAGGGATTGGAGATATCCGGAACGACCAGGCCGATCGTTTGGCTTTTTTTAAGGCGCAATCCGCGGGCGAGGTGATTGGGGCGGTAGTTCAGTTCGCGGGCGGCCTGCTGGATGCGGCTCTCCATCTCCGGGCTGATGCGATATTTTTTGGTCTGTTTGCTAAGCACACGGGAGACCGTGGAGGCCGAGCAATGGGCGCGGGTGGCGATATCGGTGATGGTCGTGGACATGAGCGAGGGGTCCTGTCGCAGAAGGTGACATTCAGCCGCATCATCAGAACAAACGTTTGCGCAACTAAGTATAGCAAATCATCCCGGTATTGTCAAGCCTTTTTTTCATCTTCTCCACTTCGTTCCGTGGCCTGCACCATACAGGCGATCCTGGGCCGCGGGAAAAGCCTGAAGGATCCATTACCCCGGGTCTGTGAAAATTCTTCTTGGAAAAATGGACCAAAGACCGCTATATTATAAAAATAAACCAGCGGGTGGGGCTCGCCTCCCTCCCGCTGCCGGTCTTTATCCTGCCCATTCTGGAATCGCCATGTCAGAACCTTTGCTGTTTCCCGAGCTTCTCCCCTATCGTCTTACCTGCGCCCATGCCCTTGATATTCTTGATGTTGATCCCAAACAGGGACTCGATGACCACGAGGCGGAGCAGCGCCGCGAACGGTACGGCGCCAACGAATTGCCCGAAGAGCCCCCTGAACCCGCCTGGAAAAAATTCCTCGCCCAGTTTCGCGATCCCCTGACCCTCCTGCTGCTGGTCGCCACGGTCATCTCCTTCATCGCCTGGCTGATCGAGCACGACACGGTCATCCCCTTTGAAGCCATCACCATCCTGATCGTCGTGATCCTGAATGGCGTCCTCGGCTATCTGCAGGAAGCGCGCGCCGAGCAGGCGATCGCCGCCCTCGCCGCCATGTCTGCTGCCACCGCCCGCGTGCTCCGCAGCGGAGTACAGCTGACCATCCCCGCGCGCGAGTTGGTCCCCGGCGATATTCTCCTGATCGAGGAGGGCGACACCATCCCCGCTGATGCCCGCGTGCTCGAGTCGGTGGCGCTCAAGGTGGCCGAGGCCGCCCTCACCGGCGAGAGCGCTCCGGTCAGCAAGGACCATGCGCATCTCGAAAATGAGACCGGCATCGGAGACCAGTTCAACATGCTGTTCAGCGGCACCGCCGTCAGCAGCGGCCGTGGCCGCGCGGTGGTCACGGGCACCGGCAGCCACACCGAGATCGGCAAGATCGCCGGCACGCTGCAGGAGACCGAAAAGGAGAGTACGCCCCTGCAGCGCGAGCTCGCCGGTGTCGGCCGCATGCTCGGCATCGTCATTGTCGCCATCGCCCTGATCATCATCGTCACCATTCTGGCGGTCGAGGATCTGCAGACCTGGGTCGACCTGGTCGATGTCCTGCTGCTGGCGGTCTCACTTGCCGTGGCCGCGGTTCCGGAGGGCCTCACCGCGATCACCACCATCGTCCTCTCGCTCGGGATGGAACGCATGGCCAGGCGTAACGTCATCGTCCGCAAGCTCAACGCCGTCGAAACCCTGGGTTCGACCACGGTCATCTGCTCGGACAAGACCGGCACCCTGACTAAAAATGAAATGACCGTGCGCAAGGTGGTGACCGCCGGGGGCGAGACCTCCCTGACCGGTGTCGGCTACTCGCCGGCCGGCCGCCTCGAACGGGACGGCGAAGCGCTGCCTCCGGGACCATCGCGGGACGAGGTGCGCTATGCCCTGCGTGCTGCCCATCTGGCCAACAACGCCCGGCTGGTCAGGAACGGCCCGGACAGCTGGACTATCCAGGGCGATCCCACCGAAGGCGCCCTGCTGGTCGCCGCCCGCAAGGCGGGCTGGAACGAAGCGGAGCTCTCGGAGCGGTTCCCGCGCGTCCGCGAAGTGCCCTTCAGCAGCGAGCGCAAGCTGATGAGCACGGCGCACCGCGATATGGAAAATGAGGACCGGTACATGGTGGTGTGCAAGGGGGCACCCGATGTTTTGCTGGCCCGGTGCTCGCACCTGCGGGTCGGTGAGGAGGCGCAGCCCCTGACCGAGGCGCGGCGCGAAAGAATCCTCGCGGCGGTCGACAAGCTCGCCCATGAAGCCCTGCGCACCCTGGGCGTTGCCTTCCGTACCGTGCGTATGGACGAGGTCACCGGCGAGATGAACGATGATGAGGTGGAAAGCCATTTTGTCTTTCTCGGCGTGATCGGCATGATCGATCCACCGCGGGAGGAGGCGGCTGAAGCGGTACGGGTGGCCCGCGCCGCCGGGGTGCGTTCGGTCATGATCACCGGCGACCATCCGGCCACGGCCGCCGCTGTTGCCAGCGAGCTGGGCATTCTCGACCGGGACGGCCGTGTCGTCACCGGCGCCGAGCTGCAAAAGATGAGCGATGCGGAGCTGGAGGAAGTGGTCCGGCAGGCCTCGGTCTATGCCCGGGTCGCGCCGGAGCACAAGCTGCGCATCGTTCGCGCCCTCAAGGCCAACGGCGAAATCGTGGCGATGACCGGGGATGGCGTCAACGACGCCCCGGCTCTCAAGAGCGCCGACATCGGTCTGGCGATGGGGATCACCGGCACCGATGTCTCCAAGGGCGCCTCCGACATGATCCTGACCGACGACAATTTTGCCAGCATCGTCGCCGCGGTCGAGGAGGGCCGCGCGATCTTCGCCAATATCCAGAAATTTCTCCGCTACCTGCTCTCCTCCAATATGGGCGAGGTTTTCGTCATGTTCTTCGGGGTGATCCTGGCTGGCGTGATCGGTCTGCACGCCGAGGCCGGCTCGGCCGTGGTGGCACCGCTGCTGGCGGTGCAAATCCTCTGGATCAACCTCCTGACCGACGCTGCACCGGCCCTGGCACTCGGCGTCGATCCGGCCGACCGCCGGCTGATGAAGCGGCCGCCGCGCGATCCCCTGACCCATGTCATCACGCGCGACATGTGGGTCGGTATCATGCTGGTGGGAGTGGTCATGGGCGTCGGAACCCTGCTGGTGATGGATTACTGCCTGCCGGGCGGATGGATTGCGGGGACCGGGGATGTCCCTTATGCGCAGACCATGGCCTTCACCGTGCTGGTCATCTTTCAGCTTTTCAACGTTTTCAACGGCCGCTCCGGCTATGACAGCGCCTTCAAGGATCTCTTCAGTAATGCCTGGATCTGGCGGGCGGTTGCCCTCTCCGCCCTGCTCCAGGCGGTCGTTCTCTATGTTCCTTTTCTGCAAAAGGCCTTCGGCACGGTTCCCCTCAGCCTGAAGGACTGGATCATCTGTATCGTGGTTTCGAGCAGCGTTCTGTGGATCCGGGAGCTCTCCAAACTGCTGTGGCCCAAAACCCGGTATAATGCCAGACCAGTGACGGGTTGAGTCCGGCGCGGGCCAGGCCTGAAAAACAGGCTCAGCCATTTCATTGCAACGGGATTCATTCAAAGGAGGTTTGCATGAGCGTAAAGATGCGTCTGGGAATCATGATGTTTCTGCAGTATGCCATCTGGGGCGCGTGGTCGCCGGTGCTCTCCGCCTATCTGGAGAACACGCTGAAATTCAATGGCATGCAGATCGGGGTCATTTACAGTCTGCTGCCGCTGGCGACGATCATCGCCCCCTTTATCGGCGGCCAGTTTGCCGACCGTTATTTTTCGAGTGAAAAGCTCATCGCTGTCCTGCAGCTGATCGGCGGCGGGCTGTTGATCTACATTTCGCGGCTGAATGATTATACCGCAATGATGTGGCTTTTCTTCCTCTATTCGCTGCTCTATGCGCCGACCATGGCCCTGACCAACTCGATCGCCTTTATCAACATGCAAAACTCCGAGAAGGAGTTCGGTCAGGTGCGGGTTTGGGGCACCATTGGCTGGATCGTCGCCGGGCTGCTGCTCTCAGGCTGGCGTTATCTGGGCAGTGCCCCCGGGGCCGATACCCTGCTGCTGGCCGGCATCTTTTCGCTGATCATGGGCCTGCAATCCTTCACCCTGCCGCATACGCCGCCGCAAAAGAATGCGGCCAAGCCCTGGGCCTTCGTTGAGGCGCTCAAGATGCTCAAGGACCGCAATGTCCTCATCTTCACCATCATTGCCTTTGTCGTCGCAACCGAACTGATGTTCTATTATGTCCTGACCGCTCCCTTTCTCCAGTCGTCGGTTATCGGCGTCGCCCAGCAAAACACGCCGATGGTGATGGTCATCGCCCAGGCCGCCGAGATCCTGGTGCTGGCCTTTTTGCTGCCGTGGGCGCTGCCCAAATACGGCATCCGTACCGTCCTGACCATCGGCATTCTCGCCTGGCCGGTACGCTATATCATCTTCGCCATCGGCTCACCCGCCTGGCTGGTGATCGCCTCCCTCTCCCTCCATGGCTTCTGTTTCGTCTTTTTCTTCGCCGCGGCCTTTATCTACTTTGACACCATCGCCCCGAGCGATATCCGCAATTCAGCGCAGAGCTTCATCACCCTGGTGACCTATGGCCTCGGCAACTATGTCGGCAGCCTCTTTGCCGGCTGGATCAAATCCCTCTTCACCACGCCGGCAGGCGTCACCAACTGGACGAATGTTTTCCTGGTACCTTGTGCCCTGACCATCCTCTGCGCCTTCGCCTTCCTGACTTTTTTCAAGGTGGACAGCCGGCGGCAGCCAGCCAAAGAGATCCAGGTGTAAAACGATCATAACAATGGAGCAAATCATGGCAAAAAAAGTTCTGGGGGTTGGCTTTGTCGGCGGCGGATTCGTGGCGCAGTTTCACATCCGCTCATGGGTGGGTGTGCGCGATGCTGACATCAACGGCGTCGTCGCCAAAACGGCCGCTGAAGCCGAACAGGCGGCGGCGCTGGTCCGCACCCTCAAGCTGGGGGAGGGAAAAATATATCACTCGGTCACGGAGATGGTGGCCGATCCGGCCATCGATGCCATCTGGATCTGCGCCCCCAACTTCACCCGGGTTGAGATCATGGAGGAGATCGCCGCGGCGGTGCTCAGCGGCAAGGGGCAGTTGATCGGCGTCGCTTGCGAAAAGCCGCTCGGCCGCAATGTCCGCGAAGCGCGGGCGATGGTCGATCTGGCCAAAAAAGCCGGCCTGCTGGACGGCTATCTCGAGAATCAGGTCTTTTCGCCCGCCGTCATCCGCGGCCGGGAGATCATCTGGAAGCGCGGCGCCGCGGCCACCGGTCGTCCCTATCTGGCACGTGCCTCGGAGGAGCATGCCGGTCCGCACATGCCCTGGTTCTGGGAGGGCGAGCTGCAGGGTGGTGGCGTGCTCAACGACATGATGTGCCACTCGGTCGAGACCGCCCGCTACCTGCTGACGCCGCCTGGGGCGCCGCGCAGCGCCCTCATCCCCAAAAAGATCAGTGCCTATACCAACTGTCTCAAATGGCAGCGGCCGCGCTATGCCCAACATCTGGCGGAGTACAGCCACGGCAAACTGGACTATGCCAACCGGCCCTCGGAGGATTTCGCCCGTTCGCTGATCGAATACCACGATCCCGAGGGGCACCAGGTGGTCGTCGAAACCACCACCTCGTGGTGTTACGTTGGTGCCGGCTTGCGCCTCTCGATGGAACTGCTCGGCCCCGAATACTCGATGCAGGTCAACACCCTCGATACCGGCCTCAAGGTCTTTTTCAGCCGTGAGGTGGCCGGCAAATCGGGCGAGGATCTGGTTGAGAAACAGAACGCCGAGATGGGCCTGATGCCCGTGGTCTCCAATGAGGGCAACGAGTATGGGTATGATACCGAGGATCGTCACATGGTGGAGGCCTTTTTGGCCGGCAAACGCCCGGAAGAGACCTTCGAGGACGGCCTCGAGGTGACCACCCTGCTGATGACGGCCTACATGAGCGCCGAGCAGGAAAAAACCATCACCTTCCCGCCACCGGGCATCGAGAGCTACATCCCGCCCGTCGCCCGCGGGCAGTGGAATCCGGGCAGGAAATAATCCCTGGTCTTGACCATCAACGATTGGAGAAACTCATCATGACACGATTCAGCTGGACCCTTTTCCTCCCCCTGCTCCTGATGATCGCCCTTCCGCTCATCGCCCAGGAGGAGAGCAGCGATTACAAGGAGGTCCGCATCAAAAAATTCAAGATCTCGATGCAGACCTATACCTTCCGCAAATTCACCTTCGCCGAAGCGCTCGAAAAGACGCGTGAACTGGGCATCCGCTACGTCGAGGCCTATCCCGGGCAGCGGCTGAGCAAGGATCGGCCCGAAAAAGCGGTCTTTTCGCACACCATGAGCGAAGAGGAGATGGCCTGGGCCAAAAAGGAGCTGGAGAAGAACAGCCTCACGCTGGTTGCCTACGGCGTGGTCCATTTTGACAGCACCGAACAGTCGATGCGTCAGGTCTTCGATTTTGCGCGCAAGATGGGCATCCAGGTGATCAACACCGAGCCCGATTTCCAGAACTGGAAACCGCTGGAGAAGATGGTGCAGGAGTACGATATCAGGGTCGCCGTCCACAACCATCCCCTGCCGAGCCGCTTCGCCCTGCCGACCACCGTCCTGGCCAAGGTCCGGGGCCTGGATCAGCGCATCGGCTCGGGCATGGATACGGCCCACTGGATGCGTTCCGGCTGGGAGCCGATCAAGGCGATGCAGTTGCTGCGTGGACGCATCGTCCACGCCCACCTCAAGGATCTCGATCTCTTCAATGATCGCCAAAAGGCGAATGACGTCCCCTTCGGCAGCGGCAAGGCCAACATCCATGACATCCTCGCCGAGCTGACCCTGCAGGACTATGACGGCTATCTCTCCATCGAGCACGAACGCGAAGACGAATCGGCCAATCCCTCGCCCCATATCGCCAAAGGGCTGGAGTATATCAAAAGCATCACCTATTTCCAGGAGTATCAACAGCTGCTGCCGCGCTGGCAAGGCAACTATTCCAAACACGGCTGGAATCACTATGGCCCGGGCTACTTCCTCCTCGATGAAAAGAAGGGCGAGCTGACCGGCCAGGGCGGGATGGGATTGCTCTGGTACAGCGCGAAAAAATACCGCGATTTCGTCCTCGAGCTGGACTACAAATGCGACGAGGTCTTTACCAATTCGGGCGTCTTTGTGCGCGTGCCCGAGATGCCGGTCAGCGATGACTATATCTACAAATCCTTCGAGATCCAGATCGATGATGCCGGCACCGGGATCCATCAGACGGGCGCGGTCTACGATGCCGAGGCCCCCAAGGCCCTGACTTTCAGGGAGCCTGGCCAGTGGAATCATTACAGGATCAGCTGCATCGGCAGCCGGATCACGGTTGAGCTGAATGGCGTGCTGGTGAATGACTGGATGGCCGAGCCGCGCGGCAAGATCAACAGCTTTGCCATGGAAGGCTATATCGGCCTGCAGAACCACGACAGCCGCGCCCCGATCCATTTCAGAAATATTTTTGTCAAGGAATTATAACAGGAAGGTTTGATGGCTGACCCCGCGGATGTCGACCCGATTCCCGACCTCTCCATCATCATTCCGGTCTGGAACGAGCAACGCAAAATCGCGAGCGACATCCGCGCGGCAGCTGATTTTTGCCGGCGTCACGGTCACCGGGCTGAAATCCTGGTGGCCGATGACGGCAGCACGGACGGGACAGCCGAGGCCGCCGCGATCGGCGATCCCGGTCCGGCTATCGATCTGCAAATTTTGCGACTTGCCCCCCATCGCGGCAAGGGGTATGCCGTCTGCCAGGGGATGATCGCCTCCCGCGGCCGGATCATCCTCTTCATTGACAGCGGCGGCTGCATACCCTGGGACGAGGTTCAGCGGGGCATCGCCCTGATCGAGTCCGGCCTCTACCCCATTGCCCATGCTTCTCGGCGCCTGCCCGCCAGCCGAATCCTTCTCCCGCAAAGCCTGTCCCGCCGGCTCTCCGCCCTGCTCTTCCGCCAGGTGCTGGCACGTCTGCTCGGCCTGCCGCGCGCCTTGACGGACACCCAGGCGGGCCTCAAGATCTACGCCGGCGAGGCCGGGCGCGCGCTCTACCGGTCCTGCCGGACAGAAGGTTTTCTCTTCGATGCCGAGATCATCCTTCGCGCCCGGCATGCCGGACTGGCCATTCGAGAGTTTCCGGTGAGCTGGCGCGCCGACCGCGACAGCCGCCTGCACCCCGGTCGCCTGCTATTCCCCCTCCTCCGCGACGCCATCCGCCTCAAAAGAACGATGCGCCGGGAACTGAAGGCACGACGCAGCTAAGCCGCAATTTTTCGTCCCGCCCGCCAGCCATACAATCCGTAGAAAGCGACATAGGAAAAGGCGACCATCGGCACAATGAAGGAGTATTGGATGTCGGCCAGGTCGGCGATCCAGCCCTGTAACGGCGGCAGCAGCGCTCCTCCCAGGATCATCATCACCAGCAGCGAGGAGGCCTGACTCTTGAGTGGACCGAGCCCCTCTATGGCCAATGAAAAGATGTTCGACCACATCACCGAACAGAAAAGGCCGACGCTGAGGATGGTCCAGAGCGCAGTGGCACCGCTCGTCGTCATGCCCAGCAGCAGAAGGACCATGATGACGCCGCTGAAGAGGGCCAGCATGCGATGGGCGCTGTTCTCGCCCAGATAAAAGGCGCCGAGGAGGATCAGCAAAAAAAGGCCGTAATGCAGGGCCTCGTTCCAGCCGGAGAGGAGGAGCACGACCAAAAAGGCGATCACCGGAATGCCGGCGACCAGAGCGTTCTTCTTGCGCTTCGCCATATCGCTGAGGGCAAAGGCGCCCATGAAACGGCCGATCATCAAACCGCCCCAGTAGAAGGAGAGGTAGCGGCTCGCGGCCTCGTGCGGCAGGCTGCCCAGCCTTGGCGTGCCAAGATAATTAATGAGGGCGCTGCCGACGGCGACCTCGCCGCCGACATACATCAGGATGGCGATCATGCCGAGGACGGTGTGCGGATGTTTGAGAGCGCCGGCGCCGCGGGTGACCTGTTCGGCGTTGGAGAAATTGGGCAGATGGATGAATTTAAAAACCACCGCCAGCAGGACAAAAACCGCCGAGAAACAGAGATAGGGGGTCTTGACCGCGTCGGCGCCATGGATGCCGGGCTGATTGAAAACCTTGAAGATGAGGTAGCCGCCAATGACCGGGCCGATGGTGGTGCCGACGGAGTTGAAGCCCTGGGAAAGATTGAGGCGGCTGGAGGCGGTGTGCTCCGGTCCGAGGATGGTCACATAGGGATTGGCAGCAATCTGCAGCATGGCGAATCCCAGCCCGACGATAAAAAGGGCGACGAGGAAAAAGGTATAGGAGAGCATCTGCGCGGCGGGATAAAAAAGGGCACTGCCCAGTGCGGAGATAACCAGGCCGATAACGACACCGTTTTTATAACCGATGCGGTTGATCGGATCGCCCTTGGTGATCGAGATGGCATAGTAGATCAGGGCGCCGATGGTATAAGCGCCAAAAAAAGCGAACTGGACCAGCATGGCCTGGAAATAATTAAGGGTGAAGGCATCCTTGAAGCGCGGGATGAGGATATCATTCCAGACGGTCATGAATCCCCACATGAAGAAGAGGACGGTCATCATCGCAAAAGGACCGCTGTATTTTTGCTCATTCACCGCTCCCTGCAAGGGCCTCGTGGTGGTGCTGCCGGACATACTGCTCTCCTCTCTCGGCTATAACAGGTTCAAAAACGTTCTGTAAAGTAGCAATAATCCCCTGGATTTTCAAGTTGATTCTCCACCCCGGGAAATAAATCTTGAAATCCCGCTCTGAATCGCGTACATTTTACCTCCCAGTCCTGCAACCATACCCATTTCCGGAGGTTCCATGATCCCGATTCGCGACCGCTTCCACCCTCTCCTTGGGACGTTCCTGCTAACCCTGGTCCTCCTGCTGACGGGAGGAAGCGCGAGCCGGACGGCCGCAACCGCCCCACAGAACCTGGCCGTTGCCAATGCCGGTTTTGAGGAAGCGACGGCGCCTGTCCTCAGCGGCTGGCATCCCGATTCCCTCTCGCAAGGCGTCTGCAGCCTGGAGATGGGGAATGCCCGTAGCGGCTCGGGCAGCCTGTGCCTCCGCCATGCCACCCCGCGCCAGTCGGCTGTCTACTCGGATCCGGTGATGCTCGAGGTGGGCCGGCTCTACCGCCTGAGCGGCTGGATCCGCACCGAAAGAGCTCTCACCGATTCGGCGCAGCAGTATCCGACGCCGGTGCCTGCCTGCCTGCGCATGGCCGGCATGCCGATCACCCTCTACTCCCGGCCGGTGGGTGGCGACCAGGGATGGCAGCAGAGCGAAGCGCTGTTCTTCGCCTCCCAGGCCAGTGACCGAATTGAGCTGCGCCTCGGCTACCGCGGCAGTGCGAGCGGTGCGGCCTGGTTCGACGATATCGCGGTCACGCCGGTCGATGAGATCACCCCATTGCTCCCCGCCGAACGCATCCGCTGGCATGGCAAGGCTTTCCGCTTCGAAGAACAGGGTTGGACCTTCCTGCATATTGAGGGAGCGCCCTATCCGCGCGGTCTGCAGTACGGCGTACTACTCGCCCAGGAGATCAGGACCTTTATCAACAAGCTGGCCATCAGCCGCAACAAGGATAATCCCGCCATGGCCTGGCGCGACCTGCGCAGCCAGGTCGATCTTCTCTTCTTGCGCAAGTACGAGACCGAATATCTCGAAGAGATGCAGGGCATCGCCGACGGCGCCAAGAAAGAGGGGGTGACCCTGTTCGACCGCCCGATCGAGCTGCTCGACATCGTCACCATCAACTCCTATATCGACCTCTCCTACGCCTGGGATGCCGTCCGGGCAACGCCGCATGCACTCAGCGGCCAGCGCTTTAAAAGTGGCGAGGACCAGCTCGACCTGCCGGACCGCTTGCACAAATGCTCCTCTTTCCTCGCCAATGGCTCGGCAACAGCGGATCATCGCATCGTCTTCGGCCAGCTCTTCATGTGGAACGGCTATATGGGACCGGAGTGGGATGTGATCGTTGACCTCCTCCCCGAAAAGGGCCAGCGGCTGGTCTATGAGACCTTCCCCGGAGGGATCCATTCGGGAGCCGACTTTTATATCAATGAAAGCGGCATCATGATCGGCGAGACCACGGTCAGCCAGACGCCCTGGAATCCGGAGGGCACGCCGCAATCCAACCGCATCCGTCTGGCCGCCCAGTATGCGCGCTCGGTAGACGACGTGGTCAAGCTGCTCTCAACGCGCAACAACGGCCTGTATACCAATGACTGGCTCATCGGCGATTGCAAGAACGACGAGATCGCGATCTACTGCCTCGGCACCCACGCCGCCAAACTCTGGCGCAGCAGCAAGAAAGAGTTTTACGACGGCCAGACCGACTGGTACTGGAGCGACAATAACCCCAAATCCCTCGACCTCCGCAAGGAGTACATCGCCAATCCCGATAATGCCCCATTCGATCTTGGCTTCCGGCCCTGGGACCGGGACATGGCCTTTTATCGGTTTTACGAGAAAAATCGCGGCCGGATCGATGCCCACATCGGCATGGAACTGCTCGGCTCCAGTCCCACCAACCGGCCTCATGCCTGCGATGGCAAGATCACGACCTCAGCCATGGCCGAAAAGATGATGTTCATGGCCCATTACGGCAAGGTGACCTACCGCGAGCAGTTCATCAACGAGAACGGCCGCATCCCCGACCTGCCCATGGCCATCCCGCGCCTCAGCCTGGGCTATACCACCTTCGCACCCCTGAGCCTGACACGCCTGATCGCCGAGCAGCCGCGCCCGGCGGCCCCTGTGCCGGCCAAAGTGGCGCTCTCCACAAGTGAAATCGACTCGATCTACCTGTTCCCGGCCGATCGGCTCTGGGCCAATACGATCTTTCCCGCATCACCCGCCGAGAACTGGCTGGTCAGTGGCACAGCGGCCTACTGGCAGATGCTCAACGCCCTGCCCAGAGACAGCGACAGGGCGAGGACACAGCTCTCCAACGATCTCGCCGAACTCAATTGCCGGCTCCTCTATACCCAGGCCCGTGAAGGGAGCCTGGCGCCGATTCAGGCCCGGGAAAACTTTCACCAGACCAAATACTATTACATCCCGCGCAGCCGCGGGACCGTCGCGCTGCACCAGCTGCGTCTGCAGCTGGGGAATGGCCGTTTTTCCCAGCTGATGAATCAGCTGCATGCCGGCTACGCCGGCAAGGAGATCACCTCCGCCCGTTTCATCGAGATGGCCCGGGAGGCCGGTGGACCCGACGCAGCTGCACAGATCGAGCAGTGGACCGGGCGGGAGGATCTCCCCGATCTGACTCCCTCCTGCCGGATCTCGGGTGCCGACAGCCTCTGGCATCTGCTCCTGCGGGTCGAGCAAAAAGGGCGTCCCTACCAGCTGACCGGTTCGGTGCGCATCCGCATGGCCGGCAAAACCCTGTGGAAAAAAATCGAGTTGCGCTCGGCACAGCAGGAGTGGGATTGGCCGCTTTCCGCCAGGCCGCTGGAGGTGACCCTCAATGCCGGCAATGATTTTCCCACGGCAAACGGCCGATTTTACACCTTCAGCAATTTCTATGATGACTGGGACCGCTCCCTGGTCGTCTACGGCACGACCCGTCAGATTGAAGCCAATCATACCCTGGCCCTGCGCTTCGCCAAGGCGGCGGCCGATCGGATCACCGAGACCATCCTGCCGGTGCGCAAGGATTGCGAATTCTCCGCGGTGGAGTTTGCGGACCATGATGTCATTTTACTGGGAGGGGCTGGCGATAACGCGTGGGTGAAGGAAATCGCGGAGCAGTGCGGGCTGGAACTGGGGAACGGGATTTTCAAATGGCAGGGCAAGAGCTATTCGGCAGCGAACGAGGGACTCGCCGTCGTTTTGCCCAACCCCTTTAATCCCGCTCGCATGGTCACCCTGATCAACGCCAACAGCGCGCTGCAGCTCTATCAGATGGCCAAAGTCCTGCCGCGTTTTCCGCAGTGGGCGCTCTTCCGTGACGACCAAATGATCGAGCGCGGCTATCACGATGCGGGATTGGCGGTGCCGCTGGAATAAATCGCGTTGGGCGTGCTGCCGGAGCGGGTGCCAGGCCGGGTCCGGCAGCCGGCGGCGTCAAACGTACGGCCAGTTGAAGTGTACGGGCTCGATACCGCCGCCGGGAAGCAGCAAACAGCCGATCTCCGGCTGATCCGCGAAACAGACGGCCATCTCCCTCGTAGAGAGGATCATGCATGCGGTCGAAAAGGCATCGGCCGTGGCGGCCTCCGGGGCAACCACCCAGGCCGCCAGCGCATCCCGTGCGGGCTTTTTGGTCCGCGGATCGATGATATGCCGGCCCTTTTCGAGCCCCGAGGCCCCCAGCGCCTGCTGCTGCAGGTCAAATCGGGTCAGCAGCTTGCCGGCCTGCTGCGGATGGCGCAGATGCACCGGCCAGCCGTCATGGCCCGGGCGCCGGCCGCGTGCCGCAACCGAACTGCGCCCGCCGTGCAGGACAAAATGGTCGATCCCCCACTCGGCCAGCCTTTCCACCATCCGGTCAACCGCATAGCCCTTGCCGATCGCCCCGAGGTCCACCGCGACGGGCGCCTCCTTGCGGACTGTCAGCGTTTTTTCATCAAGATGCAACAGCTCCATCCCCACCCGGACTCTTCGTGCGGCGTACCAGGCCTGCAGCCTGGCGGAAATTCCCACCTGCCGCAGCCATTCATCCTTGAGGATACCGGCCGTGACGTCGAATGCCCCCCTGGTGGCTGACCAAGCCGCACGCGCCTGCCACAGGCAGGCAAAGGCATGGGCACCCAGCAGCAAACGCTCCCCGGGCGGTAGCAGATTGAGGCGGGCGATATCACTGTTGGGGTCAAAGCGGCTCAACTCGGCCTCGATCTCCTCCAGCAGCTGGAAGGCAGCCCAGGCCGCCTGTCCGGCGTAGGCCGGATCCGGATGGCAAAGGGTGATGGCAAAGGTGGTTGCCATCGCCTGCCGGGAGAAATGCAGCAGGATTTCGTCGCCAGAGGCCAGTGCCCTATCGGTCATCGGTACCATCCTGACCAGGCTGCAGGCCAGCAGCGATCCGGTCATACAGATCCTTGCGGATATAGCCGCGGATCTCGCGACCCGGCCGCAGTTCGGCATACTCTCGCCAGAGCGGAAGATAGAGATCCCGCTTGCCCGGCGGGGGGATGTCATAGAGCAGGCGCAGCAAGGCGGGTTCCTGGTCCGGCGAGATCAGGATAAGCGGCGCCGGCGGCTGCTTCTCGTCGAGTTGTCCATACCAGCCGACAGCGGTCAGGCGGCGCAGGGTCCAGGGCAAGGGCCAGTATTCATCACCCGTCACCGCCACTTGTACCAGGGTTTGCGCCCCCTGCGGGGAAGCCAGGACCGCCTCTTCCACAGCCGCGCTGATGCGCGCGACCTCCGCGCCGGGATGGGCGTAGACCCAGGGATTGACGGGATCGCTCTCATACCGTCCATTCAGAAGCCAGGCCTGGCGCGCCATCAGCCCGCTTGCCATCACACCCGCAATCAGCACCGCAACGCGCCATCTCTTCGCCATCTGGAATAAAATGACCCAGCCTGTGCCGGCGATGACCAAGAGTCCGTACTCAAAGGCTAGAGTATTCCAGGGCGTCTTGTAGGGCAAGGCGGAGTAGATCCCGCCGATGATTAAAGTAAAGGTTGAGATAAACCGCATCGTTTCTGAAAAAAGGTGATCTTGCCGGCGCGAGGCCCAGGCTGTCCATAGACCGGCCGCCAGCCCGGGCACGATCCAGATCTCGCTGAACCAGGGACCGCCCGGTTGCTGGTACCAGAAGAGCAGGCGGAGATAGTAGTACCACGGATGAAGGTGCAGCGTATCGCCGGCGCCGCGTTGAAAGTAGATCCCATAGGAGCGCACACTCTCGAGCAGTCCACCCGGATGGGCCCAGCCTCCAGCCAGGAGCGGCGCCGCGACCACCAGCGCCATGGCCATGCCGGCGAGGAGGTTGCGCCAGGGCCAGCAGACCCGCCGGTGGCCTGGCAGCCAAAGCACCACAAGGGTCAGGGCCGCTGCGCCCAGGATGAGCAGGTCGGTCTCTTTGGTGGCGTGCAGCAGCCCGAGCGCCGCACCGGCGCCCACGGCCCAGCGCCGCTGCCGGCGCCGAAGATAATAGCCCGTGCAGAGCAAAAAAAGCGCGCTGAAAAAGAGGAACAGACTCTCCTGGATATAATAGCGGCTGTAGAACACCTGCAGCGGAGAGAGGGCAACGCAGAACCCCGCAGCCAGTGCGGGAGCCCGGCCAAGGAAAGGGGTCATCAGCAGAGGCAGCAGCACCATGCCCAGGCCGAAGAGGAGCGGGACCAGGCGCAGGGTGGTCTCATCCAGCGAAGCCAGGGTACGCTGACCGCGCAGCCAGGCCGGGATCAGGGTAAAATAATAGAGGGTCGGCCCATGATATTCCCGGGCATCGTAGCGATAGCCACCCTCCTGCAACAATTCGGAAAACTTGACCGCATGGACCGCTTCATCGGTATGCATCGGCCGCCGGTCCAGATAGAGCATCCGCAAGCCGGCGGCCAGCATCAGGACCAGCAGCCAGAGCATAAAGTAGATTCTCTGGTCGCGCATGGGGCTCCAATGGAAATGCCCTTCCGGCTGGAAGGGCATGCAATTCGCTCGGGGAAAGTGGAACAGCCAGGCGAGGCTATTTGGCCGGCAGGCCGTAGACCTCCACCTCGGTATAATGGTTCAGATCGTTGCCACTGTTGCCGTTGCTATAGCAGCGCACATAGCGTCCAACAACCCCCTTGGCATCGATCAGCTTGCCTTCGGCCGTCTCGATGTAATTCTTGTCGTTGCCCGCGCCCAGTTTGGCCGTATTATCGTGGTCGTTATTAAAGAGGGTCTGCACTCCGGTCTTGAAGGCCGGGTCGTCGGAGATCTGGACGACTACATCGAAGTAGACGCTCGGCTGTTTGTGGTAGTGCCAGAGGACGACGGCATAGAGGGTGTGCCGGGCCTTGAGATCGATGGTGACGTATTGCACAAAGGGTCCGAGTTCGACATAGCTGCCGTCCTCCGCCTCCTTGTCGCCGTCGGTGGCCATCGCCAGTTCACCGATCACCGGCTGCATGTCGCTGGCGGTGACGGGCTTGTTAAGGGCGACATTGACCACGCCGGCGGGGGCGAGAAAGGGCTCGCGTGCCCGGCCGAGGGGTTTTTCGAGGTTCGGCACCTTGAGGTTCTGGGGGGTGCCGACGAACTTGGGTTTGGGCAGCTTGATGGGGATCGGTTTGAGTTCCTGGGCGAAAGCTGCAGCGGCGAACGACCAGGCCAGGATCAACATAATAAAAAGCGGGACTTTCACAGACTTCATTTTAGTACTCTCCGGTATACTGTTTTACTTCCTGTGCCAAAGCTTGAAGAGAATCCGGTCCAGTCCGGCGACCTGCTGGGTGGGGATGGCGATCAGGACCAGCAGGGCGGCGAGTTCCACCAGATTCTTGTTGATGATCAGATAGTTGCCCTCCATCGGGATGCTGTAAAAGAGCCCCACAAAGGGCGGATTGCAGGCATAATAGAGCAGGATGAGCGCGATCCCGCCTCCGGCTGCAACCCGGGTGATGAGCCCCATGATCAGGCCAAGGCCGATGAGGATTAGGCCCCAGATGTTCAGGGTATTAACGACGGAGAGGATCGAAGCGTTCCGGGCCAGGGCATGAAAAAGGCCGGCGAAGATCCACTTGGACTCCATCAGAAAACCGTAGGCCGACCAACTGCCTTTGAGGAGCTTGGCAAGCCCTTCATAGAGAAAATGCCAGCCGATGATCATGCGCAGCACCG
>CAYTCI010000008.1:0-85395 GCA_964436305.1 uncultured Cytophagia bacterium | reverse complement strand
CAATGACCTCGATCCCCTCAAACGCTTCTTTATCCCCCAGCGCGAAGAGCTCTTCACCTACGACCTGACCGATAAAAAGCCGCGGCTGACACCGCCCGCGGCCGGCAAGCCGCGCATTCTCTTCGGCATCCGCTCCTGCGATGTACAGGGGCTGGCCCATACGGACGGATTTTTCCAGGGAGCCTTTTACGATGCCCTCTACTGGACGCGGCGCCAGAACACCCTGATCATCAGCCTGGCCTGCAATCAGCCGAACGAGAGCTGTTTTTGCATCTGTTGCAACGGCGGTCCCTGGCTGGAGGCCGGGTTTGATCTGCAGCTGACCGATCTCGGCGATGCGTTTCTCATCGATGTCGGCTCGCCGGCCGGTCGCACTTTCCTGCAAGAGTGGGCGATGCCCGCCGAAAAGGGGCTGAAACGGCATGAGAACCAGCGCCGTGAGCTGATGGAGGCATGCGACCGGCAGATGCTGCCGACGGCCTATCTCGCCAAGGCCTGCATCCAGATCACCAACAACCGGATTCGCGAGGAGTTGTGGGAGGAGATGGGCGCGGAGTGCTTCAGCTGCGGCGGCTGTACCCATGTCTGTCCCTGCTGCACCTGCTTTGACGTGGTCGATTGCCCGCAGAACGCCCACCAGGGCGCCCGCCTCCGCTGCTGGGACTCTTGTCAGTATGCCGGATTCACCCGCGAGGCCTCGGGCCACAATCCCCGCGCCCGCGCCAAGGAACGGGTCAAACGCCGCTTTTATCACAAACTGAGCTACCCCTACATTCAGCAGGATGGTCACCCTGGTTGCGTCGGCTGCGGCCGCTGCATCACCGTCTGCGAGGCTTTTGGCCTCCTCGATATCAGTGCGGTGGTCAAAAGGCTGCGAAGGGATGGACAGTAAGACTATGGAAAACATTTATCTGCCTGATCTCGCTGTGGTCGATGCAATCACCGATGAGACCAGCGATATCAAAACCTTCACCCTCTCTTTCGCTTCCCGAAACCTGAAGGATGCTTTCCGCTTCAAGCCGGGGCAATTTGTCGAGGCCTCCATCTTTGGCGCGGGTGAAGCCCCCTTTGGCTTCGCCTCCAATCCCAACCGGCCGCGCCAGTTCGACATCACCGTGCGCGCGATTGGCGCGGTCACCCGGGCCATGCATCAGCTCGCGCCGGGGGATTATCTCGGCATCCGCGCACCGCTCGGCAACTGCTTTCCCCTGGATGAGGTGAAAGGCCAGGATATCCTCTTCATCGCCGGTGGCATCGGCCTGCCGCCTCTCAAATCGCTGATCGAGCCGATGCTTGACTGTCGTGAGGATTTCGGCCAGTTCATTATTCTTTACGGAGCACGCACCCCCGCGGACCGGGTCTACAAACCCTTGCTGCAGGCCTGGAGCGAACGTCCGGACATCACCTTTTTGCAGACAGTGGATACACCCGATCCGCAGTGGAGCGGCCCGGTTGGTGTGGTCACAACCCTGTTCGAAAAGATCCAGCTGGATGTCAGCCGGACGGTCGCCTTCACCTGCGGGCCGCCGGTGATGATCCGATTCGTCATCCAGGAGCTGCTGGCGCGGGGATTCGCCGAGGACCGTATCATCTCGACCCTCGAGCGCTACATGAAATGCGGCGTGGGCAAGTGCGGCCACTGCGCCATCGGTCACAAGTACATCTGTGTCGATGGCCCGGTCTTTTCATGGCGGCAAATCAAACGGTTGCCTGAACGATGACGGCCCTGCGCAACAGCGCAGACGCCTTGCGGGCGCTGCAGAATCTGATCTGCGAACCGGCGCGCGGGCCGGTGGTCGTCCTCGGCATCGGCAATTCGCGCTACGGCGATGACGCCCTCGGCTGCGAGACCGCCAGATTGCTGCAATCGCACGGTGCGCCCTATGCCCTGGTCTGCGAGGAAATGCCCGAGAATTATACCGCCGAGGTCAAGGCCTGCAATCCCGGGAGAATCCTGCTGGTTGATGCCGTCGATTTTTTCGCTCCACCCGGGGATCTGGTCTGTCTGCACCGCCAGGAGTTGCGCAGTGACCGGTTCAATACCCACAAACCGGATCTCGGCCTGTTGATGCGCTATCTTGAGTCCGAGACGGGCGCCGAAGTGGCCCTGATCGGTATCCAGCCGAAGAACCGGGCCTTGCACGCACCGATCAGCCCGGAGGTGCGCGAAAGCCTCAGCCACCTGGCCGCCTTGCTCTCAACCGCCGCTCGCACAGCAAACCCCGCGGATTCCGGAAGCACCGGCGCGGCGGCCGGCTCGGACGGGAAGCCTCTGGCCGCTCCATCAGAGAAGGAAAAAGCCTAATGCCCTTTGTGATCCTGCTGTTCCTGATGCCGCTCCTCGGTGCGATGCTCTGCGCATTTATGCCGCAGAGGCAGACCGACCGGATCGCCGTGGTTTCGGTAAGCGGTATGCTGCTCAGCCTGATCGGATTGCTGCTCGTCCGGCCTGCGGGGGTCTGGCACGTTCTCCCTCTGCACTGGCGATGGCTGGAACCCTGGTTGAACAGCGGCCTTTTCGGTTTTCTGCTTGATCCCCTGGCACTGCTGCTCCTGCTGATCGTCGTAGTGCTGGGCTTTCTCGTCATCCTCTATGGCACCGCCTACATCGGCACCGGCAACCGCGAGCATGCTGGGGTGGAGGGCAAGGCGCGGCATCATGCCTGGCTGCTGCTCTTCATCACCGCCATGATCGGGGTCGCCCTCTCGCCGAATCTGCTCCAGCTCTACTTTTTCTGGGAGATGACCACCCTCTGCTCCTGGGCCCTGATCTCGCATTACCGCAATCCCGACTCGCTGCGGGCGGGTTTCAAGGCGCTGATGATGACCTTCTCCGGCGGGCTCTTTTTCGCCCTCGGACTGATCCTGCTCTATCTCCACACTGGCAGCTTCGATTTCGATGCCCTCTCGGATCTCGCACCCAGGATGCGGCTCTGGGTCTTTCTCTGCTTCGCCGTCGCCGCCTGGGCCAAATCGGCACAGTTCCCCTTCTTCACCTGGCTTCCCGACGCCATGGCCGCCCCGACCACCGTGAGCATGTTTCTCCATGCCGCGGCGATGGTCAAGGCGGGGGTCTTCCTCCTCGTCCGCCTCGCCCTTGCCAATCCCGATCTGCCCTGGCTGGCCGGCCTGATCGTCGCGGTGATGGCCGTAGTGACCATGCTGCTGGCGTTGTGGCTCTTTTTCTTCCAGGACGATCTCAAAAAGCTGCTCGCCTATTCGACCATCGCCCATCTCTCCTATGTCTTGCTCGGGGTGGGGCTGACCATCATGGGCAGCCGCCTGGGTGGCTACGCCGGCGCCATGCATATCATGAACCACAGTGTCGGCAAGGGGCTGCTCTTCCTCTGCGTCGGCGTGCTCAGCTATACCACGGGCAGCCGCAAGATCTCCGAACTGGGCGGTATCGCGCAGCAGCAGCCGCTGGTAGCGCTGGCCTTCATGACCGGCATGCTGGCGATTCTGGGCATCCCGCCCTTTTCCGGATTCTGGAGCAAGTTCTATCTCCTGGTAGCAGCCATCAAGCTGGGAGGTGCTGCTGGCTGGCTTCTGCTGGTGCCCTTTCTGCTGGAGATCATAGTGGCCTTTGCCTGGTTCCTGCACGTCGGTCACAAGGTCTTTTTCGGCCCGGCCTCCAACCGGGCGGCGGCGGCGGCGAGCAGCGTGCCTGGGCCGATGGCCGCTGCCCTGATCGTCCTGATGCTTCTCACTCTGATCGCCCCCTGGGTGGCCATGCAGCTGATGGGGGCCATGGGGCTCTGAGTTCTGGTCGTCCCGTACCTGAATGCGAGGACCCGTACCATGAATCTTTTCTTCTCCGCTCAAGGAATCTATTTGCTGGGGGCTGTTGCAGTCCTGCTGCTGGGCGGAAACCGCAAACTGGCGGGCTGGCTGGCTTTTGCCGCTGCCGCCGCGGCCACCGTGCTGATCCTTGAGACGGTCATCGCCGTCTTTCGGGATGGGCCGCTCTCCACCGGCCTGCCGCTGCTCCAGGTTCCCGGGCTGGGGGCAGCCCTTATTTTCCAGATCGATTATCTCGGAGCCCTCTTCCTCGCGATCATCTCGCTTGTCAGCTTGCTGGTCACGCTCTATGCCCAGCGCTATATGCAGCTGGCGTGCTACCGTGCCTCCTCCTTGCGCACCTTTTATGGCGTGTTGCTCGTTTTCTTTGCGGCAGTGCTGAGTGTTGTTGCAGTGGCCGACCTCTTTTTCTTTTTTGTCTTCTGGGAGATCATGACCCTGACCTCCTACTTGCTGGTCATCTTCCGCAACGAGGAGCACACCCGGCTGCGCGCCGGCTATAAATATTTCCTGATCACCCATATCGCCACGGCCTTTCTTTTCGTCGGCGGCATCGTTTTGTACCGCTACTCCGGCTCTTTTTCCTTTTCCTTTCTGCGGATCGCGATGGGGGAGATGCAGATCAGCCATCCGGGTCTGCTCCATTTTGTCCTGGCCTGTTTTTTCCTGGGTTTTGCCACCAAGGCGGGGATATTGCCGATGGGTGACTGGCTGCCGGACGCCTATCCCGCAGCACCTGCGCCGGCAAGCGCCGCCTTCGCCGGCTCGATGACCAAGCTCGGTATTTACGGTCTGGTACGGATTTTTTGCGGTTTGCTGCCCCTTTCCGGCCATACCCGGATCTGGGGCCTCCTCATCGCCTGCTTCGGCGGCCTCTCCATTTTCATTGGCACCATGACCGCCCTGGTGCAGGAGGACAGCAAACGGCTGCTCTCCTTCCACGTCATCGGGCAGATGGGCTATATGTTCCTGGCCATTGGCACCGGCCTCTATTTTCTGCAAAGCCAGCCGGTGATCGGCATGATCGGCCTGGGTGCCGGCATTTTTCATCTGATCAATCATGTCAGTTATAAAGCCTGCCTGTTTTTCAACGCTGGTGCGGTTTTTTATAAAACGGGAACCCGGGATATCAACCGCATCGGCGGCCTGGCACGTATCCTCCCGCTCACGGCAGCTACCACGATCATCGCTTCCCTCTCGATCGCCGGCATTCCGCCTTTCAGCGGCTTTGCCAGCAAATGGCTGATCTATCAGGCGACCCTGCGTGGCGGCTTCACCTCGCCGCTTTTCATCATCCTTGGTCTCGTCGCCCTTTTCATCTCCGCGGTTACCCTGGCGTCGTTCGTCAAATTCTTTGGCGGTATCTTTTTCGGCAAATACGCCGATAACAACAGCAAGGCGTCAGCCGGGGATGTCCCCTGGACGATGCGCCTGCCCCAGCTCTTTCTTGCTTTGCTCTGCATCCTCTTCGGCGTGCTGCCGCAGCTGCCGGTGGGTTGGGTCTATCGCTGCCTGGTCTTTCTCTTTCCTCTCGGCACGGTGCCAACCGCGGCGCAGCTCTATGGCAGCGGCCTCTTCAGCGGTTTGACCCTGCACGCTGCCGGCAGTGTCGCCGCCTGGAATGCCCTGCTGCTGGTGATCGTCTTCGGACTCTGTGCCTTGCTCTCCTGGGGTCTTTTCCGCGCCGGCGGGGCCAGGCAACGCTCAACCGAGACCTGGTATGGCGGCGAACGGATGGCCGAGGAGGAGACGCGCTATCGCGCCCATAGTTATTATCTGCCTTTCAAGCAGGTTTTTCGCATTCGTATCGGCAAGTATGAACGGCCCGGTGTCTATCCAACCTTCGCCTGGCCCAGCAATCTGCTGCAAAAGGGAGCAGGACTCAACCGCCTGGTTGACCTCGATCGCTGGCTTTACCGCCCGTTGCTCCGGCGCTGCAAGGCTCTGCTCTTCCGGTTCAGCGCGACCCACAGCGGCGTCCCCCATCTCTATCTGCTCTGGCTGGTCCTGGGGGTTGCCCTGGCGGTGCTGGTGTTGTTCAGCTTTTCAACCGGCATGTAGCTACAAGGAGGTCCTTTTGTCCATGACTGCAAACGAGATGGTGCGCCATCTCAAGAAACATTTTGGCAGCAAGATCCGCCGCGCCGAGACGCCTGTCGCCGACATGGTTCTGCTCTACGTGGACCGCTGTGACAGCGTCGAGATCAACCGTTTTCTCTTCCATGAGCTCTCCGGCCGATTCGTCGTCGCCGTGGGGACCGATTATCGCGAAGGGACGGGCGGCTACCTCGTCGACTATGTCTATTCGCTGGCGCCGCATCATCTCTTCGTCACCCTCCGGCTGAGCCTGCCGGAAAAAGATCTCTGGCTCGAGGCGGTCACCGGGCAGGCGGATATTCCGGCGGCTAATTGGGCCGAGCGCGAGGTGCAGGATCTGCTCGGCATCCCGCTGCGCAACCATCCTGATCCCCGCCGCCTGGTTCTGGCCGATGACTGGCCCGCCGATCTCCATCCCCTGCGTCGGGATATGCCGTTGCAAACCTACCCGGACAAGGCTGAGGGCCAAACGCCGGCCTATACCGCCCCGCCGGCGGGGGCGACCGTCGTGCCCATTGGTCCCTTTTTCCCGGTGCTCGAAGAGCCGGCCCAGTTCCGCCTTTTCGTCGAGGGCGAACGGGTGGTGGGCGGCGATTACCGCGGCTTTTACAACCACCGCGGCGTCGAAAAGATCGCCGACAGCCAGCTCAACTATAACCAGGTGCCGTTCCTCGCGGAACGGATCTGCGGCATATGAGGGTCGGTTCACAGTACGGCGTACTGTCAAGCAGTAGAGAAAGCAGCAGATATTGAAGTACCGGCCCGCGGACGGTTTATCCGCACCATCCTCCTCGAACTGGAGCGCGTGCAGAGCCATCTCCTCTGGCTCGGCATCGCCGGCCATATCATCGGCTTCGACACAGTGCTGATGCAGGCCTGGCGTATTCGCGAGCCGGTGATGTGGCTTTGCGAAAAGATCACCGGCAACCGCAAACTGCTGGGGATGAATCTGATCGGCGGGGTCCGCCGGGACATCCCGCATGCACTTCATGGCGAGCTGCTTGAGATCCTCGCCCGCGTCGAAAAAGAGAGCATCCAGGTCTTGCACGCGATCACCGACGACACGACCCTCAAGGCGCGCTGCGAAATGGTCGGCGTCATCAAGTCCCGGGAGGTCATCGCCTTCTCTCTGCTCGGCCCGACCGCGCGGGCATCGGGGGTCGGCCTCGATATCCGCGTCGACCATCCCTATGCCGCCTACCCGGAGCTCGGCTGCGAGGTGATGGTCGAGGAGGGGTGTGACATCTGGTCACGGGTACGGGTGCGGTTGCGTGAGACTCTCGAATCGATCCGCTTGATCCGCGATGCCCTGCGCATGATGCCTGAGGGACCGGTGATCGCCGATATGCGCGAGCCGATCCCGCCGGGACGCGTCGGCCTCTCTTCAGTCGAGGCGCCGCGCGGCGAAACCCACCATTATGTCATCACCGGCGAAGACCAGCGTCCCTACCGCTGGAAGGCGCGTGCCCCCACCTTCCAGAACCTCCAGGGCATTCCCGTGATGGTGACGGGCGAATTCATCGCCGATGTGCCGATCGGCCTCGGCAGCCTGGATCCCTGTTTCTCCTGCACCGAGCGACTCGAGACCGTCGATCTCCGCAGCGGCGAAGTGCGGAGTTGGAGCAGGGAGGAGCTGCGGGCGCTTTACCGCCTGCGGCATGGCATCAAGGAGCCGCTATGACCCCATTTCTCCTGGCTTGTGCGCAACTCCTGCTGGTGCTGCTGCTCGCTCCCCTGTTAGAGGGAGTGATGCGCAAACTGGTGGCGGTGGTCCATTCGCGCATCGGACCGCCGCTGCATCAGCCCTATCTGGATCTGCTCAAGTTGCTGGGCAAGGAGGAGCTGGTTACCACGCCGCACGCTCTTTACCGTTATAGTGCCGTGCTGGGGTTGGCAGCGATTCTGACGGCGGCGGTGCTCATCCCCATCGGTGTGCCGCCCCCGCTGCAGAACGCCGGCGATATCATCGTCTTCATCTATCTCATCACCCTGGCCGCCGTGATGGTGGTGGTCAGCGGCCTGACATCGGACAGCCCCTATGCTTCGATCGGGGCTTCACGCGAGGTGATGATGCTGCTGACGGTGGAGCCGGTCATCCTCATCGCCCTGATCAGCATGGCGGTCAAAGCCCACTCCACCCAATTCAGTGACATCATGGCCTGGCAGGCGGCGCATCCGCCGACCCTGTCGACCGTGCTCGCCGGCCTCACCCTTTTCATCGCCATCATCGCCCAGCTGGCGCGTCTGCCGTTCGATATCGTTGAGGCGGATCAGGAGATCATGGAGGGCCCCTTCATCGAACAGAGCGGTCCCAAACTGGCCCTCTTCAAATGGATGATCTATGCCAAGCAATTCGTCTTCGCGGCGATCCTGATCTCGCTCTTTCTGCCCTGGCCGCACCTCTCCTCGGCGCCGCTGAACCTGCTGATGACCCTGGTCAAGATGGTACTCCTGCTGGCCCTTGTCGCGGTGGTCCATGTGGTCAATCCCCGGCTGCGCATCGACCAGGCTGTGCGTTTCTTTCTCATCCTCATCGTCATAGAACTGGCGGGTCTGGCTCTGGCGGTGGCTGGCTCCTGAGATCAAATCAAGGATCGAAGCGGCTCTATGTTCAAATCCAAAATCAGAGAAGCCCGGATCTGTTTCGGCAATCTCCGCGTGACGCTGCCCTATCCCTTTGGTCCGGGGGCGGAGATCGGCGAGGGATTTCGCGGCAAGATCGATGTCGATGCCAGCAAGTGCATCGGCTGCGGCGGCTGTGCCAATGTCTGCCCTTCGCGCCTGATCCGCTGCCACGACGAGGGCGATCAGACCCGGATGGAGTTCATCCTCGACCGCTGCACCTATTGCGGCCGCTGCGCGGAGGTCTGCCCGGAGGGGGCGATCACCATGACGCCGCTCTTTGAATCGGCCACCGATGACAAGACCGATCTCTACATCGAGCAGCAGCTCTACATGCTCACCTGCAAACGCTGCGGCCGCTGTTTCGAGACCGAGAATGCCATCGACCGCATTCCGACGCGGCGGATGCGCCACGGACGCAACTATACCGGCACCTCGATGCCGCATGGCGCGCCGGGGCGGAAGGAGGCCTCATGATCACCGGCCAGACCCTGGTCACCCTGACCATGGCTATCCTCATGGCCTCGGTCGCGGCGGTGGAGATCCGCAAGCTGCGCCTCGCGGCCTGGGCGTACTGGATCCAGTCGCTGCTGCTCTGCCTGATCCTGGTCGCCTGCGCGTGGCTGACGGCGAACACCAGCCTCTATCTCTGGGCCGCAACCTGTCTGCTCACGAAGGGGGTCATCATCCCCTGGCTGCTGCTACACTATATCAAACGCGTACCGCAAATCGAATACAAGCCCATTCTGGGTTTCGCCCTCTCCGTGATCCTGCTCGGATTGATGATGGTCGCCCTTTACCGGATCTTTTATCGCACCATCTTCATCATGGCACCGGTCCCGGCCGTCCTGGAGGGTCAGGTGCGCAGTGTGCTGGCCGGCGCCTGTGTTGTTTTCTGCCTCGGCCTCTGGACCCTGCTCACACGCCGCGATGTGATCAAGACCGTCATCGGCCTTGGACTGCTGGAAAACGCCGTCCACCTCATCCTGCTCGCCCTGGCGCCGCAGCTCAAAGAGACCACGATGATTGGAATCCTCACCAACGTGGTGGCGGCAATCTTTATCCTGCTCTACCTCAGTGCCGATATCTACAGACTGTTCGGTTCGACCGATTCGGCTCGGCTCTCCGAGCTCAAGCGATAATGAGGTGATCATGGCCAAGTCTGAATCCCTGCTACCCCTGTTTCTGATCCTCTGGCCGTTTTTGGGCGCCATTCTGATTCAGCTCTTCGGTCACGAGCGACGCCGGCTCGCGCGCGAGGGCATCGCCATCGCTGTGATGGGGGTGCAGCTGGCGGCCGCGATCGTGCAAAGCGGATCCGTATTCGGCGGCCTTGTGCTGGAGATGGCGGGTAGCGGACTGCGGGTGGATGCGCTCGGCGCCCTGTTGGCCCTGCTCATCAACGGGATCGTCTTGCTGGTGCTGATCCAGTCGGTGCGCTACATGCAAAAGGAGGAGGAGCACGGTCTCACCAGCCCGCAGCGGCTGCGCCTCTATTATGCCCTGATCCTCATCTTCGCGGGGGCGATGAACTGGACCGTCACCACCAACCACCTCATCCTCCTCTATGTCGGCATGGAGGCCTCGACCCTCGCAACCGCCCTGCTGGTCGCTTTTTACCGCAAAAAGGCCTCCCTTGAGGCCGGTTACAAGTACGTGTTGCTGGTGATGGTCGGTATGACCTTCTCACTGCTCGGCATGGTCCTGATTTTCGCGGCTGCGCATCCCCTGCTGGGCAGCAAGGCCCTGCTGCTGAACCATATGGGCGAGGTGGCGCGGCTGATCCCGCGCAAGGCAGCGCTGCTCGGGGTGGCCTTTATGACGGTGGGCTTCGCCACCAAGGCGGGCCTGGTGCCCTTTCATGCCTGGCTGCCGGACGCCCACTCCGAGGCGCCCTCGCCGGTCAGCGCGCTGCTCTCCGGCCTGATTATCAAACTGGGCGCCTATGCCCTCGCCCGCACCGTCACGATCTTTGCCCCCGCCTGGCACGGGATTGCCCTCTTCATCGCCCTGCTGGCCTCCGCCAGCATGCTCATCGGCATCATCATGGCACTGGTGCAGGACGATCTCAAACGCATGCTCGCTTTCTCCAGCGTCAGCCAGATCAGTTATGTTTTCCTGGGGCTGGGATTGGGCAGTTATCTTGGCGTCTATGGCGGGCTTTTCCATCTGGTCAATCATACCCTGATCAAGGCCCTGCTCTTCATGAGCACCGGAGCGGTGATGTACGCGACCGGTGGTGTGCGGCGCATTTCGCAGCTGGGCGGGCTGGCGAAGTCGATGCCGGTCACCTCGTTCTGTTTCATTCTGGGCGCCCTGGCGCTGGGCGGTCTGCCGCCGCTCAACGCCTTTCTCAGCAAGTTCACGCTGTTCATCGCCCTGGGCGAGGCCCGAATCTGGTGGGCGCTGGTCATCGCGATTCTCACCGGTTTGCTCACCCTGGCTTGCCTGGTACGCGCCGCCTACAAGGTCTTTTGGGCGCCCGCCGCCCTGCCGGCAGAGGCCGGCGGCCCGGAAGTGCGCGAAGTGCCCTTCCTGATGTATGTCAGCATGGCGGTGCTGGCGGGTTTGTCGCTGCTGATCGGCCTCTTTCCGAACCTGCTTTATCCACTGCTGGACAGCGCCACCCGCGCGGTGCTGGCGGTCTGGACGAATTGAAACGGGAGTTGCGTCGATGCTGAAAAAACTGGCCGCCAAGGCTTTCCCCAAGGCGCTGTGGGTCTACCACACCAATTGTGCCGCGTGTAATGGCTGCGATATCGAGATCATCAACGTCCTCACGCCCTATTATGATGCCGAGCGTTTCGGCATCAAGCTGGTCGGCTCGCCGCGTCACGCCGACGTCCTGCTGGTTACCGGCGGGGTCTCGCGCCAGATCGCCCCCGCTCTGGAACGGCTCTATGAGGCCACCCCGGCCCCCAAGCTGGTCTTCGCCATCGGCTCCTGCGCCTGCGGCGGGGATGTCTTTTACGACAGTTATAACATGTACGGCGGGGTGGACAAGGTGATCCCGGTCCAGTTCTATGTCTCGGGCTGCCCGCCGCGCCCGGAGGCGATCCTCTATGGCGTCGCGGTGGCTTTGGGGCTGGCGCCCAAAAAGGTGGGGAAAAAGGTGAGCAGCGATCTGCCCGATTCGGCGGATTTCAATCCGCCGATGCTGGACCTGCGCAAATAGGGTTGCGTTCCTTGTTCTTTTTCGTTATTTTAGCAGCAGAGACTCGCGACTGGCGGGCCCTTGGCATGCCCGGCCTGAAAAAGGGTGAAGCCAGGAAGAGGTTCCGGCACCGCAACCATGGGTAAGCGATGGATCCCATCGTCACCACCATAGAGAACCGCTGCAAGCGCTGCTATTTGTGCGTCCGCCGCTGTCCGGCCAAGGCCATCCGTGTCGAGAATGGCCAGGCCAAGGTGATGGCGGAACGCTGTATCACCTGCGGCTACTGTGTGCGGGTCTGTCCGCAGGGGGCCAAGCGCATCCGCGACGGGGTGGCGCACACCCGCGAGCTGCTGGCGAGCGGCCGCGAGACGATTGCCCTGCTGGCGCCCTCCTTTCCCGCCGCTTTCACCAACGGGCGGCCCTTACAGGTGGTAGCGGGTTTGCGCCAGCTTGGCTTTTCAAGGGTTTATGAGGTGGCGCTGGGGGCGGATCTGGTCGGTGCCGAGTATGCCCGCCTCCGGGAAACCGGTATCATGCCGATCATCATCACCTCGCCCTGCCCTGCGGTCGTCAATTTTATCGAAAAGTACTATCCCGAACTTCTGCTGATCCTGGCGCCGGTGGTTTCCCCGATGATCGCCCTGGCGCGGCTCATCCGCAGCCAGTGGCATCCCGAGGCCCGTATTGTTTTTATAGGCCCCTGCATCGCCAAAAAGCGCGAGATGGAGGACCCCAAGACCGGCGGCGTCATCGAGGAGGTCCTCACTTTTCAGGAACTGGCAGCGCTCTTCCGCGATGAGCAAATCGTGCTCAGCAAACTGCCGGAGAGCCCCCTCGATGGGCCGGAGGCGGGCATTGGCCGCGCCTTTGCCATCTCCGGTGGCCTGCTGGATACGGCCGGCATCCCCGGCGGCACCCTGCAAAACAAGGTCATCGTCACCGAAGGGCGCGATCGTGTGCTCGAGGCGATCCGCAAGGTTGCCGAGGGGAATATCGAGGCGCAGTTTCTCGACCTGCTCTTCTGCGAAGGCTGCATCAACGGCCCGCAAATGGACAACGAACTCTCGGTCTTTATCCGCAAGGACCGGGTGGTCCATTTCCTCCATCACTCGGAGGCGAACGAAGCCTTTCAGAAACGTGAGCACTGGATCAGGCGGATCAAGCCCGTCGACCTCGGCCGCGAGTTCACCTGGGAGGAGATCTCGCTGCCCCTGCCCTCGGAGGAGGAACTGGCCGAGATTCTGGCGATCACCGGCAAGCTCACGCCGGAAGATGAGCTCAACTGCGGAGCCTGCGGCTATCCGACCTGCCGGGAAAAGGCCATCGCCGTCTACCAGGGCATCGCCGAGGCGGGGATGTGCCTGCCCTATCTGATCGACCAGCTGCAAAAGACCGAGGGCGAGCTGACCGCCTCCAATGTGGAGCTTAAGTATTCGCTCGAGACCCTGCGCAAGACCCAGGCCCAGCTGCTCCAGTCCGAAAAGATGGCCTCGGTCGGCCAGCTCGCCGCCGGCGTGGCGCACGAGCTCAACAACCCCCTCGGCGGCATCCTCATCTATACGAGCTTGCTGCTCGAGAAGAGCGCCCGGGATGCCCAGGAGACGCAGGACCTTGAGCTGATCCGCGCCGAAACGGAGCGCTGCAAAAAGATCGTCCGCGGCCTCCTCGATTTTTCGCGCCAGACCCGCATCGAGGCGGCCATCGTCGACCTCAATCAGATCCTTGGCAGCACCCTCGCGCTGGTGACCCAGCAAGCGATCTTTCACAACATCCGGGTCGAAAAGGAACTTGATCCTGGACTGCCCAAGGTCTTCGTCGACGTCGGCCAGATCCAGCAGGTGCTGCTCAATATCATCCTCAACGCCGTCGAGGCGATGAAGGATCGCGGCACCCTGACCATCCGCACCCTGCATGATTCGGCGAAGAAACAGGTGCTGCTGCATATTCGCGACACCGGCACCGGCATGACGCCTCAGGTGCGGGAAAAAATCTTCGAGCCCTTCTTCACCACCAAGCCGCGCGGTGTCGGCACCGGACTCGGACTCTCGATCGCCTATGGCATCATGCAGCGCCACAAGGGGGATATTCTGGTCCAGAGCACCCCGGGGGAGGGCAGTGAATTCACGCTGGTCCTGCCAGAGGGGGCGGAGATGGTGCTGGCGGACGCGGAACTGGCCGAGATAACGCAATCCTGAAACCTGTAAGGAGAGAGCCGCCATGGCGGAAGCGGGAAAAGTATTGCTGGTCGATGATGACCCCGATTTCAATTTGATCAACCGGACCATCCTCGAGAGCGATGGCTATACGGTCGAAGAGGCGCGCGATCCGGAGAGCGCCTGGGAGAAGATCAGGAGCTGGCAGCCGGACCTGATCTGCCTCGATGTGATGATGCCCACTGGCACCGAGGGCTTCCATTTTGCCTACCGGGTGCGGCGCGACCCCGCCACCGAGCACATCCCCATCATCATGATCACCGCCATCCATCAGCACAGCGATTTCCGCTTCTCGACCGAGGATGGCGAGTTTCTGCCGGTGGATGACTTCGTCGAAAAGCCGATCAAGCGCGAGGTCTTGCTCGCGCGTGTCAAGGCCTTGCTCGCCACAGCCCGGCCGGCCCATCCCCGGCCGGCCGATGACAAGGGTATTGGCTTGAAAAAATAACCCTAATCCGGATCCCTCAGCATGGAAGATAAAAAGCGCATTCTCCTGGTCGATGACGATCCCGATTTTGTCGAGATCAACCGGATGATCCTCGAGGCGGCCAATTTTACGGTCGATGCGGCCGATTCGGTCGCCCTCGCTTTGAAAAAGCTCGAAGAGACGGCGTATGACGTCCTCGTCATTGACCTGATGATGGAGGAACGCGATTCGGGCTTTACCCTCGCGTACGCCGTGCGCAGCGATGAACGCTTGCGCCGGCTGCCGATCCTGATGCTGACCTCGGCCGAGGAGAAAACCGGCTTCAGCTTCCAGTTCAGCGAGGACCAGGAGTGGATGAAGGTCGATGATTTCGCCGCCAAGCCCCTCAAACCCGCCGATCTGGTGGCGCGCATCCACAAACTGACCGCGAAAGGCGCTGCGCATGATCCAGAGCCGTGACGCCCGCATCCTGGTTGTGGATGACGAGGAGATCATCCGCATCGGCTGCCAGCGCATCCTGCAGAATCCCAATTTCAAGGTCGATCTGGCGGAGAACGGCCGCATCGGTTGGGAAATGATCCAGCAGAGCCCCTACGATATGGTCCTGGTCGATCTAATGATGCCCGAGATGGGCGGTCTGGAGGTGCTGGAGCGGATCCAGGAGCATGACGACCAGATCATCACCATCATAATCACCGGCTTCGCCACCATCGAAACCGCCGTCGACGCCATGCGCAAGGGGGCCTACGATTACCTCCCCAAGCCTTTCTCCCCGGATGAGCTGCGCACCAAGATCCGCCGCGGCCTGGAGAAACGCTGGCTGCTGCTCGAGGCCGAGGCCCTGCGCCAGGAGCGCGACCGCAACCTGCTCGAGCTCTCCAACGAGAAATCGCGCACCATGACCCTGATCAACTGCATGAGCGAAGGGCTCATCGCCACCAACCGTGCCGGACAGATTGTCCTGATGAATCCGGCCGCCCAGCAGCTGCTCAACCTGCCCCTGGAAACAGTCGTCGGTGCCACCGTCGAGGGGCTGCTCGGCAATCCCGAACTGGAAAAGCTCATCGGCGGCGAGCTGGAAACGGTCGCTCGCACCGCGACCATGACCCGTACCGAGTTCGCCGCCTCCGAAGGGCGCTTTCTGCAATCCAATACCGCCCCCCTGCATGACGAGAAGGGCGAAGCCTGGGGCACGGTGACCGTCCTGGTCGATATTACCGAGGATAAAAAGCTCGAGCAGCTCAAGAGCGATTTCGTCAGCCTGGTCAGCCATGAGCTCAAGTCGCCGGTGGCGGCGATCGCAGGATACCTCAACCTCATTCTGGAAGGACTGACGGCGGGTAACCCGGATAAGGAAAAGGAGATCATCACCCGCTCCCGCGACAAGGCCGACAGCCTGCTGCTGCTGATCAACGACCTGCTCGACATGTCGCGCGCTGAACGCCGCGGCGCCGCCAAACTGATGGAGCCGGTCAGCCTCGGCCCGATCCTGCAGGAGACCCTGCAATTCTATCAGAACGAGGCCACCGGAAAATCCCTGACCGTCACGCTGGAGGGGGTGGAGGGGCTGCCACAGGTGGTGGGCAACCGCGACGACCTGGCACGGCTTTTCGCCAATCTCGTCAGCAACGCCATCAAATATACCCCGCCGCAAGGTCAGGTTAAAGTTGCCGGCCGGCAGCGCGACGGGCATGTCGAGATCGCCGTCAGCGATACCGGCATCGGTATGTCCAAAGAGGATCTGCAAAAGATCTTCGGCGAGTTCTTTCGCGGTCGCAATGCCCTGTCGCGCAAGATCTCCGGCACCGGCCTCGGGCTGGCGATCTGCCGGCGCATCATCGATGACCATCATGGACAGATCACCGTCGAGAGCGAACTCGACAAGGGTTCCACCTTTCGCGTCATCTTGCCGGCACGATCCGGCCAATAGGCGTTTGCCCGACGATCTCTTGCAGAAGGAAGAGAACCATGCAGCTCAGCCAGATCATCAAGGAACTGGATTGCACGATACTCAGCGGCAATCCCGGGCAACCGCTTGAGGTGAGCACCGCCTGTATCTCCGACATGCTCAGCGATGTGATGGCCAAGGCGGTCAAGGGCTCACTCTGGATCACCAGCCAGACCCATATGAACGTCATTGCCATCTGCTTTTTCAAGACGCTGGCCGGTGTCATCCTGCCGGATGGTCTCGAACCCGACGAGGCCGTCCTCGCCAAGGCGCGGGAAAAGGAGATCCTTGTACTCACCACCGCTGCCACCGCGTTCGATGCCGCGGGAAAACTCTATGCCCTCGGCCTGCGTGGAAAATAGGGCCCGGGCTGCAGCCCCCTTAAAGGAGAACTGAGCATGGCCAATCTTTTTCTTGCCCATGAGATCATCGCCATGAATGTGACCGAAGAGCACAATGGCGCCGCCTTTTATGCCGCGCTCGCCCAGAGCGCCGAGAGCCCGGCCCTGAGTACCGCTGCAGCGGCCATCGCCCAGCAGGAAAATGCCCACGAAGAACGCTTCGCCCGCCTGGCCGAATCCCTCGAAGCGCCGCCGGCTGAGGAGAGCTATGCCGGAGAGTACGCAGCCTATATCGAGCAGCTATGGCAGCACAAGATGTTCACCGACGAACAGGATGCGATCGATACCGCGGCCAGCCTGGACGATCTCACGGCTGTCGAGTTCGCCATGCAGACCGAAGAGGCCACCCTCGCCCTGCTGCGTCAGCTGATCCAGCAGGTCGACCCGCGCGAGCAGCAGGTCGTGCAGGAGACCATCACCGAGGAGGAGGGCCACCTCGACCAGCTGCGTCTGGTGCTGCATCAGCTGCGGACCTGATGATTCCCTCTGGGGAATTCGACAGCCGGGTGTGCTCGTGCCGGCCCGGCCACCGCGAATTTCAGGCCGGGACGAGAGTTGGGGCTCGGGCGGGTGCGTGTAGACCGCTGTCGGCCCCGAAACTCGTATAAATGATTTGCCCCCTTGCCAAATTTTTCCTATCTTTCATCTTGAGTATTCCGCATACCATCCCCCCTGGAGGAATCCCATGAAACCGCTCCGCAGCCTCGTGCTCGGCCTGATGTTCTGCGCCCTCACCGCATCGGCCCAATCCCCGGTCGATCAGCTCTGCGCCCAACTCGAAAAGCACGCCCTCTTTTCCCTGGCAGACTGGAAATTCAATCCGCGGGTGACCGCCGACGGCATGCAGCCCGGCTGCGACGACAGTGCCTGGCCGACCATCGCCTTTGATCAGCGGCTGACCGCCGATTCGGCCTGGATGCGCACCACCTATACCGTGCCGGCCCTGATCATGGGCCAGCCGCCCAAAGGCAAGCTCGAGATTGCGCTCGAGGTCGATGACGCCGGGGTGTTCTATGTCGATGGCCAGGCGAAGGGGCGCTTCAGCTGGAATGGCCGCTTCACCCTGAGCGAGAAGGTCACCCCCGGCCAGCGCTTCAGCCTGGCAATCAAGGCGATCAATACCGGCGGCCCGATGCGGCTGCTCACCGCCCGGCTCTATTATGCGGAGATGACGGCCTATACCGCGGCCATCGAGAAGTATATTCTCAGCCTGCGCATCGGCCAGAAGCTGCTCAGCGGCGACACCTACCTCCAGGTCGGCCGCACCCGCCGCGATGAGGGGATCGATCACAGCACCACACCCTCCTCCAAACGCGCCGCCCTGCGCCGGCAGATGGACAAGGCCGCCGGTCTGGTCGACACCCGGGCCCTCGAGGCCGGCCGCTTCGCCGATTTCAATGCCTCGCTGGAAAAATCCCGCAAGGCCCTGCAGCCGGTGGCGAAATTTGCCAAAGAGTTCACCCTGGTCCTCGATGCCAATGCCCACATCGACTGCGCCTGGCTGTGGCGCTATCCCGAGACCATCCAGGTGGCGCACAATACCTTCTCCTCGGTCCTGGACATGATGGATGCCCGGCCCGATTTCACCTACACCCAGAGCCAGGCCCACCTCTACTGGTGGATGGAGAATCTTTACCCCGATCTCTTTGCCCGCATCAAAGCCCGCGTCGCCGACAAGCGCTGGGAGATCATCGGCGGGATGTGGGTCGAGCCCGACTGCAATCTGATCTCGGGAGAATCCTGGGCGCGCCAGCTCCTCTATGGCAAGGCCTATTTCGAGAAGAAATTCGGGGCTGAGGTCGCCACCGGCTGGAATCCCGATTCGTTCGGCTATAACTGGAACATGCCCCAGTTCTACCGTGAGGCCGGCATCCAGGCCTTCATCACCCAGAAGATCGGCTGGAACGACACCAACATGTTCCCCTACCGTCTCTTCTGGTGGGAGGGACCCGACGGCAGCCGTCTGCTCACCTATTTCCCCTATGACTATACCAACAGCCTGACCGATGCCCGGCAGCTGGTCGACTGGCTGCGCCAGTTCGATGCCAATACCGGCCTGAAAAAGATGCTCCTCCTCTATGGCGTCGGCGATCACGGCGGCGGGCCGACCCCCGAGATGCTCGATCAGGCCGAGTATTTCAAAACGCTCGATATCTTCCCCACTGTGGTTTATGGCACCGGTCAGGGCTACATCGACTGGCTGCGCACCCACGACCTCAGCCGGCTGCCCGTCTGGAAGAATGAGCTCTACCTTGAGTACCACCGCGGCACCGCTACCACCCAGGCCAATACCAAGAAAAACAACCGCGAGTGCGAGATCCTTTTCGGTGAGGCCGAGCAGCTCGCCGCGCTGGCGGCGTTGCAAGGTCAGCCCTATCCCCGCCGGGATCTCCTGGACGGCTGGCGCGGCATCCTCTTCAACCAGTTCCACGATATCCTGCCCGGCTCGAGCATCCACGGCGTCTATCGCGATGCCGCCGAGCTCTACGCGGCCAGCCGCGAGATCGGCCAGAAGGTCCTGGATCACGCGCTCGATGCCCTCGCCGCCCCGGGCAGCACCTCAACGGCCGGCCGCACTTTGATGGTCTACAATCCGCTGGCCTGGCCGCGCACCGACCTCGTGAGCGTCGAGCTGCCTGCCGGCGCGGCGGACAAGCTGGCGGTTTTCGATTCCCGGGGCCAGGAGATCCCCTCGCAGATCGTCGCCGCCGGGGAGGAGATCCCCGGGCAACAGGCGAAGTCGGACCGCTTTCAGCAGCGGCTGCTCTTCATCGCCCGCGAGGTGCCCGCCACCGGCTATGCCCTCTATACCCTGCAACCGCGCAGCAGCGCGCCTTACGCCACCGCCCTGAAAGCATCCGATCATAGCCTCGAGAACAGCCGTTATCTCCTCGAGATGGATCCCCACAGCGGTAGCATCAAGCGGCTGTTTGACAAAACACAGCAGCGCGAAATTCTGCGCGGACCGGGCAACGAACTCCAGCTGTTCAAGGATACCCCGACGCAGTGGGATGCCTGGGAAATCGCCCTTGGCGAGCGCTATGCCCCGGCCTGCCGCAGCATCAAGCTGATCGAGAATGGCCCGGTGCGCACGGTCCTGCGCGTCGAGCAGGATTTCCTCAAGCCCGGTGTCGTCAAGGATATCCCGACGCCCGATAATCCCGACAGTTATTTCACCCAGGATGTCATCCTTTATGACGGACTTGACCGAATCGATTTCGTCACGTGTGCCGACTGGTGGGAGGAGCACGTCGCCCTCAAGGTCGCTTTTGCTGTCAATGCCGACGACAGCAGCGCCACCTTCGAGATCCCCTTCGGGACCATCCGCCGGCCGACGACCCGCCGCACCGATTGGGAGAAGGCCCGCCACGAAGTCAACATGCAGAAATGGTGCGATCTCTCCGACCCGGGCAAAGGTTATGGCGTCACCCTGCTCAACCGGGCGAAGTACGGCGGCGACATCAGGGAGAACGTCATGCGCCTGACCCTGCTGCGTGCGCCGGTCTATCCCGATCCGCTGGCGGATCGTGGCAAGCACCGCATCGAGTACGCCCTGCTGCCGCATCAGGGCGGCTGGCGCGAGGCCGGCAGCATGCGTCAGGGCTATGAATACAACTACCCCCTGATCGTGCGCTCTCTGGCAGCCGCACCCGCGCAAGAGCCCGCCGGTCACTCCTTTGTGAGCGTCGATGTGCCGAACGTAATCCTGCATTCGATCAAATGCCATGAGCCGCTGACAACTCCCACCCCGGCCATGGACCGGACCTGGATCCTGCGCCTCTTCGAGTACGCCGGCACCGCCTGCGATCCCGTCATCACCCTGCCACGCACGGTGAAAAAGGCCTGCTACTCGAATTTTATGGAGGAGGAGGGAACCCCGCTCCGGGTCGAGGGTAACCGGGTATATCTGCATCTGACGCCCAACCGGATTGCGACGCTCAAGGTGGAACTGGATTAATTCATAGCATAAGAGGAGCGGCCATGCCTAAAAAAATCGCCTTCGTATTTGTACTCCTTTGCCTCGCCACCGGCCTTTTCGCCCAGGATCTCCTCCTGCGTGACGGGGATACGGTGGTGACCCTGGGCAACAGCATCACCGAGCTCGGCGAGAATCCCACCGGCTATGTCACCCTGATGCGCAAGAGCCTGGCCGTACTCTATCCCGAGCGGCAAATTTGCTTCGTCAACGCCGGCATCAGCGGCCACAAATCGACCGATATGGCGGAACGCTTCCAGCGGGATGTCCTCGACCTCCATCCGCAGTGGGTGACCATCAGCGTCGGCGTCAACGATGTCTGGCACGGATTTCTCGCCAGGGAACGCGGCTGGAACCTCACTGCGGTGCCCCTGCCCATCTACCGGGACAAGGTGACAGAAATGGTGCGGCGGACCCGGGCGCAAAACATCCGGGTCGCCCTCTTCACCGCCACGGTGATCAAGGAGAATCTCGCGTCGCCCGAGAACCTGGCCCTGGCGCCCTACAACCAAACCCTGCGCGAGATTGCCAAAAAGGAAAAGTGCTTGCTCATCGACCACGACGAAGCCTTCCGCCAGGTGCTCGCGCCGCTGCAAAAACCGGGGATGAGCGACCGCGGCGTGCTGACCTATGACGGCGTCCATATGCTCCCCGCCGGGGATTCACTGATGGCCCGGACTGCCCTGCTCGCTTTCGGTGTTCCCGCCCTCCGAGTCGCCGAAGGCATGCGGCTGATCACGGCGGCCGTGAAAGCCGAACAGGAGAACCTGAGCAAATCCCTCGCCCGTTATGCGGAGACCAATGCCGAGGTGGGTCCGCCGCGGCAGGGGGAGAAGCGCATCGTCTTTTACGGCTCCTCCTCGGTCGACAACTGGAATCTGGCACAGGATTTCCCGGGTGTGGCCCTGCTCAACCGCGGCATCGGCGGCGAGAGCACCCACCAGTTCTGGCTGCGCTACCGTCAGGATGTCGCCCAGCTCAAGCCCATGGCCATGATCCTCTTTTGCGGCAGCCTCAACGACCTCTGGCCCGACAAGCGCATGAACCTGGACGAGAGCCGTGCCAACATCGCCCGCCTCTGCCGCATGGCCAGAGAACAAGGCATCAAGGTCGCGGTCGGCGCGATCATGCCGGTCAACGATTATCTGCCGGGCAAGGAGGCCGCCCTCGCGACCCACCCGCTCGCACAAATCCAGGAACTGAACCGCTGGATCCAGACGCTGTGCGAACAGGAAGGATATCACTTTATCGATTTCTACACCGCGGTGGCCGACAGCAGCGGCAAGCTGCGCCGGGAGCTGAGCGATGACGGCATGCACTGTAATGGTGCCGGCTATGCCCTCTGGAAGCCGCTGGTGGAGACTACCCTCAGGAACTGGCAGGTCATCCCCTAACCCTGGAGCCCCATGAAAAGCAAATTCCCGGCGACCTTCTGGACCGCCAATACCATCGAACTGTTCGAACGCGCTGCCTATTACGCGGTCGCCTCGTTCGTCGTCATCTATCTCAACGAAACCCTCGGCATGGGCCCGACCAAGGCCACCTTTCTCAACGGCACCCTGCTCTGGGGGCTCATCTATTTCCTGCCGATCCTCAGCGGCACCCTTGCCGATCGCTTCGGCTTCAAGAAATCCCTCGTGCTCGCCTTTATCCTCATCGCCCTGGGCTATCTGACCATGGGCACCTTGCAGCAGTTCTGGCCGGCTCTGCTCGGGATGGATCGCACGGTGCTCGACTATACCATCCCGGTGGTGGGGGGGATCCTGCTGATCGGCATCGGCGGCAGCATCGTCAAACCCTGCATCTCCGGCACGGTGCAAAAGACTTCCGGGAGCAATTCCACCTTCGGCTTTGCCATTTTTTATATGGTGATCAACATCGGCTCGATGCTCGGCCGCACGGTCTCCTATTTCGTGCGCACCCATTTCGGCATCCCGGCCATCTTTACCTGGGTGGCCACCCTCTTCGCCCTGGTCGGCCTGTTGATCGTCCTTTTCATTTACCGTGAACCGCAGTATCAGCAGCCCCTCGCGGGGACCACGCTGCAAAAGCCGAAAACCGCCGGCCAGGCCATCAAGGGGATGTTCATCGTCCTTGGCAACCTGCGCTTCGTCTTTTTTCTGGTGGTGATCAGCTTTTTCTGGTTCATCTACGTCCAGATCTACAATCTGATCCCGCTCTATCTGCGCTTTATCGACAAACAGGCGCCGGTCGAACTCTATACCCTGATGAATCCGGTGATGATCGTCTGCTTCCAGCTGCTGCTGACCCGTTTTTCCAAAAACTGGACGCCGCTGAAATCGATCATGGCCGGCGTCGGCGTCACGGTGGTGGGTATGTTGCTCAATATCATCCCAAGCCTGACCAACGGCGGCGCCTTGCAGCAGGTGGCCATCGGCTCCTTTGCGATGCCGCTGGCCGGACTCTTCATTCTCATCTCGATCGCCTCGATGGCGGTCGGTGAAATGTTCGCCTCGCCGCGTATCTACCAGTACATCGGCGCCATCGCCCCGAAAGGGCAGGAGGGGCTCTACCTCGGCTACGCCAACTTGCCGATGGCCCTGGGTACGATCGTCGGTGCGCCGCTGGGCGGCTATCTCTTCGAAATCCTGATCAAGAATCCCGCCGGCCAGGGGGTGGCCACCCGCGCTCCGCTGCTGTGGAGCCTGGTCGCCGCCATGGGGGTGATCTGCATGGCCGGCCTTTGGCTGTATGATCGCATGCTGGTTAAAAAATAACCCGAGAGGAGATTCATGAAAAAGAACCTGCTGATCTGTCTGCTCGGCCTGCTCCTGGCCTGGCCCGCCCTGCTCCCGGCTGCCGCACCCCTCAACCTGATGCCGCTGCCCGCAAAGATGACGCTGGCGGAGGGCCAGTTCCGCCTCGAGGCCGCATTCACTACGATGGTCGCCGGCCAGGCCGACCCCCGGCTCTACAGCGCGGCGACCCGTATGCTCCGCCGCCTCTCCGGCCGTACCGGTCTTTTCATGCCGCAGGATGTCATTACCGCCACCACCCGGGTGGACAATCCCGCGCTGCTGATCACCTGCCAGCGGCCCGGCAAGGTCGTCCTCGGTGAGGACGAATCCTACGAACTGACCATCACACCGGCGCGGATCGAACTGCGCTGCGTCACCGACCTCGGCGGGCTGCACGGCCTCGAGACCCTGCTGCAGCTGCTGCAGGCTGATACACAGGGGTTCTACTTTCCGGCCCTCTCCATCCAGGACCAGCCCCGGTTCCCCTGGCGCGGCCTGATGATCGATCCCTGCCGCCACTGGATGCCGATGGAGGTGATCAAGCGCAATCTCGACGGCATGGCCGCGGTCAAGATGAACGTCCTCCATCTCCACCTCTCGGAGGACCAGGGCTTCCGCGTCGAGAGCAAGCTCTTTCCGGAGTTGACCCGCCTCGGGTCGGATGGCCTGTACTTCACCCAGCCGCAAATCAGGGAGATCATCGCCTGGGCCGATGAGCGCGGCATCCGCGTCTATCCCGAGTTCGACATGCCCGGCCATACCACCGCCTGGTTCGTCAGCCACCCCGAGCTGGCCAGTGCTCCGGGCCCCTACACCATCGAGCGGCGCTGGGGCGTCTTCGATCCCACCATGGATCCCACCAGGGAGAGCACCTACAAGTTTCTCGACCGCTTTCTCGGCGAGATGGCCGCGCTCTTTCCCGATCCCTATCTGCATATCGGTGGCGACGAGAACAATGGCAAGCAGTGGAACGCCAATCCGGCCATTCAAGCCTTTATGAAGAAAAACGGTATCAAGGATAACCACTCGCTGCAGGCCTATTTCAACGGCCGCCTGCTCAAGATCCTGACCAAACATGGCAAACGGCTCGTCGGCTGGGATGAGGCCCTCCATCCGCAGATGCCCAGGGATATCGTCATCCAGTCCTGGCGTGGTCCACAGTTCCTCGTCCAGTCCGCCCGTCAGGGCTACCAGGGCATTCTCTCCAACGGCTATTACATCGATCTGATCCAGCCGGCCTCCTATCACTATCTCAATGATCCGGTGCCGGCTGATTCCGCCCTGACGCCGGCCGAGGCCGCGCGGATCCTCGGCGGCGAGGCCACCAGCTGGGCTGAACTGGTCACCCCCGAAACCATCGATTCACGCATCTGGCCGCGGACTGCCGCCATCGCCGAGCGCTTCTGGTCGCCCGCCTCGGTGCGCGATCTCGACGACATGTACCGCCGCATGGAAGTCATCTCGCCCGGTATGGAGGAACTTGGACTGACCCATATCAAGAATTATGAGATGATGCTGCGCCGCTTGACCAATCAGCAGGAGACCAGCGCCCTGCGAACCCTCACCGATGTGGTCGAGCCGCTGAAACTTTACGAGCGCCATAGCCAGGGCGTGACCTATTTGCAGCAGTCGCCCTATACGCGCGTGGTGGATGCCGCGCGGCCGGAATCGATGACCGCCCGGGCTTTCGCGGGCCATGTCACAGCGTTTCTCGCTACGCCGGCCGGCCCTGAAGGGGATGCCGTAATGAATCAGCTGGCGGTCTGGCAGGAGAACCACGCCCGGCTGCTGCAGATCATGGAAAAGGCGCCGGCGATCCGTGAGATGGCGAGCCTGTCGCAGGATCTTGCCGACCTTGCCTCGGCCGGATTGCAGGCCGCAGAAGCGATCCAGGAGGGGCGGAAGCTCGGTCATGACTGGGCCGCCGCCAAACAGGGCTTGATCGGCCAGGCCAAAAAGTCGCGCGGCCAGACCGAACTGGTGGTGGTTGAGCCCATCGCCCGGCTGATCCAGGCCGCCGAATAGAGCGGTTCCGGTGTCAGCCGTATCCACCCGGCTGTTTATCAGGGCGTTCTCTTGTTGAAAGGACGGACTATGTCTCTCAATTTTAGTACCCTGCAAAAACTCAACGAAGGCAAGACCAAGGTCATCTATGCCAATCCCGATGACCCGGCCAGTGTTTATATGCTCTTCAAGGATGACATCACGGCCGGTGACGGGGTCAAACATGACATCATTACCGGCAAGGCGCGGGTCGACTGGCAAACCAACCGCGACATCTTTGAATACCTCAACCGTTGCGGCGTACGCACCCATTACCTCGCCACGCCCGCCGAAAAGGTCGCGCTGGTTAAAAAGCTCGATTTCAAGATCAACCTCGAGGTCGTAAGCCGCCGGGTTGCCGCCGGCTCGATCGTCCATTGGGGCAAGATCGCCCAGGGCACCCGATTCGATCCCGTCGTCACCCAATTCCATTACAAGGATGACCCCCTCCACGATCCCATGCTCGACCAGGGCTATGTCGATTACCTGATCAATGACAAGGGGGCCTCCGAGTACCGGCAGATGCAGGAGATCAACGCCGAGGTCTTCCACCATCTCGAAAAGGCCTTCGCCCGTTTCAGGATTCAGCTCATCGATTTCAAACTCGAGTATGGCCTGATCGGCGGTGTGGTCTATCTCATCGACGAGATCACGGGCGGCTCCTTTCGCCTCTGGCCGTACGCGGTAGACAAGCCCAACCTGAATCAGCCGAACGTCCTGAGCGAGCTCGATCCGGCCGGCCGGCTCGACAAGGATACCTATCGCATGGGGGGTGCCAGCGATACCGTGCTGGCCAAGTTCCAGGAGATCGCCGCCATCACCGCCCATTTCAAGGAGATCTAGCTGCTGATGAGGAATATATCACGAGTTTTGCTGGCGCTGTTGACCCTGTTCGCGGGGGCCGCAGCGGCGGGGGATTCCACCCAGGCGGGTCCGGTGCTCTTTTCGGGCGCCAATGCCCTGGGCACGGTGCAGGAGCTTTGCCGCCCGGTTTATGCCGGCCGTTTGACCGGAACCGCCGAGGCGACGCGTGCCGCCGAATGGATCGGCAGTCGCCTGGCCGGCTGGGGCTTGACCCCCGCCGGCGATGACCGCGGCTGGCTGCAGATCTATCCCATGATCGTCACGCAGCAGCTGGAGCGGGCGCAGATGGATCTGCTGAAGGGCGAATATGGGCCGGTGAGCTATCAGGAGGGGAATGATTTTACGGTCTATTTGAATTCCGGTTCAGGAAAGGTGACCGCACCGGTCCTTTTCGTTGGCTTCGGGATCAGCGAGCCGGCCCTCGGTCGTGACGACTATGCCGGGGTGGATGCCCGCGGCAAGATCCTGCTGATCTATCGCGGCTTGCCGGCCGGTGACCAGGACTGGGAGTTTGCCAACGAGCGGGACTACAAGATGCGCACCGCCGCCGCCCACGGCGCGGTCGGGGTGCTGATGCTCGACCGCGGCGACTGGCCCATCCGTGGCGGCACTATTCATGAGGAGGGCTATTTCGCCCAACTGCCGGCGCTCAACATCTCGAAAAAGGTCGCGCGCGACCTGTTCGCCGGCAGTTTTCGCGATCTCGACGCCGTCATCCGGGATCTGCCGCAAAAGCCGAACTCGTTCACCTTGCAGCGCACCCTCAAGCTGCAGGTGCGGATGCGGCGGATCGAACCGGGACGCGGCGAGAATGTCGTCGCCCTGCTCCCCGGCAGCGATCCGGTCCTGCGGGATGAGTATATCCTCCTCGGTGCCCATATGGATCACAATGGCGTGGGCAAGGATGGCCATCTCTATCCCGGCGCCGACGACAATGCCTCCGGCACCGCCGTGGTGATGGAACTGGCGCGTGTTTTCGCTGCGCAGCCGGACCGGCCGAAACGCTCGCTGATTTTTGTCACCTTCGGCGGCGAGGAACAGGGCTTGCGTGGCTCCCGTTATTTCGCCTCCCATTTGCCGGTCCCGCCCGGACACATTGCCGCCATGCTCAATTTTGATATGGAGGGCGCCGGCGATGGCGGTGCCGCCATGGGCGGCCGCAATTATATGCCGGAGGTTTTTCGCGAGCTGACCCGCAACTGGAGCGACTCGCTGCTCGGCAAGACCCGCTTCGGCCGCGGCTGGGGCGGCAGCGGCTCGGACCACTATCACTTCATCGAGCAGGGCATCCCGGCTATTTACTTCAGCTCCACCGGCGGCCATCCCTGGTATCACGCAATGGAGGACCAGCCGCAGACCCTCAATCTTGCCGCCCTGCAAAGCGTCGGCGACCGGGCCAATGCCCTCATCCGCACCCTGGCCGGCTGGCCCGCGCCCCTGACCTTTGATAACCTCGGCAGCGGCCGCTTCTTCCTCCGCCACGGTGACCAGTTCGATCTCAGCGGCGGCGCCCTCGATCAGGCCGCCAGCCTCGATGAAGCCGCCCTGGCCGCCCAGTCGGCCGGCGTCCATTTCACCACCCGTTGGCTGCCCGCGGCCGGCGCCGCCTGTTCGCTTTTCAACAGCCTTGACAGCCTCGATCAGTGGATCGGCGCTCACCCCGCCGAGCTGATCCGTTATGAGAACGCCGGATCGGTTGACCGGGCTGCGGGTCAGGGCAAGCAGGCCACCGCGGTCGCCCTGCGCGGCACCAGTGCCCTGCACGGTTCGCCTGCCACCCTGCGCCAGCTCGGCCGACTCGGCCTCAACCTGCTGGCCCTCGAGGATCCGGCCGATCCGGTCTTTGCCGGATCCGAACTGGCACCCGCCGGCATAACCCTGCTCGCAGCCGCCCAGTCCACCAATCTGCTGGTGAATCTCGAACTCGCCGACACTGCCCGGGTCGATGCCGTCATGAAAAACTTCAAGGGCCGCCTCATCTGGTCGCTTGACCTTGAGCAGGCCGCAGCCCTGCAGCCGGCCCTCATTCGCAGGTTGGGCAATGACAAAACGATCCTGGTTTTGCGCCTCACCGCTGTCGATGATCCGCAGCAGCTGCTCGATCTGGCCATGGCGCTGCCGGCCGATCGGCTTCACCTCTCTATCGACCATGCCGTAAATACGGCGAGCTGGGACGCGCTGCCAGGCCTGGTCACGACACTCCACAAGCTGTTGACGGAACGCACAGGGGGGGAGCAGAGCTACAAGCGGATGGAAAAATGGTTTGGACGAAATCTCAAGAGGCTGTTGCCGCAGGACGCTGGAGGAAGATTTTGAAAGCAGCAAACCACTTTCAGCGGGAGGGAGTGTTACGATGACCGGTCTGCCCGACTTCGTCAAGGGCTCCGAATATGCTCGCTATTGGCGGCTTCGCGCCGATGTTGCCTATCTCAATCATGGCTCCTTTGGCGCCTGCCCCAAGGCGGTGCTCGAGGTGCAGGACAGCTTTCGCTGGAAACTCGAGTCTAGCCCCTGGCGCTATCAGGTCATCGAGATGGCCTCACACCATGCGGCGGCCCGCGCGGCCCTGGCGCCGTTCCTCCATGCCGAACCCGACGATCTGGTCTTTGTGCCGAATGCCACGCATGGGCTCAATACCGTGCTGCGCTCACTCTCGTTCCGGCGCGGCGACGAGCTGCTGACCACCGACCATGATTATTTCGCCTGCCACAATGCGATGAACTTTGCCGCCCAGCGCGACGGTGTTCGACTGGTCACGGCGCATATTCCCTTTCCCCTCGAATTTCCGGAACAGGTCATCGACGCTTTCCTCGCCGCGGTAACGCCGCGCACACGGCTGGCGTTGATCGACCATGTCACCAGTCCGACCGGGATGGTCATGCCGGTGCAGGAGCTGGTGCGGGAACTGCGCCGGCGCCAGATCATCACCCTGGTCGACGGGGCGCATGCACCCGGGATGATCCCGCTCGATCTGCCGGCGATCGCGGCCGATTACTACACCGGCAATTGCCACAAATGGATCTGTGCGCCCAAGGGCGCAGCCTTTCTTCATGTGCGCCGCGAGCTGCAGGAGTCCATCCATCCCCTCGCCATCAGTCATGTTGCGGCCGAGGTGGCGCCGCCGCACAATGCTTTTCAGCACGAATTCTTCTGGGCCGGCACGCAGGATACCAGCGCCTGCCTTAGCATTCCCGCCGCCCTCAAATTCATGGGCAATCTGGTCCCGGGCGGCTGGCCGGAGATCATGCGCCGTAATCACCAACTGGCCCTCGAGGCCCGCAGTGTGCTCTGCGAGGCCTTGCGCATCCGGCCGCCGTGCCCCGATGAGATGGTCGGCTCCATGGCTTCATTGCCGGTCCATGCAGCCGCCAGCTGGCCCGAGCCCCTGCCTCCCTATTATGTCGATCCGCTGCAGGAGGAGTTGTTCCAGAAATGGCAGCTCGACGTTCCGGTGATGTTTTACCCGCGCCCGCCGCAGCGCCTGCTGCGGATATCGGCGCAGATCTACAATACACCCGCCCAATACGCGCGCCTTGCAGAGGTGCTCAGCCATCTCCTGTAAGGGTTGCAGCTCACTGGCGCTCTCAGCGGATGAAGGTGATCTTGCCGGTCAGAATACCCTGCGGACCGGCAAGACGGACGAGGTAAATCCCCGTCGCCATCCCTTCCCCTGAGAGCGAGATCTCCTGCCATCCGCCGTTCAGCCGAATCTCCTCCCCTTCCATGACTTCACGACCGAGCAGATCGAATAACTGCAAGTGCGCTTCGCCCGATCGTTCACTGAAAAACTGCATGCGCGTCGTACCATTGCAGGGATTGGGATAGAAACGGAGCAGGGATTCGCTTTCCGGCAGTGCGAAATCCGGCCGTTCGACCTCCAACGTATTGCGTTTCAGACGATCGCCGATGGTTTGCAGCAGCGGTTGTTGGGTGCCGAGATAATCCTGCCCCAGCGCCCAGATGATCAATCCCCCCAGCTTGCTACTGCGCACATACTCGCACTTGTAGCGCACCGAGGCCGTATCATCAAAGGTGATGAATAAGGTTTTGGCGGCATCCTGATAATAGGGCACTTTGGCGGTGTTGTCCCAGACATAATTCCAGTCCGGCTTGACCTGGGGGATCAGTTTGGCATAGGTGATCTCGTCGCCGCCGGTGGCCGGGCCATAGAGGCGGCTGGCGGAGAATCGCCGGGCGTAGAAAGGGACACCGATCAGAAGTTGGCTGGCCGGAATCCCCAGCCGTTTGAGGTAGAGGACGGAGTCATCGATCGAGCCCTCGGCTTCGCCGCCCGGCGCATAGAGGGGGGCATTGTGGCCGGCATGATTGGTCCATGCGCCATGAAAGTCGTAGGTCATGCAGCCGATCCAGGTGACGGCGTCGAGCACGGCGGCATAGTCGAAGGTCGTACCGCTGTACTGGCCGCTGGGTACGACAAAGCTGATGGTCCAGGCGGGGTGGGCGGCATCGAAGGCCTGACGGAATTCCCGGACAAGCTGGGTGAAGGTATTGCGCTGGGCGCTGCCGGTTGGATACTCCCAGTCCAGATCAATGCCGTCATAACCTTGCTGTTTCATGAAGGCGATGACGTTGTCGATGAAGATCTTGCGGGTCGCTGCCGTCGCCGCCATGGGCGCAAAGCCGTCGCATTGTCCCCAGCCGCCGATGGAGATGACCACCTTGACCCCGGCGGTGTGGGCTTTGCTGATCAGCTCCGGATAGACGAGGTCACTGTACATGTCCAGGCTGCCATCGGACCGGGGCCAGATGAAAGCATGGGCGATGGTGGTCATGTCCTGAAAGCGGATTTTGGCCGCCGGCAGCGCGGTGCGGATCCAGGAGGGGTAGTAGCCGACGATGCGCTCAGCGCCCCGGGCGCTGAGGGCCAGCAGAAGCATCCCCGGAATGAGCCAGTTTCTCATCAGAACCTCAGGCAAGTGGTAAAGGACGATCATGGATCAGGGAAAGAGGGTGTTGAGCAGTGTGCCGCAGCCGGGCTTGAGGTCGCGCCAGCTGGCGATGGCCAGACGGAGGGCGATCACGCCCCCGGTCGGCTGGTGGCCGGAATAGTCGTGGGCCAACATTTCAGCCAGCTCTTCCAGGCCGGGGCAATGTCCCACCATGAGAATCGCATTTTGTTCATCGGGCTGATGGCGCAGCAGGAGGCCGAGCTCATCGGCTTCGGCGCCATAGATCACCTCGGCGGTCTGGATCTGCGCCGGGTCCATGCCCAGCTCGCCAGCGGCGGTGCGGGCGGTCTCCAGGGCGCGCACGGCCGCGCTGGAGAGGATCACCTCCGGGCGCATCCCTTTTTTGACCATCTTTCGGGCCATGCGGGCCACCTCTTCAATGCCGCGCGGCAGTAGCGGCCGCTCCTTGTCGCTGGTCATGCCGGCCGGCCGGTCGGCCTTGCCATGCCGCAAGAGATATAAGGTCTTCACAGGATTCTCCTGGGATTATGGTGCCCTGACGTGCGGGCATATGCCAGATTCTGGCATGCGGATTGCATGAGAGGGTGCAAAAGAGCCATTTCCCGGCTTTTCCAGCATGATTACTGGTCACTTTGTGGCGCTGGCGGGCATCGAATGTGGCAAATTTGCCCCCACCTGCGCCGGGAACCCGCTTACCTGCTCGGGAGAATCAATGAACATCGGCGATGATTATATCAGACGGCTGCCGGATCATCCGGACGAGGATGCCGCTGCGATTCTGGATCAATTCATCCGGCAATGGGGCCGGGGAACCACCTTCCGCTCTCTCGAGGGCCACAGCCGCAGTGAACTGGTCACCCGTCTGGCCACTATTCTGCACGCCATGGGCAACTCGGAGGAATTTCGCCCCCGCGCCGAACAGATTCTTGATGCCTGCATTGAAACGGTTCCCGCCGATCGCGCCCTGCTGCTGCTGCGTAACACCCAGGGCAAGCTGGCAGTGGCCATCGCCCGCGGCGGCGAAGTCTCGGACGCGGTGCTGCAGAACAACCAGGAGGTGATTCAGCGCGTGCTGCGCAGCCGGCAGCCGCAGGTCATGCTGCAGGATGAACCGCCGCAGGAACCACCCGGCCGGCAGCGCTGTTTTTTCCCGGTTGTCTGCAACCGCAGCCTGAGTGGATTGCTCTATCTGGAGGGCGTCGTCGGCTGCGAGGGGGGAGAGGTGCCCGCCGTCGCCCAGATCTGGAGCGAGCTGCTCGCTCTGCTGGTCCAGCATGCCCATTTGTATAACGGCAAGGAGCTGCTCAACGGCTATCTGCGCAATATGCAGGAAAAAGTGATCTGGTTCGACAAGATCGCCGGACAGGGGCGGATGGCTGCCACCGCGGGACATGAACTTAATAATCTGCTGTCGGTGATCGCCGGCAATCTCGAGCTGGCCAAGAACTGGCTGCACAAGGGGGAGAGACCCGAACGTATTCGCGAGCGCCTTGATCTGCTGCAGAATGTCGTGCAAAACGCCCTGGTGATCAGCCAGGGTCTGAATTCGAGCGAGCCGCTGGAGAGCCAGATGGAGCGGCACTCGCTGCAGGGATTGGTCACCGAAACCGTCGAGTTGCTCAAACCCCTGGTGAGCCGGCAGGGCGTCCGTTTCGCCCTGAAACCGGCGGCCGATCTCCCCGATGTGCTCGTCGATGCGGCCCAGATCCGTCAGGTGGTGCGCAATCTTCTCCTCAACGCCATCGAAGCCAGAAGCGATGTCCAGATCGAGATCGAGTTCGAACAGGATCTGGAGGCACAGCGGGTCAAGCTGCGGATCCATGACAACGGACCGGGCGTGCCACCTGAGCGGCTCACCGCTCTCCTGTCGGCCATGCAGGCGGGCGAGGAAAAGTCACTGAGTCTGCTGATCAGCAAGGAGATCATCGAACGCCACGAAGGTTCGCTGCGCATTGAAAGCGAAGCGGGCAGCGGCCGCACCTGCACCATCAGTCTGCCCCGCTATGGCGCAGAAACCCAGCTCTACTGGCGCAAGAAAATCAACCGGAACGATTAATTGAAGGCTGCCGCATCGCCCTCTCCGGGCCTTTCCGGCCTGGCAGGAAGGGGAGGCTGCGGCAGCGATCGGATCCGTTTGCTTCAGCGCAGCGGCGCGTAGAGAATATCGACCGTATAATTCACCAGCTTGTTTCCCCCCTCATTCGCCTCGATCAGGACCCGGCGCAAGCGAACGCGTGCCTTGAACTGGGCACCGCTTGCGTCGACCGCCATCTCGTCCTCAGGAATGCCCTCCGGGTTGGTGTTGCCATAGCGGGCATAGAGTTTGTCCACCAGGGAGTGCAAATCGAAGGTCAACTGTTCCGGCGCCTGATTCTCAGCTGTCAGGGTGAGGGTGAGGCGCTCCATTCCCGCAGCCGGCTCGATGCGCAAGCCGGAACCCTCCGGTTCGATGACTGCCTCCTTGCCAATGAACTGCCCGGCAACCATCCGGTCGTAGCCGGCGATATCGATGACGTTGCGCTCGCGGCTGCTGAGCGTGCGTTCGCTGCCCAAGCCTCCCCGCACACCGCTGAGGTATTCAACCCCGAGCATCCCGGTCACCTCCGTCGCGGTCAGGCGCACCTTTTTACCTTCCGAATCCTTGACCAGCTTCTCCTTGAACCAGGGCTGAATGCTGTCGTAACCATGCATCTCGCGCAGGTAGTTGATGATCGAGCTGATCTGCAGGGCAGCCGGCTCCGGCACGGCGACCGCCGCCTTGTGAATCTCCCCGGATATCAGCATGCCGTTGGCCGTCAGCAGATCTTTCAGCCGGTTCTTCTGGCTGTGTTCCGAGATCTGAAAGGCGCTCCAGGGGCCAAAACTGGCGAAGAGAGCGAAGAGCGCCAGCAATCCGGGAATAACCTTGATGTTCCTGGTCTTGCTCAGATTGAAATAGAGGACCAGCACAGTCAGGTAGAGGGCCAGCAGGAGCAGCAGATAGCGGCTCTCGGTGATGCCGTATTCGGAGATCCGGCGCCATACCGCCAGCGGCAGCATGATGATCACCGGGATCATGATCAGGAAGAAGCGGCGCCAGACTAGCCGGCCCCAGGGATTCTCCGTCTGCTCGCGCACGGGCCAGAGCAGCAGCAGGGTCGCCAGACCGGTGGCGCTGAATCCCAGGATCAGGGCGCTCACCCAGCCCTTCGGCCAGGCCCAGTTCAGGATGATCTTGGCGATATAGGCATAGAGGATCACCAGGTAAACCAGCAGCACCGCCGAGAGGATATACTGCGCGAAGATCTTCAGGACTCTGGGGTATTCTTTCTCATCTTCCAGCGCGTCGAGATCCTCCGGAATACCGGCCATAAAATAAGCAGTGCTGAAGAGGCCGACGATCAGAATCCACAGTTCCCCATAGCGCCGCCCGGGGATCTCAACGCCAAAGAGCTGGTTGAGGGCGAGCAGGGCGAGGGAGAAGCCGGCCTGAAGCACGCCGGCGAAAAAGATGACGGTGGCCGCGCGCACCACCAGGGTTTTGCAATAATGCCAGAAGCCATTCTCTTCCTTGCGACCGCTGAAGGGCGCCACAGCCAGAAACAGGATCAGGGCGACCAGCAGCATGGCAAACCGGGCGATATGAATTGCCGGTGCGCCCTCGAGAAAAATGGGCAGCGACCAGCCATAGGCGGCAATCAGCAGCGCGCCGGCCAACTGGCTGCCCGTGCGCCAGGCCATCGACCAGCGCTGCTTTTCAGCGGTGACGGCCAACCCGAGCAGGAGGGGAAAGCCCAGGGCGCAGGCCATGAGGATGTTGAGCAGCACCGTCGGACGATCCGGCCCCTGCTGTTCAGCCAGCAGCAGCGCAGCGATGGTACCGACCAGTGCATCGAGGAGAACCAGGGGGAAACGGCGGCCGATCGACTGGACGCCCTGGCCGATTTGCCGCAGCGAAGGCAGCTTCATAGGGGGATTTCCTTCCGAGCATGTACCTGCCAGGATCCGGATGACCCAAACGCGGGTCCGGGATCAGAGTTTGATAAAGATCTTTTTCTTGTAGAACCACGCCAGAATCCCCAGCCAGATCAGGATATAGAGCAGGGGATGGACCAGCGAGGCGCCCCAGGGACCAAACATCGGGAGCAGGACGCTGTCATAAAATAACGCTTTAAGAGAGGCACGGGTTCCGTCCGCGCGGGTGATCTGCCACATATAAAGGCTTTTGGCCATTATCCCCGAACCAAAATAGGCGAGAATGGCATTGCTGCCGTAAATGACAAAGGGTTTGGTGAATCGGGTATAACCCTTGATGTCGATCAGCCAGTAACTGATGGCGAGAAAATTCAGCGCGATACCGGTGGTGTAGAGGACGTAACTGCTGGTCCACAGCTGCTTGTTGATCGGCATGAAAAGCGACCAGCCTAGTCCGAGGACGAGCAAAAGGTTGCCCGCGATAAACAGGCCATTGGTCTTGACCAGCGCCTCCGATTTGCCGCGCAGCCATTGCCCGGTGAAATAGCCGAGCATCACCTGGGCGATTGCCGGGATCGTGCTCAGCAATCCCTCCGGATCAAAGCCGATCTCCTGCTTGTACAGATGCCCCTTGAAGAGGATGCCGTCAATATACTGCGCCAGGTTGCTGTTCAGAGCCCAGACATCCGCACCGCGGCCCGGAAAGGGGATCAGGGCCATGGCTAGCCAGTAGCCGGCCAGCAGCAGGGCGGCCCAGATCAGCTGGCCGCGCCGGCCTGTGTGAAGGATGATCATCGAGGCGAAAAAATAACAGAGGCCGATGCGCTGCAGGACACCCGGGAAGCGCAGGGTGGCAAAATCCCAGCGCAAATACCAGGCCATGAAAAGTCCCAGAAAGATCAGCAGAAAGGTCCGTTTGACAATCTGTCCGTAGAGCGGCAGACGCGAAGCGTTCTCCTCAAGCCGGCGGGCGAACGAGAAGGCCATGGCGGTGCCCATGATGAAGAGGAAGAAAGGAAAGACCAGATCCGTGGGGGTACAGCCGTGCCATTCGGCATGCTCGAGCGGCGAAAAGACATACTGCCAACTGCCCGGATTGTTCACCAGGATCATCAACATAATGGTGAAGCCGCGGAAGGCATCGAGGGAGATCAGACGTGCAGGTTTCGACATGGGCTTCCTCAGGGGTTTGTTTGCACAAGAACATTAAATTCAGTTTAAGATTATTCGTCCAGAATGTCAAGGGATTTCTCGACAGGTTGGGCCGCGGATAGAGGCGGAGTGCAACCGCAATATCCGTCGGCCATAATGGTTGCTGCTGCCGGATTTTTTACTTGCGCGGCTAGCTATTTCTCATTATACTGCAAATAAAGGGAGGAGCCATATGAAAAAACACGGACGTCCTGAGTTTGCCGTGGTTCTGCTGGCCATCCTTTTCTCCGGCGCAGCAGCCCGATGCAACACCATCCTCGTCACCAACACCAATGATACCGGTGCTGGCTCGCTACGCATGGCCATCGGCCTGGCATCGGGAACGGACGGTGCAGACACCATACGTTTCGAAATTCCCTTGACCGATCCGGGGTACGATGCCATCACTGGTGTATGGACCATCACACCTGCATCCAGCTATACTGTGCCCAAAGAGATCACCATCGATGGACGCATCGCAACGGGAGGCGGAGCGTACCGGCCGGGTATCGAGATCAACGGAGCCCTGATCGGGCCATCTGGATTCACCGGTCTATCTCTTGAAAGTAAAAATGCCCTGCTGGGATTGATCGTGAATCGCTTCGCGTATGGCATCTGGATTTATGGACCCGATGTCTCTATCGCGGAGTGTTACATCGGCTGCGATCCAACGGGATCCGCCGCCAGGCCTAATGCAATTGATGGCATTCTTTTGGCGGATGGGGCTGCCGGGGCTGTAATCCGTGATAACCTCATCTCCGGAAATCGTTCCGATGGTATCCGGCTTTTCGGGCAGCAAACCAGTGATGTTCTAATCGCTGATAACCTGATCGGTATTGCCGCCGCCGGTGCTGGCCCGCTGCCCAATGGTGATGATGGCATCCGGATCCAGAGTGGCCCGCATCGAATTATCATCAGGGGGAACGTACTATCAGGAAATAACTGGAATGGGATCGAGCTGTATGGCCCCGAATGCCATCACAACACGATCAGCGGCAACCGGATCGGTACCGATCGGACCGGGCTTTTAGCGGTGCCCAACGGATGGGATGGTTTGCTGATCAGCGGGGGCGCACACGATAACCTCATCGAGCACAACCAGATCTCCGGCAATATGTGGAACGGCATTCACTTCGGATTGGACGGGACCACAGCGAACAGAATCCAGCTCAATGCGATTGGCTGCGATTCCAGCAGGACAGCCGCTCTCCCCAACCAGAGATACGGTATCTATCTTTTCAAGGGCGCCAGCCAAAACAGGGTCGGCCCGGAGAACCTCATTGCCTTTAACACACTCGGAGGCATTACCGTCGATGGCGCTGACAGCCTGGACGGGGCCATCGGCAATACCATCACCGCTAACAGCCTGTTCGCCAATGGCGGCAAGGGTATCGAGACCTTGCGCTCCGGCAACAGCGAACTGGAGCCCCCCGTCATTCTGGGCATCACTCCCACAGCGATCACCGGCACAGCGGGAGCCGGCCAAATTATTGAAATCTTCATCGACGAGCAGGGCCAGGGCAAGAGTTATCTCGGATCCAGCATCGCTGCTCCTTCCGGCCATTTTCTGCTCGATCTGGGCGGAAAACCCGCACCACTCTCTGTGGTTGCCACGGCCACCAACGACGCTGGCAGCACCTCCGCCTTTTCAGCACCCTATGGCGTCGACACGGGAGCACGTGCCACTGCAGAGTCGCTGCCGCTGTATTACGAGTTGGGGCAGAATTACCCCAATCCCTTCAATTCGCAGACCATACTGGAATATCGTTTGGGTAAAGAGGAACACGTCACCCTGATCGTGTACGACCGGCTCGGCTGTGAAAAAGAACGGCTGGTGGACGAAGTGCTGCAGCCGGGCACGTATCGTATCCCGTTTTTCGGTGCAAAACTTGCCAGCGGTGTCTATTTCTACCAGCTAAGGGCCGGAGCATTTTCAGCAGTGAGAAGATTTCTGATCGTGCGGTAGAAGGATCAAAAAACACCGCATGATCGGGACGAACCCGCCTCAGCGCACCAGCAGCATCTTCCGGCTAGTCAGGCAGCGTCCGTTCTCCTCGAGGCAGCAAACATAGACCCCGCTGGGCAGAGAGCCTGCATCAAAGCGCAGGGTATGCCGTCCCGGCTGCCGGACCCCCTCCGTCAGCCTCCCTACCTCTTTCCCCAGCGCGTCATGGATCTTCAGGATGACCTGCGCCGGCTGGGCAAGGGTGAAAGTTATCCGCGTCGTCGCATTGAAGGGATTGGGATAATTCTGCTCCAGCCGGAAACCGGTCACGGTTTGTTCCCGTTCGCCCGCTACCGCCGTGAAATGGTTCGCATCCAGCCAGGCGATCATGTGCTCCAGCGCGGGCGGCGCGTCGCGGGTGAATTGTGTGCCGAGAAAGGTATTGGGGGTGGAATCGAGAAAGGCGTGCGGCTTGTCGGCGTAGACCCAGCACTCAATCGATTGGCCGGCTTGCACCGACGCATCGACATAGGCCTTCACCGACGCCGGCGGCGTGGTTGTATCTTTGGAGCCGACCAGACAAAGCTGCGGTGGCAGCACCCGCTGGCTGGCCTGGGGGATGATATAGATCGGCGAAACCGCCTTGTACATGTCGGCATTCTGCAGATAACTGTAGGAGAGGCCGAAGATCTTGCGCGCGCTCTTGCCGGCAAGGCCCCAGAATATGTTGGCGGAGGTCTCCATTCCGGTCTTGCAGGCCGCATAGATATCAAAGGCGCCGTAACTGAGGATGGCCCCCTGCACCGCCAGGCCATGGCTGGCAGCGAGCTCCTCGGCGCTCTTGCCCGGTGGCAAATAGGTGGGGCAAAATCCCATGGTGGTTCCTTTAAAGCCATCCGATTCGAGGTTGTCGCTGGCCAGCAGGACCATCGCTGCCATATGCCCGCCGGAACTGTCCCCGGTGACAATAAGGCTCGCCGCATCCCCCTGATAGGCGCCAATATGCTCCCGGATCCAGGCGACCGCACCGAGGGCATCCTCGATGATCTGATTCATCGTGACGGTATTGCCCAGATCGCCCAGCAGACGAAAGTTGACATTGCACACCACGATTTCGGCGTGCCGCACCATATAGATGGCCATGCTGTCCATGATCGCATTGGTGTTGATCAGCCAGCCACCACCGTGGTAAATGATCAGTACGGGGTAGGACGACTTGCCGGTGGCGGGGGTATAAATGTCCATGGTCAGGCTCTTGTTCACCACCTTGGCCCATTCGATGTTCTTGACGACGGTATAGTCGTGGAGGGTACCTGCTGTCGCGGCCGGCGGGGCAGGGGAGAGGGCGCTGGTCAGCAGTATGACCTGGAGCAGGTAAAGAAACCGTTTCATCAGCAACTCCTGGCTTGTTAGTTTGCAGAAAAATGACGACATTAGTGCCGGATTTGATCAAAGGAGAAGAGATGGACGCACTGGAAATGTTGTTCGGCCGCAAGAGCGTTCGCCATTTTACCGGCGCTGTGGTGAACCAGACCGAAATCGAAACCCTGCTGCGGGCGGGTATGGCCGCCCCTTCCGCCGTCAACCGTCAACCCTGGGCTTTTGTCGCCGTGACGCAACGTGATCTGCTCGACCGCCTGGCCGAGGGCTTGCCCTATGCCAAAATGCTAGACAAGGCCGGGGCGGCCATCATCGTCTGTGGTCTCCTCGAGAAGGCCAACGCCGGCATCCGCCAGTACGTCATCATCGACTGCTCGGCTGCCACCGAAAATATTCTCCTCGCTGCTGAAGCCCTGGGGCTCGGCGCAGTCTGGACCGCGGCCTACCCCCGCCCCGAACGGGAAGCCTGGGTACGGGAGGTGCTCACCCTGCCCGAAAATGTGGTGCCCCTCTGCGTCATCCCGGTCGGCCACCCGACCGGCGAGGATCAGCCCAAGGACAAATACAACCCCGAAGCCATCCATTGGCAAAAATGGTGAAAGCCAGCCGCTCCGGCATCGCCCTCAAAGAGTGATCATCGCCTTGATGACGCCATCCGCGCGGGCGGCCACCAGCCTGAAGGCCTCAGCGCTTTGCCCCAGCGGGAAATGATGAGTCGCCATGGCCTCCATCCGGACCTGACCGTGCGCGAGCAGATCAATGGCCTTGCCGGTGCAATAGGCCTGGCGGCGGATGTTGAGCAGGTCGATCTCCTTGCGCCGCAGCTCGTGGATGGGCAGGAGGATCTCGTTCTCCTCCGGAATGCCAATGAGAACCAGCCGGCCGCCCGGTTTGAGCAAGCGGATGCCCTGGTTAAGGGCCTCCTGCGTGCCGGTGCATTCAAAGACCACATCCATTTGTAACGGGGCGATCCGGGCGATCTCCACCTCGATATCCTCCTGCTCCGGATTGCCCGCCCAGCGCGGCTGCAACTGCCGGGCATAGGCCAGGCGCGCCGCGATCTTCTCCGTGACATAGAGAGGCCCGGCCCCCCTGGCCCTCAGTACATGCAGGACCGAAAGTCCGATCGGACCCGCGCCGAGGATGGCGGCATGCGCGCCGGCCGGCAGCCCGGCGCGCTCCACCGCATAGATTCCCACCGCCAGCGGCTCCGAGAGGGTTGCCTGCTCGAAACTCATGCCGGCCGGCAGCGGGTAACATTGTGCCTCGCGGAGAACAACCCGTTCGCACAGGCAGCCTGGCAGCTGTCCTGGCGCGCCGAGAAAACGCAGCGAACGGCAGGTGTTCTCCCGGTGGCTCAGGCATTGGTCGCAATGGCCGCAGGATCGGGCCGGATCGATCGCGATCCGTTCCCCCGGACGAACCCGGGTGACGCCGGCGCCGACCGCCTCCACTTCCCCCGCCGCCTCGTGGCCGATGACGAAGGGAAAATCGACGAGCGCGGCCCCAATCCGGCCGGAGGTGAAATAGTGAAGGTCCGAGCCGCACACCCCGACCATCCGGATGCGCACGAGAACCTCATCCTCCCGCTCAATCTGCGGTGCGGGCACCTCCCGCAGGGTAAATTCACCAATCCCGGTCAACAAAGCCGCTTGCATGCTATTCGTTGCCATAGTTTTTATCGAGGAAGCGGTAGCGCGCTTCGATTTGCGAACGAATGGCGCCAGAGTGAACATCGATGACCATCACCGCCGGATTCTGATCCCCCGCCTTCACCTCCGGCCATTCCGCCAGACCGCTGCCATTCGGATTCCCCGTTTTGATGAAATTGGCGAAATAGCCCAGCATAACCGCGGAGACCTGATGGTCCTCGGGCGTCCAGGCATAGTCATCGATCAGGCGCAGATTACCCATGCAGTATTCGATCTCACAGGCATGCGGCGCCCCGATCGCCTCCGGCATTTTTGGGGCATTGGTTGTCTTCCGCTCGGTGCCGCCGGCCAGCCCGGAAGCGAGATTTTTGTCCACCAGCGGCGGACGCAGCTTGCTGTAGAGGTAGCGATAGACCGGCTGGCTGCTGTGCTGCCGATGGAGGTCTAGCCATTTCCAGGTGCTGTAGGCGATGAAGCGGTCGGAGGCGAGGGCGGTGGCGGAGAGCTCGATCTCCTTGTCAGAACCGTGGGGGTAAAGCCGCCCCGCTTCCTGCCAATCTGCAGGATAGGCCTCTTTCAGTTTGGCTAGATAGACCGCCTCGCTATAGGGCCCCATGGTAAAGGCATAGCCGGGAATCTCGGCCGAGTTCCAGCCCGCCAGCAGCGGAACCTGGGCCTGCTGGCCGGCCTTGAAGATCTCGGGCAGGCTCTGCGGCAGGAAGTAGCCGTCCAGGACCGCCGGAAATCCGAAGCGTTTGGATTTCAGATAGGCGTCGAAGATCTCTTTGGTACTGAGAGCGCGCATCTCGGCGATGGAGTGGAAGCCGGCTTGCTCTGCAAAGGCCAGTCCCTCTTTCTCGGCCTCCGCCAGGGGAACCGGCGCCAGGGTGGGGTGGATGGCGGCACCGCTTTCGCCGATCGCGCCGGCGATCCACTCTTTCGAGAGCGGCGAGGCCATCTGCGCACTCACCGAGATCGAGCCGGCCGATTCACCGGCGATGGTCACCCGCTGCGGATCGCCGCCAAAGGCCTTGATGTTGCGCTGCACCCAACCCAGCGCGGCATTCTGGTCGAGCAGACCATAGTTGCCGGAGGCGTGGTAAGGGGCCTCGGCGCTCAGTTCCGGATGGGCGTAAAAGCCGAAGAGGTTGAGACGGTAGTTGACGGTGAGCACAACGATACCCTGCCGCGCCATCGCCGCCCCGTCATAGCGCCGTTCCGAGCCGTCACCGGCGACGAAGCCGCCGCCATAGAAATAGACCAGCACCGGCCGCAGGTTCTTCGCTTTTTTCGCCGGGGTCCAGACGTTGAGATAGAGGCAGTCCTCGCTGAGTGTGTCAGCGCGGAACTTCATGTCGCCCCAGATGGCGGTCTGCATGGGGCTGGGACCAAAAGCCTTGGCGGCACGCACGCCCTGCCAGGATTCAGCGGGCTGCGGGGCCTTCCAGCGCAGCGGCCCCACCGGCGGTTTGGCATAGGGTATGCCAAGATAGAGCTGCAGCCCGGCCTCGCTGTCGTTGATGCCGGCTATCTTGCCGGTTTCGATGGTGACCAGCGGATCGGCCGTTCGGCCAGCCGCTCGGCCAGCCGCTCGGCCGGCTGGCGGCAGCAGCATCCCGGCCGCAAGAACAAGCAGTATGGTTTGCCAGTTTTTCATGGAGGTACTCCTGTTAGCAAAGGGTTGTTCGGTTGGACGTCATACAATAACAAAATACGGCCAGTAATCCAAGAAAAATCCAGAACTAAATTCCTTGCGGAATTGGTTATTAGTCCTGTATCCCTGGTGGCAGCAGCCGGAGTTCACAAAACAACAATGCCTGTGTTACAAGCGGAGGAGAAGATGAAAGACCCGGAGGGAGAAGAGGCGCTGATCGACAGCCTTTACCATCTGCGTAAAACCCCGGAGTCTGCCTTGCCGGACAAGGCGCAGGTCGAAGGCTTTGCTGATGAGCTGCTGGCGCTGCTTTTTCCGCACTTTGCCCAAAAAGAAGTGTCCTCGCTGACGGAATTTGCCCTTGAATTCAAACGGCTCAAACGCAGGCTGCAGGCCATTCTCCAACCCCTCGAAGCGGTATTGCCCGGGCAAGCGGCGGCGCATGCGGCCCAATTCCTCGCGGCCATCGCTGCTCTGCGCGATCTGCTGATGCTGGATGCGGCCGCCATCAATGAAGGAGACCCGGCCGCGCAGAACATCGACGAAGTCATCCTGACCTACCCCGGCTTTTATGCCATCGCCATCTACCGGATCGCCCACGAGTTTTGGCGCGCTCGCGTTCCCTATTTTCCGCGGGTGCTGACCGAGTATGCCCACCGCCGAACCGGGATCGACATTCATCCTGGTGCGCAGATCGGCCCTTCCTTTTGCATTGATCATGGCACCGGCATCGTCATCGGCGAAACCACCGTGATCGGCAATCGGGTCAAGATCTACCAGGGGGTGACCCTCGGCGCCCTCAGCGTCCGCAAGCAGCTGGCCAATACCAAGCGTCACCCGACCATCGAGGACAACTGCGTTATTTATTCGGGCGCAACCATTCTTGGCGGCGCCACCACCATCGGTCATGACAGCATCATCGGCGGCAATGTCTGGATCACCAGCCCCGTTCCCCCGCATTCGGTGGTATACCATACCAGTGACATCCGGGTGCGTGCGATCGACGATCCCGGTAGCACGGGGCTCAATTTTGTCATTTAGTGCAGCTGTAAAGCGTAATGCAAGGGAGATTCCATGAAAGCAGATACCATATTGCACACCATCGGCGGCACGTCCCATCTGCGCCTGGCACGGCTCTTTGGCGCGGAGAAGGAGGTATGGATCAAACTGGAACGGACTAATCCTGGTGGCAGCATCAAGGACCGGATCGCCCTGGCGATGGTCGAGGATGCCGAGGCGCGCGGCCTCCTCCATCGGCAGAGCATCATCGTTGAGCCCACTTCGGGAAATACGGGGATCGGCCTGGCCATGGTCGCGGCCGTCAAGGGCTATCCGCTGATCCTGGTCATGCCGGAATCGATGTCGATCGAACGGCGGCGAATCATGGCCGCATACGGCGCACAACTTGAGTTGACACCGCGCGAACAGGGGATGAGAGGAGCCATCGCCAGAGCCCGGGAGATGGCCAACGCCGATCCCCGTATCTGGATCCCGATGCAGTTCGACAACCCGGCCAACGTCGAGATCCACATTCGCACCACCGCCCAGGAGATCCTGCGGGATTTTCCCGAGGGGCTGGACTATCTCATAACCGGCGTCGGCACCGGCGGCCACATCACCGGGGTAGCCCGGGTATTGAAAAGGTCCTTTCCCCGCTTGCAGGTCCTCGCGGTCGAGCCCGAAAATTCAGCGGTACTGAGCGGCGGCCAGTCCGGTCCCCACGCCCTGCAGGGGATCGGCGCGGGATTTGTCCCGGCCATTCTCGACCGCTCTCTGCTCGACGGGGTCATCCCGATAGGCAAGGAGGAGGCGTACCACTATGCGGGCCTGGCGGCGCGCAAGGAGGGACTCTTCGCCGGGATCTCGACCGGAGCCTCCCTGGCCGCCGTGGCCAGAAAGCTCCCCGACATGGCCTCCGGCAGCCGGGTGCTCACTTTTTGCTACGATTCCGGCGAACGCTATCTCTCCGTCGACGGTCTCTTTGAAATGGATCCAGCTGCGAGCTGAGCCGGCCTCGTGTGGCACTCCGGCGTGAAACGCCTTCAAAGCCCGGACAGGCGAAAAAGGACTTGATTTATTCACTGCTTCTGACTAAACTTGAGGTCATAAATCGACCTGTCCGAATAGCGCGGAGTTGATCATGTCCCAGGCCACTACTCCAGGCCAGCCGGGTCCCAAACGCATCGAGTCGATCGATGCCTTGCGCGGTCTGACCATCGCCCTGATGATCTTTGTCATTGCGGTTGGCGCCGGGAATTACCCGGATCTGCCGCAAAAGGCCTCCTGGTTCGGCAGTCTGCCGATCTCAACCTGGTATCATGCGGAGGTGGGCTGGGAGCACTTTGCTGAGGGCAAGAGTGCAGCAGATCTCGCCGTCGCACCGGAAGCGCGCCTGAAGAATATCGGCCTCACCGCGACCGATCTGGTTGCACCCTTTTTTGTTTTTGTCGTTGGCCTGGTCATCCCCCTCAGCAAAAGCCATCGCGGCAAGGGATGGTGGGGGCATGTCTTGCGCCGCACGGCGATGCTGATCCTCGCCGGCATCCTCTATATCAGCCTTATTCTCGGCTTGTCATGGTGGTGGGGTATCCTCCAGGCCATCGGCATCGCCTATCTCATGGGCTCCGCCAGCCTGCGGCTCAAGCCCGCCCTGCGCTGGGCGGCCGTTTTCACGGTACTCGGCCTGCACATGCTGCTCTCGCAATACGCCGGCTGGTGGCTGCAGTTCGGTCCTATCGAAGCGCCCTTCTGGACCATCGCCAATCCCACCGGCAGCTGGTCGCGACCCCTGACACTGCATTGTCTGCCCTGGGTCTCGATCTCCTATGGCGCCATGACCATGATCGGCGTGCTCCTCGGCGAGGCGGTCGCCAGCGGTGAGCGGCGTCGCATCATCCGCCGGAGCATCCTGCTGGCGGGAATTTTTCTGGTCCTTGGCCTGGCCGTCCATCAACTCGGATTCATCACCGGCAACATGAAGCTCTGCTTCAACAAGCCCGATGTCACCGCCAGTTATGCCATGTTCACCTCGGGTTTGGCCAGTCTGCTCTTCCTCGTGCTTTATACGATCATCGATATCCTCGGCTATAAAAAGTGGGCCTGGCCGCTGCTGGAATTCGGCAAGAATGCGCTGCTCGCCTATTTTCTGCAGATCATCATGCGCCTTGGATTTCGGGCCTTGAAGATCGAACCCTTTTTTGCCGGCGCTCCCAATGATACCACCCGCGTCTGGGCGGATATGTTGGGGCAGCCCTTTGCCGGGTTGCTCCTCGATAAATCCGGCTATCATGGCATCTATTGGGGCCTGCTCTGGACCCTCTGCCTGTGGTCGATCGTCCGCTGGTGCAACAAGCGCAACCTGTACTGGAAGCTGTGAAGTGAGTGAATCGCCTGAAAGCAAACCGGCAGCCAGACCATTGTCGCCGGCAGACGCTGCCCTGATTGCCGCCTTTGGCGCCCTGTGGGGCCTGATGGAAATCACCCTCGGTGCTTTCCTCAAGAGCACCCGGCTTCCCTTCAGCGGTGCCCTCCTCGCCGCCCTGGCCTGCATCATCGCCCTGACAGGACGCTCCTTCGTTCGCCGCCGCGGCGCCATCCTGATGATGGGCGGCGTTGCGGCCCTGCTCAAGATCTTTTCGGTGGGTACCGTCATCGCCGGGCCCTTCTTCGCCATCCTCATCGAAGCCGCCCTTGCCGACGCCATCGTCCTGATGATCGGACCTGGCCGGCCGGGATTCATCCTCGCCGGCATGGCCATGGTGACCTACACGGTCGCCCACCCCCTCATCACCCAGGGCCTCTTTTTCGGCAGCCGCATCTATGAGGTCTACTGGGCGACCGCCCGGCAGGTGGGCCACTGGCTCAACCTCGAGGTGGTTCATTTGGCCCTCTTCATCGCCCTCTATCTGGGCGTGCATGCCCTCGCCGGGGCTCTGGCAGGCTGGTTCGCCTGGCGCGTGGCCCACTCTGCCCAACTCGAGCTGGAAAAACTGGAGCGTTCCACATGAAGCAGGCCCTGGTCTCTCTTTTTCTCGGGGTTGGCGCCGCCCTGCTGGTGCAGCAATCCAATTCATTCTTCCTCTTTCCGGCCGCCCTGCTGGTGCTGACCCTGATCGATCCCCGCGCCTGGCGGATCTTCCGGCGCTGGAAGCTGTGGCTCTTTTTCCTGCTCGTGGTCGCCATTCCGGTGCTCCTGGTCGCGCCCCGCGAAGCACAATGGCAGGGTATCCCCTACAATCCCCGCATGCTCGAGCTGAATCTGGTGATGATCCAGCGCAGTATTCTCCTCATGCTGACCATCAAGATCTTCACCAACCGCCTCTCGCCGGAGATGCTCTCCCGCGCCCTGGCCCGCCTGCGGCTGCACCACTTCGACCAGGTCTTCAGCCTGGCCCGGAGCATGCTGCCCGAGCTGCGTACGATCGTCAGCGCGGGCTTGCAACAGGTGGAATGGCGCCGGGCACTGCGACGCCCCTCGGGCCTGATCAGTCAGCTCGGCGCCCTAGTCGCCCGCATCGTCTATGCCACCCGCAGATCGTCCTCCCTGAACCACGAGGATGGGGTGGATGAGGCGGAGGGCAGCCGGGCGTGAGAGGCGCCATCGCCCTGGTATCGGGCCCTCCTGACAGTGGCAAGACCGCGTATCTGGCTGCGGTTATCGAGCAAGCGCGGCGCCGTGGCCTGGCCTGCAGCGGCCTCCTGAGCCACGGCATCCGGCATGATGGCGTGAAGACAGGCTTTATGCTCGAGGCGGTCGGCAGCGATGAGCGGCGGCTGCTGGCCGCACACCATCCGCTCGATCCAGCCGATCTCACCCTCGGGCGTTTTCATTTTTCTCTGGAGGCGATCGCCTGGGGGAACGCCGTACTCCGGCGGAGCCGCGGCGTCGTGGTCGTCGACGAGTTCGGCGCCCTCGAGGCCGGAGGCGGCGGCCTCTGGCCGGGGATCGATTTCCTCCTGCAGAATCATCGCGGACCGCTGCTCATCGCCGTGCGGCCGGGTCTGCGGGTTGAACTGCTGCACAGAATCCACTAGCCGGAAAGTATCGGAACATGCTTAAGGAGATCACCGGGATAGTTCTGGCAGGAGGCAGCAGCAGCCGCTTCGGGCAGGACAAGGCTCTGCTGCCGATCGGCGGAAAGCGTGCGATCGAAATCGCTGTGGATCTCCTGAAGTCCCTCTTCCCGCACCTCCTGATCAGCGCCCGGACAACATCAGATTATGCTTTCCTTGGACTGCCCGTCATATCCGACCTCCATCCGGAGGCCGGCCCGCTTGCAGGTCTTCATGCCGCACTCCGTGGCAGTACGACCGCGAGGAACTGCGTGATCTCGTGCGATCTGCCCTTGATGCATCCCGATCTGATCCGTCACCTCGTCACCAGCCAGCGCGGTCACCAGATCGTGCTGGCCACTGCAGCCGGACGCTTGCAGTTCTTTCCCGGACTCTATGACCGCAGCCTGCTTCCCCTGATCGAGGCGATGTTCGCCCGGCAGCCGCAGCCCGTGACGCGCAACCGTTCCCTCTCCCTTTATGCCCTGATGGAGCAGGCCGCTAGTGCCGTGATTGATGTGACCACCCTGCCCTTTTATCGGGAAGCGTATTATCTCAATATGAATACCCCGCAGGACTATGAGCAAATTCTTCGTTTCGCCGCAATGCGAGAGGGCTGAAAGCGGCATCATCCTCGGCAAAGAGCTGACTTTTTTACTTGTAATTCCATTAGCGATTGACTATTTTTTGTGGCCAATCCACAGACCGCCGGATAACAGGACGATGGAGTAGAAATGGATTCATTATCGAGACGCAAGTTTCTCAAGATCGGCGGAGCCGCCATGGCTGCGTCGGCCGCTGCCGGGAGCGTAATGGGCAAGGCGGCGGAAGCGGTCAAACCCGCACGTCCCAGTGGTCTGCAAAAGATCCCGACGTTTTGCGATATCTGTTTCTGGAAATGCGGGGCGATCGCCTGGGTCGAGGATGGCAAGCTCTGGAAGGTGGAGGGGAATCCCCTCGATCCCCTCAGTCGCGGACGACTCTGTCCGCGCGGCACCGGCGGCGTCGGCGCTCACTATGATCCGGACCGGCTCAAATACCCTTTGATGCGCAAGTCCGCCCGCGGCAAGGAAGAGTGGGTTCAGGTCACCTGGGACGAGGCCCTCACTTTCATTGCCGACAAGATGAAAACCATCAAGGCGGAGCATGGTCCCGAGGCCATGGCCCTCTTCAGTCACGGCATCGGCGGCAATTTCCTCAAGCATCTCTTCAAGGCGTATGGCTCGGCCAATATCGGTGCACCCTCCTTCGCCCAGTGCCGCGGACCGCGTGACGTCGGCTTTCGTCTGACTTTCGGTGAGGAGGTTGCCTCCCCGGAACGCACCGATATCAGGAACGCCCAATGCCTCGTCCTCCTCGGCTCCCACCTGGGCGAGAACATGCACAACACCCAGGTCCAGGAGTTCAGCGAGGCCATCGCCAATGGCGTCTCGCTGATCGTCGCCGATCCGCGCCTCTCGGTGGCGGCCGGCAAGGCCAAGTACTATCTGCCGGTCAAGCCCGGTAGCGATATCGCCCTGCTTCTGGCCTGGATGAACGTCCTGGTCACGGAAAACCTTTACAACCGCGAGTATGTCGACCACTACGGTTTCGGCTTCGCGCAGTTTGCCGCCGAGGTCCAGCCCTATACCCCCGAATGGGCCTATCCCGAAACCGGCATCGAACCGGAAGTGATTCGGGCAACCGCCCATGAGATGGCGCGATACAAGCCCGCCACCCTGATCCATCCCGGCCGTCACGTCACCTGGTACGGGGATGATACCCAGCGCTCCCGCGCCATCGCCCTGCTGAATGCCCTGATGGGCAACTGGGGGGTGAAGGGCGGCTTTTATTATCCGGTCAGTATGGATGTACCCGGTTATCCCTATCCCGCCTATCCGCATTCGGACCGGCCCAAAGTTGACAACCCAGGCAACCGCTATCCTTTCGCCAATGAGGGCATCACCAACGGGATCCGCAAGGCGACCATCAGCGGTGAACCCTATCCGGTCAAGGGCTGGTTCGTCAACGCGACCAATCTGATCCATGCCCTGCCCGACGAGCAGGAGACCATCCGCGCCATCCAGAACCTTGACCTGCTGGTGGTGATCGACGTGATTCCCGCCGAGATCGCCGGCTGGGCCGATGTGGTGCTGCCTGAGTCGGTGTACCTTGAACGCTTCGACGACCTCAACGTCGAGTGGTTCCGCGAGCCCTTTGTCGCCCTGCGCCAGCCAGTGGTGGCGTCGCCGCACGAGCAAAAACCCAACTGGTGGATCGCCAAAAAACTGGCAGAAAAGCTCGAATTGGGACACTATTTCCCCTGGCAGGATATCGAGGAATATCTTGCCTACCGCCTCGATGCTGCCGGACTGAGTTATGAGCGGTTGAAAAAGGCGGGCATCATCCATGGCGAGAAGCAACCGGTCTATTTCGCCGAGGGTGTGCCGGATACTTTCCCAACCCCCTCCGGCAAGATCGAGTTCTACTCCCTGCAACTGGCCGCGGCCGGCTTCGATCCGGTCCCCAAATACACCCAGCCGGCGGCGCCGCCCCCCGGATATTTCCGGTTGCTTTATGGCCGGACTCCGGTCCACTCCTTCAGTCGCACCCACTCCAACCGGGTGCTGATGGACATGCTCGACGAAAATGAGGTCTGGATCAACCAGGATATTGCCACCCGCTGGGGACTCAGGAGCGGGGACTATATCCGCCTCAGGAATCAGGATGGCGTGGTCAGTAACCGGATCAGGGTCAAGGCGACCGAACGGATCCGCACCGACTGTGTCTATATGGTCCACGGCTTCGGCCACAATGCACGGATGCTTGCCTTCGCTTATCAGAAAGGGGCCAGCGACGCCCAGCTCATCACCCGCTACAAGACCGATCCGCTGATGGGCGGCACCGCGATGAATGTGAACTTTGTGACCTTTGAGCTGGAGGCATAGCATGGCCCGTTTTGCGATGGTCATCGATACCCGGAAATGCGTCGGCTGTATGGATTGCGTCGTCGCCTGCAAGACCGAGAACCGCGTCCCGGAGGGATTCAATCGGGACTGGATCACCACCGAAGCCAGGGGCAACTTCCCCACGGTGCAGATGGAAATCCGGACGGAGCGCTGCAACCACTGCAGCAATCCTCCCTGTGTGCATTGCTGCCCCACCGGCGCCAGCCATGTGCACGATCTCGGCGGGGTGGTGCTCGTCCATCATGATCTCTGCATCGGCTGCAAGGCGTGCCTGGCCTCCTGCCCCTATGATGCCCGTTTCATCCATCCGGACGGCTATGCGGACAAATGCACCTTTTGCATCCATCGTGTCGAGAAGGGCATGGAGCCGGCCTGCGTCGCGGTTTGCCCGACCCATTGCATGTATTTTGGCGACCTCGAAGATCCCCACAGTCTGGTCAGCCGTCTGCTGGTGGAGAGGCGCCATCATGCGATCGCACCTGAGGCGGGGACCGGACCGCAAATATACTATTTGATCTAATGCTCACCGAGGCGAAGATGAATGAATTGACGACGACGCGTCACAATGAATTGATCGATCCCTTCCTTCATGTTTGGGGTTGGGAGATCCCGGTCTACCTTTTTCTTGGCGGGCTGGTTGCGGGAATGATGATCATTGCCGGATACTTTTTCATCAAGGGCCGGGATGAAGGGCACCAGTGCATCTGCTACCAGATCCCGCTGCTCGGGCTGGTTTTGCTCAGCCTGGGTATGTTCGCCCTTTTCCTGGATCTCGAACACAAGGCCTTTGTCTGGCGGGTTTATACCACCTTCGAGATCAAGTCACCGATGTCCTGGGGCTCGTGGATTCTCATGCTGGTTTATCCGGCCCTGCTGGTCAATTTCCTTCTCAACGTCCCGGCCTGGATCGGTGATCGTTTGCCTTTTCTCCGACGATGGTCGCAGCGGATTCTCGCGATCCGCCACATCAAACGCCATGTTGGTAAGGTCAACCTCGTGCTGGGGATCATGCTCGGGACCTATACCGGCATCCTGCTTAGTGCTTTGGGAGCACGTCCCCTGTGGAATAGCGCCATTCTCGGCATCCTCTTTCTGGTCTCCGGGCTCTCTACGGCTTCAGCACTAGTGCATATGATCGCCCGGGAACGGGCGGAGAGCGAGATGCTGGCGCGGGCGGACAACCTGTTCCTGACCATTGAGCTCTTTATTATTGCTCTTTTCTTTATCGGGTTGCTGAGTTCCACCGAAGTGCAAATCAGGTCCGCCATGCTCCTGCTGACCGGCCCTTATGCCGCGGTATTCTGGGTGTTCGTCATCTTGATGGGAATTGTGGTCCCGCTGCTTATCCAGAACCTTTCGGTCAGCCATCGCATAAAACATACCCCGGTTGCACCCGTAATGGTCATCCTTGGCGGTTTCATTTTACGGCTTGTGCTGGTCCAGGCAGGACAGTACAGCCACTATCTCAATGCGCATTTTCTCAAATAATCCTTTTTTACGGAGGAATGATCGATGAGTTCGCATCCATCCGATGATTTTAAACCCAGGCCTTATTGGAATCCCTACCTCGCGGGAATTGGACTGGGCCTGGTGTTACTGGCCTCCTTTGTGATTATGGGCCGGGGATTAGGCGCCTCCGGGGCTTTCTCCTCTGCAGTGGCCTGGGGTGTACAAAAGGTTGCACCGGAACATGCCAACTCCAATCCTTTCTACACCGAGTACCTCGGCGATGGCACAACGAATCCTCTCAAGGAGTGGCTGGTCTTTGAGGTGATCGGCGTCTTCATCGGCGGTTTCATCTCGGGCAAGCTGGCCCATCGTGTCAAAGGCAAGATTGAAAAGGGACCGCGCATCAGCAGCCGCGGCAGGCTCTTCTATGCCTTCCTTGGCGGGGGTTTGATGGCTATCGGCGCCAAGCTGGCGCGCGGCTGCACCAGCGGCCAGGCCCTCACCGGCGGCGCGCTGCTGAATCTGGGCAGTTGGGCTTTCATGATCTCCGTCTTTATCGGTGGATACGCCTTTGCTTATTTCATGAGGAGACAATGGCTATGAGCGCACCCTGGTTCAAATACGGCCTTTTCAATGATGAAGTTAGCCTGATCGTTGCGATTTTTATCGGGATTGGATTCGGCTTCTTCCTCGAGCGTGCCGGCTTTGGTACCGCCCGCAAGCTGGCGGCCCAGTTCTATTTCACCGATATGACCGTGCTCAAGGTGATGTTCACCGCAATCATTACCGCAATGCTTGGGGTATATTATCTTTCCGTTCTGGGTGTACTTGATCTTTCCCTGGTCTATATCAATCCGACCTATCTGGCTCCGCAGATCGCCGGCGGATTGATCCTTGGCATCGGATTCGTCGTCGGCGGATACTGCCCAGGCACCGCTTGCGTTTCCGCTTCAACAGGCCGTTATGACGGCTGGGTTTATGTCGGCGGGCTTTTCACCGGCATTCTATTTTTCGGTGAGGTTTTTCATCTTGTCGAAAAGTTCTATGTCTCGACGGCGATGGGCCAGGTTACCCTGCCGCAATTGCTCCACGTTCCCTACGGGCTTGTCGTTTTCCTGGTTTGCGTGATGGCCCTGGGCGCCTTTGCTGCTGCCGAATGGGGAGAGAAGAAGATGGCTGCAAAAAAGGAGGGCGAATAAGATGAAAATTGCCGATACACTAAAAAAGATGAGCCTGAACGCCAGGCTGGCCGCCTCGCTGTTGTTTTTTGGGTTTATCGCCATCTTTGCGGGAGACCCCTACGGCAGCGCCAAAACAGCCATCGATGCCAGGGAGCTGGCGCTGATCGTTGACAAGCAGGTCGATCATGTGGCCGCGGAGGAACTGGCGGACTGGATCATCCAGAACCGGGCAGATTATCGCCTGATCGACCTGCGCACCGAGCAAGAGTTCTCCGACTATCATATTCCCACTGCGGAGAATATTCCCCTCGCTGGCTTGATCGAGGCCGGGCTGCAGCGCAACGAAAAAATCGTGCTCTACTCGGAGGGCGGGATCCACTCCGCTCAGGCCTGGTTCCTGCTCAAGGCGAAGGGCTACAAGGCAGTCTATATGCTCTTCGGCGGGCTGGAGGAGTGGAAGGAGAAGGTGCTCTTCCCCGCGGTGCCGGAAAATCCAACCCCCGAACAAAGTGTAGCTTTCGCGAAGATCAAAGAGGTGAGCAAGTATTTCGGCGGCACACCGCAGAGCGGCGCAACGGCCGTGAGCGCCCAGCCGCCGGCCGCACTGCCCAGATTGAGCCTGCCCGACGGCGGTGCCGCTCCCAGGCCCCAGGGAAAGAAGAAAAAAGAGGGCTGTTGATCTTATTCCGGAACTGGAGAAATGGCATGCCTGTACTCTACAAGACTGATATCGCCGCGGATGCCGACCTCAAGATATGTTTCACGGACATCCGCTCTGAAGCCGACCTGGTCGCATATGAGTCGTCCAGCCCCTGGGAGGCGGCGGACGCACAAGTCTGGTGCTACACAGATATTCGCAGCGAGGCCGCCAGGGCGATTTTCATCACCGATTCCCCGTTTGAGGCCGACCTGATTGTCTTCCGTACCGACATCCAGTCCGATGCCGGTTGGCAGAATAGCGGCAAAGCGGGACTGCTGTAAAAGTCGGATCATCCTTGCATCAGTTTATTTTAATTTGCTTCCCCACAAAAAAGCCTTCGATACCGAAGGCTTTTTTGCAGAACGATGTGGGGCTATCAGCGCATCAACAGCATTCGGTGTACCGTCGCAGCCCCCCCGGTACTGACCCGGCAAAAATAGAGACCGCTGGTGACAGGATGGCCGAAATTGTCTCGGGCATCCCAGAGGTAACGCTGTTCGCCCGTGCCCTGGCCGCCCAAGGCAGCAGAACGGACCAGCTGTCCGGTGCTGTTGTAGATGGCCAGCTCCACAATACCGGGCTCCTCGAGCTCGTAGACGATGGTGGTGGTGGGATTGGCAGGATTGGGATAGTTGCCCACGCGGATGGATTTCGTGCCTTCGCCCGAATCGCCCCCCTGACGCCCCCCGCGGTTACGGCCGTTCCGGCCCTGGCTGTTGCCAGCGGGGCCGTTCTCCATCGCTGAGGAGATGATCTCGTCGAGCGCTTCCTGGGAGATATATTGGGCGCTGTAGCTGCCGCCTGCGGCAACGATTAGGCGGTAAAACGAGCGCATGTGATTTCGCGATCCTTTGGTCAGATTCTCATAGATCCGCCGGATGTCCTGGTTATCGACTTTTTCAAGCAGGGTGACCAGATCATGGATATCCAGATCTTCGATGGTTGCCCCTACCTTGAGGGCGTCAAGCTGGGAAACGGATCCCTGTTCGACCAGCTCGTTGTAAAGCTCCTGAAGATGGGCGTCTGTGAAGAGGCCATGCTGATCGATGAAAGGATCTTTCAAACCATAGCGGTCCAGCAGCATCTTGATCCGGTCGGAATGCCGCTGTTCGCTCACGGCAATGTTCTGAAATACCGGCAAATGCCACTTGGTATATAGGGCCTGATAGACGTCGCGTGCCAGTTTTTCCTCTTCGCGCATGAGGTACAGACTCTTCTCTTCTTCAGCTGAAAGCGGTTCGACGGGCAGATTATCGAACAGCCGGGAGCTGTTACCCCGTTGGCCTCTTCCGGGCTGTGCCAGCATCGGCAAGACCAGGACAAAAAGCAGTAATGCAAGAACTCTTGTTTTCATGTTGAACCTCCAATGGGTTAGTGTTCATCCACAGCCTTTACAACTACCGTGCCAGAGAAGATTGAGTTGTAAATTAACGGATTACAATTAGTAAAAAGGGTGAATGGCCGTGTGGGCTCGACCATTTGGTCGAGCGTACGGCTGTGTTGGTCGAAATCGTGTTCGCTGCCGGCAGAAGAGGTGAATTTTGCCATTGATCACGCACAGGAATTATCTAATCCGGGCAGTGTTTGGCTTGCTATTTGCAATATTTTACGAAGTGTTGGCCATTATCTCTCTGGCTAAACGGCAGCCAAAACAGGGGCGTGCATAAGAGGGCCGGCGCAATAACCTTCCCGTAACCACCATTTCAATTGTGCACTTGCAGACGACAGGAAGCCTATGAAAATTCTCTCAATTCTCGGCACGCGGCCGGAGGCGATCAAGATGGCCCCGGTGATCAAGGAACTGGAAAAATATCCACAGGAAGTGGAGAGCCTGATCTGCGTCACCGGCCAGCACCGGCAAATGCTCGACCAGGTGCTCGAGCTTTTCGGTATCCATCCCGACATCGATCTCAACCTGATGCAACCCAATCAGAGGCTTGCGCTTCTCACTGCCCGGCTCTTCGAAACCCTGGACGGCGTTCTCGAAGAGACCAAACCCGATTGGATCCTCGCCCAGGGGGACACCACCACAGTCTTTGTCTCCGCGGTGATGGCCTATTATCATGATATCCGCTTCGGCCATGTCGAAGCTGGCCTGCGCACCTTGGACAAGCGCCGCCCCTTCCCGGAGGAGATGAACCGCCGCCTGGCGGATGCCGCTGCCGACGCTTTTTTTGCCCCCACCGAGCGGGCGCGGCAGGCTCTGCTCAACGAAGGATTCAGCGAGAGCGCCATCCACGTCACCGGCAACACGATCGTCGATGCCCTGCTGAAAATCTCACAACGTCCCTTCGATTGGCGGAAAAGTGCCCTTGAAGTGATTCCGCAGGAGGGGCGCATGGTCCTGATCACCGCCCACCGGCGGGAGAGCTTTGGCGAACCATTTCGCGAGCTCTGCCAGGCCATCCGCGAAATGGCCGGTTCGTTTCCCGACACACATTTTGTCTATCCGGTGCATCTGAATCCCAATGTCCGTCGTCCGGTCGGGGAAATCCTCCATGGGCTGGGGAATGTCCATCTCATCGAGCCGGTTGATTATCTCACCCTGGTCCATCTCATGAAACGTTCGGTCCTTATTCTCACCGATTCAGGGGGGATTCAGGAAGAGGCGCCGACCTTCGGAGTTCCGGTGCTGGTTATGCGCGATACCACCGAGCGGCCGGAAGGGGTGGAGGCGGGGGTGGCGCGGCTGGTCGGGACAAGCAGGGTGCGGATTGTTCTCGAAGCTGCGCAAGTCCTCGAAAATGGATCCTGGATCGACACGAGCCTGGGCTTGGTTAATCCCTACGGCGATGGCCATGCCGCCCAGCGGATCGTCGATTTCCTGAGAAGCACCGCGTGATATCTTGAAGGCTGGAGCAGTTCCCGCTTCAAGAGCATATATGCTACCTTACTTACTAAAAAGTAGCAATACTGCAACTCTCATGCTTCCTTTTATGGTAGTATGTCATAACATAACTAATTAAAACATATAACATAAGGCCTAATTTATCAGAAAAATTGCACTGGTATGATATTTGCGAATATCATACTGGAATGAGCCAATTTTTTGGCGTTTTATGCGGTCCATTCCGGTTAGGAGATATCTGCCTTGTACAGCATTATAGAAGAAAGGTGTACAGGCTGCGGCAGCTGTTTTGAAGCCTGCCCGAATCAGGCGATTATCCTGGTCGACAAAAAGTACTAGAAATCTAGAATGGCCTGGATTTGAAGAACTCAACTCTTATGCTCACGCTGAGAAAGATGATTAACGGCACCTTGCCATTTTATCTGATCAGCATGCCGGAGGCGGCGGCGATGGTAACGGGCTGACGGCCGTCATGCAAACCACACTCGATTGCATCCCCTGTATCGTTCGCCAGGCTCTGGAATCGGCGCGCTTTGTCACTGCTGATCCCGTTATTCATCAGCATCTGCTGCGGCATGCCCTGGCGATGATGGCGGGAATGGATATGCACCTGCCCCCGCCCTACATCGGTCAGTGGATTCATCGCGAGCTGCGCCGCATCTCGGGAGTGGACGATCCTTATCGGGAGTCTAAAGAACGCTTCAACCGCCTCGCTGCGAAGATGCTGCCGCGTCTGCGGCAACTGGCGGACCAATCCCCCGACCCTCTTTATCTGGCTGCCCGTGTTGCTATCGCCGGCAATATTATCGATTTGGGCATCAATGGCGCGCTCTCCGAAGCTGAGGCCCGAAGGACGTTGGAGGAGGCACTCACCCAGCCCCTGCAAGGCGATTGGGCAGCCTTTCGCAGCGCAATCCTCCAGGCGAAGCGTATTCTCTACATCGCAGACAATGCCGGCGAGATTGTGTTTGATCGGTTGTGCATCGAGCAACTTCAGCCTCTCGACCGCGTGACCCTGGCGGTGCGCGGCAGGCCCATCCTCAACGACGCCACCCGCGAGGATGCCGCCTTCGCCGGTCTGGACCGTCTCGTCCACATCATTGATAACGGATCCGACGCTCCGGGGACCATCCTCGCGGAGTGCAGCCCGGAGTTTATCCGAGCATTCCACCAGGCGGATCTGATCATCGCCAAGGGGCAGGGCAATTTCGAGACTCCGAGCGATACCGCTGCACCCATTTTCTTTTTATTCAAAGCCAAATGCCTGGTCATCGCCGCCCATGCCGGCGTTGAACCGGGTGCTCCGGTCTTGTATGGCAGCAGATAGACATGGTTCACGTCATACCATTCGGAGGGCCCTGGCAGAGCATGAACGAAATCCGGATGGGAGTAAGACATATCAAAGAGAAATGGATGAGCAAGTCAACAACCGATGTTCTCATTATCGGCGGCGGTCCCGCCGGAATCATATCCTCGGTCTCAGCCCGCAATATCTAGCCGAAGCGTGTTCGGCTGGTTCCAATATCTAACGCGTTATATCACTCGAGATGGACAAGGGGACAATCGGATTCTACTCAACAAGGGTGAATTGACTAACACGATTGCTTTGGCGGTCCAGAACAAGATGAGCATGGTCGATCTGGATACCATCCAGTTCGGCGCCCACCCCCAGCTGACAACGGCGCCGACGACCTATCCCCTCATTGTCTGCGCCAGCGATGCCCTGAACAAGGTCTATGTTCCGGCCTGATCTACGGCAGCGGCCGCTCCCCATTCGGAGGACGGCCGCCGCGCTCGTATATCGTCACCCCCTAACATCTGCTGATGGCAACTTTGCGCAGCGGCGACAGTGGTCTGATGATCGAACAAATTAACGACATCGCACATCGAAGATTCTCCGACGAATTTTTACCAGTAGAGATGCGCGAGACCCGCTCTCTCTTCAAAGAGATCATTTTGCGGGAACTCAGCGGCCATCTTGAACTGAAAAAATTGCACCAGGCACTTTGACTATATCGGATTGACTGTACAACGGACCCAGGATGAAGAGGGCAAGTAACATGGAAAGTTGCAGAATCAATAGACCAGGCTGGCTGCATTAAGGCAGGCGTGAATGTATCGGCATATCTTTGGACCGGTCCCATCAAGGAGACTGGGCAACTCCCTGGGCATCGATCTGGTGCCCCTCAAAACCTGCACTCTGAATTGCATCTACTGTGAGTGCGGGCGAACGACTCGCCTCACTTTGGAGCGAAGTGAATATGTGCCTTTCGAGCAGGTATCCGAGGAGTTGACCTGCTTCCTCTCCGCGAACCCCGCTCCCGATTACTTCACCTTCTCCGGTTCCGGGGAGCCGCTGCTCAATAGCCGCGTGGGGGAGCTGATTGCCTGGATCAAAGAGCGTTTTCCCGAAATTCCGGTGGCAATACTGACCAACGGGACGCTTTTTACTGAGGCATCATTGCGTTCTGAGGCGCTCCAGGCCGACCTGATTCTGCCCTCCCTCGATGCGGCTACTCCGGCGCTCTATCGCAAGATCGATCGTCCTCACCTGCAGCTAGAAGTAGATAGGATTATCGCCGGGCTGGTCGCACTACGGCGAGAATATGGCGGCAGGATCTGGCTTGAGGTCTTTATCGTTCCAGGCCTCAATGACCAGGAGAGCGAGCTTTCCGCACTCAGGAAGGCCATCCTGCGCATCGCGCCCGACCGTGTGCAGCTGAATACCCTGGATCGTCCCGGGGTAGTCAGCACCCTGCGTGCAGCAACGCGGGACGAACTGGAACGCATCATCACCTGCTGGCAGCTTCCAAACGTTGAAATTATCGCACGTACACCTCCCGGACTGAAGATCGGCACCGTACAACAGGATATCGAGGGGTCCATTCTCTCAACCATCGCCCGGCGGCCGTGCACCCTGGAGGAGCTGATTGCCCTTCTGGGCATGCATATCAACCAGGTTAATAAATGTCTGGGTGTATTAGAAGCAGCAGGGAAAATCCGCCGCCGCCGGCAAGGGAAGTTGATTTTCTATGAGCTGTTCCCCGTTAAGGTTGGTGTGCGGCGTAATTATACTTGGCTTCTGTGAGCACATTGTCGGTTGAGTCATGGTGTATGCCTTGGCGCCGGCTTTACATTTATCAGAATGGAGAGTAACCCTTGTCCTGGATCACAGAGGTGGAATTGGCGCAGCTGAAAAGCTGGTTTTGCCTGCAGAATCCCGCATCGAAGAGATTTACGCGCTGATGAGGGAGCATGTGCGTGCAGGAATCGTACAAGCTCCCGGTCGCATCTCTGCGACCTAAATGACTGCGCCCCAGGGCGCCGGAGGTTCCGATGGAAAAGATAAAAATAGGCATCATCATTTGTAACCGCTACCGCACCTGCGCCGGAGGCAAATGCCTGCGGGCGCTGCGGCACAGGGAGGGGGCGTTCAGCATTTACCAGAATCAAGAGGTGGAGCTGGTCGGCTATACCACATGTGATGGCTGTCCTGGGGGAAATGTTGAATACGCTCCGGAAGAGATGATCAAGAATGGGGCGCAGGTCATTCACCTGGCCACTGGTCTGGTGGTGGGCTATCCTCCTTGCCCCCGCTTGACCTATTTTCGAGATTTTATTGAGACTCGTTACAAAATCCGAGTTGTGGTGGGAACCCACCCGATTCCACAGAAATATCTGCTGGTTCATGAACAACTTAGAACCTGGGAGTCGCCGCAATGGCGGGTTCTGGTCCAGCCGACCCTGGCGGATGAGCCAATCCGTCTGGCTTATGATTGAGTACCCGACCTATTGAAAGACCAGCAGCCTGTCCCAAAATCGGATGTCATTCTTGAAGTGATCCTGCTCGTAAACCTTACTCATCCAAATTTCAATATCTTGCCTGCGCCACCTGCGCTGAACGTCTCCGGGAAGCCTCTTCTCATCTCCTCGATTCGCTGTGTGCAGTGCGTCGGACAGATCAGGCCCATCTCCTCAAAGAGATGGAACTGATCAAAGCCATGGAGGCCGCCCACAATGCCATAGATCGTACCAAAAGAAGAAAATGCGTCCAGGATCTTCTCCATCGCCGGATGAGAGCAACCGGCGACGACCAGAAGGCCATCCTGCGTCTCGACAGCCAGCGATTGTTCGATCTGCTCCAGTTCCCCGGTGGTGAAAAAGTGATCATGGATTTTCTGGGGCCTGTCGTAGTAGCGTACCTCTTTGGCCTGGCGCACGCCGCGAAAGGAAGCCGGTGCATGAAGGATCACATCAGCGTTCTCATTCAGAAAATGCGAGAGCCCCCCTACGTGATCAAAATGACCATGGCTGATGAAGAGGTCGGTGATGCTTCGGGTATCAATTTTCAATTTCTGCATATTTCGCAGCAGGATCCCGCCGTTGGCGCCGGTGTCAAAAAGGAGAGCACGGCCATGGGCTTGGATCAGCGCGGAAAATCCCCAATCCGCCTGAAGCACCGGATTAAAAACCATATTATCGTAGATGATGGTGAGGGTCACCAGGAATTTGCCGCTCTGTGAAAGCGTGCACTGATCAGTGATCACAGGCATTGTCGCCGGTCAGCAGGGTCCCTGAGAGATAATCGAGGACGATCTTATCAGGGTTTGCAGCTGCTGCGCCGACAACCACCTCGATCTGATGATCGGCGAAGAGCATCTGAGCGCGTTGGCCCATGCCGCCGGCGATTATGACGGTGGCGCCGCGCTCCGCCAGCCAGCGCGGCAACAGACCGGGCTCGTGAGGCGGGGGCGTGACATCCTCTCTGCTGGTGATGCTCTTCGTGGCCGGATCGATAACGATCAGGGCAAATTGTTCGCAGTGGCCAAAGTGGGCGCACAGCTGTCCGTTGGCGATCGGAATGGCAATCTTCATTGTGGATTCTCCATGCGTAGTTAGGATGACTGACTCGGGTCAGCGATGGGTTTGATTATCTCCTGCATGATCTTCGCTGTGGGCGAGTTGGCATAGGCTTTGATGAAGGCCTTGCCTTCGTCACAAGCCAGAGCGATCTGCGGGTCGATGGGAATGGAGCCGAGGAAGGGAACCTCCATCTCTTTAGCCATAAGGGCACCGCCGCCGGATCTCAAAATTTCGGTGCTCTTGCCGCAGTGGGGACAGACAAATCCGCTCATATTCTCCACGACCCCGAGGACCGGCACCTTGAGCTGACGGCAGAAGGTGATCGACTTGCGCACATCCACGGCCGCCACTTTCTGCGGGGTGGTGACGATCACCGCACCGGTCAACTCCCCAATGATCTGGCAAACCGAAAGCGGCTCATCCCCGGTACCTGGCGGCGAATCGATGATCAGATAATCCAGAAAGCCCCAGGCTACATCCTTGATGAACTGCTTGATGGCCCCCATCTTCAGCGGGCCGCGCCAGATGACCGCGTCATCCTGGCTCTGCAAAAAGAAGCCCAGCGACATCACCTTCATGTTTCCTGCCTCGGCGGGAAAGAGCTCGCCTTCATGGCCCTGAATGGTCTCACCTTCCAGACCGAGCATGGTCGGAATGCTGGGCCCATGGATGTCCACATCGAGCAATCCGACCTCTTTGCCGGCTAGCGCCAACGCCGCGGCCAGATTGACTGCAACCGTGCTTTTGCCCACTCCGCCCTTGCCGGAGAGGACGACGATTTTGTTGTTGATGCGGCAGAGCCGCTCCTGAATCTGCTGCCGCTCGGCAAATTCCTGGTCCGATTCATCCGTCTTTTTATGCTGCGCCGTGCAATCACTGTTGCTGCAGCCGCTGCAGCCCTGCTCCTCGCTCATTTGTTGGCGATCATCCTGGTGGTGGCTCACTGGTGTTTCCTTTCTCTTCTGTTATTGCAGCATTTGCCAAACCCGGCGGATATCCTCCGCTGCCGGGGTATCGGTCTCAACCACACTTTTGGCCTGCATCATCGCCCGGGTGACGCCGGGGTCATAGCGAATACGGCCGGCTATCTGGGCGCCGCTCAGACGGGCCTTGTTTTCGATGCGCTCGGTCATCTCCGGATTGAGGTCCCATTTGTTGACGCAGACCGCAACAGGCAGGTCGAAATGGCGGGCCAATCCCAGTACGCGTCCTAGGTCGTGCTCTCCGGATAGCGTGGGCTCCGTCACCACCAACACCTGGCTGGCGCCAGTCACCGAGGCGATGACCGGACAGCCGATGCCCGGCGGACCATCGGTGATGATCAGGCTGTAACCCTCTTTTTCGGCCAGCTCGCGCGCCTGCCGGCGCACAAGGGAGACCAGTTTGCCGGAGTTTTCCGCCGCCACGCCGAGACGGGCATGGACCATGGGACCGATACGCGTATCCGAGATCATCCATTCGCCGCACAGCCGTTCCGGAAAATCGATCGCCCCGGTCGGGCAGTAATGAACACAGAGGCCACACCCCTCGCAGGCGGCGGGGTCGATGGCAAAGAGCGCAGGACCTGAGGCGCTGCCCTTCATGTGCACCGCCTCGAACCGGCAGTGGGCCAGGCAGAGCCCGCAGCTGATGCAGCCGGCCGGCCTGATGATCGCTTCATGGCCGCTGTAAAAAGGCTGGCTCTCCCGGGTCCTGGGCAGAAGCAGGAGATGCAGATCCGCCGCATCCACGTCACAATCCGCCACAAGGGCATGGCCGGCCAGGACCGCTAGAGAGGCGGTGAGCGAGGTTTTACCCGTTCCTCCTTTGCCGCTGATGACTACCACTTCCCGGTTCATGCCCGCTCCCCCACCGTATCCGGCACGGCCAGGGTTTCGAGGTGCGCTCTCAGCGTGATCATGAGCTGGCGGAACCCCGGCACGGCCTCGCAGGCCAGCTGCCCTCGTGAATAGGCCTCGGCGATGCGCCGGTCGTCAGGAATCTCGAGCAAAATGTCGATTTTCTCCTGGTGGCAGTACTCCTGGACCCGGTTATCGCCGATACCCATACGGTTGACCACCACCCCGAAGGCAAGCCCCAGGCTGCGCACCAACTCCACGGCCAGCGCGAGATCGTGCAGGCCGAAGGGGGTGGGTTCGGTGACCAGCAGGACATAATCGGCGCCCCGCACAGAGGTGACCACCGGACAGGAGGTGCCTGGGGGGGCATCGATAAGAGCCGGCAGAGCTGGATTCACCCGCTTCTTGACCGCGCGGATGAGCGGCGGTACCGAGGAGACCCCCACATCGATCACCCCCTGAAGGAGTTGGATGTTCCCTGTTTGGCTGCGACGAATGACGCCGATACGAGCATCTCGCTCCTTGATGGCCTTTTGCGGACAGACCAGCGTACAGCCGCCGCAGCTGTGACACATTTCCGGAAAAACCAGCGCCACCTCCCTGGGGACGATGATGGCATTGTATTCACAAAATTCACTGCAGGCGCGGCAGCCGTCACAGAGCTTTTCATCCACCACCGGGATGGGGACGGTAATGACCTCTTCCTCGATCACCCCGGTAGGCAAAAAGAGATGGAGGTTGGGCTCCTCGACATCGCAATCGAGTAGCTGTAGAGGTTCCGGATAGATCTGCGCAAGGTTGACGGCGAGGGTGGTCTTCCCGGTTCCCCCCTTACCCGAAGCGATGGCGATCTTCATAGAGAGGCCTTTGTCAACTCCAGTGTCCCTCCGCATTGGCTTCATCCGCCACCGGCAACTCCCCTGCCTTGTAGGCAGCCAGAGCCTCGCCTACCGTGACAAGGGTTGTATTGTAGACCGCAACGCCGGCTGTGGAGAGGACCCTGAAGGCCTTGGGCCCGCAGTGTCCGGTCACCAGGGCATCCGCCCCGGCGCGCAAGAGGGTTTCGGCGGCCTGAATGCCGGCACCCTGCGCCGCGCTCAGGTTCTGTGAGTTGTCGATAAGTTCAAAATATTTGCTCTCCAAATTATAGAGCAAAAAGCGGGGCGCGCGACCGAAACGGGGATCCGGCGGCGCATCCAGGGTATCACCGGAGGTTGTAAAGGCTATTTTCAAACGGGTCTCCTTGTCGGATAGGGAGGGGGAAAAGAAATAGAGAACCTTTCCCCCCTCTCCGGTTATTCTTCTGCCGGTTTCTCGAGGGCTTCCAGCCGCTGCCTGATGATTTTCAACTCCGCCTGTAGGGCCTCGGCCTCACTCTGCAAGGCCTGTTTTTCGCTCTCCGCACTATCGGCGGGAGGTGCTGCAACGGGGTAGCCATAGAAGCGCCAGCCGGGCACTCCGGTGGCGAAAAAACGGTTCCGCCATCCGCGTCCGCCTCCGCCGCGCCGCCAAAAGCCGCGGCCGAAACCGGCCGCCCGGCCGCGAAAACCGCCTTCGCTGACAAATCCCGGAGCGTCATTACCAACGCAATAGCCGGCACCGCGGCCGGTTCCTGGACCATAACCCAGAGGTCCGGTACGATCTCCACCTGGCATGGTTATCTCCTCCATATCATCATGTTAGGCGCGGGTCATAGCTGCACCGCACTTGGGGCACAGCCTTTGTGCGCAAGGCACGCCGCGCTCATGGGCTTCACGATGGCCGCAGGCCGGACATAGGCACTCACCGGCCGGACCGGCGGCCTTTTGGCCCCCCATGCGTCCGCGGCCGCCCATCCCTTTGTTGACTCCGCCTTGACCTCCGCCTCCGCCTTTTCCGCTTCCTCTGCCAAACATAGTGGCCTCTTCTCGATGGTTGTACATCTCCAGCCTATGACGTCCACAACCCCGTCCACAACCCGGCATGGCAAAGCCGCTGCTGTGCAGCAACCGGCCCTGCAGCCAGGCGTCGACCACCTGGCGCAGCTCACCGGCCACGAAAGGGATCACCTCGATGCCGTAGGCCATGACCATCGCCTGCAGGGGCTGCGAAATGGCACCGCAAACCAGAACATCCACATGCAGTTCCGCCAGGGTGAGGGCGATCTGCGACGGGAGCTCGCCATGCAACTGCACCTCGCTCTCCTTGCGGATCTCTGCGCCCTCCCGGTGGACGAGATGCAACCTGCGGCTCACATCAAAGACCGGGGCGATGCGGTTGTTCCAGATGGCGAATGCGGCGATCATGCTCCTCCTGCGGTACGATTCTGCTATCTGTATAACAAGAATCGTACCAGTATTGAAGGAACGTTGACATGATGATAAGTATTATAATTACAGTGGATAAATAGGGTGACCAGATCGGGTCGATGACAGGAAGAGTAGCGGTAATGCAACTTTAATAAATTACAGGAAGCATTATTGCAACTTGATTTGGCGTGTACCCCCGGCTCCGGCCGGGTTCGATTCGGGGGAGCGGCTGCCCCTTCGGGCGGGCAGGACAAGCCCAAGCCTCTTGATCTTGCGGAAGAGGGTGGTCTTGTGAATGCCGAGCCGTCTGGCTGCGGCAATGCGGTTGTACCCGCTCTCCTCAAGAGCTGCCTGAATGGTGCGGGCCTCTAAAAGCTCCCGCGCCGTTCTCATCTCCAGACCTGCCTCAGAGCGATCGCCAGGCCGGGTGAACTGATCGGGCAGGTGGGTGATGCCGATTTCCCCTTCACGGCAAAGCACAAAAGCGCGCTCAATGACATTCTCAAGCTCGCGCACATTGCCCGGCCAGTCATGAGCCATGAGCAGGGAGATGACCTCCGGGGCAAGGCCACTGATTTTTTTGTTTTGCAGATTGTTGAAGCGGCTGATGAACTGGGCGGCGAGCAGGGGGATATCCTCCTTGCGCCGCCGCAGGGGAGGAAGCTCGATGCGCACCACGTTGATGCGGTAATAGAGATCCTCACGAAAGCGGCCCTGACGGGTCTCCTCGGTCAGATCACTGTTGGTGGCGGCGATGATGCGGACATCGGCCGTCTCGGAGCGGGTAGCCCCGAGCGGCTCGTAGACGCGTTCCTGCAGCACCCGGAGCAGGCGGACCTGCAGGGCCGGGCTGATCTGGCCGATCTCATCAAGGAAGAGGGTGCCCCCTTTGGCGAGGGCGAAACGCCCCGGCTTGTTCCGCGTCGCACCGGTGAAAGCCCCCGCCTTGTAGCCGAAGAGTTCCGATTCCAGCAGGGTGTCGGGCAGGGCACCGCAGTTGACCGCGACGAAGGGACCCTTGCTGCGCGGGCTGAGTTCGTGAAGCGTGCGTGCCAGTAGTTCCTTGCCTGTACCGGTCTCCCCGAGAACGAGGACAGTACTGGGACTCGCGGCGATGGCGGGCAGCACCTCGAAAAGGCGCTGCATTACGGGGCTGTGGCTGATCAGCTCGCCGGCGCGAAAGCGGCCGTCGAGTTGCTGGCGCAGCGCCTCCAGCTCGCTCAGATCCCGGAAGGTCTCCGCCCCGCCGATAATTCTCCCCTCCGCATCGCGGAGCACTGCTGTTGAAACGCTGATCGGGATTCTCTCCCCCCGCGCGTTGATAATATAGCCGCTCTTGCCGATGATCGGCTTGCCGCTGCGCAGGGTCCGCCGCAGGGCGCACTCGCTTTCACACATACTGCAGCGGAAGACCTCCGAGCAGAGCTGGCCGATGGCCGCCCGGCGGGGGGTGCCGGTGATCGCCTCAGCCGCTCGGTTGAAGGAGGTGATGTGCCATTCCTGGTCAACGGTGAAGACCCCGTCGGAAATGCTCTCGAGGATGGCTTCTGTCGAGGCGGTGGGCAACGATATGGTGTCGGCGGCCTGCTTTTTGGCCATGTCCTGTTTCTTTATTGTATTGATTTTTATTGTGCCTTAGAAAGTATCGAAAATTCAGCCTAAAATCAAGTGGTAACAGAGCTAATTGACGCCATCTTCTGCAGCAGGCTCGGGGGCAGTATTCCGCTCTCACTTCAAATGGCTGATGCGCAGCCGGGCGATCTCCTCGCCGGCTGTGATCACGCATAGATAAACCCCAGAGGCCACTGCTTCCCCGGTCATCAACCTGCCATCCCAATACAGGCTGTGGCTCCCCGCCGGTTGAATCCCGTGCCAAAGCTCGCGTACCTTTTCACCACGCACATTGTATATCGTCGCCACCACTTCTCCTGCCGTCGGCAAATCGTAATGGATGAAAGTGCCACCGTTGAAAGGGTTGGGATAGTTACCGTGCAGGGTGACCCGTCCGGGAAGCTTTTGCACCATCTGCACGGCCGGGAAGTACCGGGACTGCCCGTCGCGATCGACCTGCTTGAGCCGATAAAAAAGCTGATCCCATGCGGAAAGCGTGTCGAACCAGCTGTACTCCTTCTGCTGGGCGGTTGTGCCGTTGCCCGGAACGAATCCCACCGTTTCAAAAGCGTGTTCGTCGAAGGAGCGCTGTACTTCAAAGCCGAGATTGTTGTTTTCGCTGGCGGTGCGCCAGGTGAGCAACACACCGCCTGACTGAACTGCAGCGGTGAAAGAGACCAGCTCCACGTCCAGGATTCTGCTGTTGCCCTCGAAGAGGCGGAGGTAGCTGTCGGTGGAGGCCGCGGCCACATCGGTGATACCGTTGAGATTGACATCGCCGATGGCGGCGATACTTCCGACACCCCCGGTGGCGATATAGCTCCACAGCTTCTGCCCCTTGGTGGCTCCCCCGCCGCTGATGCAGAACACTTCATCGGCGTCGGAGCCAAAAACCGCCTCGGGATAGCCGTCGCTGTTGATATCGCTGATCGTTGCCGCCGATAATACTGTCGAGCCGAGTTTCACCCGCCAGATTTGCTGGCCGGTGGCGCCGGAGAGGGCGTAGCCATAGTCATCAGAGGAGCCGGCCAGTACATCCATCTTGCCATCGCTGTTGAGATCCCCGATCGCTGTGACGCAGATGGCATCAGCACCGGTGGAAAAGCTCCAGATGTTTTTGCCCGTCGCTCCGGAGATACACTCGACCCGGTCCATGTTGCTGCCGAGCAGGAGGTCGGCCTTGCTGTCCCCGTTTACATCCGCGATAGTTGCGATCGACCAGACCCTTGCACCGGCGTCGTAGGGAGAGGTCCAGATCGCCTTTGCAGCTGAGCCGCCCTGCTGGCCCTGTGCGACGCCCGCACCGGAGAAGCAGTAGATAAAATTGTCGCACGAGCCGGCGCAATCGTTTTTGCCGTCGCCGTTGAGATCAGGCATGGCAGAGACGTTCCAGAAATCGGCGTCGCTGCCGTACTGCCAGAGGATCTTGCCCTGCTGTGCGGCCGCACCGGACATACAGATCATGTTATTCATGGCGGTGCCCACCACCACATCGCCGATCTGGTCTCCGTTGATATCCCCCAGTGCGGCGACCGAATGGATCACCGCTGAATCGGCGCGCGTCCAGAGCTCAAGGCCTTCATCTGCAGGCTTACCCGAGATGCAGTGGACGAGATTGTCTCTCGATCCCGCCACCGCGTCGGGGTAGCCGTCTGCGTTGACATCTCCGATCGCCTCCACATCGGTGATGGCTCCCAGAGTCCGGCAGGACCAGATCTCCCGTGCGTACTCCGGACCGCCGCCGGAAAGGCAGTAGACCAGGCTGTCTGCAGAACCGGCCAGCAGATCGGGCCGGCCGTCGCCGTTGACATCGGGAAAGGGGGCGACCACGATCACCGGGCCACCCGTCGAATAGTCCCAGAGCAACTGGGCCGGGATGGTCTGGGCTGTCGCCATGCCGGCAACCAGCGCTGCCAGCAAAAGAAAGGTGCTCATTTTTTTTCTCATCGTTCTCCTCCTAATCTCCCCAACCATACCAGAAAAAGAGGCCGATGCGCAGATCCTGGTAATTCCGCTCATAGGGATTTTCGTACCGGCCTGAACGCTGATAGTATTGCCCCCAAAGATATTCCACGCGTAAATTGAGGTCGATGTCGCTCCAGGGGGTGATGCGGATGCCCGGCGCGGCAGCGGCATGGTTGTTCCAAAAGTCGGCGTTGCGGTCATAATAGGCGTAGACGACACCATAGAGGTCAAGACGGGTTTTATGCAGGCGCACCAGCTGGAGCCCCAGCTTGCTTTCGATATAGCCGATGACGTTCTGATCGTCCTTATCGAGATAGTTGACATCGGCATAGGTCTCGCTCCAGAGGGTAAAAGGGAGTGTGCCTTTGGGCGCCCAGCCACCGGGATCCCAGCCATGCCAGAAGATCAGGCCGCTGCGCCAGTCTTCATAGGAGGGGGCGTAGGGCATGGCCTCCTGGTCGTATGCAATGTACTCTCCGCGGACATACTCCCCGTACAGCGCGAGGTAGACTTTTTCAAAAAACCGCAGTCTGGTGCCGAGCATCACCTCGCCGCGGTTGTTCCAGAAATCCTTGTTGGCGTCGCTGCCGTAGCGGATCTTGACATAGCTATCCCAGATACCCACTCCGGGCAGGGGCTTGCGCACTCCTTCATATAACTGCGCCATGGTGACGGTGTTGCGCCCCTCGCGGCGCTGATAAATGGTCTCGTCGTAGGCCTCGGCAAAGAAACGCAGCCCGGCCTCCTGGGCGGCCGACTCTGTGAAAATGCCGGAGAACAGGATCGTCCACAGCAAGACGAGGCGGCAGGCTGTGCGACCTGCTGCCCGGGCCGGATCATGAAGAAAAAACTGAATATCCCTCGTGAAGAGTCTCATCCGGCTGTCGCTCCTTCTTCCGCCGCCTCATCCACCTTGAAGCGTTCGGTCTTGTCCCACACCCCGACGCGGTGACGGCGGGCATCGAGGATCAGCGCCTTGAAAACGATGTAGAGCCAGAGCTGGCAGTAGGTGAAGTACATCGCCACTGTGAGCAAAATGTTGGCGGGCGTGTCCTCCCCCTCATAGCTGAGCACGACAAAGATCTCCAGGGTGAAGAGGGCGAAGGCGGAGACCCAGACTGCGAAGTAGGGCCCTGGCACATTAAGGGCGACCAGTCCGGTGCTGCTGGCGATGAAAAGAAGCAACGAGACGACGGTCGCCGCCAGGAAGAGATAGTAGAGAGCGAAGAGGTAGATGAACTCGGTGACCAGGAAGCGGCTGCGGGTCTTGAGCATCGGGCCGGTGAATTTACGGATGACATAGTTATTGCCGCGCACCCAGCGGGTGCGCTGGCGGCTCCAGACCCGCAGGGTTTCGGGCTCCTGCTCCCAGGTCACGCTGATCGGCATGAATTTGATTTGCCAGCCCGACTGGTAGATGCGCATGCTCAGTTCCGAATCCTCGGTGATGGCACGGTCGTCCCAGCCGCCGACCGCGGCGATCACCGATTTTCTGATGATATAGTTGGTGCCGGGCAGGATAGCCACGCGCGAGAGATGGAAACGTCCCGCCTGCAGAATCCACTGAAAGGCGATGGTTTCGATGTTGACAAAGCGGGTCAGCCAGGAGCGTTGACGGTTGACACAGCGGAACTTGCCGATGACCGCCGCCAGTTTGGGATCCGCCTGGAGGTGGAGGGCCAGATGGCGAAGGGCAGCCGGCTCCGGCATGTTGTCGGCATCGTAGATGGCGATGAGGTCATGGCTGCACTGTTTGAGCCCCTCGTTGAGGGCATAGGCCTTGCCGTGGCCGGTCTCGCCCGCCGGCAGGGAAACCAGCCTGATACGGGAATCTGTTTTGGCATGGCCTGCAATGATCTCCGCCGTGCGATCCGAGGAGCCGTCATTGATGATCACCAGTTCGAGCTTATCCGCCGGATAATCCAGGGCGAGAATGGTGCGCATGGTTTTTGCGATCACCACCTCCTCGTTGCGCGCCGGAATCATGATCGAGATCGGGGCCGGATCCCAGCCCTTTTTCAGCAAGGCTTCATGCTCCTGCTGAATGTGATGGCGATAGCGGTAGCCCGCCAGGGTTAGAACCAGCTGGTAGACGATCATCCCCCAGATGATGACGACGCTGCCTAGGAAGAGCAGATCGAGCGCGGGGTGTATGAGGGGCAGCACAGGATACCTCCAATTCAGGACGAAGAGATGCGGTGCGACGGTAGAGCGATCGGGACCCGATGAGCCGGGTAGGGGTGACCCCGTCCGGTGGGTTCGAGCCTTTCAGGCAGCGGTCTTGCGGTGGCGCCCGGCGTTTTTGAGAAAGAGAAAACCGAGAATAATCCCGAAAAGGAGGCCGCCGCCGGCGATGAGGCCGGAGAGGGCCAGCGAGATCTGTTTCACCAGCTGGGTGGTCCGACTGGTGGTATAGATTTCCGCCCGGTGCTCCCCGGCGGGCAGGGCAAAAGCATAGCCGAGTTCCCCGCGCATCATCGCCGGAGCTGATTTGATGCCATCGACCTCGATGGCATGTGGTTTTTCGCTCAGCACCATCCAGTTGGCCGTCTCCGAACGGTAATGCAGGCGTATGCCGCGGACGATCCGCTGCAGTTCGAGCAGTTCGCCGGAGAGGGCGATCAGGCGGCCTTCCGACCAAAAGCCCTTGAAGATGGAACTGGTGTGGTCGAGGGGCTCAATGGTGTGACGGCCGGCAGGTAGAATCAGGTGGCCACGATGGTAGGCCGGCCATAGTGAACCATCCACCAGCACATCCGGGTGCACTTTGGGATCGAGCAGCAGGCTGACGGAGGTGGCGGCGTCGATACGCCACTGCGCCACGGATAGGGATTCCCGAGTCGCCGCGGCCAGAGCCAGCGGCAGATAACCGCTGTCCACTTCGTAAAGGCTGGCCTCCGAGTTGAGCGGGAGGCGGGCGCCCCGCTCCTGCCCCTGCTGCAGGGTGCGGTAGAGCTCGAGTCCGGTGATCTGCGGGGTCACCAGGCCGGGGCGCTGCGGCCGGTCGAAAAGGTTGAGGGTGGCCAACGGAACCCGGCCGCGGCTGCAGGCCGCCCCGCGGTCGATCATCGCAATGTATTCTCCCGGCTCTGTTGGATTGGCCAGGGGCGGCTCCTCGAGCTGGAGGGTGAAGGGGAGCTCATCAGCGAGGGCGGCGATGGCAGCCGTGTTGACGCCCACGGCCGCTGCAGCTGCCGGTGCCATGGCGGCATCGAGGGTGGTCACGATGATTTCCCACGAGGCCTTTTTCTCCGCTTCCACCTGCCGAAAGAGGGTGACAAAACGGCGGATTTGTTCATTCACCATCTCCTCGCGCAGGGCATAGAGCGCCTGAAGGGCATGGGCGTCGCGTCGCCAGTAACGGCGGGAAGCGGGATCGAAGAGGAGGAGTGGGTCGTAATCATGGCGCTGAGCAAAGACCTCGCGAAAGCCCCGGTTCATCGGTGTGAACCAGCGCGGGTCCGCCGGGCCGGCCGATGATTCATAATAGAGCTCAGCAAGGTTGACGCCGTCCCATGGGTGCGCCAGCAGCAGAGTGCGCAGCTCGGCCATCACCGCCTCGCGGCAGGCGGGCAGATTGAGCGCCATTGCACGCCGCCAATGCACCCCCGAGGTGTCTGGGTCCGCCCCGAGGGCGTTCTTCTCCCGCCACTCCGGATGATCGAGCCAGAACTTGTCCGAGACATGAGGCAGCTCGAGCCAGAGATAGACGCGCATGGCGTTCTGGTGCGCCAGCTCGATCAGGCGGCCATAATCGTACGTATAGTCACGGTAACTGTGCCAGCCGGCAGCATGAATGGTGCGCACCCCATTTTTGCGCCACATCTTGATCAGGTCCTCGATGCTGATCTCTTCGCGCGAGCCGGGATCGAAAAAGATCTCGACGGCCTCCCGACGGACCACCGGTTTGAGGCCAAACTGGTAACGCAGCATTTCCGGCAGGAAGGGATAACGGCCGTAACCGCCTCGGGTCTCGGGATCGAAGAGGGTCCCCCAGTAGAGATAGCGGCCTTCGCCATATTCGCCGCCGATCACCGCCGGCTGGCCGGAGGCGGGATCGGAGGCGTAGGTGATATACTCGAACTCGGTTTCAAAGTCATTCAGGGTGTCCGGCGCGGCCCAGGTAATGGGCACAGTGGGATAGTATTCATCTGTCACCGTTTTGATCAGCCGGCTCTCCTCGAGCGGCAGGATGCCCATGGCGGCACTGAGCTGCGAGGGACGTTCGAGAATGATGTTGGCGCCGTTTTGGACGCTGCGCACCAGCAGGAGGATCTGCTGCTGATTGAGAACGGATGCCGCCGCGGCCGGGACGACGATGAGGTTGCTCTCCTCCGGCACGGCAAAAAACTCTCCCACATCCAGCCTCAGGCCGTCGATCCCAACACTGCCCAGCGCCTGCTCCCAGTTATCCTGGTCGCGCCGCAGCCGCGCTTGGGCTTCGGCATGGTGCAGCAGCACCATACGTGCAGGAGATTCATCAGACACGGTCAGAGGTTTGGCTTCTCCAATATATCTGTCCAGTCTTGGCAAGCGATGGGCGATGCTGGCAACCATAGTCGCCAGGGCGCCTTTGGGCCGCCCCGGCGCCGCCGCGGCCACATAGATCCATCCCTCCGGCACCACCACGCTCTTGCGAAGGGTGTCGCTGCGCCGTCCATCGGAATAGCGCTCGTCGCGGATGGAACCTCGTTCATCGATGTAAAATTCACGCAGATAAGCAGAAGTGAGGGGCAGCTCGACTTGGCCGCTGCCGGTCACCACCCGGAAGCCGGGTCCCCGGACCTGCTGTCTGGTATGGCGGGGATCGGTAAAGCTGTACCCCATTTTTTTCAGGCCGGGAACAATCTCCTTGAGCACCGCGATATCACAGAAGGGATGAAAAAAGAAGCTTGCGACGCCGTCGCGCAGGGCGAGATTGTTGCGCGCCGCCTCAAGCAGCGGTCCGGAGCGCTGGTCGCTCAGGGGAATGTATCCAAGGTTCTCCGGAATGATCTTGCCGCCCGCAGTGTGCTCGTAAATCAGCCAGGGAAGGAGCTGATCGGAACCGTGCAGATCGATGGTCTGGCGGCGCTCGTAGGCGGAGCTGAAATAGTTGTTGATTACCGAGTAGGCGAGCTGCGAGGCGCCATAGTGGGGGGTCTCCCAGGTGACCGGCCAAAGTTCGTTGCGGGCCATCTCCTGCAAGCCGGTTTCGATGCGCTCGCGGACATACTCGCGGGAATCGGAAAAAAGCGGCTCATTATGCATCATGTCCCAGAATTCGTAATCGGCTGTGGTCTCGCCGCGGTACTGATGGGTATTGCCGTGCATCACAATCACCCCGCCCTTGCGCACCATATAACGGATGGCCTCTACCAGTTCAGGCTGATCGGAGAGGGAGGCGGCAGTGTTGCTGGCCGGGTCGAGATAAAAGGGGACCAGCGAGATGGCAAAGGGCACCTTTTCACTGTCGAGATAGTCGGCGATGCGGCGCAGGGAGGTGGCGTCGGAAAGGGGGGAGATGTCCTCGATGCGCACCATCGCCAGGCGGCGGCTCTGATGCGGCTGGCGAAGGATATCGTGAAGCAGGTCGGCGAAGACGATATAGCTGCCCCCCTCGCGCACAAAGGCGGTGGTGAGGTCGGCGAAGTACCAGAGATTTCGGCTGTGGAGGGCATAGGGCAGACGTTTCGTGCCCTTTTCCATCCAGGCCAGCACCCGGATCCGGGCGCTGTCGGTGAGGGCGATCCGGTCGAAATCGGGATCCTGGCGGGGCAGCAGCGCCTGCTTGTAGCGCACCCGGTTCCATGTTGAATCAGTCATGCCGCCCGAATAGCGGATGCCATGATCGGGCAAGCCGGGCTGCTCCAGATACTGGCCGAGGCCGAAGTGGATCCAGACCACCGTGCCTTTGAAGGCAGCGGTCTCCTGCAAAAAGGCCTTGGGGAGGATGAATTTGGGATCGACGCCGATATAAAAGAGCATATCCCGATCGTGCAGCAGGCCGGAAGGATAACCACCGCCTTCCTTGAGGAGCAGGATTTCGGTCTCCACCTTGAAATGGCTGAGCAGACTGGCCACCTGCCGGGCATCGTTTTCGCCGATGGGATCACTCACCACCAGGATACGGCGGGCCGGCTGCCAGGCGAAACCCGCCGCTACGGCGGGCCAGAGTTTTTCGAGATCGATCTGGTGGGTGTCGTAGAGATCGATGTCGAGGAGCTCCGCCCGCCTGGCGGCCTGCATGCTCTCCTGCAGCTTGCTGCCGTCCACGATCTGTTGGCCGAAAGGGGTGAGTTCGAGGTGCACCAGCAAGCGGCTGCGCCCTGCCACCTGTTCACGAACGGCTGCGGCGGCTCCCTCCACCCAGGCCGGATTGAAGCGGGCAGGATGGTTATACAGATCGGCCCATTGCTGCCACATCAGCTCCAGACTGATCCAGTCGGGCTTGTGAGGAGCTTCGAGCAGGGCCTCGAGATCGAAGCCGGTATAGCCGCGCTGTTCAGCAGGGGTGAAAAGGCTCCCGTCGGCTTTTGGGCTGATTACCGAGGTGACACAGGCGAGTTTGTGAAAGTCGTGGATGGCTTGAAAGCTGGCGAGCAAAGTTTTGCTCAGTCCCAGAGCGGAGGCGTCGCCAAAACCAAGTTCCCTGATCTGCTGCTGGCAGGAGGCGCAGCCGCAGTAGGCGCCCTGCCAGCGTACCACCGGCTCACCGGTGTCGATGCCCGCCAGGCCGTCATAGTGTTCAAGCAGATCGCGGATCAGTCCCACCCACCAGGTGCGCACCTCGGGGTTGGCCGCGCAAAGAGGGTAGCTCTCTGCGCTCAGGCGATACTCACTGCCGTCTGGATTCTTGACGCGCCATTCAGGGTGTTGTTCCCAGGCGGGCTTGTGCTGAAAGGCCGGCAGCCAGGCTATGACCTGGATCCCCCGAGCGCTGCATTCCTTGAGCACATATTTGAGCAGATCCTGGCGGCCGTAATCGGCCATCTCATTAAGGGTGTATCGGGTCTTGTACTTGGCGCCATGAACCGGATCGTAGGCCTTGTAAAAGATGGCGTTGACGCCATGCGTCTGCCATTCTTGCGCCAGCTGTTGCGCCAGCATGTTGACGCGGACCGGGGCGTTGTAGTAGTAGGATGGATCGAAACGCACCGCATGGATCGATTCCGGAACCGGATCGAGGCCCAAAGGTGAGTTTTGTGCCAGGGATGGAAATTTAGCTGGCGCGATAATATACAATAAAACAATGATTAAGAACAGCGGCCGTTTCAATCCTGATCTCCTCTTGCCCGTTAATGTTGAATAAAAACAACTATTTGCAAGATTCATACCATACACACACGAAATCGTACTCTCTTTCTTCAGGAGATGCGCCGTCTCACACTTTCATTTTTGCTTGTAAATGGTGAAAATAATCATAGATTATTTCTATAAATGAATGGCCGCTGATCCTCCCGCTGCAGCCCTGGAAGGCAGGTTTGATGATTAAGGAACATAACTACACCACCCGATGGATCGCAGCCCTGGCCCTCGCCCTGGCGGCGATGGTGCTGGTCTGGGCACTGCTCGAGCTGCGCAGCACACGGCGGGAGCTGACCGCCGCCCTCGAGGAGCAGGCACAGACGGTGATGGCCCTGGCCCGGCGCGGGCTCGACAACGCCGCCCTCTCCTGGGAAGTTGTCGAGGCGGGGCTCGAGGAACGGCTGCTGGATAATGCGCGGTTGTTGGAAAGGCTCGACCGTGAGGGGAGACTGACCCCGGCGTCTCTTGAGCAGATAGCCCGGGAGAACGATCTCCATCGCATCAACCTCTTCGACCGTGAAGGTCGCCGCCTGCTCTCCAGCCATACCTTCGCCGGAGAGTCGCCGGTGGTGGCGCCGCGCCGGCTGCTGCAGCCGGTGTTGGGTGACAGTAGCGACGAACTGGTGCTCGGCTTCCGCCAGCGTTTTTTCGGCGCCGGCCAGTTTTTTGCCGTGGCCGTGCACCGTCAAGGCGGCGGCGCCATCGTCGTCCATGCCGATGCGGAGGCGCTCCTCGCCTTCCGCCGCGAGATCGGTGCAGGCTCCTTCATCAAGCTGATCGCGGATAACGAAATCATTCGCTACGCCGTGGTTCAGGATTCCGGCGGTGTCCTTCTCGCCTCCGCAGGGGTGACCGGGATGAGCGCCCTGGCTGCGGATTCTTTCCTGGTTCGCGCCGTCGAGTCGGCCTCCTCTCCAACCCGTTTCATCCTCTACCAAGATGAGGAGCTTTTTGAGGTCGCCGCGCCTGCCAACTTGGGTGAGAGCGGGGAGGCGCTACTGCGCATCGGCCTCTCCACTGCATCACTCCATCAGGCTGAGCGCACCGCCTTGTGGCGTATCGGGATTTCGACGCTGCTGCTTCTCCTGACCGGAGTTCTCACCGCCGGCGCGCTGATTCGGGAGCTGCGGCTGCGCCGACGGACTGAGGAACAACGCGAGCGCCAGGAGCAGATCGCTGCCATGGGCCATCTCGCTTCGGGAGTTGCCCATGAGATTCGTAACCCCCTCAACGCTGTCAGCATCATCGCACAGCGACTCGACCGTGAATTCGAGCCCTGCCGGGAGAGTGAAGAGTATCACAAGCTCACCGGCACGCTGGCCGCCGAAAGCCGGCGAATCAACGATATCGTCAGCCAGTTTCTCCAGTTCGCGCGACCTGCCCCCCTCCACCGACAGCCACTCCGGCTCGATGCTCTGGTCGCACGCGTCGCCGCCCTGCTGCAGGGGGAGGCGGCCAATTCCGGAGTCACCCTCACCAGCCAGTGCCGGGAGGTGAAAGAGGTGATGGCCGATAGCGACAAACTGACCCAGGCCCTGATCAATCTGGTCCGCAACAGTCTGGCTGCCTGTGCCACCGGCGGGCACATCGAACTCACGTGCACTCCGCATGGGGATCGCATTCTCCTCAGCGTCGGTGATGACGGGGCAGGCATCGAACCTGAGAATCTTGGCAAGATCTTCAATCTCTACTTCACCACCCGCGAGGAGGGCAGCGGCCTCGGCCTCAGCATTGTCCAGCAAATCATCTCCCAGCACGAGGGGAGCATCGAGGTCAAGAGTGCGCCCGGTCGTGGCACCCGCTTTACCATCACCCTGCCGGCGAGCTGAATCCCTGCCCGGCGGAGAGCCCACCCTGAAGAGAGGATAGCATGTCCATTTCCATTCTGGTCGTCGATGATGAACCCAACCAGCGCAACGCCCTGGCCGGCTTTCTGCGCAAAAAGGGCTATGAGACAGTGGAGGCCGATTCAGCGGCTGCGGCCCTGGCGGTGGCTCAGCAGCAGGTGGTCGATCTGGTTCTGACCGACCTGCGTATGCCCGGCATGGACGGCGCCCGTCTGTTAGGTGAGCTGAAGGCCCTCAATCCACTGCTCGATGTGATCATCATGACCGCCTTTGGCACCATGTCCGAGGCAGTGGGAGCGATGAAGGAGGGCGCCCTCGATTTTATCACCAAACCCATCGATCTGGAGCAGCTCGAGGTCGCCATCGCGCGGGCAGTGGAGCGCAAGCAGCTCATCAGCGAAAATCAGCGGCTGCAGCAGCTGGTGGAGGAGCGCTCAAGTTTCAGTGGCATCCTCACCCGCTCCGAGACCATGCAGAGGGCTTTGAGCGTTGCCGTCCGGGCGGCCGCCAGCCGGACCACGGTGCTGATCCTGGGTGAAAGCGGCACCGGCAAGGAACTGGTCGCCAAGGCGATCCATCTCGCCTCCCCACGCGCAGTGAAATCCTTTGTCGCGGTCAATCTGGCCGCCCTGCCCGAGGCCCTGGCCGAGAGCGAGCTCTTCGGCCATGAAAAGGGGGCCTTCACTGGAGCCGACCGGATGCGTCAAGGCCGCTTCGAGGCGGCGGATGGTGGCACCCTCTTCATCGATGAGGTTGGCGACATGCCGCCGGCGATCCAGGCCAAACTGCTGCGCGTGCTCCAGGAACGGGCGTTCGAGCGCCTCGGCTCCTCGAAGCCGGTGCAGGTGGATGTGCGTATCATCGCAGCCACCAACCGCGCCCTGGCCGGGATGGTCAAAGACAATACCTTTCGCGAGGATCTCTATTACCGTCTCAACGTCGTGCGGGTGGAGCTGCCGCCCCTGCGCGAGCGCAAGGACGACATCCCCCTGCTCGCCGACCATTTTATGCGCCGTTTCGCCGCCGAGAATGGCCGCACCATGCAGGGCTGCACCCGTGAGGCGATGGACGCCCTGCTCAAACACCCCTTCCCGGGGAATGTGCGCGAACTGCAGCATCTGATCGAACAGGCGGTGGTTCTGAGCCGGGACGAGTGGATCGGGGTGGAGGATCTCGGCCTCACCGGGGCGCAAACTCTATCCGTTGATGGCACTTCGACCGGCAGCTTCACCGAAAGGGTGGAGGCTTTTGAAAAGCGTTTGATCCAGCAGGCCATGGCGGATGGGCTCGGGGTTCAGAGTCAGGCGGCGCGCCTGCTCGGCATCAGCGAGCGCCACTTGCGCTACAAGCTGACAAAATATGGCATGAAATAGCTCAATAGTCCAGGGAGAGGCCCAGGCTCCACCAACTGTTGCGGTAGTCATAATAGAGATCGTTGGAGGCGTTCTGCAGCCATGCCCCATTGAGGGCGAGCAGCAGGGCGGTTCCCTCCTCGTTCAGCTTGATCCTTTTTTCAAAATCGATCGCCAGGGTCGTTCGCCGGTCCTCGCGCAGACGGCCATCGACAAAGGGCTCGCCGAGGAGATCCGCCGCCAGCCGGTCATCATAGCTGCGCAGCTCGCGGCGGCCGCTGAGGGTCAGACGCATCCCCCAGGGCAGTTCATGCCGCAACGACATCTGCACGGCGGTGCCGTGCCAGGCAAAATAATCCTCGAACAACTCCTCATCCGAATAATAGAGACTGTCCGCACCGGCCAGATAGCGCGTGCTGCTGGAAAGGTTGTGGCGCAGCTGGTATTCCAGGCTGAGCCCGCTCCTGGCGGTCAGCGACTGGGCGGCGCGCAGTAGCAGAAGAAGCTGGCTGCTGTTTCCGCCGCCGCTGGCTACGACACCGCTGTAGGCAGCCTGGGCTTCGCTTGCCGTGTTGGTATAGGTTTTAACCATCAGGTCGGCCTCGGCGATCAGGGTTGTTCCTGTCGGCAGGAACCAGCTGCTGCGGCCGTAAAGCTGGGCCCGCTGGTGGGAAAAGGGGGTCAGCTCGGGGTAACGACGCAGATCCAGGGAGGCACCGGCATAGGTATACCACTGCGGCGTGACGATATACTTGAGCGAGGCATAGACCAGGAGCTGTTCCTGTTCATACCATCGGTAGCTTTCGCTGTGAAAACGTCGCCCGGCCTGCAGGCCGGCGTCCAGGCGATGTTCCGCCTCGCCGATTAGGAGATAGGCAGCCAGCCCCGCCTCATGGCTGTGATGGTTTCTCTCGGTGTAGTTCCTGAAGAGGGTGGCACTGCCGTCGTAGTGAAGACGCAGGCCGCTGCCCTCTCCTATCCAGTCCTGATTCAGGCTGCCGTCCAGGGCGGTATACCAATCGGGCAAGGCGGCATGGTTGGAGAAGGCATTGCTGATGTATCCGGCCTGGTTCTCGAGGTCGGCGGAGATTTGTCCTTTGACTGTTGAGAAAAAGAACAGGAGAATGAGGAGGGTATAGAGGTTGCGCATCATGGTCCGGTCTCTGCTGAAATAGGAGCGGCGGCGCATGATGCGCCGCCGTCCGGGTTATTTTATCCTGGTTGAACGCTGCCGGATCAGGCGGATCTAGTTGCCTTTGCCGCCCTGATTACCGGAGCCGCTGCCGCCCTGATTGCCGGGGCCATTCCCGCCCGGGGTGGTGGAGCTGCCGCCGGCATTCCCCTTGCCGAAGCCGCGGCCGCCGCGTGCGCCCTTGCCCGCTTTGGTGCCGGTGCCGTCCATCGGCCGCACCCAGTCTTTGTCCTGGCAGTTGGCGATGCCATCGCCGTCGGCGTCGCGGAGATTGTCATTGATGCCGTCGCCGTCTTCATCGACGAAACCGTGGAAGCGGGCGCCCTTGCCTGCGGCCTGCCCCGTGCCATCTCCCGGTTTCACATAATCGGGGTCCTGACCGTTGGGGATCCCGTCGCCATCGGCGTCCGGGGCGTTGTCATTGATGCCGTCGCCGTTTTCATCGATAAAGCCCTTGGCGCCGGTACGGGCGCCATGGCCCTGGCCCTCACCCTTGCCCTGACCCTTGGCCTGTTTGGCACCGCTGCCGTCGGCCGGCTTGACATGGTCGGGATCCTGGCCATTGGGAATGCCATCGCCGTCGGCATCCGGGGCATTGTCGTTAAAGCCATCGCCGTTCTCGTCGACGAAATTGCTGCCATGCTGAACGGGGGGCGTGGTGGTCTGCGCCTGGGCGAAGCTGAATAGCAGCAGTAGAGATGCTGCCAGAAGGGGGGTGAAGAGTTTCGTTTTCATGATGTCCTCCGTGAAAGGGAAATGAGTAAGTATGATGGATTGAACCGAACGTTCGTTGTTATTCACTCCTGGTTTTTGCAATAGATGTGCCAAAGAATATCGTAAATATGTAAACTATAATAAATCAATTATTAAAGAGATATCGCCAACGCATAGGGCCGCAAAAGAAGGGTGCTTGTTTCGACGATTTGGTCGAGTCTGTCGACCGTCCGGTCGACCCCCCGGAATTGAAGCAGTAAAAATTGCCCATCATTTCCCTTGTATATCTCTGAAAAATTTGTTAAGCTTGATGAAATGTAAGCCTTAACCAAGGAGAGCATTAGACCGATGAATCCGACCAAGAGCGCCATCTCGCGCCGCAGTTTTCTGATGGGCAGCGCCGCGGCAGCCACCGCCCTGACCATGGCCCCCAAAGAGGTCTTCGCCAAAGAGAAGAAAAAAGCGCCCAGCGATAAACTCAATATCGCCTGCATTGGCGTGGGTGGCAAGGGCAGCTCGGATATCACCGATGCAGCGACCGAGAACATCGTCGCCCTTTGCGATGTCGACGACACCAAATATGCCGACCTTTTCAACCATTGCAAGGAAAATCGGCCCGAAGCCCTGCCGATGCTCGAGAAGGCCAAGCGGTACAAGGACTATCGGGTCATGCTCGAAGAGAATGCCGCAATCATCGATGCGGTAACGGTCAGCACCCCCGATCATTCGCACGCCCCGGCGGCGATGATCGCCCTCAAGATGAAAAAGCATGTCTGGGTGCAAAAGCCACTCACCCATACCGTGCATGAAGCACGTCTGCTGGCTGAAGAGGCCGCCCGCCAGGGTGTGACGACACAGATGGGCAATCAGGGGCACGCCTCCGAGGATGCGCGATTGATGAACGAATGGATCTGGGATGGCGCCATCGGCGATGTCCGTGAGGTTCATGTCTGGTCCAACCGCCCGATCTGGCCGCAGGGCGTCGAGGCCCCGACCGCGATTCCCTCGGTGCCTCCTTCACTGGACTGGAACCTCTGGCTCGGCCCGGCCGCCTGGCGGCCCTACCATCCGGACCTTTGCCATTTTGTCTGGCGCGGCTGGTACGATTTCGGCACCGGCGCCGTCGGCGACATGGGCGCCCATATCATCGATCACCCCTTCTGGGCCCTCAATCTCGGCCGTCCGCAGTTTATCCATGCCTCCTCGACCGAACTGAAATCGACCTCCTATCCCCTCGCCGAGGTCATTACCTACTATTTCCCGGAACGCAGCGGCCACGCCGAAGCCGAAAGCTACGGCATCAAGCCCAGGATCGGCTTTCCGCCGGTGAAAATGATCTGGTATGATGGCGGATTGACCCCACCACGCTTCAAGGAACTGGAAGCCGGGCGCAAACTCGGATCGGGCAAAGGCGGCGTGATCTATTATGGCGACAAGGGCATCCTGATGAGCAGCGAGTACGGCTCCAGTCCCCGGCTGATCCCGGAAACCCGGATGCAGGAGTATACCCGGCCGGAGAAAAAGATCCCGCGCGTCAAGGGGCACATGGAGGACTGGATCGAATCCTGCAAGGCCGGCAAGAAATCTTTCACCGATTTCAGCTATTCCGGCCCGCTCACCGAGACCATGCTGCTGGGCTGCGTTGCGGTGCGCTGCAAGGAGGCCAACATGCTCCTCGAGTATGATGCCGTCAGTGGCAAGATCCTTAACTATCCCGATGCCGACGCCCTGCTCACCAAGAGCTACCGCGAAGGCTGGACGCTCTAACGGACGCTGAATGATGGATAAAAAGGAACCCATGGACCAAACCAGCCCCGCTGAAGAAAAGCCGCAGAAAAAGATCGGCCGCAGGGACTTTTTGCAGGGGCTGGCAGGCGTGCCAGTCCTCGGCGCTTTCGCCCTGGCGGCTCTGAAACAGGAGTCCTATCGCCGCAAGGCCAAAGCCGGCCAGGCAGCGGCCGCCACCAGCGGAGAGGCGCCCGCGGAACTGCGTATCGCCCTGCTTGGTGTGGGCGCGCAGGGAAGCGTCTTGCTCAACTCGATGCTCAAAATCCCCGGACTGCACTTCCGGGCGGTCTGCGATATCTGGACCGACTATAATCTCAAACGCGCCGGCAATCTGCTGAAGAAGTATGGCCATGAACCCATCCTCTACCAGGATTACCGCGAGATGCTCGACAAGGAGAAGGGACTGGACGCGGTCGTCATTGCCACTCCCGATTTTTGGCATGCCGATCACACGGTCGCCTGCCTCGAGGCCGGCCTGAACGTTTACTGCGAGAAGGAGATGTCCAACACCCTCGAGGGGGCCCGGCGTATGGTCCAGGCCGCCCGCGAGAGCGGCAAGCTCCTCCAGATCGGTCATCAGCGCCGCAGCAATCCGCGCTATCTTTTCTGCCACGACGTCCTGCTGCAGCAATGCAAACTCATCGGCAGACCGGCGACCCTCTACGGGCAATGGAACCGCTCGGCCGCACCCGATCTGGGGTGGCCGAAAAAGTACGAGATCCCCCAGAGCCTCTTGCGGCAGTATGGTTTCGACTCGATGGCCCAGTTCTGCAACTGGCGCTGGTATAAAAAACTGGGCGGCGGCCCGATCGTCGATCTTGGCTCCCATCAGATCGATATTTTCTCCTGGTTTCTTGGCGCCAATCCCCGCTCGGTCATGGCCAGCGGCGGCACCGACTATTACCCGAGAGAGACCCATGAGTGGTACGATACCGTGCTGGCTACCTACGAGTATATCACGCCGCAGGGTACCGTGCGCGCCCATTACAAGACCTCGACCACCAATGGCAGCCTCGGCTATTACGAGCAGTTCATGGGCGACCAGGGAACCCTGGTGATCTCCGAGTCGGCCGGCCTGGGCGCGGTTTACCGCGAGAAGACCAATGCGCCCTCCTGGGATGAGTGGGTACGCCAGGGCTACCTCAGCGAACCCCGGCTGCTCGAGGTCAAGGCTGAGGCGGAGAGTGAATCGCTCGACGTCCGCGAAACCATCTCGCCGGATGAGCACAAGATTCCCCTCACGTTCAGCGATCCCTACCACAAGCCCCATCTCGAGAACTTTTTCAATGCTGTGCGTGGCAAGGGCAGCCTCAATTGCCCGCCCGAAGTGGCCTATGAATCGGCAGTTGCGGTGCTCAAGGTCAACGAAGCGGTGGAGGCGAGAAGGACGCTAGAATTCAGCCCGGAGGAGTTCAAAATCTGATGAATGAGACCCGATTGTCCGGTTTCCAGTGGAG
>CAYTCI010000007.1:0-85744 GCA_964436305.1 uncultured Cytophagia bacterium | reverse complement strand
GCATCAAGATCCCCCCTCACGGACCCAATATCAACTGGATGTTCGATTATATGGACAGGTATTCTGGCAAAAGATTGGGGATTTCAGGCTTTATAATGAGCGACACACGGGGCCTGATATCTGCGAGTGTGTATATGGAATCGGCCGCCCGCCGGAATGGTCTTTCCGCAAGCGCTGCGGCGATATGTACGGGGTCTGTTAAAATATAGGGCGTTGTGACTTAAAAGTCAACAGCAATTTCGCTTTCTGTTGATTTCAGCCCTTGACCACCGCCAGGGGGCGCAATTTCGCCACCTTTTTGGCCAGCCCGGCGCCGACCACGGCATCGACCACCCGGGTGACATCCTTGTAGGCCTCCGGAAGTTCTTCAGCCAGCGTCTCATGGCTGGCGGCGCGAATCTGGATGCCGCGATCGGCGAGCTCCCGCGTCAGTGAGCGGCCTCTGGCGAACTTGAGGGCTTGCGTACGGCTCATCAGCCGTCCGGCGCCATGGCAGGCCGATCCGAAGGTTTGCTGCATCGCTCCCTCGGTGCCGGCTAGCAGATAGGAGCAGCGTCCCATATCTCCGGGGATCAGCACCGGCTGGCCGATTTCCCGATAGTCGGCCGGGATCTCCGGGTGGTGCGGGCCGAAGGCCCGGGTTGCCCCCTTGCGATGTACACACACCCGGCGCATCTGGCCCTGAATTCGATGGGTTTCGATCTTGGCAATGTTGTGCGCGACCTCATAGACTGTCTGCAAATTGAGGGCGCGCGGGGTGATCTGCAGGGCCTGCAAAAGCGCCTCGCCTGCGCTATGAGCGATCATCTGGCGGTTGGCGAAGGCGAAATTGACCGCAGCGGACATGACCGCCAGATACCGCTGGCCCTCCGGTGAGGAGATCGGGGCGCAGCAGAGCTGCCGGTCCGGCAGTTCGATCGCGTATTTGCGGGAGGCCAGCAACATCTCCCTGATGGAGTCTTCGCAAACCTGATGGCCGAGCCCGCGGGATCCGGTATGGATCAGCAGGGTGATCTGGTCGATATGCAAACCCATGGCGTCGGCCGCGGCGGCATCACAGATCTCGGCCACCACACCCAGTTCGATGAAATGGTTGCCCGAGCCGAGCGTCCCCAGTTGCCCGCGTCCCCGTTCCCTCGCGCGAGCGCTGACCTGATCGGGATCTGCGCCCGGCATCTCGCCGTTCTCCTCGATTTTGTCCAGTTCCTCGCCATCGCCATAGCCCTTCTCGACGGCCCAGCGCGCGCCCTGCTGCAGGACCCGCCGCTGCTCTTTCTCGTTGAGCTTGAACCGGCCGGTGGAGCCCACGCCGCTGGGAATCGCCCGAAAAAGTGCATCGACTGCCATCGACAGACGGGGGAGGATCTCCTGGCGCCGCAGATCGGTGCGCAGCAGCCGGACCCCGCAGTTGATGTCATAACCGACGCCGCCCGGCGAGATGATGCCCTCCTCGAGATCAAAGGCGGCCACACCGCCGATGGGAAAACCATACCCCCAATGGATATCCGGCATGGCGAAGGAATAACCGATGATGCCGGGAAGCCACGCCACCTGGGCGGCTTGCTCAACGGCCTTGTCCTTGAGGATGTCGGGAATCATGGCTTCGCTGGCGTAGATGCGCGCCGGAACGCGCATCTTGCCGGTGCGGGGGATCTCGAAGAGGAAATCGGAGAGGGGGTGCAGGGCGGGATCAGATGTCGAAATAGACCCGCCCCCGCCATTGGCTCGCGGTTTCATGGCGCACCTCGATGCGGTGATAGGTTACGGCCTTGATCTCGCTGCGGAGGGTGTGGCGCAGCGGGTCACAGCGTTCGCCCAGTACCTCCGCCTGCAAAAAACGGTCGTGGATTTCGCGTACCTCCGCCCGGGCCGTGAGGAAGTGCTGCACCTGGCAGAGGTAGTTGAGTTCGGAGAGCCAGTTCACCAGCAGTTCTTCGAGGTTCTCGCCGCAGACCTGCATGGCGTGGCTTTGCAGCGGCTTGATCTGACAATGCGGGCAGATGAGGTGCATCAGACCGTCGGCTGCGACGGCGAAGAGCTGCGGAAGGGAGCCGGCCTCGAATTCGAGGCCGACATCCGCGGTATGGTCGAGGATTCTGTATCCCGGGTTAAGCCTGTCGTTGTCACTCTGCATATGCTGCCCTCGCATAAAGGGTATCGCTGCCAAACCGGCACGGACCGGGCTGTTGCGCTAGAGGTAGCAGGGCTCCCGCTTGCCATCGCTGCTCTGCCAGTAGGGCAGCCAAACCAGAGCGGTGAGCCGGACCGTGATATCGCCCTTTTTCGGCCGCAGCGCGGTAGCCTCCAGGGGCTGCGCCATCGGATCGGTTTGTTCCTCGATCCGGGCGATCTCCAGGTTGAGTTCCTGCTGCAATTCATCAAGTCGCTGCTTGAGGACATCCAGGGATTCTTCAGCATTGGAGATATCGCCGTGTTCCTTGGCGGTGCGCATGCCGCTGCGCATGGCGCTGCCGGCCCGGCTCAGGGTCGAGGCGGAGAGGCTTTTACGGCCGAAGAAGGCGCCGAGGATGGTCGCCCCGACCGAGACGGCGGTGGACATGGTCTGGGCGCGGTAATCGCTCTTCTCTTTTTCGACTTTTTGTTCAGCCCGCATGACGCGGTCCTGGATGGTGGCCATTTTGCTCTCATAGCGTTTGCGCAATTGGTCGACCGCTTCATCGCGCCGCTCGCGGGCGAGCTGGCTGATGCGGATGCGGAAATCGCGCTCCGACTCCCCCGGCTGGGAAGTCAGCTTGAGCGAGGTGCTGGTGAAGAGATCGACCTTGGCGGTGCGGTAGAGGGTGTCCGCCAGATTTTTGCTCCAGAGGGTATAGTTTTCGGGTTTGGCGGCCGGGGAGGCCAGGCGGGTGAATTCGGCCTTCTCCTCGGGCGTTTTTTCCAGGTCGTTTTCGGAAAAGGGGGTTTCGACCGCCTTCTCCCAGTCCACCGGCACCGGTCCCTCGTCGATCCAGGCGATCCGGCCGAGGCGCTGGGACTGCCCCGGGGCGAAATTCACGTCCGCCAGGCCGAGTACGCCCGGGCGGTAGATCAGCCGGGCGTCGGACTTGAGACTTCCGCGCAGGGGGGCGAAGTACTCGACGATCTGCGGCGGCAGTGCGGGCCGTATTTCCGCATCGCTGGCAAAGGCCGCCCTGGCGGGGGCTGCCGCCGCGCGCGGGGTGCTGCCGGCAGGCGCGGCCAGCTTTTTGATCTGGGCCAGGGTCAGGGGGCCGCGCAGATAGGAGAGCGCCCATCGCGACTGAAAGATCACGGGCTCGCTCTCATGGATGTTCTTCATGAGAAAAACCCGTTTGCCGAGGGCGGCGAGGGCTTTGCTTACCCGGGGATCGAGGTCGCCGGCGCCGCTGCGCAGGCCCTCGATCACCTTTTCGATATCCTGCTGGGTCTGCAGCCGGCCGATGAACCAGGTCCCGGTGTTGGAGAGGGCCTTGTAATCGAGATCGACCGGGTTCTGGGTCGCCAGCATCACCCCGACGCCAAAGGCGCGGGCCTGCTTGAGCATGACCATCAGCGGTTTTTTGGAGGGCGGCGCCGCCACGGGGGGCAGGTAGCCGGCGACCTCGTCCATATAGAGGATGGCGCGCAGGCTGGTGGTGCCGGGCTGGCTGCGCATCCACGAGACCATCTGGTTGAAGAGCAGCGTGACGAAAAACATCCGCTCCGAATCGCTGAGATGGGCGATGTAAAAGATCGAGTGGCGCGGCTTGCCGTCCTCGGCGTAGAGCAGGCGGCCGATGTCCATGGGCTCGCCCTCCATCCAGGTGGAGAAGCCCGGGGCCGCCAGCAGGTTATTGAGGGCCAGGGCCAGCTCGAAGCGCTCCTTGGCAGGATAAAAGGTGTCGACGGCAAAGGCACCGACGCGTTCGAAGGGAGGATTCTGGATGGCGGTGATCAGGGTGGCCAGGTCCAGATCCTTGCCATTCTGCCAGGCCTGGTTGAAGATGTTGGAAAGAAGGATATGCTCGCGGCTCTTGACCGGATCAGCGGTGATACCGATGAGGCCGAGCAGGCTGGTGACGGTCGAGGAGATCAGGTCGCCGGTGGCCTCGGAATCGAGCAGGAGATCCTCCGCCGGGCGGGCGAAGCTGCTGAGGATGGAGATGGGGGTACCGGCCGAGCTGCCCGGCGTGAAGATGGTGAAGCGGGCGGCATCGCGCAGGCGCTGAATCCGCGCTCCGTCTTCGCCCCACTGGGCGAGCCCGTTCTTCCAGAGCTCTGCCTGCGCCGCGGCAAAGGCCTCGGGGGTCTTGTTCTCGCGGCGGGCATCGTCCTCGTTGATCCATGGGGCAAATTCGGCCGGCAGCAGCCCGGGGAAGGTGAGCAGCAGGTTGGTCATGTCCCCCTTGGGATCGATGATGAGAGCGGGGATGTTGTCGATCGCCGCCTCCTCCAGCAGGGAGATGCAGAGGCCGGTCTTGCCGCTGCCGGTCATGCCGATACAGACCCCATGGGTGACCAGATCCTTGGAGTCGTACATCACCAGGCTATCGAGAAGGGCCCGTTTTTCTGGATCGTACTCCTTGCCCAGATAAAACATCCCCAGCTTTTCAAAGTCAGCCATACCAGATCCTCTCGTTCTCAAGTTTATAAGGCAGCGAATTCCTTTTTCAGGGTATGAACCCGTTCCCGGGCTTCGGCTTCGCTCCGGGCTTCGGCCATGACACGAATGATCGGTTCGGTGTTGGAGGCCCGGATATGGACCCAGGCGTGGTCGTAAAGGAAGCGAAGCCCATCGGTCCGGTCGATCCGGTCCCCGGCATGCTGCGCGGCGAGCCGGTTCACCAGGCTCCGGGCATCGGCGTCAAAGGGAAGATCGATCCGCTCCTTGACCATGACGTACTGCGGCAGGCGGGCTTGCAGCTGTGAGAGCGGCTCGTTCCGTTCAGCCAGCATCTGCAGGATGAGGGTGATGCCGACAAGGGCATCCCGGCCAAGGTGGAGGGCCGGATAGATGACGCCGCCATTGCCTTCTCCGGCGATGACGGCCTGGACCGCGCGGGCTTGCAGGGCCACATGGATCTCGCCCACCGGCGTCCGATGCACCCGGCTGCCATGGCGCAGGGCAGCCTCTTCGGTGGCCAGGGAGGTGGAGGCGTTGATGACCACCTCGCCCGGTGTATGCGAGAGGACAAAGTCGGTCACCAGAGCCAGGGTATATTCCTCTCCGAGCGCGACCCCCTGTTCAGAGACCAGGGCCAGGCGGTCGACATCGGGATCGACGGCGATGCCAAGGTCGGCGCCCTGGTTTTTCACCGCCGCGCAGAGTTCGCCGAGATTGGCGGCAACCGGTTCCGGACTGCGCGGGAAGCGTCCGTTGGGTTCGAGGTTGAGGAAGGAGGCCTCGCAGCCAAGGCGCTCCAGGAGCTGCGGCAGGATGGTGCCGCCGGCGCCGTTGCAGGGATCGACGACCACCTTGAAGCGACGGCGACGGATTCCCGCCGGATCGATCAGTGCGAGGCGTTCAATGGCATCGAGGTGTTCGGCCGCCGCGGTGGGGAGGGAGATGACCTTGCCCACGCGGTCCCAGGGGACCAGGGTGAACTCCTGCTGGCGGACCCGCGCCAGCACCCGCGCACCCTCTTCGGGGCTGAGAAAGAGGCCGTCGGAGGCGAGCAATTTAAGGGCGTTCCACTCGCGCGGATTGTGGCTGGCGGTGATGATAATCCCGCCCGCGTTGTCGCCGCCTTCCGTGGCCATCGCCGTGGTCGGCGTGGTGGTCATGCCCAGGTCGACGACATCACAACCGGTGGCCAGCAAGCCAGCCCAGACCGCGTACTTGATCAGCTCGCCGGTCACCCGGGAGTCGCGGCCGACAACGATGCGTCCGGGCCCATACTGGGAGCCATACGCCTGGGCGAAATGGAGAGCGACCTCCGGCGTCAATCCCTCACCGACGATGCCGCGCACCCCGGAAACCGAGATCATCAGGTTTTTCAGTTCGGGCATGTCCCCCCTCCCTAGAAGGTTGGTTCAAAGCCGTTGATCGTTTGCCGGCGCCGCAACGCCACCAGGCGCATGTGATCCTTGGCGTTCTCGTTGACATCGATCGTCACCTGATCGATCATGTGGTCGGTGCCGCCGCTGTGGCGCACCACCTTGTAAATCGGATCCCAAACCCGGCCGATGCGGAAGCGCTCCGCGCACTTGTTGACCAACTCATAGTCCTCGCCATAGTTACGCGAGTAGGGGGCATCGTTCATACCGAACCAGCCCAACTCCTTGAGGACCTTGATCTTGATCGAACGGGGGGCGCCGGCACCGCCGATGCGTAGCAGGTTGTTACGGCCGTTCTCTTCGGTCCATTCGTCATGGGTGACAATGAAGGGCTTGCCTTCGACCAGTACCGGCTCTACGCGGCCATCGGCTTTTTTCTCAAAGACCTGATAAGAGCCGATCACCATGCCGATGCGATCATCCTGGTTATAGACCTGGAGGATCTTTTCGATGGCCTCCGGAAAGAGCAGATCGTCGGAATCGAGCTGGACATAGTATTTGGCCGCGGAGCTTTGCAGGGCATCGTTGAAGCAGAGTCCGAGAACGTTCATGTCATGGACGATAAGGCGCACGGGCGGTTTGCCGGCGGCATGCCGGTCGCCGCCGGGCTGGTAGCGCCGGACCTCGGCGATGGTCGGGTCCTGCTCGCCGCCGTTGCAGACAACGACGATCTCGATATTCTGCACGGTTTGTGCCTGTACCGATTCGATCGCTGGGCCGATGAATTCGGGGCGGTTGAAGACCGGGATCACGACCGCGGCGAGACAGTTTTTAAAGGCAGCCTCTTCTTCCGCGGTGTATTCCACCTTGTGATAGTGCGCGCCCGGGGCCAGGTAGGCCTTGATACGCTTGAGATGTTCGGTGAGGATGCGTTCGTTCTCCAGCTGTACCTCTTTGCCGGTCTTGAGATAGGCGAAGACATCGAGGCCCTGTTCGGCCGCATAGGCGAGATAGGGCACGCCGTTGAAGCGGTTGGAGATGTGGATGATTTGGCCGGTTTCCATCGCCTTGAAGCGGAGATCGTTGAGCGGATTGAAGCGGTAGCGCTCATCACACCAGCCAACCGATTCGAGGAAGCGGCGGCTGAAGAGGAGGCAATAGCCGGTGTCCCAGGCCTCGGTGAGGCGGCCCTGGTGCCACTCCTGCAGTTTACGCTCCTTGCGCACACCCTTGTCGATCAGGTCATAGTCGGAATAGAGCAGAGTGGTTTCGGGATGGCGGTCCATCGCCATGACGTAGAATTTGGTCGCAGAGCGCTTGAATTCGAGGGCATTGGTCTCGGTGTTGCACAACAGCACATACTCCCCCCGGCACTGGCGGAGGGCGGCATTCAGGGCTTTGGCTTTGTGGTCGAGGGCAGTGGGGAGAATGGTATAACCGGCCTTCTCCGCCAGGGCGCGCGCTTCGGCATGATCGCCAAAAACGAGCACCTCAAAATTGTGGTCATACTGATTCTGCAAGGAGGCGATCATCCGGGCGAAGGCCGCAGTCTCATAGGGCATTGCGGGATGGGCATAGAGGAGGATGGAGAGTTTGGGTGTCATGGTGGTGACTCCTTCAAGGGCTGTAGCCGGCAGCGCGGGACGAGCACTATTTACAAGTCTAATATAATGAGTACCTGTCATTCATTCAACCTTTTTTTAAACCATCTGCCGGCCCTGGCGCGGTTCAACTAGATATTGACATTGAGATGGTAAATGTGTAAGTTACACCAAATTTAACCGCTGCGCGAGGTCATTCGGGCTGGAGGGTCGATCATGCAAAGAGTCCTGGCCATCATTCTTGGTGGAGGAAGAGGGACCCGCCTTTACCCTCTGACCAAGCTGCGCGCCAAGCCGGCGGTGCCCCTGGCGGGAAAATACCGCCTGATCGATATCCCGGTGAGCAATTGTATCAACTCCGGCATCCGCTCGATCTACGTCCTGACGCAATTCAATTCCGCCTCTCTCAATCGCCATATCAATCAGACCTATCACTTTTCCCTCCTGAGTGACGGTTTCGTCGAAATCCTGGCCGCGCAGCAAACACCGGAGCATTCCCACTGGTTTCAGGGGACGGCCGATGCGGTACGGCAATATGTGGCCACCATCGAGGAGCAGAAGGTGGACGAGATCCTCGTGCTTTCCGGGGACCATCTCTACGGTATGGATTACGGGCCCTTTCTCGAGGCGCACCGCCGCAGCGGCGCCGACCTGACGATATCGGTGGTGCCAGTTGCAGCGGATGCGGCTCCCGGTTTTGGCATCGTCCGGGTCGAGGGCCAGGGCCGGGTGGTTGAGTTTCGCGAAAAGCCGCGGAGCCTGGAAGAGCTTGAGGGCATGTCGATGGCGGGCGGGGCGCCGGGCCTGGCCGGCGAGATCCCGGACGCGCGCCCCTATCTGGCCTCCATGGGGGTTTATCTGTTCCGCAAGGAGGTGCTGATCCGGCTGCTGCGGGAGAAGAGTGCGCTGGCGGATTTCAGCAAGGAGATCATTCCCTCCAAGGTCGATGAGCTGATCATCCAGAGTTACCTTTTCAACGGCTACTGGGAAGACATCGGCACGATCGAGTCTTTTTACCACGCCAATATGGAATTGCTGGCGCAACCGCGCCCGAATTTTGATTTTTTTGATGCCCAGCAGCCGGTCTATGCCCGACCACGTTTTCTGCCGCCCACTTCGGTACGGGAGAGCACCATCGAAAACTCGATGATCTGCGAGGGCTGCCGCATTACCGGCGCGGAGATCCGCCATTCGATCATTGGTATACGCAGTTATATCGATGCCGGCGTCCGTATCGAGGATGGCCTGGTGATGGGGGCGGACTATTATCAGACCGCGGAGGAGCGTGCCGCCGACCTGGCCAGCGGGACGCCACCGATGGGTATAGGAGCGGGCAGTGTCATCCGCCGCGCCATCATCGACAAGAATGCCCGTATCGGCAAGGAGGTCCGCATCGTCAACAGCGCCGGCATCAGCGAGGCGGAACGCGAACGTGAAGGCATCTGGATCAGCAAGGGCATCACCATTATCATGAAAAACGCCATCCTTCACGATGGCACCCAAATCTAAAAAAGAGGAGCCTTGTCCCGGCCCACTGGCCGCCGCCGTGGCCAGTCCCCAGGTCCAGCGTGGATGCCGGTTTCCGGATTCCACAGGACCGGCGCAGTATGCACAACCGATAGGAGCAAAACCCTGCTATGGCTGAAATGGTACTCCCTGCCGATCTGCTCCAGTTCCAGCGGTCGATGCAGAAAAATCTGGGGGGCATTTTTTCACCGAGCCGGCCGCTTTGTCTTGCGCGCGCACCCGGCCGGCTGGAGGTTCTGGGTAATCTGACCCAGCGATGCGGCGCGATGACCCTGCACTATCCGCTCGGTGCGGGCGTGATCGTTGCACTCCAGCCGCGCACGGACCGCCGGGTCGTCCTGCGCAACCTCAACTTTGTCAGGGAACGTGTCCTGACGATCGAGTACCGGCTTGATGACTATCTCGAGCTGGCGCGCCGGGAGGATTGGGGCAGCCTGCGCGCGAATTTTGCTGCGGCCGACAAACGCTGGATCGGCTATCTGCTCGCCGCCGTGGCAATGACGGCCGCCGTCCAGCCGGAGAGCCGCCCGCTGCCGGGCCTCAGCATCGCGGTGGAGGGCTCGCTGCCGGTCGGGGCGGGGGTGGGTTCCTCGGCAGCCCTGGTGACTGCACTGCTGCTGGCCCTCCGCGAGGCCATGAGCCTCTCCCTGAACGACCGGGAACTGGCGGCCATCGGCGGACGGGTCGAGGGCGCGGTCTGGCTGCGTCGCGATGCGGAGGAGGATTTCCTCACCGCGCTGTCTGCGCAACCTGCACAGATCGCCCTGTTGCAAGGCCGGCCGGTCGCGATCACCGGGAATCTGGCACTGCCGTCGCACCTGCAGCTGCTAGCCATCGATCCGGGCGTACGCCGGATCGAGGATGGGCAAAGTCGGCAGGAGGTTGAAGCCGCACTGCAGATCGGTGCCCGGCTGCTCCGGGATCTTTTCGCTGAGGGGAATTTGCCGGCGGCCGCCAGCGTTAACCTGGAACAGATCCCGGTTACTGTATGGCAGCGCCACCTAAAAAAACGGGTGCCCCACCGTTGTGCCGGGGCGGCCTTCTTGGAGAGTCATGCGGGGGAGGCCGGTGGTTGGATCGAGCCGGAAAAACGCTACTTGCCGCGTAATGTGCTCGAGTTTTTCGTCGAAGAGACGGCACGGGTACGGGCTTTTGTCCAGATCCTCCAGGAGGAGACCGCCGACACGGAGGAGGAGCGTTTCAGCCGTCTCGGCGGGGTGTTGAACGCCTCTCATCTGCAGTACAGCCGGAGCTGCGCGCCAGCCAGCCCGCAGGCCGAGTGGCTGGTGAATGCGGTGACCACGCTGGGGCCGGCGGCCGGGCTTTATGGTGCGCGGGCGATGCCCCAGGGTGAGGCGACTCCGGTGGTCGTCCTGGCCAGCGCGAGTGCCATTGACCGGCTGCAAAATCTGCTGGCGCGCTATGCGAGCCTCTTCGAATATCCGGCACACTATGTCAGCGAGAGTTCGGCCGGCGCGGCCGGTGTCGGAGTTGTCAAAACCACCTTGGCCAGTTGAAAGTCGCAAGGCCTTTCCGGGAGTGGAGCCGATGCAAATCAAGATTCGCTATATCGATGGCGGGCGCCTTAAACGCGCCATCATCGGCTCTGCCGGCCGGATCATCGAGATGCAGGAAAAACTCAATAATCTGAACGTCTTTCCGGTACCCGATGCCGACACCGGGACCAACATGGCCCTGACGATGAAGAGCATCATTGCCAGTGCCCAATCCTGCCCGGAGACCTCTTTGACGCAGGTTTGCCGCTGCCTGGCCGAGGGGGCAATGACCGGTGCGCGCGGCAACTCGGGTGCAATTCTGGCGCAATTTTTTCAGGGCCTGGCCGAAGGCGCCGGCGGGCGCGACCGCCTCTCCCCCGCGGAATTCGCTCAGGCGATGACGACCGCCGCAACCCGGGCCAGAGAGGCCCTGGCCAACCCTCGCGAGGGGACGATCCTCACGGTCATGCAGGATTGGTCGGACTATCTTAAATCGCAAGCAATCGGCGAGGAAGATTTTACCCGCCTCCTGCAGAAAGGGCTGGCGCGGGCCAGGGAGTCGCTGGCGGATACACCCAACAAATTGCAGGTGCTGCGCAAAGCCGGCGTGGTGGATGCCGGCGCGCAGGGTTTTGTCCATCTGCTCGAGGGGCTGAGCGATTTCATCGATTCGGGCAAGGTCGCCGCGCTCAAGGCCGGCAGCCATGTCGCCGACAAGATTCGTCATTTCCATTTTCGCAAAAACGATGAGGAGATTCACTTCCGCTATTGCACAGAATGCCTCATCCAGGGCGAGAATCTCGATCGCGCCACCATTCAGGAGCAGCTGCTGCCCCTCGGGGATTCGCTGATCGTGGTCGGCGGCGCCCACAAGGTGCGGATCCATATCCATGTCAATGATCCCCAGGCGGTCTTTGACCGGGCAGCGGTCTTTGGCACACTGCTGCAGACCAAGGCGGAGGACATGAAGAAGCAGAACGAAGAGGCGGTCAGCCGGGCGCCGCGGCGCGGAACGGCGCTGGTGACCGATTCTTCGTGCGATCTGCCCATTGAATGGATCGAAAAGTATCACATTCACCTCGTGCCGGTGCTGATCCATATCGGCGAAGAGAGCTATCGCGACCGCGAAGAGATCAGTGCCCGTGATTTTTACCACTATTTGAAGAGCGACCAGCAACGTCTGCGGACCTCGCAACCGCCCGTGGCGAGTTTCATCAGCCTCTATAAAAAACTGGCGGAGCAATACGAGACGATTCTCTCCATCCATCTCTCCGAGGCACTGAGTGGAACTGTCCAGGGCGCGCGCCTGGCCGCCCGCGAGCTGGGTGATGCGGTGGAGATCGCCGTGGTCAACAGCCGCTCGACCTCCGCCGGACTGGGGCTGATCGTGCATGAGGCGGCCCGGATGATCGAATCGGGGCTGCCGCTGACGGAGATCAGGGACAAGATCGAGGAGGTGGCACAGCGGGTGCGCTTCTTCGTTGCCATCCCCACCCTGAAGTATCTGGTTCGCAGCGGACGCGTCCGCAAGAGCCAGGGATTTATCGGCACCTTGCTGCAGATCAAGCCGCTGATCTCGCTGAACAGCGAAGGCCGGGTGGTGGAGGTCGCCAAGGTGATCGGCCGCAAACGGATCGCGGAGAAGGCCGTGGAGCTGGCGAAGCACTATGCCCGGCGGGTTCTCAATCCGCGTTTCATCATCGTCCATATGCTGGCGCAAAATCTGGGCGAGTCGATGCGCCTTGCGATCGAGCAGGAATTCGCCGGGATCGAGATTCCCGTGCTCGATGCTTCCCCGGCACTGGGCTTGCATGCCGGCGTCGGCGCGGCGGCCATCGCCGTACTCGGCGATCCCCTGCCTGACTAACCGACCCCTATCGGGAGAAAGAAGTGCTATGCTCGTTGCATTGGTTGTTCTGGTTCTGGCCTATCTGACCGGATCCTTCCCCACCAGTATCATCGTTGGTAAAGTGCTGCGCGGAATCGATATCCGTGAGCATGGATCGGGCAATGCCGGCGGGACCAACGTTTTCCGGGTGCTGGGCTGGCAGCCGGGACTCTTTGTCACCCTGGTCGATGTCCTCAAGGGTTTCGTCGCCGCCTATGCGCTGCCGTACTGGTTTGCGGCCGGTCACCCCCAGTTTCATCTCTTGCAGCTGGGGGCGGGCTGCGCGGCAGTGCTGGGGCACATCTGGACGATCTTTGCCGGCTTTCGCGGCGGCAAAGGGGTGGGCACGGCGGCCGGCATGCTGCTGGCGCTCTTTCCCCAGGCTGCGCTCTATTGCATCCTGATTTTCGCCCTCGTCCTCTTGACAACCCGCTATGTCTCCCTCAGCTCCATCACGGCGGCGATCGCCTTTCCGCTGATTCTCACTCTTTTCCGCTACCGCCTGCACCAGGAGGTGCCACTGCCCTTTTACCTCTTTGGCTTTTTTGCCGCGGGACTAATCCTCTATACCCATCGGGCCAATATCGGCCGGCTGCTCAAGGGCACGGAAAACCGGCTAGGCCGGCGCAAGGCTTCATGATGGGATGGAATGGTCATGTCTGACCGGCTGCGGCTGGTGGTCCTCGGCGCGGGCCTGATTTCGATCTCGCTGGCCTCGGTGCTGATCAAACTCTGCCCGGCTCCGCCCTTCACGATCAGCAGCTACCGTTTGCTCATCGCCGCCCTGATCTACCTGCTGATCGCCGGCCTGCGCCGCCGGCCGGTCTGGGGCGCCTTCTCGCCAGCCGGGCGACGCTGGGCCTTTCTGTCGGGCCTCTTCCTCGGCATTCATTTTCTCTCCTGGATCTCCTCCCTGCGCTATACCTCGGTCGCCGTCTCGGTGATCCTGGTGCAAACCTTTCCGGTCTTTGTCGTCATCGGCAGCTGGTTATTTTTACATGAACGGCCCTCACGGCGGACCGCCATTGGCATGATCCTGGCGCTGGCTGGCGGTGTGGTCATCACCCTCGAAGCCGGCCGCAACGGGGAGGTCCGTATGGCCGGCAACCTGCTCGCCCTGACCGGCGCCCTCGGCGCGGCTGGCTATTATCTGATCGGCCGCAAACTGCGCAGTGAGGTGGACACGGTTCCTTACGTCGGCCTGGTCTACAGCGTGGCGGCGGTCGTCGCCCTGGCCGCTACCCTGGGCAGCGGCGCCCCGATGACGGGATTCACCCTGCGCACCGGGCTTTTGCTGGTTGCCATTGCCTTGCTGCCCCAGGTGATCGGGCATACCAGCCTCAACTGGGCGCTCAAACACTATTCGGCAACGACCGTCTCGATCCTGACGCTGGCCGAACCGCTTGGGGCAACGATTTTGGCCTTTTTCATTTTGCATGAAAAGATCGGCGGCCAGACCCTGACCGGAGGCCTGATCATCCTGGCCGGGGTCGCCCTCACCCTGCTTGGGGAGCGCAGCGGCAGCCCGGCCGGCAGCGCGCCATCGGCGTGAGGGTGGCGCCGGATTTTTCTCTTGTGAATGAGGCGGAATAGCGTTAAATTTTATTTTTAATTTAATTGCGGTCTGAAAATGAAACGTCTTACCTCTCTAATGGCCTGGCTGAGCCTGGCCGGCATCCTCGGATGCTCCGGCCATCGCGAACTCGCCACCCGTGCGCCGGAAGTGCGCCACTATAATCGCGAGGCCATGCGCCATATCATCAACGGCACCATCGAGGATGTGCTCGGGGATCCCAAGAGCGCCCTGGTCGAGTACCATCAGGCGGCCGAGATCGATTCCGCCTCCACCGGGATCTATCTGGCCCTCGCGGAGAACTATTTTTATCTCGAGGAATTCAACTCCAGCATCCGTATGGCCAAAAAAGCGCTCCAGCGCGACGCCAAAAACCGCGATGCCCTGGAATTGCTCGCCGCCAATTATGAGAAACAGCGATTGTTCACCGAGGCGGTGCAGGTCTATGAGCAGATGGACAAGCTCACCCCGGACAATCTCGAAACCCTCTACAGCCTTACAACCCTGCAGATCATCAACAAAACCTACGACAAGGCGCTGCTCTCCTACCACCGCCTGGTGGCCGCCGGATTGACGGATCCCGAGTACCGCCTGCGCATCGGTCATCTTTTTTTCCAGCATCGGGCCTTCGCGCAGGCCAACGCCATTTACCAGGATGTGCAAAAAAGCGATCCCGATTTCGAAGGCGCCTGGCTGGCGCTCGGCGCCTTGAGCACCGCCCAAAAGGATACGAGCGAAACCATCCGTCTCTACCGCAGCGCCCTGGATCGCCAGAACAGCTTTGAGGAGGTCAAAGCCGAGCTGCGGCTGCTCTATGAACGCAGCGGCCGCCTGGATGAGGCGATTGCCCTGTTTCAGGAGCTGGTACGCCGCGATTCGACCAATCTGGGCGACAAGGTGCAGCTGGGTCAGTACCTCTTCCAGAAGAAGGACACCCTGGCGGCCGCACTATGGTTCGAAAAGATCGTCACCGACCATCCCCAGAGTGAACGCAGCTATCTGGCGCTCGGCGCCCTGCGCCGCGCCCAGCGTGACACCGCCGCGGCCATCCAGGTCTACGAGACCGCCCTCAAGACCAATCCCCTCTTCCTCGATGCCCGTCGCCGGCTCCGCGATCTTTATGCCGCGCGCCAGCGCTGGACTGAGGCCATCGCCCTCTATGAGGCCCTGACCACCAACGACTCCACCTATGTCGGTGCGCGCATCGAGATTGCCAACCTCCTGGCCCAGAAGGGGGATACCCTGCAGGCGATCACCACCTGTGAGGCGCTGGAAAAGGAGCATGGCGAGGACTGGCGGGTGCCGATCACCCTCGGCCGGCTCTATATGGTCCGCCACCAGTACAGCCAGGCCCGGCAGCGCTTTGATAACGCTCTGGCCCTGCGCAAGGACCTCTCCCTGATCTGGGTGCTGGCCGGAATCAATCTGGCACAAATGGACAGCCTGCGCGCTGCCGAGAAGCATTTCACGACCGCCGTCGGGCTTTTCCCCGAGGATCCCGAGATCAACTACTATCTCGGCTTCATCAGCAACCAGATGGGAAAACGGGATCAGGCCCTCCGCTACCTGGAAAAGGCGCACGAGCTTGACGGCAATAACCTGCAGACCATGCTCGCCCTGGCGGCCCTCTATGATCAGGTGCAGGATCCCGAGCGCGCCGCCGGGCTCTATCAGGCCCTGATCAAGGAAAACCCCGAGAGCCCGATCGTCCTCAACAACTATGCCTACCATCTCGCCGAGCGCAAGGTGCAGCTGGACGAAGCGCGCACCATGGCCGAGAAGGCGCTTGAGCTGGAGCCCGGCAATGGCGCCTACTGGGATACCCTCGGCTGGATCCTGTTCCAGCAGGGCGATCTGGCCGGCGCGCGTGAAAAGGTGGAAAAAGCCGTCGCCCTGGAGCATAAATCGGCGGAGGTCTGGGAGCATCTTGGCGATATCCTCAGCCAGCTGAACCAGCCGGAATCCGCCCGCAATGCCTATCAGCAGGCCCTGACGCTCGAGCCGGAACGGCCGGGAGTCCATCTCAAACTGGACAAGCTGGTGGTGCCGGGGGAGAAGCGCTGAGCCTATGGCTGTTCGCCCCGGGAGCATGACCGGCGCGGCGCTGGCCCGCTGGCGAGGTGGAATTCTCCTGGCCGCGCTCCTGCTGGCCTGCGGCTGTGCCACGATGCGCCAGCCCGATCTTTTCCCCGCCGGCAGCGAATCGCCGGAGCGGGTGATGCGGGTGCTGGCGGACAATTACAGCCGGATCGATCATTTCAGGGGGGAGGGACGTCTCTCGGTTGCGATTCCCGGACGTTCGTTCTCCCTGACGGCCCACCTGCTCATCGATCGCCCCGATACGCTCTATCTGCGCCTCGAAGCCCTCTTCGGGCTCGATGTTGGCTGGCTGTTCTGCGACCGGCTGAATTACCGCTTCTATATCCCGATGGAGAATCTCTACGGCGCGGGTGCGGTGGACTCGCTGCTCACCGGCCGCACGTTCCGCCAGGTTCCCGATTATGACGCGCTGCTCGCCACCCTGTGCGGGGTGGAACAGGCCAGGGGCTTGAGCAGCATCGCGCTCAACCGCGGGCAAGACCGGTTGATCCTCTCCGGCACCGGCCCGCTCGGGCTGCATACCTACTGGATCGATCCCAAGCGCGGGGTCATTCTCGAGGGGTCGGTGAGCGACAGCAGCGGGCAGATTCTTCTGCGGCAAAAGTACGATCACTTCAAACGCATCAATGGGGTCTTTGTTCCGCAGACGATCCGCGTGGAGCGGCCGGCCGAACGCGAAGCCGTGGTGCTGCATTATGAAGCGATCCGCATCAACAAAAAGTATTCCGCCAAAGAGATAAAAACCAGAATTCCCGCGAGCGCACGCAAGGTCCGACTTTGATGGGTTGGGGCCAGGGGGCTGAACCGGCAGAGCGTCGGGTCTATTCCATTGAGGAACTGTATGAACGCCATGGCCAAATCATCCGCAGTTGATTTTTCTCTCGTCATACCCTGCTTCAATGAAGCCGAGTCGATCCCGGAGCTTTACCGGCAAATTACAGCGGTGATGGCCCGGATGCAGCGGAGCTACGAGATCCTCTTTGTCGATGACGGTTCCACCGATGAATCCGCCCGGGTCATTGAGGAGCTCAACAGCAAGGACGAGCGGGTCAAGCTGATCGAGTTCAGCCGCAACTACGGCAAGTCGGCTGCGCTGGCCGCCGGATTTCGCGCCGTCTCCGGGCGTTATGTGGTCACGATGGATTCAGATCTGCAGGATGACCCGGAGGAGATTCCCAACCTGCTTGAAAAGCTCGAGAGTGGCTACGATCTGGTCTCCGGCTGGAAGAAGGTCCGCCATGATCCGCTCACCAAACGACTCGCCTCCAAGGTCTACAACTATTTCACCTCGGTCTTCAGCGGCATCCGCCTGCACGATTTTAACTGCGGTCTCAAGATCTACCGCCGTGAGGTTGTCGCCTCCATGCGGGTCTATGGCGAACTGCACCGCTACCTGCCGGTAATCGCCTTCCGCAACGGCTTTCGCGTCACCGAGCTGCCGGTCCGGCATCATGCCCGCCAGTATGGCGTCTCCAAGTTCGGCATGGCGCGGTTTGCCCGCGGCGCCTTCGATCTGATGACGATCTCCTTTCTTACCCGCTACAAGATGCGGCCGCTGCATCTCTTCGGGGTGATCGGCTTTATGTGCTTCCTGGGCGGCTTTTTGATCTCGCTCCTGCTGGCCTGGGAGCGTCTGTTTGAGCACAAATATCTCAGCAACCGGCCCCTGCTCTTCCTCGGGGTACTGCTGATCATTGTCGGGGTGCAGTTTTTTTCGATTGGACTGCTGGGTGAGATGATCACCTCGCTGCGCAAGGAGAGCGATGCTTTTCTGGTGCGGCGCTGCATCGGCTGTCCGGATAAATTCGAGCGCACGGCGCAGGACGACCATTTTTTTGCGGCTTGAGCGGAGCGCGGTCAACAGATGAACAGGGAGATCGGCATGGACAGGATCCGGATCGGGATAGCCGGTGTCGGCAAGCTGGGCACGTTTCATTGCAATACCCTGAGCCAGATAGCGGAGGCGGAGCTGGTCGGCCTCTATGATATCGATCCCGGGCGGGCTCGGGAGACCGCCGAGCGCTTCCGCTGCGCCGCGTTCACTGCTTATCCGGCGCTGCTCGAGCAGGTCGATGCGGTCTGCATCGCCGTCCCGACGACCCTGCATCACGCCTATACCTTGCCGGCTTTGCAGGCGGGCAAGGCGGTCTTTGTCGAGAAACCGATCGCCGCGACGATCGCGGAGGCGGCGGAGATGGCGGCGCTGGCGGCGGAGAAGAAGGCCATCCTGCAGGTCGGCCACATCGAGCGGTTCAATCCGGCGATCCGCGCCCTCGAGCACCTGCTGCCCGATCCCCGCTTCATCGAATCGCATCGTTTGGCCCCCTTTGATCCCCGCGGCACCGATGTGGCCGTGGTCCTGGATCTGATGATCCATGATATCGATATCATCCTCAGCCTGGTACCCAGTGCGGTCCGCCATATCGACGCCAGCGGCGTCGCGGTGGTCTCCGGGGAGGTCGACATCGCCAATGCCCGGCTGCAGTTCGAGAACGGCTGTGTCGCCAACGTCACCGCCAGCCGGATCTCGCAGCGCAAGATGCGCAAGATGCGGCTCTTCCAGCGCGATGCCTATATCTCGATCGATTTTCTCCAGCGTCTTTCGGAGGTTTTCCGCATCGTCGAGCCCGAGGAGGGGATGCCGAGCACGGTGGTGCTTGGGCAGATCGACAAGGGGCTGCGCAAACGGCATATCATCTACGAACAGCCGCAGCCGCCGGAGGGGGATGCCATGCGGGCGGAGTGGCAGGCTTTTCTCACGGCCGTGCGTGAACACAGCCGGCCGGTTGTCAGCGGCGACGACGGTCTCAAGGCCTTGCAGGTGGCCGAGGAGATCACCCGGATCATCGCCCAGAATACCCATTGAAGGGGCGCTGCTCGACGGCGCAGGGAAACGAACTTTAAAGACAGGAAGAGGCATGTCCGGTCGAGAACTTTTTTTCAAATATCGCAGCTATACGCCGATCCCGCTGATCATCGCGGCGCTGGTCCTGGCCCGCACCTCGCTCGCCTCTTTTTTGGCGGGGTTTGCCATTGCCCTGAGCGGTGAGGCCATCCGCTTGTGGTCGCTCCGCTATGCAGGCAGCGCCACGCGCACGACGGGGGAGGTGGGGGCGGACGTCCTGGTGACCGATGGTCCCTATGGTCATCTTCGCAACCCCCTTTATCTCGGCAACTTTTTTCTCAGCTTTGGCATTCTTATCATGGCGTGGCCGTGGATGCCGTGGATGATGCTGATCTTTGTCCTCCTTTATGGTTTGCAGTATGGTGCGATCATCTCGCTGGAGGAGGAGTTCCTGCGCAACAAGTTCGGTGAGCGGTATCAGGAGTATGAGCGGAACGTCCCCAGCATCGTGCCACAGCTGACCTCCTGGGGCAAAGGCCTGCGCCAGCCCACCTCGCTCGGCAAGGCGCTGCGCACCGAGCGCAATTCGCTGCAGAGCTTTTCGGTGGTGACCGTCCTGATCCTGCTGCGCTGGTGGCTAGCTTGAGGATGCCATGCCAGCCAAGATAATGCTGATAGCGGGGGAGGCTTCCGGAGATCTCCATGGCGGCAAGCTGGTTGCTGCCCTGCGCCAGCAACGGCCGGAGCTCGAACTCTTCGGGGTCGGCGGCGAGCGCATGGCGGCCGCCGGTATGGAGCTCTATTACCATGTCAACGACCTGGCCTACATCGGCTTCGTCGAGGTGGCGCGCCATTATCTCTTCTTCCGCCAGGTTTTCAACCGGTTGCTGGATGTGGTGCGCACACGTCGGCCGGATGTGGTGGTGCTGATCGACTATCCCGGCTTCAATCTGAAATTCGCCAAAGCGGTCAGGGCGATGGGGGTGGGCACCTTTTATTACATCGCCCCGCAGGTTTGGGCCTGGGGTCAGGGCCGCGCGGCAAAAATGGCCCGATTCATCGATCAGATGGCGGTCTTGTTCGATTTCGAGGTTGATTTCTTTTCCCGCTATCACATCCCGACCGCCTTCGTCGGCCACCCCCTGCTGGAAGGGATGGAGGTTGTACTCAGCCGCGCCGAATTCATGGCCCGCTATGGCTGGGACGAAAACGCTCCCCTGCTGGCGCTGATTCCCGGTTCGCGCAATCAGGAGGTTGGTCATCTGTTGCCGGTGATGCTCGAGACGGCCGGCCGGATGCGCGAGGCTCACCCCGGATTGCAGGTAGCAGTGAGCCACTCTCCCACCATTGCCGCGGAGCGGCTCTTGGCCGCGCTCGCGGCGGCCCCGTGGGCGACGCCGGTCCGCGATGACTATTATCCCCTGCTGCGCTATGCCACGGCGGGTATCGTGGCCTCGGGTACCGCCACGCTCGAGGCCGCCTGCTCCAATCTTCCCTTTGCCCTGGTCTACCGGGTCTCTCCTCTCTCTTTTGCGATCGGCAAGCGTCTCGTCCGCATTCCCCACATTGGCCTGGTCAACATCGTCGCCGGGGCGGGGATCGTGCCGGAATTCTTGCAAGACGAGGTTCAGCCAGACAAACTGGCGCCGGCCCTGGAGGCGCTGCTCTTTGATCCCCCGGTTCGGCAGCAGATGCAGGAGCAGTTGAGCCGTGTGCGCCGGAGTCTGGGCGAGCCGGGCGCCTCGGCGCGTACGGCCGGGCTGATCCTCCAGCAGCTCGATATGCATCAACCTGAGACGATTTAGGGTTGTGTGATACTTCGCACAGGCGATCCCGCAAAAAATCAGTATACTCTTATGGATAAAAAAAACAAAGATAAAGTGGTCTTTTATCTGGCCACCCGGTTTGCCTGGCTGCTGCTGCTCTTGTTTGGCCAATTCGGACGGATCAGCCTGCGCAACCGCCGCTACTGGAACCAGCTGGTGGCCAGCGGCGAAGGCTTCATCGCCGTCCCCTGGCATGGCAAGATGGTGGCGCCCCTGCTGGTGCATCGCGATCTCGGGGTGGTGGTGATGGTCAGCGAGCATCGCGATGGCGAGATGATCGCGCGCACCGTGCATCGTCTGGGCTACCGGACGGTCCGCGGATCGAGCACCCGCGGGGGGCGGCAGGCTTTTCGGGATATGCTTAAGGCGCTGCGCGCCGGCCGGATTTGTTGCATCCTGCCGGACGGGCCGCGCGGGCCGCGTCAGGTCCTCAAAAGCGGGGTCCTCGTGCTGGCCATGCGCACTGGCGCCCCCATTTTGCCGATGACCTTTGCGGCCTCCAGACCGATCGTCCTGCACAGCTGGGACCGGTTCACGTTGTGGTGGCCTTTTTCGCGGATTTGCCTGATCTACGGCAAGCCCTTCCGGGTGCCGGCAGGCCTGGACGGCGAGGAACTGGAACGATTCCGGCAGGCGGCGGAGCGGCGGATGCTGCAGCTGGAAGAGGAGGCGGATGGACTTTTTCGCTGAGCGCTGGCCCGCCGGCTTGCTCTGGCCGTTCAGCCGTCTCTACGGTTTGGCGGTCCGCCGCCGCAATCGCCGTTATGACCGCGGCACCAAACCGGTCCTGCGCATCCCGGCCCCGGTGATCAGCGTCGGCAACATCGTCGCCGGCGGCACCGGCAAGACCCCGACCGTGATTTTTCTGGCGCGCTGGCTTCAACAACGGGGAAAAAAGGTCTGCATCCTCAGCCGGGGTTACCGCCGCCGCAGCCGGGGGCGGGTGCTCGTCAGCGACGGCGATCTGATCGCCGCCACCGCGGCGGAGGCTGGTGACGAACCGGTGTTGCTGGCGCAGCAGCTGCCGGGTGTGGTCGTGGTCGTCGACGCGGATCGGGTGGCCGCCGGCCGCTGGGCCGGGCGCGAGTTTAAGCCCGATCTCTTCCTGCTCGACGACGGCTTTCAGCACCGCCGCCTGCATCGCGATCTCGATATCGTGACCTTCAAGGGTCCCCGCGATCTGGGCAACGGCTGGCTGCTGCCGGCGGGGCCGCTGCGCGAAGGCCTCGAAAGCCTGCAGCGAGCGGGTCTGCTCTGGTTCAATGGTCCGGCCGAGGCCCTGCGCTCCGGTCCCCTCGCCGCCTGGTGCGAGACGCCGCAGATCGCGGCCCGGCTTGCGTTTACCGGCTGCCGGAACCGGGAGGAGCAGGAGCTGGCTGCCACTGACGGGGTGCGTGCCGTGCTCTTCTGCGGTCTCGCCGGCCCGGCGGGATTTCTCCGGACCGCGCAGTCCGCGGGACTGCAAGTCGTCCGGTTTATCAGGTACCCGGATCACCACGCCTACCGCCAGCGGGATATCCTGGAACTGGAGGAAGCAAGGCGAAAGCATCAGGCGGAGGTGATCATCACGACCGAAAAGGACTGGGTCAAGATTCACCCCTCCTTTCGGCTCTCCCCCTGCTGGTATCGTCTGACGGTGGCGGTCCAGCCGGAGGATCCGGTGCAAAGCGATACGACCCTGCAGGCGGTCGGCCGCCGCAGCGGGATCCTGTAAGTGTCTCAAAGTAAGACAAAAATAGCTTGCAAATTAGGGAAATTTTTGGTATGATACTTAAGCAGCGTTAGGTCAAGCATCGATACCTCTCAGCCAAGTTTGGAGAGTGGCATGGTGGATGAAAGTATGGGCAAGGCGAATATCCTTATCGTCGATGACGACAAGAATATCTGCAAGATGATAGAAGCCAGTCTTCGCAAGGAGAAGCGGTACGAAATAGAGACGGCATTGAGTGGTGAAGCCTGTCTGCGCATCATCAAGGAAAACCCGCCGGAATTGGTCCTTCTTGATATCCAGATGCCGGGCATCGACGGCATCGAAACCCTGCACAAGATCCGCGAAGAGAATCCCTTTATCCCCGTGATCATGATGACGGCGCATGGCACGATCGAGCGCGCTGTGCAGAGCATGAAGGCAGGGGCCTACGATTTCCTCACCAAACCCTTTGCCCGCGACCGGCTGCTGGTTACCGTCAACAACGCTCTGATGAACAGCTCGCTGCGCCGCGAGGTGGACGAGTTACGCTCGGAGCTCAAGAGCAAATACGCCTTTGCCAATATCATCGGCCAAAGCGGCGTGATGCAGGATGTCTTTCGCGCCGTCGAGAAGGTCTTCAGCAGTAATGTGACGGTCCTGATCCAGGGCGAGAGCGGCACCGGCAAGGAGCTGATCGCCCGGGCGGTGCATTATAACTCTGCCTCGCGGGCGAGCAAGCCCTTCGTGGCGGTCAACTGTTCAGCGCTGCCCGAATCGCTGCTCGAGAGCGAATTGTTCGGTCATGAAAAGGGCGCCTTTACCGGCGCCCTCGGCCGCCGCATCGGCAAGTTCGAGCAGGCCAATGGCGGGACGATCTTTCTCGACGAGATCGGCCTGATGACTCCGGCAACGCAGTCCAAGCTGCTGCGGGTGCTGCAGGAGCGCGAATTCGAACGGGTCGGCGGCAACGAGCTGGTCAAGGTGGACGTCCGGGTGATCTCCGCCACCAACAAGGATCTTGAGGAGGAGATGAAGAAGGGCGAGTTCCGCGAGGACCTCTATTACCGTATATCGGTCTTTCCGATCAAGCTGCCGCCCCTGCGCGAGCGCCGGGAGGATATTCCCTTGCTGGCCGGTCATTTTCTGCAAAAGTTCGCCCGGCAGGAGGGGAAGAGCATCGAGGGGATCACCCCCGATGCCCTCGATCTGATGATGGCCTATCACTGGCCGGGGAATGTGCGCGAGCTGGAGAATGCGATGGAACGGGCGACTGTCCTGGCCAACAGCACCGAGATCTCGGCCAAGGATCTGCCCGCCGCGGTTCGTTCCCTCGGCGAGAAGCGCATCTATGAGTCGGATAACACCCTGGCCAGCTGGATCGAAAAGCTGGAGGAAGAGGCCCTGCGTCAGGCCCTGCTCGAGTGCGAGGGCAATATCTCGCAGACGGCCAAAAAGCTGGGCATCGGCCGGGCCACGATCTATCGCAAGGCCAAAAAATACGGTTTGCCCATGGTAAAGAGTTGATAGAATTTTCGCTTTTGTGATCAGGCGCACAGCAAAATTGCTGGGCGCCTTTTTTGTCTGTTTCACCCCGGCACAATGTCTCAGGCTGTCACACCGTTTTCTCTCCTGCCCCCTTTCTTTCTTGGTTTTTGCCTAATAATTTCAATGATTTACAAATAGACGTGCACGCGAAATTCTTGGTACATGATTTGCGCAGGCTGTTTGAACCCTGGTACAGGCGTTTCCAGGCCGGGAACCACCCCGGCCGCGCCTCGGGCTGGCGGGCTGATGATGCGCCTTGAAGGCCGCGGGATCGCGGGCGGCTTGGGCGGCGGTGTGGTGGTTGGATCTTGGTGGCCAAGGATGAACAAGGAAGTGCGACGCGACGTTATGAAAAATGCCAATTTGACGCAACTCGTCTACAGCATCTGCGACGGGAGCTATAGCCAGGAGGGGTTGATCCATTACATCGACCTGGCGCAAAAGATCTCCCTGAGCTATCTCAAGTACCAGGAGATGTTGGGCAAGCGAATCAGCGGCGATGCCTGGGAGGCGGATCTCGAGCTGGCCGATCTGGCGATGGATTGCATCGCCGAACTCTTCGGCCGGGATGATTCCGGGCGGTTTCCGCAGCTGAAAAAGTATTACGAGGGCAAATTCGCCGAGATGCCCTTCATCAACGACGCCGAGGTGCTGATCCTGACCCGCCGTCTGATCGTGCGCAAGACCAAGCAGGAACTGTCACGGATCTTTCGCGAACGGGATCCTGAGGGAGCCAAGATCGTCCGCAATATCAAGGTGGCGATTCGCACCGCACCGGATCTTCACCTCTTCCGCGAACTGGGCAAGGAGTTTGTCTATCATGGCCCCCTGCTCGCAAACGAACCGAACGGTAGCCAGAGTGCGGCGCTGGCACACTATCTGCGCCGGACGCAGCCACCGCTCCCCGAGGAGCTGCTGCACAAGCTCTTTCTCGACAACTTTCATGCCGGCGATTCAGTCTCGGTCTCGATCCGCCGTCTGCTACAAGAGCTGCACGAACGGCAGGAGTATCAGAATTTCTGCGCACTCGATGCGGTCGTCAAGCTCGTGCGCTATGTCAAATTCGACGTTTGCCGCGAGCGGATCGCCGCAGGCGAGTCGGTCACCACGCCCTCGGATGATCTCGAGAGCAAGGAGATGGAAGAGTACATCACCGTGGTGATGAACAGCATCTGGTCACGGCTCGACTCGCAGTATCTGCGCACCCGCAAACTGCCGCTGGATAAAGCGCACATTTACCATCGCGCCCTGCGCGATGTCCTTTATGACCTCATTCAGAAGCGTGACACCTCTTCCTATTATCGCAACCTCAAATTTTATATTCCCGAGCTGACGCAAAGGGAGTACCGCCAGCAGGAGCGTTCAGTTTTTGAATACCTGGCCAAGCTGGCGAAGAAAGAATTCCGAAAATATTTGTGTGAAATGCTCTAAATTTTCCGTATTCGCTCCTCATTGTCTGTATGTTACATATTAGTAATAGGAGGGTGTAACAAACAGGGAGCCAGGCCTGAGCCTGGATAAGCACAGACCATGAGCGAGCGATACAGACCCGTCGGTTGCCCCGGCACCAGAGAGCTCGAGCTGTTTTGTATTGGAGAACTGGCCGCGGTAAGAAGCAGAGCATCACTGCAATCCCACATCGAAGAGTGCCCCCGCTGCGCCAAGAGAGTGCATCAACTGCACCTCTTTTATTCCCTATTTGCCAAAGAACTGGATCGTCCGATCCGGCCGGGCTTGCTGGACTTCTGCAAGCAGCGCGCCTATCCTTCAGTTAAATATGGTCTTCTGGTTTGCCGCCCCGTTCCTGAAAAAGACCGGCAGGCGGCGAAAGCCTACCTGGCCACGCTGGCTTTTTCGGCCAATGGCGACGGCAGCAAGCGCACGCTGGCGGATTTTGAGTTGAGCAGCGATCAGATCGGGGTGATGGTCTACAGCGACCCGCAGCGGAACCAGCTTCTGCTCTTTCTCTGGGGTGAAGGCGATGGCCGCTGTGCCCCCTGCACGCTCGAGGCGCCGGGGCTTTTTGCCCGGGCCGAGTTTACCCCCGCCGGCGCGGCACGGATCCCGCTGGTCAATTTTGAATTTTTGAACAATCGGCTCTTCTATTTTGGCATGCAGGGCCGGAGCCGCAGCCGGCAAAAGATACTCGCCCGGGTTCAGGAGCGGGTGGCCTAGAGGGTATTTGACAAGCAAACAGACCAGGGGTGGCTGGAGAGCCGGGATTTTCCCGGCTTTCTTTTTTATAGAAAAACCTTGACATAGGGCATATTTTTAGATAAATTTTTACCGGTTTGGTATAGGCACATCGCAACGGCAACCTGGAAAAGCAGCGAATGAATCCGCTCAGCATACTGCTCATCGATCCCGATCCCAAGAATGTCCGCATCCTGCGTAACAACTTCCTCGATTTACATTTCGAGGTGGATGCCGCTGCGAACAATGGCGAAGCGCTGGAGAAACTCTCCGGGCATGCGTTCGATGCCATCCTGGCAGAGGTGGCGGCACCAGGCATTGACGGCTATGCCCTCCTGGACCAGGTCCAGCAGTCCTCCCTCAACCGCCATTGTGCGGTTATCTTTCTCACCCAGAAAAGCGATGTCTGGAACCGCGTCAAGAGCTTCAAACTGGGGGCGAAGGATTACATTGTCAAGCCGATTCATGTGCGCGAGATCGTCGGCCGGGTGCAGATGGTCCTCCGGCGGCGCGAACGCAACCGGCAGGCGCGCAAACGCAGCCGCAACCAGTTCGGCGGCCGGCTGGCCGACCTCAGCGTCAGCGAACTGATCGAGGTCTTTGGGGCGGAACGGAAGAGCGGCGTCCTCTCGATTTACAACGAGAATGGGGTTTCCGGGCGAATCCTCTTCAATCAGGGTGCGGTCACCCAGGCTTCGGTCGGCCTCCAGCGCAGTGAAGAGGCGGTTTTCAAGATGCTCGCCTGGGACAAGGGCCGATTCACCATGGTGTTCGCTCCCGTGACCGGCACGAGTGAAATCGGGGTCAGCAACATGGGCTTGTTACTGCAAGGAGCCAAGAGAATGGAACAACGCGAGGAGATTCTGCGACATCTGCCGGCGCTTGAAACCGTGTTGGTGACCACGCAGAATTTTAAAAAAATCATCGCCCGCAAGGCTCTTGCATCGGATCTGGAATACTTCGTCTCCCTGTTTGACGGCATTCACTCGCTCGGACGGATCATTGATGAAAGCAAATATGACGAGATCACCACGCTGCAACGGATTCTAAAGCTGTACGAGCTGGGATTTTTGCACGTTTTGCGGGATTTCAGCCCCGGCGGTACGACGCCGGAGGCCGGGGCGGTGGAGAGCGGTGCAGAAGCAGCCGGGAGTGCCGGCCGCTATGACTCCGCCCCGGATACCCTTGAGCATGTCGAACGGGCGCTTGGTGCCGCCAGCGCAGAGGACTTGCTGCACGAGGAGATCGGCGCCGAGGCCGCCGCGGTTAACCCGCCGGCCTTCGAGCAGCCGGAGCCACTCCCGCCGGCCGCCTTACCGGAGGTGCCGGCCGCAGCGCCTCCCCTGCCGCCGGTTGAAGAACCGACACCGCTGCCGGCCCAGGAGCCGCCGCGCTGGGACGCTGACAGCAGCTTTGAGCAGGACCTTTTTTATGACCTGCGCCATGCCGATGCCGCGGAGCAGGATCTTTTCGGCAGCCCCAAGGGTGAGGATGGCGGGCTGGTTTTCAGCGATCTCGGACACGTCATTCCACAGCATGCAGCCGATGCCCTGCTCCAGCTCGAGATGGAGGATGAGCTGGCGGAGGGTCCCGCGCCGGAGGAGGCCTTTGGCGGCATCATCGTCGACACCGGCTCCCAGGCGCCTCCGGCCGTCCTGAAAGAGGAGCGGATGCCGCCCTTTGCGCCCGCCCCGCACGAGGAAACCGCAGAACGCTCCGAGGTGCGCGAACTGGAGCGCACTCTGCGATTGCAGCAGCGCTTCCGCAGCGCGCATGGTGCGATCCTGGTGCTCGGCAACAACCGTGAATTATGCCGGCAGATGGTTGCCAGCCTTTCAGCCGAGCAGATCCAGGAGAAGAGCGCTTTTCAGCCGCAGGATTCAGATCTGCTCCTCGGCACCGCCGAATTCCGCGGCGGACATCTCCTCAATCTTGTCGCTCTGTCGCTGGCGCGCGAATTTGCCCCGGTCATCGATTTTTTCGCCGGCTCACTGCTGGGTTTTGTCATCCTCATCGATGGCCGCCAGGTGGATTGGGGATATCAGCGTTATCTGCAGCAGGTGCTGCGCGCCAAGGCGGCGCTACCCCTGGTCGTGGTCTTTGCCTATAATGAATTTCTGCAAAAGCCGCTGGAGGAACGGGTCATCCGGCAGCGGCTGGGATTGCGCGAGCGCGATGGACTGCTGCTGGTAAGCGATCTCTCCACGGTCAATTCGCGCCGGATCATCTTCCGTCTTTTTGCAACCTTTTACCGTCCCCAATCCCGTCCGGGGCGGCCGGCTGAAACCCTGCATCCCACGACGATGAAATAGACCGCCCGATGACCGAGACTCGCAACCACAATCCCCTGATCCTCATTGTCGATGGCGATGGCGCGACGACGGCCGCCCTTGCCGGCGCCTTGCGCGATCATCATCTTGAGAGCCTGATCCTGCCGGAGAGCAGCACGGCCCTGGAGCGCGCGGTCACCGACCACCCCATGCTGATCCTCAGCGAAGTGGAACAGGAGGGGATTGACGGCCTGGCCCTTTACCAGCAGGTGCGCAGCCATCCGACGCTCAAGGAGACGCCCTTTATCTTCACCACCCGGCAGATGGAGCTGGAGGAGCGGCTCAAGCTGCTGGCGCTCGAGATCGACGATCTCATTGCCAAACCCTACGCTCCTGAAGAGGTCGTCGCCCGGGTGGAGACGATCTTGCAGGAGAGCGCCGCAGCCCTGAACGGCGAGACCTCCTTGACCCAGGGATTCACCGGCAGCCTGGAGGAGATGTCGCTGATCGACCTGATCCAGACCCTCGAACTCGGCAAAAAATCGGCGATGGTTCACCTGGTACAGGAGCCGGAAGAGGGACTGGTCTTCGTCGACAAAGGGGTGGTCGTGGATGCGGTGCTCAAGGAGTATCCACCCGAGGAAGCGCTGCTGAACATGATGATCTGGCTCCAGGGCTATTTTGACCTGACCATGCAGCCGGTCGAGCGCGAGCTGCGAATCACCCGATCCAACCAGGAGCTGCTGCAGGCCGGATCGCAGCGTCTGCAGGAATTTAAAAATCAGGCGGCCCAGCTGGCGTCGCTGGATCGTTATGTGGCCCGCGCGGAAGGGGTGGCTGCCCCGGAGTCCGATGAAGCCGAAGCGCGGATCTGGAGCCTGCTGGAAAAGCCGCAGCCCCTGCGATTGCTGCTGGCGGCCATGCCGACCGATGCTCTGCAGACCCTCGAGATCATCCAGGGCCTGATGGCCGATCATCGCATCCTCCTTACGCCCGGAACGGCATCTGATACCGACCTGATCGCCCGCGATATCTCGCTCAAGCTGGCAGCGGCGCAGCAGGGGAGTGCCGACTCGTTCTCGCGTATTGCATCCTTTTTCACCCGCAACGGCAGCCAAAAAAAAAACCTCAACTGACTCCTGATGCAGCGGCCGTACAGGATGCGGCTCCGGCGCCGGGGCCGCACCAGATCGTTCTGCAGCGGGCGGATCTTTTACTCATCAGGCAAAAGCTGACCGCGCTCCGGCCCTGATCCTTCTGCGGGGGGCGCAGCGGCGAAACGGCGTTTTGAAGGCCCCCTATGCAGCGAACAGAGGACGAAGGCGCAATTCAGCGCGCGGCCGAGATCATTGTTCTTGGCCCTGGCGGAGCGGGCAGCCGCACCTTTCTCCAGGCCTTCTGCCCCGATCTCCGCTTGGGGCGTGAGGATCTGCTGCTGGGCTCGCTCACCATCCATCGCGAACTGGTGCTCTATTGCTACGGCATCGGCTATCGGCAATCCTTTGCCTGGGACCTGGTCGGCACCAGGATGCTCGGCTGTATCGCCCATTTTGACTGGTTTGATGAAGCCTCCTACACCGCCTGCCGCGATCTGGTGGACGACACGACCGCCGCTTTTGCCGCTCCCCTTGTCATCGCTGCCGACCTCGGCCAGCAGGCGCTGCCGGTTGTGGAAGGTGCCCTCAAACCCTACACCCTCCTCTCTCCCTCCGCCCGCTTTCTCTTCTTCCAGAGTCACAAGCCAGCCACGATTCGCCGGGTGGTTCTTGCCCTGCTCGACCTGCTGCTCGAGAGAGTGGAGTGAGGGAGGAGGGCCGGCCATGGCACTGCGGATAAACCGGAAACTCGATCTGATTCGATCGCTCCTTTCGGGAGAGGGACTGCAGGAGCTGCTCGGGCTGATCTCGCCGGCGGAACTTCTCGAGGCCCATCGTTTTGTCCAGGAAAAGACGATCGAGTTTGGCCTCCGGGTGCAGGCGAAGCGCTTTGCGCAGGAGGAGATGCTCACAGAACTGCGCACCCTGGCTGAGGCGCATGCCGCCAGCAGCTGTCCGGACCATAACCGGCAGTGCCGGATGGAAGCCTGTCTGGCCAGACAGCCGCAGTGCCTGCGGGAAACGGCGGTCCGCCAGATCCTGGCGATGGCGGCGGTTTGCCGCTCCTTTTTACAGCCGCCGGAGGGCCGTTGATGCGATCACGCGGGCTTTTCTTTGTCCTTTTGCTGTTGACGATGGCCGGTGCGCAGACGCCCTCCTCGCCCCTGATCCGCCATTGTCGGGAGCGGATCTGCCTCTATGCCAGCGCCGAGGATGCACGCTTTGTGGAGGAGAGCCTAACAGTTCTGCGGCAGGCGAGTGAAGAGATCCAGCACGATCTGGCCCTGGCGCAGCAGGAGACCCTGCATGTTCTGATTGCGCCCAGCCGGGCGTGGTTCCGGGACTATCTTCACGGCGAGCTGCCCGAGTGGGCGCAGGCGTTCGCCATTCCTGCGGCCGCCACCATGGTCGTCCGTTCGCCGCGCTGGGATCGTCCGGAGGCTTCTCTGCGGCAGAGTCTGGTCCACGAACTGCTGCATCTCTTGCTGCATCAGCGGATCGGCAACCGCACCCTGCCCCGCTGGATCGATGAGGGGATGGCGATCTTTTATGCCGAGCATGCCGAGTACGAGAACAAAAGCCTGCTTTCGCGGGCCCTGGCCACCGGCTCGCTGATCCCCCTGCAGGAGATCGATGCGGTGCTGCAATTCGACCCGAACCGTGCCCAGCTTGCCTATCAGGAGAGTTACTCCGCCGTCCGCTACCTGCTGGCCACCTATGATGCCGAGGCGCTGCGCACCCTGCTCTCAGGGATCGCGGCCGGGGAGGATCCCGATCGCCTTTTTTTGCGCGCCACCGGCAGTACAGTCGCAGGTTTTGAACGGGAATGGCGCGGCTATCTGGAGCGGACCCAGAAGTGGCTCTGGTTGAGTGAAGTGGATGAGCTGATCTGGCTGGCTCTGCCCCTTCTTTTTCTGCTGGTCTTTTTGATCATCCGTCGCCGCAACCGCCGCAAGCTGGCGGAATGGGAGGGTACGCGGCCTGTGGTGGAGGCTGGCTGGCCCGCAGAGGAGGACCCGGTTTACGAGGAGACACCCTGGGTAGCGCCCCACCTCATGCCTCGCCGGCCGCCGGCGCCCGATGCGGAGAGCGCCGGACCCGGGAAAGAGGATGAAGAGGAGGACGGAATCAAATCTTGAATTATTCACCGGATTGTCTTACATTATAAGATGAAAAAGCTCCAGAATGTCGTTGAATATCTGCTTGCGCAGCTTTTTGCCCTGCCGATCCGGCTGCTGCCGCATCGCGTCGCCCTGGCCATGGGGGCCGGTCTGGGTTATTTCGCCTATTATCTGGTGCCGATCCGCAAGCAGGTTGCCCTGAGGAACATCGCCGCTGCCTTTCCCGAAAAAACAGTGCAAGAGGTCCGGCGGATCGGCCGTCACACCTACCGCAATTTCGGCCAAAATATCGTCGAATTCATCCGTATCCCCCTGATGGATGAGGCTTTTTATGCCCGGTATATCCAGGTCAGCGGTGGAGAGGTGCTCGTGGCCGCTGGAGACGATGGGCATGGCGCGGTGTGCGTCTCCGGCCATTTTGGCAATTGGGAGTTTTTCCCTGCACTGATTCATCGCATGGGATTTCCCATGGTGGGGCTGGCGCGCGACCAGCGCAATCCTTTTGTCAACAAGATGATCAACCAGAACCGCACGACCTGGGGGATTGAACTCGCCCGGCTGGGGATGGGAGTGCGTTCGATTTTTCGTGCCCTGGAGGCCAACAAGTTTATCACCATCCTGGCGGACCAGGATGCGCATGCCGAAGGGGTCTTTGTCGACTTTCTCGGCCGGCCCTCCTCGACCGCAGCGGGTCCGGCGCTCTTCGCCCTTAAAACCGGAGCACCCCTGATCTTCGGCGTTGTGGTACGGGGCGAGAAGGGCCGTCATACTCTTTTTCTCGAGAGTCTCGACCACAGCGACCTCGAGGGGGTCACCCCGGAAAACATCCATACCCTGACCCAGCGCCATGCCCGAGCGCTCGAGGGCTATATCCGTCGCTACCCCGATCATTGGCTCTGGATGCACAAACGCTGGAAGACCCCGCCGCCCGTGACCACAGCCAGAGAGGATACCCCCCCGGTTGCGCCGCATTGACAGGATATTGATCATCCAGACCGCCTACATCGGCGATGTCCTTTTGACGACGGGGTTGATTCAGGCCTGCCGCGCCCATTTTCCCGAGGCGGCCATCGATATCATGGTGATCCCGGCGGCGGGCCCGCTGGTCGAAACCCATCCTGCCTTGCGGCAAGCCATTCTTTATGACAAGCGCAAGAGTCAGGCGGGCTGCCGCGGTTTCATCGCCCTGGCCAGACGGCTGCGGCGGGAGCACTACACGCTGGTCCTGACGCCGCACCGCTCCCTGCGCAGCGCCCTGCTGGCCTGGTGCAGCCGGGCCGGGATCCGCGTCGGCTTTGATACCAGCAGCGGAGCCTTCTTGCTGACCCACAAGGTGCGCTACGACCGGACACGCCATGAAGTGGAGCGGAATCTCTCGCTGTTGACGGCGCTGGGCATCCTCCCCGGCCCGCAGCGGCCGCAGATATTCCCCACGCCGGCAGACTGTGCGGTGGTGGATCAACGCCTTGCGGATCTGGTGGAGCCAGGCCAGCCCCTGATCGCCATCGCACCCGGATCGATCTGGGCGACCAAACGGTGGCCGGCGGCCTCGTTCCGCCGGCTGGCCGAGCAGATCGCCAGGGCGGGCTGGTCAATAGTCTGGATTGGTGGGGCCGAGGATCGCCCTTTGTGCGCCGGGATCAGTCAGGGGCTGGCGGGCCGCTGGCTGAATGGAGCGGGCGAGTTCACCTTCCGCCAGTCCGCCGAAGTGATCCGGCGCGCTGCCCTGCTGGTGAGCAACGACAGCGCCCCGCTGCATGCCGCCTCGGCAACAGGGACCCCGACGATCGCCCTCTTTGGTCCAACCGTTCCCGCATTCGGTTTCGGGCCTCTCAGCGATCGGTCGATTGTGGTGCAGCGGGATCTCCCGTGCCGGCCTTGCTCGATCCACGGCGGCCGTACCTGCCCCATTGGCACCCATGCCTGTATGACCGGCATCACTCCGGAACAGGTTTTTGACGAGATCGAGCGAATGGTTACGCGAAAGAATGAAGATGAGTGAACTCCTCAAGATCGATCCCCGGCAGCCGGAAGATGATCTGATCAGCCGGGCCGTGCGCGTTCTGCAGCAGGACGGCGTCATTGGCTATCCGACCGAAACCGTCTATGGCATCGGTTCCAATATTTTTTCCACCACAGCGGTCGACCGGATCTACTCCCTGAAGAACCGGGATCACAGCAAGGCGCTGATCGTCATCGCCGCCGACCTCATCCAGATCAGTGACCTGGTGGAGGAGATCCCCGAGTCAGCCGAACGTCTGATGGAGAATTTCTGGCCGGGTCCGCTGACGCTTGTCTTTCGCGTCGGCAAGGGTCTGCAGGGATCTCTTTTCCACCGCTCGCACACGATCGCCATCCGGATTCCGGACTGCCCCATCTGCCTGGCCCTGCTCAAGAGCAGCGGTTTTCCGATCATTTCGACCAGTGCCAACCGCAGTGGCGAACTGCCCGCGACCACCGCAGCACAGGTACAAAAGATGTTCGGCGACCAGCTCGATTTGATCATCGATGGTTCCGGGACCTTGTCGACGACGCCCTCCACCGTCGTCGATGTGACGCGCCTGCCCGTGCGGATACTGCGCGAGGGCGCCATTTCCAAGCTGGAGATCGATACCGTGCTGGAATCCGTTTGAGCACCCTCAAGCCGTCTGCCCCCGTTACCCCACAGCGGATCCTCGTCCTGCGGACCGACCGGATCGGCGATGTGGTCCTCTCCACGCCGGTGCTTACCGCCCTGCGCAACCGTTTCCCGCATGCCCACATCGCCATGTTGTTGCGCCCCTATACCGCCGAGCTGGTGCGCGGCCATCCGCACCTCGATGAGCTCCTGACCGAGGAGCGCACCGGGCGGCACGCCGGATTGGCCGGCTTTTTCCGGCTGCTTGGGGAACTGCGCCGCCGCCGATTCGACATGGCCCTGCTCCTGCATCCCTCCCTGCGCCTGGCGCTGCTCTGCTTTCTGGCCGGCATCGGCCACCGGGTCGGCACCGGATACCGCGCCTACGCCCCGTTGTTTAACCACCGGATCTATCAGCATCGCAAGGGCTCGGGGCGGCATGAACTCGATCTCAATCTGGATCTGGCCCGTGCCGTCGGCGCCGATCTGGCACCCGTGCGTTTCTGCCTGGCCATCCCCGACTCCGCCCGGCAGCGGCTGCGGGAGCGGCTGCAACTGCAGGGTGTGCCTCCTGAGACCCCTTTTATCGTTCTTCACCCCGGCAGCGGCGGGTCGGCGCGGGACTGGCCGCTGTCGGGCTTTGCCGCCCTGGCTGACCGCATTCAGGACGAGCTGGCCCTGACGGTGGTGCTGACCGGCACTTCGGCAGAGCGCCCCCTCGTCGACGAACTGGTCCAGCGGATGCGAACCCGGCCCGTCCGGCTGGATGGCCAGCTCGAGATCAAGGAATTGCTCGCCCTGCTCGAGCAAGCACGGGTGATGGTGGCCAACAGTACCGGTCCTTTGCACATGGCGGTGGCGGTCGGCTGCCGGGTCGTCGGCCTGTACTGCCCGCTGCAGGCCTGTGCACCGGAACGCTGGGGCCCCTATGGGCAGCTCGATGCGGCCCTGCTGCCGCCAGTGCCGCCGTGCCCCGCCTGCAGCGGCACACGCTGCCCGCAGGGCGAATGTATGGAATTAATCGCGCCCGATGCGGTGTTTGCCAAAGTAAGGCATCAGTTGGGCAAAAGAGAGGAGCTCGAGGAGGGGTGACCATGCAAGGCTGGAAAGGGATAACCGGAGTGCTGCTCCTGGCGGGGGTGTTCGCGGTGGCGCGTGCACAGGAGATTCCCGCGCAACCCGGGCCGCAGCTGCGCGAACTGGCCATCCAGGCGATGCCGGTTGGTGAATATCTCGAGTATTCGGTCCACTTTGGCAAGATCAGTGCCGGTCGCGGCGCCCTCTCGCTGACAACCACCGACAGCCTGAATGGACGCGCCATTTACCTGCTCACCTCTCGGTTGTGGACCAATGATTTTTTCTCCGGATTTTACCGCGTTGACGATCTCATGAAAAGCTGGCTCGATTGCCGCGGCCTCTTCCCCTGGCGCTACGAACGCACCCTGCGCGAAGGCAAGTTCAAGGCCTTTCGCAAGGCGGTCTTCGATCCCCTCAACCAGCGCGCCTTTGAGGGCAAGGATACCCTGACGGTTCCCGCCTACAGCCAGGACCTGCTTTCGATCATCTATTATGTGCGGACCCTCGATCTGGAGGTCGGCAAGATCATTGATCTCAACAGTTATGTGGACAAAAAGGTCTATCCCCTGCGCCTCACCGTCGAGAAAAAGGAGAGCGTAAAGGTCCCGGCGGGTAAATTCGAATGCTTTCTCCTGGTGCCCGGCAAGCAGCCAGGTTCCAACGTCGAGCCCAAGGGCCAGATGTGGATCTGGCTTACCACCGACCAGCGGCGGCTCCCGGTGCGGATACAGAGCAGGGCCGAGCTGGGTTCGGTGACCATGGCGCTGGATGTCATGAAGCTCATAAAATAGGGATTCAGCCGTCAGGTCAACGTATGAATCGCTCTCTCCGCTCCCTCATCGCCGCCCTGCTGCTGGTGGCGCTGTCAGCTTCTCCCGGCTTGAGCAATACAGCCGCTGCCGGCGAGACCCTGGCCTCCATCAGCGGTTTCGTCCGGGATGCCACCAACGGCGAGCCTCTGCCCTATGCCAATGTCTTTCTGGCCGGGACGAAACTGGGGGCGCTGACCACCCTGCGCGGTTATTTTGTCATCCCGCGCCTGGAGCAAGGCCGCTATCTCTGCACGGTTTCTCTGCTGGGCTATCAACGCTGGCAAAGTGAGCTGGTGCTGCGCGCCGGGGTCGACACGGTGCTGGCGGTCACCCTGACCCCGGGGATGATCGAGATGGGTGAGGTGACCAGGACGGCGCAGCGGGAGCGCTTCGAACGGGAGGTGCACATCTCTACCGCCTCGCTGACGATGCGGCAACTGCAGCTGGTACCGATGCTGGCTGAAGCCGATGTCTTCCGGACCCTGCAGTTGCTGCCAGGGGTGGTCAGCCGCAGCGATTTTTCCAGCCAGCTGTATGTCCGCGGCGGCAGCCCGGATCAGAATCTGGTGCTCCTCGACGGGGTCAGCGTCTACAATCCCTTCCACTTGGGCGGGGTCTTCAGTACCTTCAATGTGGATGCGATCAAGGAGATGGAGTTTCTCAGCGGGGGATTTCCGGTGGAGTACGGCGGTCGTCTCTCCTCGGTGTTGGCCATCACCAACCGGGAGGGGGACAGCAAACACTATCGGGGTGCGGGCAGCATCAGCCTGCTCTCGGCCCGCGCCCTCGCCGAGGGGCCGCTTCCCGCCGGCTCCTTTCTGATTGCCGCCCGCCGGACCTATTTCGATCAGGTCTTCAAGCATACCCGCTATGATTTTCCCTACTATTTTTATGATTTCCAGGGCAAGATCAACCTCGATCTTTCGCAGCGTCACCGCCTGACACTGAGCGGATTTTACGGGGACGATGTGCTCGATTTCTCCGCAGAGGGAGACGACGAGTCCGAGGTGGATGTCGACCTTGACTGGATCTGGGGCAATCGCACGACCAGCCTGACCTGGCGCTGGATCATCCGCCCCGATCTGTTCAGCGAAACGATCCTCTCCCGCAGCCGCTTCGACAATGACCTCGATGCCAACATCGAGAGCAGTGGGAGCGCGGCACTGGCCCTCAACAACCACATCAACGACTACAGCGCCAAGGTGGATGTCAACTATTTTGGCCTCCACGGGCACGGCATCAAGGCGGGATTCGCCACCTCCGGCCTCGAATTCCGCTACGGCATCGCCATCGACGAATACCAGCTCCTTGCCTATACAGCCCGTCCGGCGCTGCAGGCATTCTACTTGCAGGACCACTGGCAGCCCCGGCCACGCCTCCAGCTCAACAGCGGGGTGCGGCTTGAGCATTATTCCCTGGGCGACCGCTGGAGCCTGGCGCCGCGGCTGGGGATGCAGTACCAGCTTGCTGCCAACCTGGCCCTCAAGGCCACCTACGGCCATTACGCCCAGTATCTCACCACCGTCGCCAGTGATGAACAGAATTTTTCCCTGATGGACCTGTGGATGCCGATCAGCAAGAGCTACAAGCCGCAGACCGCTGACCACTATGTGGCGGGGATGGAATGGTGGCTGCCGCACGATCTCCTCTTCACGCTCGAGGGCTATGTGAAAACCTTCAGCGGCCTGCTTGATCTCAACGAGAAGGGGATAGCCTCCGATCCGACGGACGACTATTTTGTCGCCGAGGGCAGCGCACGCGGGCTGGAATTGCTGCTCAAGCGCCAGCAAGGACCCCTGCAGGGCTGGCTGGGTTACAGCTGGGGCATCACCAAACGCCGGATGGGCCAGCAGAAGAGCTATTATCCCAAATATGACCGCCGCCACTCTTTTCACGTGGTTCTCAACCAGAGTCTCGGCCGCAAGTGGACTCTGGGGCTGGTTTTTTCGTACGGTTCCGGGATGCCCTACACGCCCATACCCGGCAAATATGTGCGATACGAATGGAATCTCGCGCAGAATGCGCTTGAGGGCCACCTGGTGGATCGTCCCGGGGCGAAGAACAGCGCCCGCTTCCCGCTCTATCACCGCCTGGATGTCAGCCTGCGCCGGGAGGGTCGCCTCTTCGGCCTCTCCGCTTCTCCCTATTTACAGGTGATCAACCTCTACAACCACAAGAATGTCTTTTATTATTTTTGGGACCATGATGCCAATCCCTCGCGATTGACGACGGTCTCGATGTTCCCCTTGCTGCCGACGCTGGGAGTGGATTTTGCTTTCTAGAGTGCCCATCGGGGTCCTGGCGGCCGCCTTGCTGCTGGCTGCATGCAATAACGGACCGGATGTCAATGAATTCAACTACAAGCCGGAGGTCAACCTCTTCGCGCTGCTGATCTATAACTCCGGGCAGACGGTCATTCGTCTGGAGGAGAGCTATCGCGCGCTGGACCGGGTGCCGGCGGACCGGGGCATTGCGGGGGCACAGGTGGTGATCAGTGGACCGGGGCAGGAGGTGGCCTATACCGACCGGGGTGAAGGCCGCTATGCCGCCGAGGGGGAGGAACTGCGCTTGCAGGCCGGCGTGACCTATGCCCTCGCGGCCCGGCTGCAGGATGGCCGCCAGGTGGAGGCGCAATGCACCATGCCCGCGCCGCCCCGCGTGACCTCACCCTCCGACCATCAGGTGGTCGCAGCCTACGCCTCCCTGCCGATCGTCTGGGAGCCTGGCCAGGAAGAGGGGCATTTTCTCGTGAGCGTGCGTGGCAATATGCACGCCTGGAATGCCGAACTGATGAGCGACTCGACAGCGATCGAATTCTATCCCTTTTATCTCGCCGAGCCCGATATCTATGTCCTGAAGGTGGCCGCACTGGATCGTAACTATTATGACTATATGCGCATGCGCGACGACGAGGAGCCGGTTTGGCATATCCAGGGCGGGATCGGGGTCTTCGGCGCCATTGCCTTCGATGAACGGATTGTCCTGGCCGAGTGAGGAGAGGATGAACAAACTGCTTCCCGCCGATTCGAATGGGGTCTATCTGGTTTTGCTCGTGGGCTGTCTGGTTGCCGCTTTTATCCTGCTGACTCTCCTTGGCGGTAAAGGCGGCGGCAAGGCGCCGGCACGAAAAACCCGATCCCGTTCTTTCCCGGGGCTGACGATGCTGCTGCTTCTTCTCTCCACGCTCCTGCTGGGCTATCTTAGTATTTATCTCTATTATTTTCATCCACTTCACGGTGCGGGTCCGGTGGCCCGTGTCGAATTTCAAAAGCTGGGTTCAACAACCGGATTTATCGTGACCGTGACCCCCTACGAAAAGGGCAAGCCCGGGCCGGCCAGGAGCATCCAGGTCAAGGGCAGCGGGTGGGCGCTGCAGGGTGAGGTGCTGCAGTGGAAAGCTTTTCTCGGCAAGGTGGGACTGCGGACGATGTTCCGTTTGACCGCCGTCGAGGGGTATGACCGTCAGGAGGGGGTGATGCGCAAGGTAAGCTCGGTCCCGCTGGTCAACACTACCGGTCAGGTGCTCTGGCAAGCGGCGCAGGGGCTCAACCGGATTCTTGGATGGGCGCAGGTGATTTCGTATCGCAGCGAGCGCGCCGAACCGGTCTGGTCAGGGGGATACGATCTGCTGGCGGATGGCACGGGATTGCGGATTGCGGGCCGCCGGCCGGTCCAGCCGCCGGCGAAAAGGGAGAGCAGCCCCGAACGGGAGCGGCGATATCCCCGCCGGCCGGAGGAGGTGCGGCACTAAAGGCCCCAGCCGCCGCTGACGGGAATGTGTGCGCCGGTGATATAGCCGGCGCTCTCGCTGCAGAGAAAGGTCAGTGCGGTGGCGAGATCGGCGCTGGTGCCAGGGCGTCCGGCGGGCACCCGCTGCGCCGCCTGCTGATGGGCGTTCTGGCAGAGGGTGCCGTTGTCCATCAGGCCAGGGGCCAGGACATTGACGGTGATGTGATACGGTGCGCCCTCCACAGCGAGGGATTTGCTGAGGATGAGCACCCCGGATTTGGCGATGGCATAGGGCAGGATGTTGCGATAGGCCTGAATGCGGTCGCTGTTGGCCAGCCCGATATTGATGATCCGGCCCCACTGCTGAGCCACCATTCCCGGCCAAAATGCCTGACAGGTATGATAGACGCTCGAGAGGTTACTCGCTATCATCGCCTCCCACTCGGCCGGCGTGAAAGATCCCCAGGGTTTTTCGACAAAATCCCCCACATTATTGACCAGGATATCGAGGTGGCCTAAGCGTTCCAGCAGGGCCGTGCGCAGTTGGCAGACCTCCTCCCATCGGGTCACATCGGCCTGCAAGGTCACTGCGGCCTTGCCCTGCGCCTGCAGTTCGGCGGCCAGCGCTTCGGCTGCCTGCCGGCTGGTGCGGTAGTGGATTGCTACCGCGGCGCCCTGGTCCGCCAGGGCGCGCACCATGCCCGCGCCGAGGCCGCGCGCGCTGCCGGTCACCAGGGCGGTCCGCCCGGCCAGGGGTTCGCGATTTTCCGTCATAGAATCATCCGCATGGTCGTCCCCTTGCCGATGTGGCTCTCCTTGATCACCAGCCGGCCGTGATGATACTCCTCGACGATCCGCTTGGCGAAGTTCAGCCCCAGACCCCAGCCGCGTTTCTTCGTACTGTAGCCCGCCTTGAAAATGTCGTTACGCCGCTTGGCAGTGATGCCGGCACCGTTGTCGCGGATGTCGATGATGACACGGTTCCTGCCATTGAGCGGCATGGTGGCAATTTCGATGATCCCCTTCTTGCCCTTGACGGCATCGATGGCGTTTTTCACCAGATTCTCGACCGCCCACTCGAAGAGCTCGCGATTGAGGGGAACGGGTTTGCACGCCCCATAGCGCTCGATCAATTGAATCTGATTGCCGGTTTGGGGGAGGCGTTTGCGCAGATACTCACAGACGTCATGGAGGATAGGCTGGACCTCCTGGGGATCGAGCAAGGCCTCAGAGCCGATATGGGAGAAACGGGCGGCGATCTTTTCCAGACGCTTGATATCGGTCTCCATGTCGGTCAGGGTCTGCTCGCGCTGGGCGTCATCGAGACGGGGCATCCTGAGCAGCTCGAGCCAGCCCATCAACGAGGAGATGGGAGTGCCCAGCTGGTGAGCGGTCTCCTTGGCCATCCCCACCCAGATGAAGCGCTGTTCGCTGCTCTTGATGCTGCCGAAGCTGAGAAAGGCGGCCAGCACCAGCAGGCCGATACCACTCAGGGTGACCCAGGGCAGATATTGCAGGCGGCTGATCAGGACCGAATCGCCGAAATAGAGATAACTGAGGACGATCTGGTTGTAGGTGATGGGAATGGGGTCATTCTCTTCGCGCATCTTGGCGAGGACCTTGCGCACCTGCTTGAGGGCCTCCGGTGAGCGGGCCGTGTCCGGTACCGCCAGTCCCTGCCAGGAGCTGGGATTGCCCTGACGGTCGGTCAGGACGAGAGGAAAGGTGGCGCGGCTGATGATGTTGACAAAAAGCCAGTCGAGCACCTCCGGCTGGTCGGCGGCAACCGCCAGACGCTGGTAGGTAAGGGCGTAGAATTCTGCAATATCGCGGGATTGCTTGCGCAGATCCTTGACCAGCCCCTGGACGTAAAAATTGATCCCGGCGATGCACAGGATGACCACGATGACAAAGAGGTAGCGCAGGGTGCCCGAGGACATGTAGAGCGTTTTACGGAAAGACATAGACCCTTTCTATCAAAAAAGGGTGGGCGAAAGGCCCACCCTTGAGATCAGGCAGTCGCCGAAGGCTTGCGGCGCTTCTGATAGAGCATCCAGAGCGTGTACCCCAGGAGGCCTAGCAACAGCAGCAGCACGATTCCGGTGATCCACTCGCCGGCCAGGTACGAGGCGGGGGCGAATTTGAAGAGGATCTGATGGTCGCCGGCCGGAAGGAAGAGCCCGCGCAGCAGGTAATTGGTCTTGAAGATCTTGCTCTCCTTGCCGTCCACATAGGCTTTCCAGCCGGCCGGGTAATAGATCTCGCTGAGGACCAGGATCGCCGGAGCTTTGACCTTGGCGGAGATGCCGATCTCGTGCAGGTCACATTTGACGATCTCCGCCCGGTTGCCGGCGGCGGCTGCCACGCCAAAGGGCGGATTCTCCTCGATCACGGCCACCCGGCGCGGATCGAAACGGCCGCTCTTCATATAGTCGAAGATATTTTTTCGGCCCTTGAGGACACGGACTGAATCGGCGAAAAAGGCGCGCGGCAGCACCGTTGTATTGCGATAAAGCGGGATGGTTTTGGGATCGCCCACCGGCTGGTAGCGCGGGTCGTTGCAGGGCAATTCCATTTGAACCAGGTATTTGACGTTGAGCATATCCAGCATGGCCGAGTCAAAGGCCAGCCGTTCCGGCGCTATCTGCTGCGGCGGCACATCGATCCAGGCATAGCGATTGCCTTGCATCCCCACACGCCAGTACTTGGAGACAAAGCTGTTCAGTCCGTAGCGATCCTGTGAACCGAATCCGGTTTCATCGAGGAAATCCTGATACAGGCGCAGCTTGGCGGCACTATAGCCGGAGATGTTGGGAATGAAGTGGTACATGTACCAGTTGCCGCTCTTGTCATCCAGAACCGGAAAGATGCGGTAAAGCTCCTTGTCGTTCTGCAGATACTGCACCGCAGGCGTCGCGGCAAAATAGGCCCTTTCATCCGATTTATCCTGGGGCTGGATGATTTTGGCATCCACCGCCCACAGATCGAAGACCACCAGCGCGCACAGGGAGAGGACCAGCGTCATTCGGGAGAGGCTGTTCTTGAGGAACTGGAGGATGAGCACGATTACGACCGAAATCAGCGCAATCGATTTGAGACTGTCGAGAACCGCTTTGCTGTAGGCATCACCGCGCTGGGCATCGTTGAGGGTGTGGCCACCGCTGCCGGCCATATCCATATAGAGGGCTTTGCCGAGCAGGACCATCAGCCCGAGGATAACCACCACGGCGGCAAACGAGTAGAGGTAACGTTTCAGTGATTTGATCCGGCGGGCGCGTTCCAGCGGCTTGAGTTGTGGCAGCTGGGTGCGCAGCTCGAAGAGGGCTTGCAAGCCGATGCCGGCGAGGACGAGCATGCTGATATCCAGAATGATATGGATCATGCTGGGGACGCGGAACTTGTTGAAGAAGGGCAGGATCTTGAAGAGCGGGGTATAGAGCACGCCGAAGTGTTTGCCGAAGGAAACCAGCAGGGAAAAGAGGGCCACGGTCGTCATGATCCAGGTCGTGCGATCGCGGCGCAGGGTTAGCGCCAGCCCCGCTAGCAGGAAAACGACGACGCTGAAATAGAGCGGATAATCGGTGAAGGGCATTTTGCCCCAATAGGTGGCACCACCAAAGCCCATGAAAGAGGGGATGAAAAAGGTCACCATCTCCAGCGGATGGAAGGACCAGTTGGCGGCATAGTCAAAATCCAGCCCGCCGCCTTCGACGCCGCCACCGCGGATGGAAAAGCGCTGATAGTCGAGCACCGAGGTATAGAGAATCATCGAGAGCAGCACGCCCGCGGCGATGGCGCCGGCGAGCAGCCCGGCCGAGCGCAGCATCGGCTGGATCTCACGGCTGCGGCGGAAATCGGCGATCTCCTTATAGAGAAAATAGATGCCGAGCAGAATAAAGGTGTAGTAGCTCACCTGAATGTGCGCCCGAACCATCTGAAAACCGATGGCGAGGGCGGTCAGGCTGAACCACAGCCCGTTTTTCTCCTCCATCATTTTTTTGGCGAAGAGGAGGATGACCGGGATCAGCACCGCTGCGAGGAATTTGGTGTTGTGGCCATAGGAGGTGAAGGCGACAAACTGGGGGATGAAGATAACTGCCAGTCCGGAAAAGAAGGCCGGGAGTGGCTCGACCCCCAGGCCCCGCATCAGCAGGAACATAAAAAGCGCGAAGAGCAGGTAATTGAAGAAAATGAAGGTGAAATCCGGCAGGGAGAGCAGGCGGAAGAAGCCGATGAAGAACTCATCCAGACGGTTCACATGGGGTGCGCTGAGCAGGGAGCCGAACGAGGGCATGCCGCCGAAGATATAGGGACACCAGAGGGGTGTGATCCCGCGGGAGAGGGCTTCCTTGATGAAGGGGGCTGTGGCGCGCGCGCTTTGCTGATCGGGCATCTGGAAGGTTTTTCCGGCCAGCATGACCTGATTATAGAGAATGAGCAGGAGCAGGAAAGAGAGAATCAGGAGTGCAGCCAGGGGATGACGGGTGAGCAGGTTCTCCTTTTCCGCTGGCGGCGGCATCCAGTTTTTTTCCTGTGCGACTTTTTTCTTTTTCACGACAGCCTCGTTGCAAGAGAGGGATGAAAGCCGATTATTGGTTATTATATGACAATTTTTCAACAAAGTCCAGCGATTCTTTACGCTTTTGTTTTGAAGTTTTTTGATCCTATCGCCGGATTTTTTATATTGGGGTTGAGGATCCCTGATACCCGATGACCGACTGCAGAGAGGTGTTCGCCATGCCGCACCGGCCCCCGCACGTACTTTTCATCCAGCCCAGCCGGGCGCCCTTCGTCCTTGCCGATATGGCGGGCTTGCGCCATCATTTCCGCCTGCGGATACGCCTCTTTCATTTCAAACCCTGGCTGCGTCAGCTCTGGGATCAGGTGGCGCAGGGGTTCTGGCTGCTGCGCCACCTCCCGGGTTCAGCGGCCCTCTTCACCTGGTTCGCCGATTATCATTCCCTGGTGCCGGTCCTGGCAGGCCGGTTCCTGCGCAAGCCGGTCATCATCGTCGTCGGCGGCTATGATGTCGCCCGCATGCCCGATTTTGGCTATGGCGCCCATCTGCAGGCGCTGCGCTCTTTTTGCAGCCGGATGAGTCTGCGCCATGCGGCCCTGCTGCTGCCGGTATCGCAGGCGACGGCGGCGGAACTGGCGGCCCTCGGCCCGCACGCTCCAGCCAGGATTCTCTATAACGGCGTCGACACCGCCTTTTTCGCTGCGGAGACGGAGAGTGTGAGGGAGAGGGGGGTACTCACGGTTTGCGGTGCCCGCGACAGGCGCGCAGCGGAGATCAAGGGTATCGAGCTCTATCTGGAGGTGGCACAGCAGCTGCCGCAGGTTGCTTTCAGTGTGGTCGGTCTCGAGGCCGGAGCATTGGCGTGGATCCGCGCACGGGGGGTACCGGAGAACGTCCGTCTGCTCGGCCGTCTGGAGCGGACGGCGCTGGCCGCCCTTTATGCACGCAGCCAGGTGTACTGCCAGTTTTCGCATCACGAATCGTTCGGCATGGCGCTGGCCGAAGCCATGGCGTGCGGATGCCTGCCGGTGGTGACGGCGAACGGCGCCATGCCCGAAGTGGTCGGCGAGGCCGGCTGGGTGGTCGCCGAGCGCTCGGCTCTCCAGCTGACGGCCGCCGTCGAACAAGCCCTGCAAGCCGGCCCGGCGCAGCGGCAGGCGGCGCGGCAGCGCATCGTCACCCGTTTCACCCTCTCCCGGCGTCAGGACGACCTGGCCGCACTCCTCAAGCAAGTGGCGCCTCTCTGAGCTGCAACCGCGGTGATCTTGACCCTCCCGATCCGCTACCTTTGCCCCTGTTTTCCCCGAGCCGCAATCAACTCGTCAAAAAGCGCAGCGAGCTGGCGGGTCTGTTCGCGGCGTTCAAAGAGGCTGCGGGCCGCTTCGCCTTCCTGCCGTACCGTCTGATCCTCCTCCTGCAACAGCCGACGCAGAATGGCGGCGATGCCTTCGCTGTCGCCGGGCTGCAGAGCATAGCCGAGGTGGTGTTGGCGGATGAGGGCGGAGGCATCACCTTCGGGCGCCAGCGCCAGGATGGGCAGGCGCGCGCCGATATACTCGAAGAGCTTGCCGGTGAGGATGCCGCGGTTGGCCGGAGCATCGTCGATGATCAGGAGCGCGGCATCGGCGGCCAGCAGGTACTGCAGGCTTTCGGCATGGGAGACGTAGGGGATATATTCGAAGAACCGTCCTGCCGGTGAGGCGGCGATCTCCTGCAGAATGGCCTCGCCGCTGCGCCCGACCAGCCGGATGTGCAACCTCTCGAGCGGAGCAAAGGATTCTGCCAGCAGCTGTTCGAGAGCGCGCAGCAGGGAGCGGGGATTGCGGTTGCCATAGAGCGAGCCGGTATAGATCAGGGTGAAGCCGGGCGTTTTGGCTTTGGGCTGGATGCCGGCCAGATCCGCGGCATCGAATCCGTTCGGGAGGCAGCGCCAGCGCGCATCGCGCAGCTCCGGATGGCGGCTCAGCAGATCCTCCTCGACACCGGCGGAGACGGTCAGAATGCGGTCGGCTTGCGCCAGGACGTTTTTTTCCATGCGGAACTCGAGGGCGCGGGCGGGCGCCGGCCGCCATGGCGGGGTCGAGAGCCAGCCGATCCACGAGTCGCGGAAATCGGCCACCCAGGGCAAGCCGGAGGCGCGTTTCAGCCGGCGGCCGATGAGATGGGTGGTGTAGGGCGGGGCGCTGGAGAAGAGCAGATCGATCTTTTCGGCTTGCAGGATCTTGCGGCCGAGGTAAAACGCCGGACAGAGCCAGGTCATGCGGGCATCGGGGACGAAGAGGGCGGCGCGGATGAACTCGGATAGCCGTTCGCTCCATTTCTGTGCCCCGCGGGCATCCCGGGTCAGGGTAGCGATATCGGTGGCCGCATCCGCCGACTTGCCGGTGAAACGGCGATAAAGACGGTAGGGCTCGAACAGGGGCGCCCGGTAGATCTTGACCCCCTCCGGGATCTCCGCTATCAGGGTCTCATCGCGGGCGGGATAGTCGGCGTCGCGGGCGGTCAGAACCACCGGCTCCCAGCCGAATTCGCGCAGGTATTTGACAAACTTGAGCGTCCGCTGCACACCGGCGCCTCCGGCAGGCGGAAAGTAGTAGGTGGTGATCAGGACTCGGGGCATGGTTTGCTCAGCATGATGATGGCGCCGGTGATGAAAAACTCGCGCAGCACCGGGATACGCCCCAGGGTTTGCGCTCCGATCACCGGCCAGCCGTAGCGCAGCTTGAAACTGGGACGGCTGAGATAGTAGCGCTGTGCGGTGATCCGCAGCTTATGCTGCCTGGCCAGCCGGAGGCAAAGGGCGATCGACATCGGGTTGTGCCGGAGTTTTTCCATTTCGTCGAGAAAGCGGGGATTGGGATCGTGCGATTTGATATATCGGGTGACCAGGCGCCACAGGGGACCCGGCAAGATGTGGAACCAGGGGAGACGGCGGAGCCAGCCGCCGAGCATCTGCTGATGCCCGCCGAATGGAGAACGAAAGGGCGGAAAGGTCAGGATCAGCCGGGTGCCGGGCTGCATCAATCCAGCCAGGGCGGCAAAGGCGCTGCGCTTGTCGGGTAAATGCTCAAAGACATCGCGGAGGAGGATCAGGTCAAAACGGCCATGCTCCTTTGTCAGGGGCATATGAAAAAAGTCGGCGGCAATGAAGGTCACCTTGTCCCGTTGCGCGGGTGAAGCAAAATGGCGGGCGAAGTGGAGGCGGCTCGGGCTCAGTTCCACCCCGATGGCGCGGCCGCCGGCATCGGCGAAGGCGCAGAGGATGCCCGCCTCCGCACAGCCGATATCGAGCATGCGGGCGCCCTCAAGGGGAACGCCCCATTTCCGCAGCAGCGGCAGAAGATAGCGGCTCCCGAGGCGGTACTGGTAGAGCCAGTATTTTTCCTTGCCGGAGAGGTCGCCCTTCAGCATGGCCGGTCTCCCGCGGCGTGGGCGTGAGGAGTCCGGACCGGCCCGAACGGCCGGGATCCCCGGCGCCTATGGATCCTTGCCTCCGGCATGCGGCTATTCAGGTTTGGACTTGAATTTTTCCAGGATCCCGGACTTGCGCGTCGGCAGCTCGACGATGATGCTGGAATCGCTGAAGAAAAAGAGGTCGCCCACCTTGAGGCCGATCTCGTCACGCAGGGGTTTCCAGTGTTCGCGGTAGGCCTGGTTGTCAATGCGGGTGCCGTTCTTGTCCTTGACCACCAGAATGACGCGCTCGGGAAACTGGCGATTGATCATGAAGGGCGAATGGGTGCTGAAAACCACCTGGTTTTTAAGCGCCAGGTCCTCGAGGACCTTCATCAGATCCTTCTGGCCGGAGGGGTGCAGGTGAATGCCGGGTTCATCGAAGAGAAAGAGATACTCGTTGGCCTGGGCCTCGAAGGTTTGGGCGAGAAAATTGACATAAAAGGAGAGATACCAGCGGAATCCGAGGCTGCGGGACTCCGGGGTGTCGAAGACGGTGGTGCTGTCACTGAAATCGATATAGAGGGCGCGGCCGTTGACATTGAGTTTGACTTCAATGGTCGGTTCCTGCGACCAGACGCGGCGCAGCTGTTCGGTGATGATCCGGCTGGCCTCCTCGAGGGCGCGACGGCCGCGGGCGTTGTCCTCGAAGATGGTTTCATAGCGATCGACCCCGCCGATCTTGAGCAGGTTGCGTTCGGTGGCGCAATCCGGCAGGTTGGCGATGAGATCGTCATAGTCGACGCGGTTTTTGAGCAGACGGATATCGGGAAAATAGAGGATCTTGGGGAGGATGCGCAGCAGCCGGGCCATGTCGACCGCCTCGGCCGGATTGCCGTTGATCAGCAGATGGTAGTCGTTGAGGGTTGGCCCCTCCTTGCGGATCTTGAAACGCTCCACCTCCTTGAACGACTCGGAGACCAGCTGCAGCAGGCGCCGGTTTTCGTTGGTGAAACCGGAAAACTCCAGGGTCAGTTCGGGAGGTTTGGCCATGTAGTAGTGATTCGAGTACTGGCAGGTGAACGAGGCATCGAGCGCCACCTTTTCGCGGAAGGCTTCGAGGGCCTTGAGGATGTTGGATTTGCCGCTCTCGTTGGCGCCGATGAGCACATTGATATGCGGATCCAGGGGCAGAGCGAGCTCGTAAATCGACTTGAACGCGCGAACTTCAATCTTCGAGATGATCATCGCCGCACTCCATCGAGGTCAGGGAATCACTGGACAACGGTATGTTCGATCAGGGTATCGTGGCGAAACGCGTCATCGCTATTGGGATAGTCGGTCGTGTAGTGCAGCCCGCGGCTCTCCCGGCGCATCATGGCGGACTGGATGATCATCTGGGCCACGGTGGCCAGATTGCGCAGCTCCAGCAGTCCCTCGGTGATCCGGGTACGCTTGTAATAGTTTTCGATCTCCTGGCGGATCAGGCGGATCCGGCTCAGAGCCCGTTCGAGGCGGGCGTTGGAGCGCACGATGCCGACATAATCCCACATGATGTTTTGAATCTCGAGCCGGTCGTGGGAGATCAGGACCCACTCCTCCTGATTGAAGGTGCCGGTTTCATCCCAGCGGGGGATGCTGCTGGGGATCGGCTGGCGCGCAGCGGCGAAGCGGATGGCGGCCTGGCTGGCCTCATGGGCGAAGACGACGGCTTCGAGCAGGGAGTTGGAGGCCAGGCGGTTGGCGCCATGGACGCCGGTGCAGGTGACCTCACCGCATGCCAGCAGGCCGCTGATGCTGGTAGATCCCGCCAGGTCGGTGCGGACACCACCGCAGGCATAATGGGCGGCTGGCACGACCGGGATCGGCTCTTTGGTGATGTCAATTTTATAGCGCAGGCAATTTTCATAGATATTGGGGAAGCGGGCCTTGACGGCCTCGGCCTCCAGATAACTGACGTCGAGATAGACGCAGGGAACGCCGCGTTTTTTAAGCTCGGTATCGATCGCCCGCGCAACGATGTCGCGGGGCGCCAGTGCTCCCATCGGATGGTATTTTTCCATGAAGGAGTCACCATCCTTGTGAATGAGCCGGCCGCCGAAGCCGCGCACCGCCTCGGAGATCAGGAAAGAGTTGGCCTCGGGATGATAGAGCGAGGTGGGGTGGAACTGCATGAACTCCATATTGGCGATGGTGGCGCCGGCACGATAGGCGATGGCCATGCCGTCCCCGGTGGCGATCGAGGGATTGGTGGTATGGAGATAGACCTGGCCGCAGCCGCCGGAGGCAAGGATCGTCGCTTTGGCGATGAAGGGTTCGACCCGTTGGGCGTTGATATCGAGGACGTAGGCGCCCCAACAGTTGATCGAGAGATCGGGCGCCGGGCGAGCGCTGAAGACCTGGTGTTCGGTGATCAGCTCGACCGCCATATGGTGTTCATAGATCATGATGCGCGGATTGCTGCGCGCGGCTTCCAGCAGGGCGGTCTCGACGTCGCGACCGGTGTGGTCCTTGACGTGGACGATGCGGTTATGATGGTGCCCGCCCTCACGGCCGAGGTCGAATTGCCCGGCATCGTTGCGGGTGAAGGGGACGCCCAGCTCATAGAGTTCGCGGACCCGGGCGGGACCCTGGCTGACGATCAGGCGGACGGCGTCCTCATGGCACAAGCCGGCGCCAGCCGTCAGGGTGTCCTGGATGTGCTCCTCGTAGGAATCGCCCTGATCGAAGACCGAGGCGATGCCGCCCTGGGCATAGTTGGTGTTCGATTCCGACTGGTGCTTCTTGGTAATGATGGCGACGGTCCCGTTTTGCGCCAGCTTGAGGGCGGTCGAGAGGCCGCCAATGCCGCTGCCGATGACGAGAAAATCGGTTTCTATGCTCATGCACCCTTCTTTTTTTTAGTAAAGTACATCATATCCATATAATTTGCAACAGGTTTGTTAATAAAAAAGGCCGGCATGAGAGTGCCGGCCTTGGAGCAAGGGCTCAAGCCCACCGTAATGAAACAGAGTCTTATTTTTCAATCAGCCCGAGCAATTCCCGGTTTTTGATCGGGCGAGCGATCAAATCATCGATGCCTCGGGCGCGGGCCTTCTCGGCCAGATCCGGATTGTCCTGATCGTAGATACCGACCAGTTTGGTCTGCGGATGCTGGCTGTGGATCCGCTGGGCGATGTCGAAGCCGTCCACCGGCTCATCCCGGGACTCGGGGAAAGCCAGGTCGAGGATCGTCAGGTCGGCGGCGGCCTGATCCAGCATCGTGAAGAGATCATCTGCATCGCGCGCGACGCGTACTTCGTGACGGTTGCTCAGCGCGAGATACATCTGCATGCCGGAGCGCAATTCGTCGTTAAAAATGACTATTTTCATACCATTCCGCGGTCTCTCATCGGGCCTGCTTTGTGTTAACCTGTTATAAGATAGCGGCAACAGGCCCGCTCTGCGGAAAGCTTTTAGTAGAGTTTTGCCAACTGGCTCTGCTTGTAATAGTGCGCCAGAATGGCCGCATGATCGAACCCCTGCTGCGCCATGACGGTCGCGCCCACCTGGCACAGCCCGACGCCATGCCCCCAGCCGGCGCCGATCAGATGGAACTGCACCACCTGGCCGGCGGCGTCCCGCTCGCGCTCAATATAGAAACAGGCGCTGTAGAGATGACTCTCGGAGAGGGCGCGGCGGATGACCAGCTCCTTGCCGATCCGGACAGTACGCTCGCTGCCGACGACATCCATGAAAATCAGGCGGCCACCGGGCGCGCGCTCCCCGGGGATGAGATCGATCAGCTCGCCAAATTGAATGCCCAGCCGCCGGCTGATCAGCTCACCCAACGCCTGGCGCGGATAAGAGACCTTCCAGCGGAAGAGATCCCGGGTGTTGTAGGGCAGCGAAGAGGGAATCGCATATTTTTGGGTGTTGCACCAGACATCGGGCGAGCTGTCGATATAGGCTTTGGTTTGCTCCTCGCTGGCCAGCGGGAAGCCCAGTTTTTCCTTGCCATCCACGCCCGGCACCAGATAGGGGACCTCGCGTTCATCCCAGATGTGGGCGTAATCCTCCATGATCCCACCGCAGATCTTGGCATAGCGCGCATCGCAGACCCGGCCCGCATGCAGCAGATTGACCCCCTCGGTTTCGACCGCCGCGGCCTGCGAGTACTCGGAGATGTTGGCCACACCATGATAGCACTGGCAGTGATCGTCGGAGCAGAGATGGAACTTTTCGTCATAGTGGTGTTTGCCCATGGTGGCGAGAATGGTGCTGCGCGCGGCGATGGTCTGGGCCTTGAGCAGCTCGACCGGATTCTCCCGGGTCATCTCCGAGGAGTTGACGCTGATGAGGTAGGTCTCGATGTCCAGTTCATTGACCGCCAGCAGCCGCCCGGCATTGTTGAAGGCGATCTCGAGAATTCCGGGCAACAGCTGGGTGCGCTGGTGCTGCCAATGGAACTCGATGCCGACGGTGACATCGAAGAGCTGGATGCGGGCCTCTGGATCGCAAGGGGCGATGCGGCAACCATCGGCAAAGGGCTGGTGCATCAGCACGAGCGTACCGGAGGGCTTGCGGATGATCTCCTTGACGACAACGGCTTCACCCACCGGCTCGAAGCTCAGGGCGAATTGTTTGGCCGCAGCTTCATCGGCAAAGGCCTCGGTCACGACCCAGTATTCGCGGTTGTCCATGGTGTAATCATGCAAGGCCAGCACGATGCCCGGCCGCCACAGGGAGGTGGCGATATCCCGTGCCTTGAGTTTTTTGCGCCGCTTCTCCGCCTCCTCCTCGGTGATGGCGATCGCCAGCCGAACATGATAGCGTATTTCGGCCGCCTCGGCCTGACGAATGACCGCCTCGCAGGGGGAATTGGCCTTGCCATGGGCCATCCGGTTGCCTTGCAGGTCGAGAAGATCGAAGGCGCTCTCGCACTGGAAACGGATGGTCTCGGCGGACTGGATCATGCCGATGCGAACCTGGGGTGCACGGTTATTCATGGTCTTCTCCAATCATGCGCTCATGCAGGCGGGCCGTGGCGGCTTCGCATGCCTTGTGAAATCCGGCCAGGGCCGGGACCAGGAGGATGAGAGCGGCGGCAATCCAGACCCCCTTGACATGGACCTCGCCGGCGTACCAGTCCATCTTGACCTGCCCGGCGTTGGCCACCAGAATCGAGAGCAGGTTGTTGATGCCATGCAGCAGAACCGCCGGCCAGATACTGCCGCTTTTCCAGGCGATGTAGGCCAGCACCAGCCCGAGCAAGGTGATCTGGATCATCCACCAGATATTGAAATGGAACATAGCGAAGAGAATGGCCGAAAGCGCCATCGCGGTGGCAGCATCGTTGAGATGCTCCAGGGAGCGCTGGATCAGGCCGCGAAAAAGCATTTCCTCGGCGATCGCGGCAACGATAACCCCGTTGCCAAGGATCAGCATGGCGTCGGTCAGGGAATGAATCGCCAGCAGATCGCCGACATCAAACCAGGAAGGGAGAGGGAAGAAGAGGGCGATGATGCGGTCCAGTTCATCGCCGAGGATCAGGACCGGAAAGGCCAGCAACAGGGTGTAAAAGAGGACGGGCCAGCGGACCGGATTGAGGCGGAATGTCCGCGCGAAAGGCCGTTTGTGTTTCAGGACGTAGACCAGGGCCGGGACGATGAAGAGGGTTTCGGCCAGCAAACCCCATTTCGGACCGGCCAGAAAGATCAGCAGCGAGCCGGCGAAGAGGCTGAAGATGAACATGGCCAGCGTCCAAAGCAGCACCCGGGAAAGCTCTTTACCATCGAGATAGGAAAAGTCGTCATCAACGTGCATGGGCATTCGTCCGCAATGGAAGAGTGGTCAGTTGGTAGAGTAAAATGGCGGCGGCAATGGCCGCGTTGAGCGATTCCGCGCCGCCACCGGGGATGGTGATCCGCCGATCGATCGTCTCCTGCAAGGGGGTGACCAGGCCATGGGCCTCGCTGCCGATGAAGAGCAGGTCGCGTCCACCGGGAGTGAATTCATGGGCCGGATCGCCGCCCGCCGCCTCGGCGCTGAGTAACCGCCAGCCCGCAGTCCGGGCGGCGAGGGCCGTCTGCTGCAGATCGATCCCCTCATGCACCTGCAGCCGGAAGAGGCTGCCCATGCTGCTGCGGACCACCTTGGGATTGTACAGTTCGACTGTATCGCGACTGAGCAGGATCGTGCGGACACCGAACCATTCTGCCGTACGCAAGATGGTGCCCAGATTGCCCGGATCGGCGAGTCCGTCGATGGCCAGCACCAACGCATCCCTGCAGGCAGCGGGATCGAAGGTGCGGCGTAATGGCTTGTGCAGGAGGGCTGCGATACCTTGTGGCGTTTCGGTATCGGCCAGCTGGGAAAAGGCGGCGCCGTCCAGCTCTTCAATCGGAACCCCGCGCCCGGCGCTCTCGTTCAGCAGGGCCTTGATGCGCGGATTGTGTGCTGCCTCCGCCGTGTGAAAGAGGCGCACCAGGAGGGCTTGCGCCCGGAGGGCCTCTTCACAGAGCCGGACACCTTCGATCAGAAAGGCCTGCTCCTGCTCGCGGAATTTCTTCAGCCGCAGACGGTGCAGCGCCCTGAGTTGCTGCTTCGGGACGGGCATGCCAGGGGTTCCGGGATCTGCTGTAATCGGCGGCTGCTCCGCCAGGAGGGCCACCGCAGTGAGCTTGCATTGTTCCCAATATAGGACAAAATGGCCATAATGCCAAATGCTTTTTAGGCAAGGGCCGAGGCCCGACGCTCCCCGGATCGTGATGATTTTACTTGCGTTTCATTTCCAGCACCCTATATTAGTAGAGACAAGTCAGGGGTGTAATCTGCAGAGGTTCGTATGATCCTTCGCGAAGAATTGATCAGTTATCTCGACGATTATCTGGGCGTGCGGCTGATACCCGATTCCGGGCCCATGGGGTTGCAGGTCGAGGGCCGCAGGCAGATCGGGCGCATCGTCACCGGCGTCTCGGCCAGCCTCGAGCTTTTTACGGCGGCAGTGCAAAAGGATGCCGATCTGGTTATGGTCCACCATGGCCTGCTCTGGGACCGGGAGAGCCGGGTGGTGGAGGGACCCTTCCGCCAGCGCCTCAAGTATTTGCTGGAGCACGATCTCAACCTGCTCGCCTATCACCTCTGCCTCGATATGCATGAGGAGGTGGGCAATAACATCCTGGCGGTCAAGACGCTGGGGCTGCATAATCTGGCACCCCTGGGACGCATCGGCTTGATGGGTTCTGTTGAAGAGATGGATCTGCCCGAACTCATCGAATTGATCCGCTATACCTTTGATCGCGAACCCTTCACCTTTGCCTTTGGCCCGGAAAGGATCCACCGCATCGGCTACTGCTCCGGCGGGGCGCCGAACGAACTGGCGCTGGCGATCGCAGAGGGGCTCGACGCCTATATCACCGGCGAGGTGCGGGAAAATACCATGCACATGGCCAAGGAGGCGGGGATTCATTATATCGCCGCCGGCCATTATGCGACCGAGCGTTTGGGCATTCGCGCCCTCGGCGAGCACCTGATGCACAAGCTGGAGGTGGAGGTGGAGTTCGTCGATATTCCCAACCCTATTTGAAAGATAAAGTTTGAATACTTTGTGGATTTGATGAATCTAATTGAATAATCAATCGTAATACAGAGAAGACAGGAAGAAAAACATGCGAGAAGTCATCATTATTGGCTCGGGTCCGGCCGGCTTGACGGCCGCGATCTATGCCGGCCGCGCCAACCTCAAGCCCCTGCTGATCAGTGGAATGGAACGGGGTGGACAGGTCACCCTGACCAACGATCTGGAGAATTTCCCCGGTTTTCCGGAGGGATTGAGCGGCTTTGAGATGTATCAGTTGTTTGAAAAGCAGGCCTTGCGCTTCGGGATGGAGGTCATCTACGATGTGGTCGAAAGCGTCGAACTGGCAGGCGCGGTCAAGCGCGTCCATACGGCCACGCAGAACCTTGAGGCCCGATCGGTGATCCTTGCCACTGGCTCGACGCCCAAACGGCTCGGAGTCCCCGGCGAAGAGCGCTACATCGGCAAGGGTGTCTCTTATTGCGCCACCTGCGACGGCTTCTTTTTCACCGGCAAGCATGTGGTTGTGGTGGGCGGCGGCAACAGCGCCCTGGACGAGGGGCTTTTCCTCACCCGCTTTGCGGAAAAGGTGACCATCATTCACCGCCGCGACCGGCTGCGGGCCGATGCCATCCTCCAGGAGCGGGCCATGCACAACAGCAAGGTGGAGTTCATCTGGGATACGGTCGTGGAGGAGATCGCCGGCGGCACAACGGTGAGCCATCTGCGGCTGAAGAATGTCAAGAGCGGGGCGACCGCGGAGTTCCCGGTCGACGGGATATTTGTCTTCATCGGCCACAAACCCAACACCGAGCTTTTCGCCGGCCAGATCACACTGGATAGCGGCGGGTATATCGAGACAGACCGCCGTACCCGCACCAATCTGCCCGGTGTCTTCGCTTGCGGCGATGTTCAGGATGCCATCTATCGCCAGGCGATCACCGCCTCCGCCTCCGGCTGCATGGCGGCCATCGAGGTGGAGAAGTATATTGCTGAACTCGAAGGAACGGCCTATCCCGGGCGATGACAAAGCCGTCCGGTAGTGGCAATGAGGAGGGATATGGATTCGCAAACCAGTCGCGGTTCGACCTTTGTGGGAGTGATTCTGGTGGTCATGGGCTGCCTGCTACTCTTCGATGGCCCCTCGCTGTTTGACATCATCCGCTGGATCTTCCATTTTTGGCCGGTCGCCCTGATCCTGATGGGCATCTATCTCATGACAGGAGAGCGGCGCCGCGAAACTCGCGGCCACTCTTCCCTGCATGCGGAGGAACCCGACTATTCCGGGACCCTGTCGCGGGAGTCGGTCCTGGGCGATCTGCGCATCAAATTGCCAGCGCAGGGCTTTAATGGCGGCAGCGTCCGCACCATGGTGGGCTCGGTGGTGATCGATGCCTCCCAGGTTGCACTGGAGCCGGGAGAACATCGTCTCTACCTGCGCAGTGGTGTGGGGGATGTGCACGTCGACTTGCTGCCGGGGCTGCCCGTCAAGGTCAAGGCGAGGGTTTCGCTGGGGGATATCAAGGTCTTTGATCAGAAGGCGGATGGATTCAGCGAGGTATTGGAGTACCAGACACCCAAATATGAAGAGATGCCCGCCAGGCTGCTGCTGATCTGCAGCGTTGGTATGGGCGATATCAAGGTCTTCTAGACCGACCCGGATCGGGATTTGACGCCGGAGAAGCGCTTGCCGCTTTTCCGGCGTTTTTTTATGCCAGGAGGCTGGCGGGAGTGCCGGTTCAGGCTGCGGTGGCGAACTCGTAGAGCAGCCGGATCTCATCGGCCCAGCGTTCGTGCTCGGGGGTTTCCAGGATGAGGGGGAGACCGTCAAGCCGCTCATCCTGCATGAGCAGACGAAAGGCCTCGAGGCCAAGCAGGCCGTCGCCGAGAGGGGCGTGCCGGTCGACGCGCGAGCCGAGTTCTTTCTTGGCATCGTTGAGGTGGAATCCCCGCAGATAGGAAAAACCGACGGTCGCCTCGAATTGACGCATGGTCTCGGCATAGGCAGCGGGGGTGCGCAGGTCATAGCCCGAGGCGAAAAGATGGCAGGTGTCGAGGCAGACGCCGACGCGGCTTTGGTCCTCGACCTCCGCGATGATGGCCGCGAGTTGTTCGAAGGTGCATCCCACATTGCTGCCCTGTCCGGCGGTATTCTCGATGACTGCGACGACCCCGCGGCTCTTCTCCAGGGCAAGATTGATGGAGAGCGCGACCCGATGCAGACCCTCCTCCAGGGTGATCTGGCCGAGGTGTGAGCCGGGATGGAAGTTCAGCAGTTTCAGACCCAGCGCCTCGCAGCGCTGCATCTCGTCGAGGAATGCGGCTTGCGATTTGGCCAGGCCGGCCTCCTCGGGATGGGCGAGATTGATCAGATAGCTGTCATGCGGCAGGATGTGGTCCGGCGAAAAGTCGAGTTCCTGACAGCGGACCCTGAAGCGCTCGATTTCGGCTTCGCCGAGGCTTTTGGCCAGCCATTGGCGCTGGTTTTTGGTGAAAAGGGCGAACGCCCGGGCGCCGATGGCGCGGGCGTTTTCCGGGGCGCTCTCCAGTCCGCCTGCGGCGCTGACATGGGCTCCAAGGTATTTCATGGCGGGAAGACCTTTCATTGAAGACAGAACCGGAGGCTCGGCAAAAGGGATGGCAGAGCCTCCGGTGGTTTGGATCAGGTCCGGGGAGAGGGTATTCTCAGGAACGGCCCCCGGGTCGACGGTGGCGGCCGCCACGACGGCGCGGCCGGTTGTTCCGGGGCTGCTCCTCCTCTCTGCTCTCCTGGCGTTTTTCCGTTAGGACCGTATCGGTGGTCTGCACCGGTGCATGCAGGGTCTGCTGGTAGAATTCGTCGAGCAGCATGGCGATGACGTTGTTCAGGTCGTCATTGTCCGCGAGGCTCTGGGCCAGCGGCTGGAAGCGGCGCAGCCGCTCCTTCTCGACATTGTCCTTGTCGCGGTATTTGGCCTCGAGCAGCGCGGTGACACGCTCGGTGACCAGTGCCGCAACGTCCTCGTTCTGCGGCAGGACGCGCTGGATCAGGGTGAAGGAGTATTTTCTGGCGATGCGATCGAGGTCGATCTGCTCCACTTCAGTGACCAGAGAGACCGCCTCGCCGCTGGCGCCGGCGCGTCCTGTGCGTCCTGCCCGGTGGATATAGGCCTCCGGATCCTCAGGCGGCTCATACATGATCACCACCGGCAGCTGCGGGATGTCGATGCCGCGCGCGGCCACATCGGTCGCCACGAGGAAGCGCAGGCTGCCATCGCGCAGGCGTGTCATCACCTTCTCGCGCGCGTTTTGCGGCAGATCCGAGGAGAGTTCGTCGGCATTGTAGCCAAAGCGCTGCAGGACGATGGCGACATAATGCACCTGGGAGCGGGTATTGCAAAAGATGATCGCCTGGGCCGGGTTTTCCATCTCGATGATGCGGACCAGCGCGCGGTCCTTGTCCATCGGCGGCACGACATAGAAGGAGTGCTCGGTCTCGGCGACATAGACCTGGTCTCCGCTCAGGCTGATCAGTTCCGGATCGTCGAGGAACTCGGCGGCCAGATGCAGGACGAAGGGGGGAAAGGTGGCGGAGAACATGTAGGCATTGATGCCCTGTGGCAGATACTGCTGGACCTCTTTCATGTCGGGATAGAAGCCCATCGAGAGCATGCGGTCGGCCTCATCGAGAATGAGAAGCTGCAGACTGCGCAGGTTGAGCGATCCCTTGAGGAGATGATCGAGGATACGGCCCGGGGTGCCGACCACCAGGTGGGCCCCTTCACGGAAGGCGTCGATCTGGCTGCCGTATCCGACACCACCGTAGACCGCGGCGACGCGCAAGCCCGAATCGCCGAATAGCATCTCGGCCTCGCCGGTGACCTGTTTGGCCAGTTCACGGGTGGGCACCAGCACCAGGGCCTGGGTCTCGGGCAGGGAGGCGTTGAGGCGTTCGAGCATCGGCAGGATGAAGGCGCCGGTCTTGCCGCTGCCGGTGCGCGACTGGACCATCAGGTCGCGGTGAGCCAGCAGATAGGGGATGGTGCGCGCCTGAACCGGCATCAGATCGTCCCAGCTGGTGCGGGCGAGTCCGGCCTGCAGCGCCGGGGAGAGCTGTTCCCGGGTGATCTCCGGGAGGGGTTCTTTGGGCACCCGCGCCGGTGCTTCGACGACGGGCGTCGGGCTCTCCAGAGGTTCGCTGACCGCTTCGGGCTTGCTCTCCGCTGCGGGCGGGATGGCCGCCTGCTGTTGCTGGAGATCCGGCTGCGGCGACTGACCCTGGGGACGGCGGGATCTTCTGCGGCGGCGCGAGCGTGAGCTGCTGCCCTGGGGGCGCGCGTCACCACTCTCCTGGGGGCGCGGCTCCGGCCGGGCGGGTGCGCTGCTCTGCGGCCGCGGTGGCTGGCCGCCCGGACGCTGGGGAGACCCGCCTTGTGGTTTGGGTCCCGGGCTGCCGCCCGGACGCTGATTTTGCGGATAACGGGAGCGGGAGCGTCCCGAGCCATAGCGCTCCTGACCGGAGGACGGACGGGGTGTCGGGGTGCTCTTTTTTTCGGTTTTGCTGCCAAAAAGCTTCTTGAAAAGGTTCATGGGGTGATTCCTGTGTTAAACTGTTGCATCCGCTTGGGATGAGGGGTCTCGCTGCAAAAGCACGACCACTTCAATGTGAGCGGTGTGCGGAAACATGTCGACCGGCTGGATCTTGGTTAACCGGTACGGCCCGGCGCAGAGCACTTTTAGGTCTCGCGCCAGGGTGGCAGGGTTGCAGGAGACATGGACTATACGCTCCGGGGCGAGCCGGGAAACGGCTGCCACCGTTTTGGGGTGCATCCCGCCGCGCGGCGGATCGATGATCAGAACATCGGGCCGGCCATAGCGCGCGATGGTCTCTGCGGTGTTTTCGAGGAGGTCCCGCAGGTCACCCCAAACAAAAGAGCAATTGCCAATGCGATTCAACGCGGCATTCTGATGAGCATCTTCCACGGCGGATCGAACCGACTCGAAGCCGACCACCTTGTGGGCCAGGTGGCTGACATAGAGCGAGATGGTGCCCGCACCGCAGTAGAGGTCGTAGACGGTTTCGTCCGGCTGGAGCCGGGCATAGTCGACGACGACATCGTAAAGCCGTTCAGCCTGAAGCGTGTTGGTTTGAAAAAACGAGTTGCTCGAGATTTCAAACGTGAGATCGCCCAGTTTTTCCGTAATGGTCGATTTGCCGGCGAGCAGATACTCCGCTTCGCTAAAGGCCACGCCGGAGAGACTTTGCGTCGTGCTGAACAGCAGGGAGGTGATGACAGGGAAGCGCGCCTGCATCCGCGTGGCAAAGTCGCGGGCCAGCGCCGGGTCATACTCGGAGGCGACGAGATTGACCATGAGCTCACCTGTTTTTCTGGCATGCCGCATCACCAGAAAGCGCCAAAAGCCATGGTGGTCACGGGCGTGATAGGCGGGGCGCCCGGAGTCGACGGCAAATTGACGCACGTAAAGCAGAATGTCATTGGTCACCGGCGGCAAAAGGTGGCAAGCCTGCACGTCGATGATCTTGTCGAAAAACCCCTTCGCATGCAATCCGAGATAGAGTGCCGAATCACCGTCAGGGCTGCCACCCAGCTCATCGCGGGGGACCCAGCGTTGCGGTGAGAAAGAGTACTCCATTTTGTTGCGATAGGAGTAGATCTCCGGAGAGGGCAAGGCCGGCTGCACCTCCAGTCCGGAGAATCCGCCGATGTGGACCAACGCCTCCTCCACCTGCCGCTGCTTGAAGTGCAGCTGCCGGTTATAGGGAAGATGTTGCCAGCGACAGCCGCCGCACTGGCCGAAATGGCTGCAGCGCGGTTCGACCTGATCGGGCGCAGGCCGCAGAACCTCCTGCAGCCTGGCCTCGGCGAAGTTTTTCTTGCGTTTGCTGATTTTGGCCAGGATGGTTTGCCCGGGGAGCGCCTGCTCGACAAAGACCACCAGATCGTCCAGCCGGGCCACGGCCGCGCCGCCGAGGGCGAGATCGGTCGGGACCAATTCGACCAGATCCCCCCGGCGCAGACCGGTGGCCGTTTTTTTAATCCCGGTGGTGTTTTGTGTGCTGGCGACGTGCATTTCGCGTCCGGTTGCCTGGTTCAGTTTCGCGTTCGCCCTCACTGGAGCAGTCGGCGAGCCCCCGCATAGCTTTCGCGATAAGGGGAGGCCGTGATCAGCGACAGGGTCACTCCGCTGGTGACCGATGCATGGATGAAGTACCCCCGGGCGACATAGAATCCCACGTGATCGGGCTGGCTGGCGCTGCCGAGCCGGAAAAAAACCAGATCGGCGAACTGCAGCGGCTGATCTTCCACTCTCAGGCCCTGGGCGAAGAGGTCGAGGGTGGTTCGCGGCAGATCGATGGCGGCAGCGCGTTTGTAAATCTGTCCCACCAGGCCCGAACAATCGATACCGGATGGGGCATTGCCGCCCCACAGATAGGGGGATTTCCAATAGCTGCGGATCTCGGCCTTGAACTGTTCCTGCAGTTCCGGGGTCATCTCGCCGAACCGTTCGCCGCGGGTATTTTCGGCTGCGAGCGCTTGCCCACCCGCTTGCATGGGCCTGCGAAACCCGGGATTCCAGGCACATCCCGATGCCAGCAGCAGGAGGAGCAGGATCATCCATGCAGACAGATGCCTCGGGACGCGCGCCATCGCGCGCGTATCTTCTGTTTTCGGCATGGTTATTGCATTTCCACTGTAGCGCGGGCGGCGCAGCAAGGCATGTACCTTTTTTGCAGAACCGGGATCAACAGCGGGTCCTGTCGCGACCCTTGCCTGAAAATTACGGTTATTTCGTACAAGTTCCAAGTGTAATTTTTCGCCAGCGGACTTTTCCCTTGACTTTTGCCTTGTTTACCTTTAATTTAGCTAAAGCGTTGCGCCGGGGGCGAGGGCGTCCGATGGCGGCGGGGCCGCTGCCCGGGCGTTCCGGCCCCCGCAGGGGTGCGGATTTTTTGCAGGAGCGGGACGTGAGCAGGTTTTTTTTCAGAGCGATGATCTTGCTGCTGCTGGCGCTGGCAGCCGGGAGGGCTGCAGCCGGCGACAGTCTGATGGTACGCTGGCTCTATGCCTTCGGCCGTGAAGGCGATGCGCCCGGGCAGTTCCGCTCGCCCCGGGCGCTCGCGGTCGATCCGGAGGGCGCTCTCTATATCGCCGATACCGGCAATAACCGGATCCAGAAATGCAGCGCCACCGGCGCGGTGCTGGCCATGGTCGGCGGATTCGGCTGGGGTGAGAATCAGTTCCAGCAGCCGGTGGATCTGGATGCCGGCAACGGCCTGGATCTCTTCATCGCGGACTTTCAAAACCGGCGTATCGTCCGCTGCGATCGTCAATTGCACTGGATTGACGCCTATCAGTACCCGCCGGATAGCGATGACAAGCTGAGTCTTGGCTTTCCCGCCGGGGTGGTCCTCTCCATCCATAACGATCTTTTCATCGCCGATGCGGAGAATCTGCGCATCCTCAAGGTGAGCGCCTTGCGTGAGGCCACCAACTCCTTCGGCGATTTTGCTGAAGGCGAAGGGGAGCTGGCCGAGCCGAACCAGCTCGCTCTCGACGGCGAGGACCGGCTCTTTGTTTGCGACCGGCGGCGCGGCTGCCTGGTGGTCTACGATTATTTTGGCTCGTATCTGGAGGAGATCGGCGTCGGCGTTTTAAAGGAGCCGGCTGGTCTTTGTCTCACCCGCGAGGGCCTGCTCTGCGTGGCCGATGAGGGGCGCGACCAGGTGCTGATCTTTGGCCGGGATGGCCGGCTGCTGGGCAGCGTGGGAGTTGCCGGAGAAAAATTGGGTGCTCTCAAGGATCCCGCTGACGTTGCGGTGCAGGGCAACCGGATCTACATCGTCGAAGCGGCCAATCATCGTGTACAGGCTTTTGAACTTTCATGGCTGCGCCTTCCTTGAGAGAGCGCCTGATGCGGTGGTCCGGCTTGCAGGGGTGGAGGATTCTGGCGCTGCTGCTGGTGTGCTTGCCCGTTCAAGCCCAGATCACTGGCAAGATCGAGCGCCTGGCCCTGGCGGAGAAAGACCTGCTCTTCCTTGGCGAGGGCCGCAGGGGACCCTATTTTCTGCCCGACAGTCTCATCCTCTCGCAGTCCGAGCGCGTTTTCGTCGACAATCAGCCCCTCGCACGTGACCGCTACACCCTGGATTATCTCAAGGGCGAGATCCGCTTCGCCGATCCGGTCCCCCAGGGTGCCGCCATCCGTCTGCAATACCGGATTTTTCCTGCCCCGCTGGACCGGGTTCGCCAGCGCCACCCGTTGGTGCAACGCGTCTTCGGCGCCACCTCATCAGGCGAGAGCCTGCCGCGTGAGCCGGGCAGTGAGGAGATCGATTATGCCGCACAGCTTAACAAGAACGGCAGCATCACCCGCGGGATCACCGTGGGCAGCAATCGCGGCCTGAAGGTCAACTCGAGCCTCAACATCAACGTCTCCGGCAAGGTGGCCGAGAATGTCGAGGTGGTGGCTGCGCTGACCGACCAAAGCACCCCCATTCAGCCCGAAGGAACCACCCAGAATCTCCAGGAAATCGACAAGGTCTTTGTCCAGATCAACGCCCCCCATCTCTCCGCCACCATGGGAGATTATACCCTCGATTTCAGCGGCTCCGAGTTTGCGCAATACAGCCGCAAGCTGCAGGGCGCCATGGGGAGCGCGCGCTATCAGAATCTGCAGTTCGCGGCCTCGGGGGCGGTCTCCCGCGGCACCTATTTTTCTTACTCCTTCACCGGCCAGGAGGGCAATCAGGGCCCCTATCAGCTGGTCGGCGACCGCGGGCAGATCGACATGATCGTTCTGGCCGGCACCGAGCGTATCTATGTCGACGGGCAGCTGATGGTTCGCGGCGAAACCAACGATTACATCATCGATTACGCGGCCGCGCAGATCACCTTTACCCGGCGGCGGCTGATCACGGCCGATTCGCGCATTGTCGCCGACTTTCAGTTTTCCGATGAACAATTCCGGCGCAGCATCTACGCCGCCCAGGCCGCCGGATCGGTGTGGAACGGACGGCTGAAGCTCAGTGGCGCGCTGATCCGCGAGGGCGATGACAAGGATAATCCTCTCGATTTCACCCTCGACGATAAAAAACTGGCGATCCTGCGCGCCGCCGGCGACAGCACTGCCCTGGCTGCCGAGGATGGCGCGAGCTACGTGGGCGAGGGCAAGGGCCGCTATCGCAAAAGTGCTGCAGGCTATTATGTCTACGCTGGCACGGATTCGGGCGACTATACGGTGATCTTTTCAGATGTTGGCGAAGGCAAGGGGGCGTATAAATATGCCGGCGCCGGATCCTATACCTTTGTCGGCGCCGGCCTGGGCCGCTATCTGCCGGTCCAGCTGCTCGCCACCCCCGAGAGCCACGCCCTGATGGATCTCCAGCTCACCGCGGTCCCGCACCGCGCCTGGCGGCTCAACGGGGAGTTTGCCTTGAGCCAACTGGACCGGAATGCCTATTCATCCCTGGGTGATGGCGATAATCAGGGGAGCGCGCAGAGCTGGCAGATCGCCTTTACCCCCGATACCCTGCGTTTCGGCCGGCAGCGCCTGGGGGTGCTGAACTGGTCCGGCCGCTACCGGCGGGTGGAAAACCGGTTCACTGACATCGACCGAACCCAGGAGGCCGAGTATAACCGCCGCTGGGACCTGGCCAGCGGTGCCGCCCGTGGGGAGAAGGTCTGGGAGATGAGCGGCAACTGGGCCCCCTTCGCCGGCGGACTGATCAGCGGTGAATATGGCGACAACCACAAGAGCGGCGGCTTCCAGTCCCGGCGCTGGCAGCTGGAGCAATCCCTCCAGCGGCCTTCGCTGCCCGCCTATACCCTGCGTGTGGAGCAGATCACCCAGGCGGAAAATGCCGGCGGCAGGCGCAGCGAGTGGCTGCGCGCCCGCGGTCAAGCCCACTATACCCTGTGGCGGATCAAACCCCTGGTCGAGTATGAAGGTGAGGAGAAAAAGGAGAACTGGTCGGATTCCCTCGCCACCGGCTTTCGCTTCAATGCCCTCAGCGGTGGGACCGAGATCCGCCCCTCGCGCAAGATCAGCGCCCAGGCGCTCTATTCCTGGCGCGAGGACCAGACCTACGCCGGCGGCGAGGCCTTTATCGGCCAATCGACCGCGCGGACCCAGCAGGTCAAGCTCCAGGCGCAGCAATTGGGCGCCCTCTCCGGCTCGCTCGAATTCACCCACCGCGAACGCACCTATGCCGATTCGGCCATCAGCAAAAAAAACACCGATCTCGCCGAGATCCGCCTGCTGGCGGTCCCCTGGAAGAGCGCCATCAATGCGGACCTCAACTACCAGATCTCCAATACCGCAACAGCCAAAAAGGAGCGCATCTATATCAAGGTCAATCCGGGCGACGGCACCTACCGTTACGACAAGGATCTCAATGAGTATGTCCTGGATCCCCTGGGAGATTATATCGTTCGCATCCTCACCACCGATGATCTGGTCCCCGTGGTGGAGCTCAAGAGCAGCGGCCGTCTGCGCCTCGATCCCGCCCGTTTCTGGAGTCGCGGCAAGGGGGCCGGCGCCCTGGCCAGATGGAAGCGCTGGTTGAGCGCGCTCTCTTCCGAAACCTACGGCGCCATCGAGGAGCGGACCCAGGAGAAGGAGGTCTGGCAAATCTACCTGCTGCAGCTCGATCAGTTCCAGCGTCCCGAGGTCACCCTCTTTGGCTCCATGCAGTGGCGCCAGGACCTGTTTCTTTTCGAAAACCGGCGCGATCTCTCCCTGCGGCTGCGTTACCAGCAGAAGGATGAGATGAACAACCAGTATCTCGAGGGCGGCCAGGAGCGCACCGACCGGGAGCTCAGTGCCCGTCTGACCGGACGCATGGGAACCCGCCTCTATGGGCAATCCGAACTGGCGCATAAGCGGATCGGCCGCACCTTCGCCGACCATGCGCGGCAGGATCGTGATATTCTCTCGAACCAGGGGCGTCTCGAACTCTCGTACCGCCCCCGGTCGACGGTCGAGTTCGCCCTGGAGGGGCGCTATGCCCGCGAGGCTGACCGCTATTATCAGCCGGAAACCCGGGTGCACTATCTGGCGCTGACGCCGCGCGCTGCCTGGTCATGGCGCACCAATGGCCGTTTGCAGGCCGAGGTGGAGTGGAATGAGGTGGAGGTTACCCCCCGGGAGCGCGTTATTCCCTATGAAATGGCGGATGGCCGCAGCGCCGGGCGTTCAATGCGTTGGGATATGCGTTTCGAATACCGTCTGTCGCAGACGATTCAGGCGTCGGTCTCCTATACCGGACGCAATGAGCCGGCGCGGCAGGGCGTGACCCATACCGGGCGCGCCCAGGTGACGGCGGCATTTCGTTGAGCGGATGGCCCTGATGAGAGCGAAAATCCAACCGGTTGTCCTGCGGCCCGCAAGCTTGTTCTTTGCAGCCTTGCTGCTCGCCGCCCTGTCTTCCGGCCTCGCGGCCCAGCCGCGCGCTGTTCCCCTCGGCAGCATCTCCCTGGAGGGGCATTATCACTGGCCGCGCGAAAAGGTACTGCAGGAATTCGGTCTCGCCCCCGGGGCTTTTTTTTCTGCCGCCGATCTGCCGGAGCATGGCAAAAAACTGCTGCAGGGTCTGGCGGCTGCCGGCTTTTGGTATGCCCGGTTGGACTCGATGGTCTACACCATCGCTGCGGACAGCAGCCGGGCGGATCTGCGTCTCTATCTCGAGCAGGGACGGGAGGTGCGCACGGGCGGCATCACCCTCTCCGGGCTGGACAGTTTACGCGCTCAGGCGCTGCTCGGCCGCTTCAATACCCGCCCGGGGCGGATGCTCGACGCCCCGGAGCTCACGGCCGACCTCGATGATGCTCTGCTGCAGATGGATAAGGATGGGCTCCCCTTTGCCCGCTTCGAACTCGAACGCCTCCAGCTCGATTCCTTGACCAGGGAACGGAATGGCCTGACCCTGGCGTACAGGGCCACTCCGGGGCCGCGGCTGATCTTGCGTGAGATCCAGATCACCGGCAACCATCTGACCAAACCCGGCGTCATCCTGCGGGAGATCCGCATCCGTCCCGGCGAACCCTACTCCCAGCCAAAGGTCGCACGAATCGTCAGCCGGCTGATGAAACTGGGTTATTTCAAGAGGGTCGAGGAACCTGTGCTCTTTTTTACCGCCGGGCAGGAGGGTGGCCTGTTGCTGCGCGTGGAGGAGGGACAGAGCAGCCGTTTTGACGGGGTGGTGGGCTACACCCCCGGCAGCGGGGAGGTCAAGGGCTATTTCACCGGTCTGGTGGATATCTCCCTGGGCAATCTGCTCGGGACGGGCCGGACGCTCTATGCCCACTGGCAAAAAAAAGACCGGCAGACCCAGGATATCAGCTTGCGATACCGCGAACCCTGGCTCGCCGGTTGGCCCCTGCACCTCGGGGCTGGATTCACCCAGCTGATTCAGGATACCACCTATGTGCAGCGGGATCTGACCCTCGAGATGGCGGTCCCCCTGCTCGAAAATTTCACACTGCAGGCACAGGCTGGCCGTTCGCAGATCGTCCCCGATTCGCTCGGGAGCTATCGCTTCGGTTTGCTGCGCAGCAGCACCCTGAACGGATCGCTAGGGATCGAATACGACAGCCGGGATGATCGCCTCAATCCGCGCCAGGGCATCTACTATACCACCTCCTACCAGTCCGGCCGCAAGCGCAATCTGGGCCCGGAAGCGCTGCTGACGGCGGCGGTCCGGCGCCAGACCATCACCAAGCGGATTGTCCTCGACCTCGAGGTCTATGCGCCGCTCTTCAAACGGCAGATTCTTGCGGTCGCGCTGCACGGCCGGCAGATCAAAAGCGGCGAGCCCATCGTTCCGGTACCGGATCAGTACCGCCTGGGCGGGGCGAAAACCCTGCGCGGCTATCGCGAGGATCAGTTCCGCGGCAGTTCGGTCGCCTGGTCTTCCCTTGAATACCGCTACTGGCTGGGGCGGCGTTCCCGCACCTTTTGCTTTGCCGACTATGGCTATTACAGCGAGCCGACCGCAGCGGGGCGCCTGCAGGCCTACAAGCTGGGCTATGGCTTCGGCTTTCGCCTGGAGACGGGACTGGGAATCATGAGTCTGGATTATGGCCTCGGCCAGGGGGATGATCTCATGGCCGGGAAGATCCATGTGGGATTGATCAATGAATTTTAGCAGAGGTAGCGCAAAAAAAAGCCCCGGCTTCAGACCGGGGCTTTTTTTTTATCGTGCGGTTTGCAAATATAAATGCCGCTTGATCTTGTTGGTGGGCGTCTTTTCGAAGGGTTCGGGATGTTCCTCGAAGGCCTGCAGCCGGCTGAAGGTGGGCAGACGGAGGTTGGTCTCCTGGCGGATCTGTTCAAGCAGGTCGCGCACCATCTTGTCGGCATCGTTGGGATCCATGTTGCTGCGTGAAAAATTCTGGTCAATGAAATCATAATCGAGATAGACCTTGGCGGTCAGCCGGGATTTATCCATATAGACCAGGGCCTCCTGGATATAGGGGGATTGCAGGATCTCCTGCTCCACGACCTCCGGATAGATGTTCTCGCCGGAGGGGCCGACGATGACATTTTTCGAGCGTCCTTTGATGAAGAGGTAGCCCTCGTCGTCGAAAAGGCCCAGATCCCCGGTTTTTAGCCAGCCTTCTTCGAGGAAGGTCTCCCGGCTGGCCGCGGCATTTTTGAGATAGCCCTGCATGACGATATCCCCCTTGACGATGATCTCGCCGATGCCGGTCTGGGGATCGGGATGGTGGATGGAAATAGCAATGCCGGGGATGGGTTTGCCGCAGGAGCCCATCTTGACGGCGCCGAAGGGATTGATGGTCATGATCGGTGAAGTCTCGGTCATGCCATAGCCGGAGGAGTAGCTGATCCCGGCATCCCGGAGGAAGGTCTCGGTGTCCGGATTGAGGGCGGCGCCGCCGAACATGAAGAAACGCAGCTTGCCTCCGAACGAGGTGATGAGTTTTTTCCCCGCCATTTTGTGCAGCTTTTTGCGGAAAAAGCTGTTTTTAAAGAGGGAGTTGAGCAATTTTTTACTCTGGATCTGCGGGACAATCTTTTTCCGGTAGATCTTGTCCACCACCAGGGGCACGGTGAGCACGCCGGTCGGATGAACCGTGGACATGGCCGAGAGCAGCTTGGCCGGGGTGGGCAAGCCCTTGAGATAATAGATGGAGACGCCGACCCCGAGGGGGCAGAGCATCCCGCCGGTGGCCTCGTAAGCGTGGGCGAGGGGCAGAATGCTGAGGAAGCGATCGTAGCTGCCGATAGGGAAGCGTTCGATGGCGTGCACGACGTCAAAGGTAATGTTGCGATGGGTCAGCATGACCCCTTTGGAGTTGCCGGTCGTGCCGGAGGTATAAATGATGACCGCCAGATCCTCTTCCTGCGGCAGATGTGCCTGCTCGAAAGCGGCTGCAGGGGGAAAGGGCAGCGGCTTCTTCTCGGCGGGGAGAAAATGGGTCTCCTTGCTGAGCAGGGAGGCGCGCTGCTTTCTAGCCTCCTCGACGCTCCAGTCCTCGAGCGAAAAAAGGGCACGAAGGTCCGAGTTTTCCAGATCCTCAAGCTTGCTGCGCATCTTGGCGGCGACGAAGGCGGCGACTGCCTCGGAGTGGCGGATGATATGCCGGGTATCCTCATCGGAGAAACCGGTGAGGATGGGGACGGCAACAGCGCCCATCGAGGTGATGGCCAGATAGGCAATGACCCAATTGGGGCTGTTATCGCCGAGGATGACAATCCGGTCGCCCGGCTTGATCTCGTAGGCCATCAGCAAGGCCATGGTTTCGGCGATCCGGGATTTCATCTGACTGTAGGTGATGGGGTGTTCCTCGACACTCGCAAGAGCCGGCAGGTTGCCATACTGTTGAAAGCTGCGCTCCATCAGGTGGCGAATGGTCAGCTGGTTGAGTTCAACTATCATGGTATGTTCCTTTTTATTATGATGCACAGCCGGCTGCGGCCGCGGCCGCAGTTAGGGTTTGTTGATGAAGCCGGTGATCGCCGCGGCCAGATTCTCCCAGGAATAGCGCTGTTTGTGCAGGCGGACGCATTCGGGGAAATCGATTTGATCGCGGATCTGATAGAAATGCAGAATGGCCTCTGCCAGGGCGTGACTGTCGCGCGCGGGTACGGTGAACCCGGTCCGGCCGCTATCGATCACCTCCGGCAGGCCGCCGACCTCGGTGGTGATTACGGGCTTGTCAAAGTTATAGGCGATCTGGATGATCCCGCTCTGGGTGGCCGAAATGTAGGGCAGGACGACCACATCGGCGGCGGCGAAGTAGAGACCAACCTCCTCGTTGGGGATGTAATCGGCCTTGAGCAGAACGACCTCCTCGAGGTGCAGCTCCCGGATCTGCTGACGGTAGCTCTCCTCCTGCTCGTAGAACTCGCCGGCAATGAGGAGTTTGACCGGCAGCTGGCGCCGCACCTCCGCCAGGGCCTCGATGAGGTAATTCAGCCCCTTGTAAGCGCGAATATAGCCGAAGAAGAGCAGGACCTTGTCGTCCGCGCCCAACTGCAGCCTCGACCGGGCTTGCGCGGGGGTATGGTTGGCTGTAAAGATCTCGTACACCGGGTGGGGCACCTGGCGGAAGGCCGCGCGCGGCTTGAATTTGAGCAGATCGTTCTCGACGGTCTGCGACTGGACGATGAAATAATCGACCTTCCACAGACCCCAGCGGGTGAGCAATCCGTCGATGACCGGAATCTGCTCGTGCGGGACGATATTGTCACCGATATAGAGGGACTTGCTCCGGGTGAAGAGCCGTGTGAGGAGGACGATGGTGCCGTAGCAGGGGGCGAAGAAGGGCATCCAGTATTTATAGACGACCAGGTCGGGGGCCTGTTTTTTGATGTGCAGGAAGGTCCGGATCCAGGAGAAGGGGTTGATCGAATCGATCAGGGGCAGCGAGGGCAGTTCGATGGTTTGCTGGCTGGTATCCTGCTGGGTTTTGCCGGGAAAGAGGAAGGCGGGATACTGCCGTTTGAAGGAGACGATTTCGACGCTGTGGCCCATCTCGGTGAGCTTTTTGTAGAGCAGGGCCATATAGTGGGCGATGCCGCCGCGCATGGGGAAGGCTGTGCCGACCAGGATGATCCTCATCTTTTCTCCCAGATTTGCAGTCCGCGTTGCTCAAAGCTGAACTTGACAACCTGTCCGCCCGCCTTTTCAAGGGCTTCAGCAACGTGATGCTTTTTGTCAAAGGGGCAATAGAAGAGGAGGTAGCCGCCGCCGCCGGCCCCGAGGATCTTGCCACCGAGAGCGCCGGAGGCCCGGCCGATATCGTAGAGCAGATCGATCTGGCTGGTGGAGATGTTGGCGTCGAGATTTTTCTTGTAGAGCCAGGCGGTATGGAGGAGATGGCCGAATTCGTCGAGTTCGCCACGCAGCAGGCCATTTTTCATCGCAATCGTCAGCTGTTTCATGTGATCCAGGGCATCAACCACCGCGGGTTTGCGTTCCTGATAGGAGCGCGTCTGGTTGGCGACGATGTTGGCGGAGAGGCGGGTTTTGCCGGTGAAACATAGGAGCAGGTTGTATTCCAGCTCATTGATGATCGAATCGCTGATCCTGAGGGGGTTGACGACGACAGTTTTGTCGAAGAATTCGATAAAGTTAAAGCCGCCAAAGGTCGCGGCGTACTGGTCCTGTTTGCCGCCGGCGATCTGCAGGTCGATGCGCTCGATCTGATAGGTCAATTCGGCGATGTCGTAATCGGTGAGGGGGCGGTTCTGCCACTGTTTGAAGAGTCCGACCATGGCGACGGTCATGGTCGAGGAGGAGCCGAGGCCCGAGCCCGGGGGGGCATCCGAATGCAGAAAGAGGTCGAGGCCCTTGCCTGGGGCGAAGTGGCGCAGGACCGCCTTGGCCAGATCGAGCTCGCCGTTGAAAGCGGGGGGTTCGCCGAGCGGGTAGCTGGCAACCCGCTCATAGTCCAGCGAGCGGATGGTGATGCGCGGTTCGTCGCACTCGATCAGGGAGGCATAGGCGAAACGGTCGATGGTGGCGCTGAGCACCGCGCCGCCCTTCTCCCGCGGATAGGGATCGACGTCGGTACCGCCGCCGCAAAAGCTGATGCGCAGGGGCGCTTTGGCACGAATGATCATCAGGACTCTGTAAGGTTGAAATAGCCGGGCAGCGTCGCGCGGGCGCTGGCCAGACGTTCAGGGGTTCCGATATCCAGAAAAAAACCGGTGCTGGTGCAGGCAAAACAACGGCCGGTGGCGACCAGCAGGGGAAAGATCTCCTTTTCGATCGATACCGGGCCACCCGCCGGGATCATGCTAAAGACTTCGCGATTCAAGAGATAGACACCGCCGTTGATCAGACCGCGGCCACCCCTCCCCTTTTCGGCAAAAGCGAGGATCCGGCCGGTCCGGGTGGTTCGGATGGCGCCGTAATCATCGCGCACCGGCACAGCGATGGTGGCGATGGAAGCGAGGGCCGTATGCCGGCGGTGAAAGTCAGCGAAGGCGGCCAGATCGATCTCGAGGAGCGAATCACCATTGAGGACCAGGTTTTCCGCCGCTGCGTAGGATTCCGCATTTTTAAGAGCGCCGGCGGTGCCGAGTGGCCCGCTCTCGAGCGAGTAGGCAAAGGCGGCGCCCCAGTCGCGGCCATCGCCGAAATGGCTGCGGATCTCTTCGGCGCCATAGCCGACACAGAAGACCAGGTCACGCAGCCCCTGACGGAGCAGATCGCGCACGAGATATTCAAGAAAGGGGCGGCCGCCGATCTCGACCATTGGCTTGGGGCTGGTAATCCCCAGGCTGCGCAGCCGCGTACCCAGACCGCCCACCAGAATAAAAACCTTCATTGGGATCCATCCCGCATCAGGAGTGCCTGGCCCGGCGGGGCCGTCGCAGCACCACCTGCCGTTAAAGCTCGACGATCAGGATCTGTTTGACCCCGTTGCGAAGAACTTCGATACTGATGCGCTGACCGACATGGAAATCGGCGAGCCGGTTCATGTATTCATAGATGTCGGCCACCGGTTTGCCCTCCATGGCGACGATGATGTCGCCCTTCTTCATGCCCGCGCGGGCTGCCGGCCGGTCCGGCATGACGGCATCCGCACGAACGCCCTTGGTGCCGGTGGTGGCAAAGTCGGGCATGATCCCGAGGGTGACCTTGAAGCGGCGCATATTCGCGGGAGGCGCCTTGGGCCCGGCCTCCTGAAAGACCAGGCGATCAGCGCGGTCGGCTACCTCCCGGCTGACGTCAAAGGCCAGCTGCGTCACCGCCTGCTCTCCTGGCGCGTTAATGCGGAAGGCATCGTCGTCAGGGGTGTGGTATTCCGCCGAGATATTGGTCCAGAAGAAGAGGACAGGGATATCCTTGCCGTAAAACGAGGCATGATCGGAGGGGCCGTAGCCTTCGGGCGACAGTCCCACCTGCAGATTATAGGGCGTGGCCAGCCGCTGCACCAGATCACCCAGGCCGGCGGCGGTGCCGCTGCCGCCGCAGGTGATGGCGCGACTCTCGGGATTCAACCGTCCGACCATATCGAGATTGATCATCAGCTGCACCCGACTGAGGTCGATGACGGGGTGGTTTACGAAATACTTGGAGCCGAGCAGTCCCAACTCTTCGCCCGAAAAAGCGATGAAGAGGAGGGAGCGCCGGGGCTTTTGCCGTTCGGCCGCCCATTTTTCCGCCAGTTCGAGCAGGGCTGCCACACCGGAGGCATTGTCGTCGGCGCCATTGTGGACGGCCAGGGTATCCGGCCGGCGCGAGCCGGAGCCCGGTCCGCCCATGCCGAGATGGTCATAGTGAGCGCCGATGACCACATACTCCTCTTTCAGGGCGGGATCGCTGCCCGGCAGCAGGGCGACGACATTGCCGGTGCGGCTCAGATGGCGGATCACCTCGGCCTCGCCCTCCACCGTACAGGTCAATGGCAGGTGGACCGGCTGTCGGCTGGTATCGATTTTTTTCTGCACTTCCGCCAGGGTTGTGCCGCTTTTTTGCAGGATGCGGCCGGCGAGGGAGCGCGTGATCTGCAGGACCGGTATGCCGATGCCCGTGACCCCCTGTTCAGCGCGCAGGGGGGTGAGTTTTTCCTCCTTGCCCTGCGCCTCGCCGGTGACGAAGAGGATGCCGGCGGCGCCGTTGTCCTTGGCATTCTGGGCTTTTTTGCGCAGGGAACGGGCGGCCTCAAAGGGATCCCGCCCGGTTGGCGGTGGCGGGCCCTCCGGCAGGATGAGCGCCCAGCGGCCGGCCGCATCCGCCGAAAAATCCTGCCAGGTGAGGCTGTCGCTCTGGATGGCAAAGCCATAACCGGCGAAGTAAACCCCGGCGCTGAGCGCCTTGTTCTCACTAAAGTCCAGGGGGATGACCTCGCTGTCGGCCGCCGCCACCCCGTCGATCTTGAGGCGGTTGTTCGCACCCGCGGTGAGGCTGGTGAGCACCTCGAAATACTGCAAGCCCTTATCGCCCGGGAGGGTAAGGCCGTCGCGGCTGAACTGCTTTTTAATATAGTCGGCGGCCTGCATGGCCTCGGGGCTGCCGGCGCGACGCCCCTTGAGAGCATCGCTCGCCAGCCAGGTGACATGCTGCATAATCTCCTGGCTGGTAATATCCGCTTGCGACGGTTCAGCCAGCCGGTGGGCCGCACAGCTCAGCTGCATCGCGAGAAGAGGGACCAGAAAGAAACGTATTATCTTCATACCAATATTCCTTTGCCGATTGCAGACAAGTTACGCACGAATGGGGAAAAGGGCAAGCGTTATTCGTTCCCCGGGAAACCTTCCAGCGAAATGGCGGGTCAGAGGGTGGCGCAGTGATCGACCAGGCGGTTGACAATTTGCATCACCAGCCCATCGGGAACCCCGTTGGCATGGCGCGAGCGCATGCGCATGTCGCAGATCTCGTTGACAAAATCGATGACCTGTAAAGAACCATCGCGGTCGATGGCAATTTCTGTCGAGAAGAAATGAATCCGCGTCGTGGCAGCGATGTGGTTGACGATCTGGCGGATCTGCTCGAGGCTTGCCGCCGGGATCTCGCGGGTTGAGCAGGGTCCGTAAAAGTGGGTGAGGTCATCCCACCAGCAAAAAATGATGGTATCCAGGATATAAAAAACGCGGAACCAGGCCCGTTTTTCATCGAGGATCTGAGGCGTGATCTTTTTTTGCAGGACGATTTTACCGGTCGGGCTCTTTCTCAGGGCTTCGGCGATGTGCTGTGGCGAGGTAGCGTCGAGGATGACCCCCTCGCCGCCGCCGCCCTCCGAGGGCTTGATCACGAACGGCAAACCCAGTTTTTCGAGGGCGAGTGCAAAGGTGCGGTCCGGCGAATCGCCGCGTGAAGCGATGATGCCGTAGGGGACATTGATGCCACTGGAGACCAGTTCCAGGTGCATGGTGGCCTTGTCGCGGCACCACTCGACCCGGTCGGGTTCATTGATAATCAGGGTGCCGCGCCGGGCGAGCACTTCGAGACTCTGGCGCAGGGTGCCATGCACATCCGAGGCGCGATCGATCACCATTTTCGGGGCATAGCCATCCCGGCCGATGGCATGTAAAAAGATGGAGAGCTGACCGGGGGCGTAGCTCTCCACCCTCATACCGCGACGTCTGGCAGCGGCGGCAAGATAAAAGATGAAATCGTCATCATATTCCCATTCCCAGAGGATGACCAGATCCGGGGCCGGGTCGTAAAAGGAGATTGCACGGGGTGTGCTTTGTCTTTTTCCGATCACATACCTAGCAGATTATTTCTTCCAATTCCGGAAACGTTTCCCGCACCGTGGATCTCGGGCCCTTGCAAGCGGCGGCGGGAAGCTCTGCCGCCACGCCACTGCCGTTCTGGGGATAAACGAACAATTCACCCTGATAGTTGCGCATGACCACCTTTTCGTCGTCGATGGACTGGACGTAGGCCGGCAACAGGGGAATCTTGCCACCCCCACCAGGGGCATCGATGACAAAGGCTGGCACCGCCAGACCCGAGGTCCAGCCGCGCAGGGCTTGCATGATCTCGAGACCCTTTTGCACCCGGGTTCGCAGGTACTCGGTGCCCTTGACGTAATCGGCCTGATAAATATAATAGGGCCGTACCCGCACCGTCAACAGCTTTTGCATCAGGCGCTTCATGGTCTCGGGATTGTCGTTCACGCCCTTGAGCAGGACCGTCTGGTTGCCGAGCGGAATCCCGGCGTCCGCCAGCAGGTTCAGCGCGCGTGCGGACTCCTCGGTGATCTCATCCGGGTGATTGAAATGAACATTCATGAAGAGGGGGTGGTACTTCTTCAGCATGTTCACCAGAGCCGGCGTGACACGCTGGGGCAGAAAGCAGGGCACGCGCGAGCCGATGCGGATGATCTCTATGTGTTTAATAGAACGCAAAGAAGAGAGAATATATTCTAATTTGTTGTCAGCGAGCATCAGCGGATCGCCGCCGGAGACGATGACGTCACGAATTTCGCTGTGCTGACGGATATAATCCAGGCCGGCATTGATGTGGCGGGGATTGATCTTGTCGGAATTGCCCACCTTGCGTTTGCGGGTGCAAAAGCGGCAGTAGGAGGCGCAGCTGTGCGAAACCAGAAAGAGTACCCGGTCCGGGTAACGGTGCACGATCGAGGGCACCGGTGAATCGTTGTCTTCATCGAGGGGATCAGCGATACCGCTGTTCTCCGCCAGCTCCTGGGCATCCGGGACGATCTGGCGATAGATGGGATCCCCTTTCTCCTTGATCAGATTGGCATAATAGGGCGTAATGCGGAATTTGAAAACCTCCGCAACTTTTTTAACCTCTTCGACATTCAGATCGAAGCGTTTGGCAATCTCTTCGGGCTTGGTGAGACTGCCCCTGAGGAGTTGCTGCCAATCATCCATTTTCTCATTTATCCTTTCACGCAAAATATTTGGCATAGATGACGCGGTCATCACCCTGGTTGTAATAACCGGCAATGCGCGCGACTTCCTGGTACTGCTGTTTCAGGTAGAACTGCCGGGTACCTTCGTACATCGGCTGGGACGAAGTCTCGATGATCAGTACTCTTCCCTTCTCCTCCTTGATTTTATCCTCAACCCAACGCATCAGCCTCTTGCCATACCCTTTACCCTGGGTACGAGGGGAAACGGCAATCCAGTAAAGATCGTAGGTGCCATCGGTGAGCGGGGTCGGACCCCAGGTGACGTAGGCCACCACCGTGCCTTCCTCCTCCTCGAGCACCTCGACCCGATAATCCCGTTGCTCCGGGCGGTTGAGGAAGAGGTCCACCAGCTCCTCCGCGACCTCGACCTCAGCGGCGGTGAACATGGCGGTCTCCCGGATCAGTCCCATGACCGCATCCTTGTCTGCAGCCTGCAGGGGGCGGATCATCAGCGTACCTCGCGCCCGAGGGCGTTGGCGATCATGATCTGCCAGAAACCGGGATAATCGAGGCCCGCCACCTTGAGGGCGCGGGCATAGCCGGCTGCGGGACTGATATCCGGATTGGGATTGACTTCCAGGATGATGACCTCTTGCTCACCAGCGACACGGAAGTCGACCCGGGCATAATCGCGGCAGCCCAGGGCCCGGAAGGCGCGGACGGCCAGGTTTTGCAGGGCCTGCGCAAGCGCCGGAGCGATCTGCGCGGGGCACTCGGGCACCGTGGCCCGGTAGAGCGGATGCTCTTCGAACCACTTCGCCTCATAGCTGACAATGTGGGGCATCCCGGCGGGCATGCCCACGAAGCGGATCTCGGAGACCGGCAGGGCGCGCACCTGCGCACCCTCCTGGAGCACGGCGACGTTGAATTCGCGGCCGTCGACAAAGCGCTCAACCAGGGCCGCTTGCCGGTAGGTCGACCAGACCTTCTCCACTTGCGGCCGGAGCCGGCTTTTGTCGAGGATGACCGAGTCGGCATAGATGCCAAGACTGGCGTCTTCGGCATTCGGCTTGACGATGAGCGGCAGCTCTAATTCAGGCAGCTCATCACCGGGTTCGAGCAGAACGCCGGGGGCGCAGGGCAAGCCGCGGGCCGAGAGCAGCGCCTTGCTGGCAAATTTTTGCTGGCAAAGGGCCAGGGTTGCCGGACCGCTGCCGGTGAAGCGCCAGCCCATGGCTTCAAAAAAGGCGGCGACATTGGCCTCGAGCTGCGGCACGCCGCGGAAGGCCTCACACAGGTTGATCAGGAGATCACAGGGGGTACGCCGCAGCCGCTCGGCCAGATCGAGCAGGTCCGCGTTCACCGGCAGGAGCGCGGCGGTGCACTCCGCGGCCGAGAGGGTGGCATGGACAACCGCAGCCGTCTCCTGAATGGAGGTTTCGGAGATGGTTTCGTCGCCGCGGCCGGCCGCGGGTTGAGAGGCGTTAAAGACGATGCCCACAGACGGGCGTGCAAGGGTCATGAGACCAGCCCATAGCGCGCTGCGGCGATATCCACCACCTGATTGATCAGCTGGTTGTAGGAGTAGCCTGCTGCGCGCGCTGCTTTTGGGAGGCATGAATTGTCAGCCGGATTGGGCAGAATCCCCGGGAGCGGATTGATTTCGATCACCTGCGGTTCTCCCCGCTCATCGAGACGGAGGTCGATCCGACCCCAGTCGCGAATACGGAGAACCTTGACGACAGAATGGATCAGGATATTGATTTTGGTTTGCAGCGCCGCATCGAGATCGGCGGGACATTGGAAGATCGCCAGCGGCTTTTCGGTCGTATCCCAGATCCACTTGGCCTCATAGGAGTAGATCGGCGCTGCTCCCGGTGGCAGCTGCGCATGATCGATCTCGACGACCGGGAGGATCTCCAGAGCGGGAAGATTGCCGAGGATGCCGACGGTGAACTCGCGGCCCGGCAGGAAGCGCTCGACAATGACCGGCTGGCGATACTGCCGGGTCACCTCGGCAACCCGCTCCTTGAGTTCGCTGTGGCTGCGGACCAGGGAATTGTCCTTGATCCCCTTGCTGGAGCCTTCATAGAGGGGCTTCACCATCAGGGGCATGGGCAAGTCACGGGGGATCGCCTCGCCGGCTTCGAGAATCCAGAAGGCGGGGTTGGGGATGCCATACCAGGAGAGGATCTCCTTGGCGCGCGATTTATCGAGACAGATGCCGAGGGTGAGGGGATCGGATCCGGTGAAGGGGATGTTGAGATATTCACAGAGGACCGGGATATGACTTTCCCGGTTGGGGCCGGAAATCCGTTCGGCCATATTGAAGACCAGATCCGGACGCAGGGCCTGGAGGTGGGAGAAAGCTTCTTCGTCTGATTCAATGGAGAAAACAGTGTGCCGTTCAGCGAGTGCGCGCTGAACGGCCGATATGGTCTCGTCGGAATCGCACTCGGCGAGCAAATCTGGAGGAGGCTCTTCTTCCTCTTCCGCGACCTCTTCGACGAACTGCCGAGAAACCATGTTCGCCATGCCGCTTTTCGAGCTATGTATCAGGCCAATTTTCAAGAAACGCATTACTCCCGGTTTTCACAATAGAACGACAGCCGGCATGAAAAGTTTCGTCGCGAGAAAAAATAATTCATTAAATAATTTGGGGATAAATATAACTTTTTTTAGACAAATGTCAATACTTATTTCTTTTTTTTTGCGCGGCGTCAATATATTGGGGCGGGATTCAGGCCATCCGTGTCGAGATGGAAAATTCCGGCGGGTTGGCCAGATGTTTTTTAACGGCGCACTGATCTGCGGCACGGATGACCGCTTCGCGGTACTTGTCCGGAAAATCCCCGGGCAGTTTGATCTCGAGGTTGATCTTGTTGACCATATGCGTAAGCGGATCGGCGGTCATGTGCTGGATGATTTCCAGCCCTTCGGTATTCAGACCGCGCTGCTGGCAAAAACTGAGCACGTAAATTCCAGCGCAGGTCCCGATCGAAGCTAAAAAGAGGGCGAAGGGCGCGGGCGCCGAACCATCCTGGTTGGTTTTGATCGTCATTGGGCCGTACTGGGCGGTAACCGCCTGGCCGCCGGGAAAGGTGATGGACATATCCACAGGTACCTCCGGGTGCAATTGGGTTCGTGGTGCGCGAGTCCGCTGCAAGGAAGTGCAGCGGCTGCGGGGTTGTAGGGATTAGATGAGGGAGAGGGAGTTAAGTTTCATCGGGCCGCCCATCTGGCGCCGGCCGAAACAGCATCAGAGGAAAGTACTTGGCCCGGGATCGAGTGCAAGGCTGAAAAAGATCGCCAACAGGTGACCACCAGATCATGGGAAACACCCTGATGATAAAAGTGCTTGAAGGTTGGTTTTTTTTTGTTTAATTTATCCTGAATCAGGATACTACCCTAAAACGATGATTGAACATGAAACTGCCCAATATCCTTACCGTCAGCCGGATTTTTTTATCACCGGTCTTCATCATCGCATTCCTCTTTCATACCCTGGAATCCTACATCGTCTGTTTCTTTCTGGCGCTGATCATCGAGCTCTCGGATTTTTTTGATGGCATGCTCGCCCGGCGCTACCAGCAGATTTCCGATTTTGGCAAGCTGATGGATCCCTTTGCGGACAGCATCTCCCGCTTTAGTATTTTTCTCTGTTTTCTGAGCGATGGATTGGCGCCGCTCTGGGTCATCGCGATCTTTTTCTATCGTGACACCCTGGTTTCAATCATCCGCGTCTTCGCCGTCCGCGAAGGTTTTGTCGTGGCCGCGCGGCCCAGCGGCAAGACCAAGGCGTGGGTGCAGGCGGTCAGCATCTGGGTGGTGCTGGTGACGATGATCCTGCACAAGGCAGGCTGGTACGCCCTTTTCAATGATGTCAAGCGCTACCATCAGATCACTACCGTTGTCATCGCCATATCGGCGGCGGTTACGCTCTGGTCGGGGATCGATTACTGGAATTCGAACAAACGGGCGGTCTATAACGCGATGAATATCCGGCCGACAGCGTAGAATTGCGCCGGGGCCGACACGCCATCCCCATCCGGATCAAGCCGGATGGGGCTTTTTTTTGCCAGGCAAGCGTCGGGAGGGCCGGAATTCAGCGGCGGAGGTGGGGGATGAGATCGGCCACCGAGGCGACCGTCAACAGGGGTTTGTCCGGGGAGGCCGCGGCCATCTCCGGGCTGGTTTCGCCGCTGAGGGCCAAAACGCCGACCATGCCAAAGCGCATCGCCATACGGATGTCGGTGTAGAGGCGGTCACCGATGAAGGCGATCTTGCCGGGTGGCAGGCCGGTACGGGCGCAAATGGCGTCGACGGCGGGCTGGTTGGGCTTGCCCATCACCAGGGGTTCGATGCCGCCGGTGGCGGTGGCAAAAAGGGCGATGAAGGAGCCGACGTCCGGGATGAAGCGGCCGCCGGCGATGGGGCAAAGGAGGTCGGCATGGGTGGCAATGTAGGGCACTCCGCCGACGATCAAATGGTAGCCGGTACGGATTTTGGTGTAGGTCAGCTCGGTATCGAAGCCGAGAACCAGAGCCCTGGGCTGCTCGCGCAGGCAGCGCTCGTCGTCCCAGCAGACATATCCCGCCTCGGTGAATTCCTGCTCGAGGTCGCGGTTGCCGATGAGATAAATGTCAGGGGAAAGCCCCTGGCGGCGAAGATAGGTGGTGGTGCAGTCGGCTGCGGTGATGAGGCGGTCTGCGGACGCGGGAAAGTGCAGCTCCTGCAGTCTATCGATATATCGCCGGCGGGAGCGGGAGGTGTTGTTGGTGAAATAGAAGAGCTGGCGGCCGCTGGCGATCACCGTATGCAAAAAGTCGATGGCGCCGGGCAGTGGTATCCCCTCCAGATAGAGGGTGCCGTCGAGGTCGCACACGATCGCCTCGCAAGCGGTCAGGCGGGAGAGGGCATCGGCGGAGGTCATGGTCAACAGGTTCGCATCCATGCAAGAAAAGGGGTCGGCTGTTGCCCAATAAACGGAAAATAAGCGAGAAAAGCAAGGCCATTATCGGGTGGGGCGTCGGGTTGGTACCCGGTTGTGGCTGTGCCGGGCAGGTTCCAGACCGGCTGTCAGGTCTGCGCCAGAGTGGGGCGGATCGCTGGCGGTTCTAAATCTCTTGCTTTACACCAATTTTTTCTTTAATTTATTTGCTGGTTGGGGGGCGCTGATGTCAGCAAATGATGATCGTTATGCAAGATACAGTAATCAACATGTTTACGGAGGTCTCTAATGGCTCGAGAAAAGATCCTGGTTGACGGTAATGAAGCCGCTGCCCTTGTCGCCCACAAGGTCAACGAGGTCATTGCAATCTATCCCATCACCCCCTCGTCGAACATGGGGGAATGGGCGGATGCCTATTCCGCGGAAGGCCGCAAGAACATCTGGGGCACAGTGCCGCAGGTGGTGGAGATGCAGAGCGAGGGTGGCGCGGCCGGCGCCGTGCATGGAGCGCTGCAAACCGGCGCCCTGACCACCACCTTCACCGCTTCCCAGGGACTGCTGCTGATGATCCCGAACATGTTCAAGATCGCTGGCGAACTGACCTCCACTGTTTTTCATGTCTCCGCCCGTACCGTCGCCGCCCACGCCCTGTCGATTTTCGGCGACCACAGCGATATCATGGCGGTGCGCGCCACCGGCTGGGGGCTGATCGCCTCCAATTCGGTCCAGGAGGTGCACGACTTCGCCCTGATCGCCCAGGCTGCGGCCCTCAAGGCCCGCGTCCCCTTCGTCCACTTTTTCGACGGCTTCCGGACATCGCATGAGGTGCAAAAAATCGAGGGGCTTGCGGATGAGGATCTGCGCGCGATGATCGATGACGAGCTGGTGATGGCGCATCGCAGCCGTGGGCTCTCCCCGGATCACCCGATGCTGCGCGGCACCGCCCAGAACCCCGATGTCTATTTTCAGGGTCGCGAGGCCTGCAATCCCTTTTATGCCGCCACCCCCGCAATCGTCCAGGAAGCGATGGACAAGTTCGCCAAGGTGGTCGGCCGTCACTATCACCTTTTCGACTATGTCGGCGCCCCGGACGCCGAACGCGTCCTTATCATCATGGGCTCGGGCGCCGAGACCACCGAAGAGACGGTGGAATATCTCAACAAGCAGGGCGAGAAGGTCGGCCTGATCAAGGTCCATCTCTTCCGTCCCTTCGCCAGTGACTATCTGCTCAAGGCCCTGCCCAAGAGCGTGAAGCAGATCGCCGTGCTGGACCGGACCAAGGAGCCCGGCGCCGGCGGTGAACCCCTCTATATGGATGTGGTCACGGCCCTGACCGAAGCCTTCTCGGCCGGTACCCTGCCCTTCGCCCAGCTGCCGAAGGTGATCGGCGGGCGCTACGGGCTCTCCTCCAAGGAATTCACCCCGGCCATGGTCAGAGCGGTGTTCAACGAGATGAGAAAGCCGGCCCCCAAGAATCATTTCACCGTCGGCATTCAGGATGACGTCTCCCACACCAGCCTTGATTTCGATCCCGCCTTCTCGATCGAGCCGGACGATGTCTTCCGCGCTCTCTTTTACGGTCTGGGTTCTGACGGCACCGTCGGCGCCAACAAGAATTCGATCAAGATCATCGGTGAAGAGACCGAGAACTATTCGCAGGGCTACTTCGTCTACGACTCGAAAAAGGCGGGTACGGTGACCGCCTCGCACCTGCGCTTTGGGCCGCGTCCGATCAAGTCGATCTATCTGGTTGACAAAGCCCAGTTCATTGGCTGCCACCAGCAGTTCATCATGGAGCGCTTCAATCTGCTCGAGAAAGCAGCCCCCGGGGCGACTTTCTTGCTGAACAGTCTGAGCGGGCCTGATGAGGTCTGGGACACCCTGCCGCGGGTCTATCAGGAAGAGATCGTCAATAAAAAGATGAATTTCTACGTCATCGACGCCTATGAAGTGGCCAAGAAGACCGGCATGGGCGTGCGTATCAATACCATCATGCAGACCTGTTTCTTCGCCATCTCGGGCGTCCTGCCCCAGGAAGAGGCGATCCGGTACATCAAAAAGGCGATCAAAAAGACCTACGGCGCCAAGGGCGATGCCGTGGTGCAGAAGAACTATGAGGCGGTTGATGCGACCCTGGCCCATCTGCACAAGGTCAACGTCCCCGGCAAGGTGACCAGCACCAAGGAGATGCCGGCGGTGGTTCCCGCCAATGCCCCCAAGTACGTGCGCGATGTCGTCAGCCAGATCATCATCGAGAAGGGCGATATGGTGCCGGTGAGTGCCCTGCCCATCGATGGCACCTTTGAGACCGCGACCACGCAGTACGAGAAGCGCAACATCGCCCTGGAGATCCCGGTCTGGGATGCCGAAATCTGCATCCAGTGCGGCAAATGCGCCATGGTTTGTCCGCACGCGGCCATTCGCCAGAAGGCCTACGATCCCAAACATCTGGCCCAGGCGCCGGCGACCTTCAAGTCGATCGACGCCCGCGGCAAGGATTTCCCGGAAGGCTGGAAGTACACCATTCAGTCGGCGCCGGAAGATTGTACCGGCTGCGCCCTCTGCGTTGAGGTCTGCCCGGCCAAAAACAAGACCGAAGTGGGCAAGAAGGCGATCAATATGGCTCCGCAGCCTCCGATCCGCTTCCAGGAGCGAGAGAATTACGAGTTCTTCCTCAATCTTCCCAACGTCGACCGTCGTGAGCTGAAGATCGTCTCGGTCAAGGGCAGTCAGCTGCTCGAGCCGCTCTTCGAGTACTCCGGCGCCTGCGCCGGCTGCGGCGAGACCCCCTACCTCAAGCTGATGACCCAGCTTTTCGGAGATCGCATGGTGGCCGCAAACGCCACCGGCTGTTCCTCGATCTACAGCGGTAACCTGCCGACGACCCCGTACGCCAAGAACAAGGATGGCCGCGGACCGGCCTGGAACAACTCCCTCTTCGAGGATAACGCCGAATTCGGCATGGGGTACCGGCTGACCATCGACAAGCATACCGAATTCGCGCAGGAGCTGGTCAAGGCCCTGGCCGGCGAGATCGGCGAGGATCTGGCCACCGCCCTGCTGACGGCTGATCAAAGCACCGAGGCGGGCATCTACGACCAGCGCGAGCGGGTTGTGATTCTCAAGAAGAAGCTGGCCGGCAGCAAGTCGATGCAGGGCAAGCACCTGCTCTCGCTGGCGGACATGCTCGTCAAGAAGAGCGTCTGGATCATCGGCGGTGATGGCTGGGCCTATGATATCGGCTACGGCGGTCTCGACCACGTGATGGCCTCCGGCCGCAACGTCAATGTCCTGGTGCTCGACACCGAGGTCTACTCCAACACCGGCGGCCAGATGTCCAAATCGACGCCGATGGGTGCGGTGGCCAAGTTCGCGGCTGCCGGCAAGCCCCTGCCCAAGAAAGATATGGGCATGATCTTCATGAGCTATGGCAACATCTACGTCGCCCGCGTGGCGATGGGTTACAACGACCTGCAGGTGGTCCGGGCTTTCGCCGAGGCCGATGCCTATAACGGCCCGAGCATCATCCTGGCCTACTCGCACTGCATCGCCCATG
>CAYTCI010000006.1:0-86594 GCA_964436305.1 uncultured Cytophagia bacterium | reverse complement strand
AGGGCCTCGCTGGTCGCCTTTTCGTTGTTCCAGTAACCCGCCATCACATTCTCCCCGCGCACGATGATTTCGCCCTTTTCACCCCGCGGCAGCTCGTTGCCCTTGTCGTCACCGATGCGGACCTCCAGATTGGCGACGATCGAGCCGGATGAACCCAGCTTGTGTTTGCGCGGCACATTGGCCGAGATGATCGGCGCGGCCTCGGAGAGGCCATAGCCCTGGAACATCGGAATGCCGATGGCATAGAAGAAGCGCTGCAGCTCGATATCAAGCAGGGCGCCGCCGCCGATGAAGAACTCAAGCCGTCCGCCAAAGTTCTCGCGTACCTTTTTGAAGAGGATCTTGTCGTAGAGGAGCATCAGGGGCTTGTAGACCGCACGCCAGCCCTTGCCGCGGTTGCTGCCGATGCCGTTGTAGACATAGGCGGTCTTGAGGGCCTTGTTGAAGAGGGCTTCGACTTTGGGGCCTTTCTGGCGAATGCCCTTCTCGATGTTCTTGCGGAAATTTTGCGCCAGCGAGGGCACGCTCAGCAAAAAGACCGGCCGGGTCTCCTTGATGTTGACCGGGATGTTCTTCAGGGTTTCGATGGCCGTCTTGCCCACCTGGACCGAAGCCATGCTGGCGCCGTTTTTCATCAGGGTATAGATGCCGGCGGTATGGGCAAAACTGTGATCCCAGGGCAGGATCAGCAGGGAGCAGTACCACTCGGGAATGGGCAGGAGTGAGCAGGCCTGTTCGACGTTGGCGGTGTAGTTGCGGTGGGTGAGGATGATGCCCTTGGGATCGGCGGTGGTGCCGGAGGTGTAGCAGATATTGGCGGCGTCGTTTTCCTCGATCGCCTGCCAGCTCTCCTCCAGGTGCTCCGGACGGTGCTCGAGATAATCCTTGCCTTTTTGCAGCAGATTTTGTAATGTAATTTCATCCGGGTCATGGCTGCCGTTTTCGTCGAAGAGGATCACCTTTTCCAGCACCGGCAGATCGTTTTTGATCGCCTTGATCTTGTGGGCCTGACCGCCCGAGACTACGGCCATGCGGCAGCCCGAATGGCTGATGCGGAACTTGAGATCCGCCAGTTCGTCCACCTTGACCGAGATGGGCACGTTGACCGCCCCGGTGTAGAGGATGCCGAGTTCGGCGATGACCCAGGCGTTGCGGCCTTCGGAGATCAGGGCGATGCGGTCGCCCTTTTCGATGCCGAGACTCAGTAATCCCGCCGCGAATAACTGCACCTGCTGGCGGGCCTCACGGTAGGTGGTGCCCTCATAACGGCTTCCGATTTTTTCCCAGAGCAGGATATTATCCGGGTATTGTTCCACGCTCTGTTCCAGGAGAAACGGCAGGGTCCTATTAGCCACGGTCTATCACTCCTTTTTATTGAGTGGTTCAGGGAACTCCCGCACGCTGCCCCGCTTCCGGAACGGGAGGATTCGATCTGCTGCAGTATCTATCATCATATTAACAAATGGCCAAAAAGTCAAGTGAATTCTGTTAAAAAACCGGACAGGCGCTGCGGGTGGCGATTCCCCAGGATAAAATAGATCAGGTGCGGCTGGCGAGCGACATCGCCGATGTCGTCTCCGGCTATGTCACGCTGAAAAAGCGCGGCAAGAACTATTTCGGCCTCTGTCCCTTTCATCAGGAAAAGACCGCATCCTTCAGCGTCAATCCCGACCTGCAGATCTTTCACTGTTTCGGCTGCGGCGCCGGCGGCAATGTCTTCACCTTTGTCATGCGCGTGGAGAGCCTCACCTTCCCCGAAAGTGTGCGGCTGCTGGCCAAGGCCGCCGGGATTGTCCTGCCCGAAGAGGAGGAGGACCTCAGCCAGCTGCAGGAGAAGGAGGCCCTTTTTTACGCCAACCAGCTGGCCAACGAGTTCTTTATGGCGAATCTGCTCGGCGAGGCCGAGGCTGAGCCGGCACGCCGCTATCTGGCCTCGCGCGGTCTGACGCCCGAGCTCTTCGCCCGCTTCGGCATTGGCTACAGCTTGAACAAGTGGGACGGGCTGCTGCAGCATGCGCGCGCCCGTTCGGTCAATCCCGAGCTGCTGCTCAAGGCCGGCCTGGTACTGCAGAAGGAGGGGGGCGGGATCTACGACCGCTTCCGCGGCCGGGTCACCTTCGCCATCCGCTCGCTCAGCAAACAGGTGGTGGCCTTCGGCGCACGCCGGATCATCGAGGATAACTCGCCCAAATACATCAACTCGCCCGAGACGCCGATCTATCAGAAGCGCTTCGTCCTCTATGGCCTTGACCTCGCGCGCGAGGCGGTGCGCCAGGCCGACTGCGTGGTGATCGTCGAGGGCTACACCGACCTGATCAGCCTGCACCAGGCCGGGATCGAGGAGGTGGTGGCGACCTCGGGGACGGCGATGACCGAGGAGCATGCGCGGCTGCTGCGCCGTTACACCGCCCGCGCCGTAATCCTCTATGACGGCGATTCCGCCGGGGCTGCCGCCTCGCTGCGCGGCGCCGAAATCCTGCTGGCCAATGGCTTTGACGTCCGCATTTGTCTGCTGCCCGGCGGGCAGGACCCCGACGAATTCGTCCGCCGCAACGGTGCCGAGGCGGTGCGCGGGCAGCTGCAGCAGGGGATGCCGCTCATCGACTTCAGGATGAAAAGCCTCGAACAGAAAGGCTTGCTGCGGACCCCCACCCAGAAGGCGGAGTCGACGCGCGAGCTGCTCACCTCGATCGCCCGGGTCACCGATGTCATCCAAAAGTCCTTTTTACTGCGCGACCTCGCGGAAAAGCTCAATGTCGAGGAGGCGGTACTCTGGTCCGAGGTGCACAAACTTGAGCGGCGCACGCGCCTGCAGGTGCGTCCGGAGGAGCAGAGCGCCCAGCCGGTCAAGGGCGACCGGTATCTGGAAAGCAAGGGCGGCGCAGCCGAGCTGGGGCTGCTCGAGGTGGCCTTGACCCAGCCGGAGCTGTTGCCGCGGATCCTCGCCCTGATCACCGCCGACGAGTTTCTCAATATGGATGTCCGCAACGTCTTTCAGACCTTCGAACTCGACGCGCTCGAGGGGGTGCCCTTCGATCTGCATCGCATGCTCTCGCTGATCCGTGAGCCGTTGGTGGTGGAGCGCATCACCCGGGCTTTGCAGCAGCCGCAAAAGCCGCTTCATCCTGAGCGCTTTGCCTTCGACTGCCTCAATACCATCCGCATCGCCAAGCTCGATGCCCGAATCGAGGCCCTGCGCTTGCGCATGAAGAGCGGCGAACGGGTGGAGGAGCCGCTCCTGCAGGAATATCGCGAAGTGGTGGAGGAGCGCAAGCGGCTGGAACAGATCGAGTTCGCCTTCGAGTGAACCGGCTGGCAGTCGACCGGCGCCCAACGCTCGCGCCAACCCGAACGCGGATCGCGCGCTCATCAGCCGCAATCGATTCAACAAGCGTGTGAGGCCAATCCCCAAGGAGTAGGTCATGGGTCCCTCTTTCAAACCGCTCCCGGCGGAACAGCTCCGCTGGGAATGCGATGACTATATCACAAGCTTTCAGTCGACTGCGGAGCTGGCGAGTTACCGCACGATCCTCGGCCAGGAGCGGGCCTTGCGTGCCCTGACCCTCGGACTCGATATGGACTATCCCGGCTACAACATCTTCGTCTCCGGCGAAACCGGGACCGGCCGGCGGACGACGGTGCAGCTGATGCTGCAGGAACCGCGCTTCCAGAAACCGGTGCCGGAAGACCTCTGTTATCTCCATAATTTTTCAGCGCCCGATCAGCCTTGCGTGCTGCAGCTGGCACCGGGCGAGGGGGTACGGTTCCGCAAGGCGATGGAGGATTGCATCGGCCAGCTCAGGGTTGCTGTGCCGGCGGTACTGGAGAGCGAGCGGATCCGGAAAAGGCGCGAAGCCTTGCTCGAACGCTATGCCCTGCAGCAGGCCGAAAATCTGCAGCAGTTCGAGAAGAGGGCGCAGAAGGACAAATTCACCCTGGTTCAGGTGCAGGTGGGGCCCTTTGCCAAGCCGGATGTCCTGCCGGTGATCGACAACCAGCCGGTCCCGCTTGAAACTCTGGGCGAGCTGGTGAGCCAGGGCAAGCTCGACCAGCGCAAGGTCGCGGGGATCCAGCAGCGCTATATCGAACTGAACAAGGAACTTGCCCGCCTGATTCAGCTCAACCGGAAATTGCAGCGCGAAAAGCAGGCGCGGTTGGCCGAGCTGGAGCATGAGGCGGCCAGGCCGGTGATCGGAGAGGCGCTCGATGAAGTGCGGGCGGCGTTTCCGGTTGCACCGGTGAGTGAGTATCTCGAAGCGGTGCTCAAGAGCCTGCTGGAGAACCTCGGCAAGTTCGAGCGCAAGGCCGATGGCGAGGAGGGGGAGGGCGCCGCGCCGGCGGAGGCGGCGGGTGAGGCTGAGGCCTTTCTCGAATACCGCGTTAACGTCCTGGTGAACAACGGCGGCAAGAGCTTCGCGCCGATCATCTTTGAGAACTCGCCCACCCAGGCGCGGCTGTTCGGCAGCATCGAGCGCCTGATGGACCGCAACGGCCAGTGGCGCACCGATTTCACCCATATCCGGGCGGGCTCACTGCTGCAGGCCAACGGTGGCTTTCTTGTCCTGCACGCGCGCGACCTGCTGCGCGAGGAGGGCGTCTGGTCGAATCTCAAGCGCATGCTCAAGAACGGAGAGACCGAGATCAACGCCAACGACCCGGCGCTGCTTTTCGCGATCACGGCCATGAAGCCGCAGCCGATCCCGCTGAGTGTCAAGGTGATTTTGCTGGGTGATCCCTGGATCTATCAGCTGCTTTATGCGGCGGACGATGATTTCCGCAAGATTTTCAAGATCAAGGCGGAATTCGATTCGGAGATGCCCAACGACGCCACCAATTTGCGCCGCTATGCCGAGTTCATCAAGCGGATGTGCGACGAGCAGGAGCTGCAGCCCTTCGACGCCACCGCCGTGGCCGAGGTGGCCGAATACGGGGTGCGTCTGGCCGGGCGGCAGAACAAACTGACCACCCGTTTCACCTATATCAACGATCTGCTGCGCGAGGCCGACTATTTTGCCCGTGCCGGGAAGGAGAACATCGTCGCGCAGCGCCATGTCGAACAGGCTCTCGCCGCTGCCGACCAGAGGCTGAACCTCATAGAGGAAAAGATCCGCGAGAATATCCGGGAGGGGACCATCCTGATCGATACCGATGGGGCCCGGGTAGGCCAGGTCAATGGCCTGAGCGTGCTGAGCATGGGGGATTACCATTTTGGCATGCCGGTGCGGATTACGGCGCGGAGCTCGATGGGGCGGGAGGGGATCATCAACATCGAACGCGAGGTGGCCCTGAGCGGCCCGACCCACGACAAGGGCATGCTCATCCTTGCGGGGTACCTCCAGGGCAAGTTCAGCCAGGACCGGCCGCTCTCGATCAATGCCTCCCTCTGCTTCGAGCAGTCCTACAGCGGCATCGACGGCGACAGCGCCTCCTCTGCCGAGATCTATGCCCTGCTCTCACGCCTGGCTGATCTGCCCCTTCGCCAGGACCTCGCCGTCACCGGCTCGGTCAACCAGAATGGCGAGATCCAACCGATCGGCGGGGTCAACGAAAAGATCGAGGGATTTTTCGAGATCTGCCGCATGCGCGGGCTGACCGGCAGCCAGGGGGTGATCATCCCCAAGCAAAATGTGCCGAACCTGATGCTCAAGAATTCGCTCATCGAAGCGGTGCGCGCCGGTCAGTTCGTGATCTATGCGGTGGAGCGGATCGACGAAGGGATCGAAATCCTGTCGGGTATGCCCGCCGGTGAACGCGATGCCAGCGGCCACTATCCCCCCGAGACTATCTTCGGGCGGGTGGATGCCCGCCTCGCCGCCTATGCTGACGGCCTCCGGCGCTTTCGGGAGTAACCCGCATGACAACAGAAATGAAATGTGGTCTCTCTACCTCCTGGCTCTCCAAACGCCTCACCGACGGGAATGAGCTGCTCGACGCCCTTGGCGCCGCCGGGCTCACCGGCCTGGAGATCGATTATCGCGTCAGCGGAGCAACCCTGGAGCAGATGCGGCCGCGGCTGCGCCGGGGCGAATTCACGGTTTACAGCGTGCATAATTACTGCCCGACGCCGCCTGGTTATGAGGGCCACCCCAACGTCGCCGCGCTTTTTAATCCGGCCTCGCTCGATCAAGAGGAACGCAAACTCGCAGTCCGGTTCGGGCAGAGGTCACTGCAGGTTGCCGCCGAGCTGGGGGCCTCTCTGGTGGTCTACCATCTCGGCGTGATGGCCATGGATTTCAGGATGAGAGATCTCTTTGCTCTCCACGATCGGGCTGGCGGAGAATCCGATGAATTTCGCGACCGGATCGCGGAATTGCAGCGGGAGCGTGCGGCCCAAATTGGTCCCTATCTCTCGCCGCTACTGCGCACGGTCGAGGCTCTGCATCGTGAGGCGCGCAAACTCGGGATCCTGATCGGTGTCGAGAACCGTTACCGTCTCTCGCAGATCCCGATCGGTGATGAGTTTGATCTTCTCTTCGGCGAGTTTGCCGGCGGGCAGCTGCGCTATTGGCATGATGTTGGTCACGCCGAGATTTTTGCCCGATTGGGCCTGCTCGATCACGAACGTGATTTCCTCGAGCGCTTCAAGGGCCAACTGGCGGGCATGCACATTCATGACATCGCCGACTTCCAGGATCATCTGGCCCCGGGCATGGGCACCTTTGATTTCAGGCTGCTGGCGCCCTATCTGAATGCGGAGAGTTTGCGGATTATCGAGGCGCACCATCCGGTCACGCTCGAGGAGTTGCAGCGCGGGATCGGGGTCTTGCAGCAAGCGGGGGTGATGTGAAGCCGCGCATCGGCATCACCCTTGGCGATCCGGCCGGCATCGGCCCCGAAATCGTCCTCAAGGCCTTGCGGGATCCACGCGTACAGCAGGCGCTGCAGCCGGTTTTGTTCGGCGATCGGGTAGTGATCGATCAGGCCATGGTGCAAACCGGGCTGCCCTTGCCGGAGGCTCCGCTGGTGGAGACGGGCGAAATCCACCGGCCGGTCGAGATGGGCCGGGTCGAGGGCGCCTGCGGCCGGGCAGCATTCGCCTATATCCGCACCGCGATTGATCAGGCGTTACGGGGATCGGTCCGGGCCCTGGTGACCGCTCCGATCAACAAGGCCTCCCTGCAGCAGGGCGGCGTGCCCTATATCGACCACACTGAAATGCTTGCGGGTCTGACGGCGACCGCCATGCCGATGACCCTCTTTATGGTGGGCGATTTGCGCATCTTTTTTCTCACCAAGCACATCCCGCTGCGGCGAGTCGCGGATGCCCTGACGATTGCCGGTGTGGTCGAAGGGCTGGCCGCGAGCGATCGCGGTCTGCAGCAGCTTGGACTGCAGCGGCGTCGGCTCGCACTGGCGGCCCTTAATCCTCATGCCAGCGACGAGGGACTCTTCGGCGACGAAGAGGCACGCATCCTTCGCCCGGCCGTTGTTGAGGCCTGCCGGCTCGGTCTGGAGGTTTGCGGCCCGGTTCCGGCCGATTCGGTCTTCCACCTTTGCGGTCAGGGGGAGTACGATGCAGTGCTCTCACTTTATCACGATCAGGGTCACATCGCCGCCAAGACCCTCGATTTCCACCGCACCGTCTCTTTCACCCTCGGGCTGCCCTTTTTGCGCACCACGCCCGATCACGGTACCGCCTTCGCCATCGCCGGCAGGAATCAGGCCAATCCGACCAGCCTGACCGAAGCCCTGCTGGCAGCGGCAAGATACTCTAATCACTAAACAAAAGCCCGATCATCGGGTACCCTATCATCCCTAACGCAGAGAGGAATCTCCATGAAAACAGAAAAGGATCTCCAGGATGCCTTCGCCGGCGAAAGCCAGGCCAACCGCACCTATCTCGCATTCGCCAAAAAGGCTGATGCCGAGGGGTATCCCATGATCGCCAAGCTTTTCCGTGCGGCGGCGGAGGCGGAGACCATCCATGCCCATGCCCATCTGCGGGTGCTCGGCCGGGTGAAAACGACCCTGGACAATCTGCAAATGGCAGCCGATGGCGAGGCCTACGAGTTCAAGACGATGTACCCCGATTTCCTCAAGGATGCCGAAGCGGAAGGCAACAAGGCCGCTATCGCCAGCTTTACCTTTGCGATGAAGGCGGAGAAGATCCACAATGAGCTCTATCTCAAAGCCCTCGAGTGCCTCAAGACCGGCAAGGACCTGAGCACGGCCAAGATCTATCTCTGTCCGGTTTGCGGCAATGTCGAGATCGGCGAGGATGGCGACGAGAAGTGCGAGATCTGCGGCACCAGCCGGGACAAATTTATCGTGATGTGAGACTGTTACGCGGCGCCGGGGTCTCGCGCCCCGGGCTCGCTGAGTTTTTTCTTGACAGAAATGGATAATTTGCCTATATTGGAAAAACAGTACGAGGAATCCATGCAACAGGCTTTCACCCCCATCCTTGCGAACGTCCAGACCAGCACGAACTGGTGGTGGTGGCGTATGGTCATACGGAGCGGGATGGAGGCCCATCGCTAGCACAGCCTCGTCACCTGTCGGCTAATTTCAGCCCGCTGCGTATCGAACAAGCAGCGGGCTTTTTTTATGCGTCTAACCCCATGGAGGAGTCTCATGCAAGCCACCAAGATCCTGCTCGACGAAAGTGAAATGCCGCGCCAGTACTACAACATTGCCGCCGATTTCCCCAAGCCCCCCTCGCCACCGCTGGGCCCGGACGGCAAGCCGATCGCTCCGGAGATGCTCGCCCCGGTTTTTCCGATGAATCTGATCGAGCTGGAAATGAGCACCCAGCGCTGGATCGACATCCCCGAGGAGGTGCAGGCGATCTATAAAATGTGGCGGCCCTCCCCGCTGGTGCGGGCCTACGGCCTGGAGAAAGCCCTGGGGACCCCGGCGCGTATCTATTACAAGAACGAGAGTGTCAGTCCGGCCGGCAGCCACAAACCCAACGCCGCGGTGCCGCAGGCCTATTACAACAAGCTGGCGGGAGTCAAACGGATCACCACCGAGACCGGCGCCGGGCAGTGGGGCTGTGCGCTCGCCTTCGCCTGTGTGTTGATGGGGCTGGAGTGCAAGGTTTACATGGTGCGGGTCAGTTTTGAGCAAAAGCCGTTCCGCCGGCTGATGATGGAGACCTGGGGCGCCCAGTGCGTCGCCAGTCCCAGCACCGACACCCAGGCCGGGCGGCGGATGCTGCAGGATAATCCCGAAACCCCCGGCAGCCTCGGCGGTGCCATCAGCGAGGCGGTGGAGGATGCGGTGAGCGATCCCACCGGCGCCACCCGCTATTCCCTCGGCAGCGTCCTCAACCATGTGCTGCTTTTCCAGACGGTCATCGGGCTGGAGGCCAAGGTGCAGCTGGCCAAGGCGGGTGAGAAGCGCGTCGACAAGGTGATCGGCTGCGTCGGCGGCGGCAGCAATTTCGCCGGCATCGCCTTCCCCTTCATGCTCGACAAGATCAACGGCGCCGATATCGATATCATCCCGGTCGAGCCGAGCTCCTGTCCGAGTATGACCCGCGCTCCCTTCGGCTATGATCATGGCGATCTGGCGGAGATGACACCCCTGCTGGCGATGCATTCGCTAGGCCACAAGTTCGTCCCGCCTCCGATCCATGCCGGCGGTTTGCGCTATCACGGCGTCGCGCCACTGGTCAGCCATGCGATCAATCTCGGCCTGGCCAGACCGCGTGCGGTGGATCAGCTCGACGTCTACGATGCCGCCGTCCTCTTCGCCCGCTCCGAGGGCATCATCCCGGCGCCGGAGAGTTCACACGCCATTGCGGCGGCGATTGAGGAGGCGAACCTGGCCAGGGAAGAGGGCAAGGAGCGGGTCATTCTCTTCAACCTCAGCGGGCATGGCCTGATGGATCTCACCGGCTATGATTCCTATTTCCGCGGCAATCTGATCAACTATCCCCTCCCCGAGGAGGAGATCGCCAAATCGATCGCTCTGCTGAACCGGTACCCCAAGCCGGTTATGCCGTAACCCCTCCATCGGCGCCGGGAAGAGCCAAAGGCCGTCCCGGCGCCGGCCTCGCTGCCGGGTAAAAAAAAGACCTTCATTCCCAACGCAAAAAATCGTATCTTGTAGTAATTCGAACCAAACCATCTTGCCGATTCACCCATGAGTGAGAAATTGTTGGCCTATCTGCGGCAGCGTCAGGAACCCGTCCGCGCTGCCGAACTCGCCACCGAGGTGCTCAAACTGCAGCAGGTGCCGGCCGGCGTCGCCGCCCGGCTTATAGAGTCCCTGCTCGCCGGCGAGGCGCGGGTCGATCGTGTCGGTGAGGACTGCTATCGCTACCGGGCGGCCGGCGAGCCCCCCCTGAGCGCGCGCGGCTGGATGGTCTGCGGTATCCTGCCGGAACGGGCCAGCCATTGGCAGGAATGGCAGGCGCTGGCTTGCGCTTGGGTGAGTGCCGGGGAGATCCGCCCGCTGGCCACGATCACCGCCGGCGAGGGCGCGGATTGGTCCGGGCGGATCGCAAGGTTTATTCACACTCTGCTACAGGAGGCCGCCGGCCAACCGCTGGTTTTTTTCGGCCTGGGCCATCAGATCGCCCTCTTTCGCCGGGCAGCCGCAGAGCTGGTCCAGACGCCCTTGGCGAATCCTGTCCTGGCAATGCGTCCGCTCGCCGGCAAACTTTTCCCCGACGCGACGCTGGCAGGCGCGGAGGACCTCGCGGCGCTGCTGGGGCTGCCTGCCTGGAGCGGGGCGGAGATTGATGCGACCCTGGCCCAGCTCGCCGCCATCTGGCAACTGCTGATCGAGCAGCTCGCGATGCGCGGCGTTACGACCGATGCCCAGCTCGCTGCCTTTCTTGCACCGGAGGAGGCGGCCATCGACTGGACGCCCTATGCCTTCGATGCCGGCTTCATCCGCTCGCTGCCGGCTGGACCCGGCGTCTATCTGATGCGTGACCGCAGCGATACGGTGATCTATGTCGGCAAGGCCGGCAATCTGGCCCGCCGGGTCCGGAGCTACTTCCTGCCGGGTACCGAGCCGGATGCCAAGCTGGAGCAGATCCGCCGCCGGCTCTTCCGGCTCGAGATTCGCGAGGTGGGTTCCGAACTGGCGGCCCTGCTGCTCGAACAGCGTTTCATCCGCCATTTCGATCCGGAGATCAACCGGCAACTGCAGGTACAGGCGCGGCCGCATCGCCGGCGCGTCCGCTATCAGCGGATTCTCATCCTGCCCTCCGCCGTGCCGGAATGGCTGCAGCTCTTTTTTCTCGATCCGGGACACGGCCTGACCACCGGCTGGCTGGCGCGCGACCATGCGCAAGCCGGCCCGCCGCCCTGTTATGCCGCCTGGAGAGAGAGCGGGTCGGATGCGACCGAGGCGATGCTGCTGCGCAGCCGGAATGACTTGCTGCGCCGGGTGCGCGCCTTTCTGCCGGCGGCCGGGACGCCGGGCGAACCGGAAGCGGCCGAGATCGCCTGGTCCTGGCTTGGCGACCAGAAGAGAGCAGTCCCGGGCATCGATCTGCGCCAGAGTGCCTCGCCGGCGGAGACGGTGCGGCTGATCGAAGAGTACCGCCTGCGGCTGACGGATTGGCAGGAGCAGGTCATTTTTACGTAAGGTGCGCCGCACGGGCGAATCTGCCGGCGGCCGTTGAACAGGATATCGTGAGGATAATCTCCATGAGAGCCCGGTGCCGGGATCGTATGGCGCGAAGAGGGATCGTGGTGGGCCTGCTGCTGCTGGCGGCCGGGCTGCCGGCGCAGACACCGCCGGCCATCACCACGCCGGCCGGCTTCCTCGGCTTCACGCCGGGAGAGGATTTCCGTCTGGCGGATGCCGGGACGATTCTCGCCTATTTCCGGCTGCTCGATCGCCAGAGTCCCCGCCTGCAGGTACAGCGCCTGGGGCAGTCGACGCAGGGCCGGACCTTCTGGATGGCCGTTATCTCCTCGCCGGAAAATCTGGCGAATCAGGAGAATCTGATCCAGCTGCAGGCACAGCTGGCCGATCCGCGCGAGATGGTCCCGGCCCAGGCGCGCCGCCTGATGCGCGAGGCCCGCAGCGTGGTGTGTATCGCCTGCTCGATCCATCCCATCGAGATCGGCCCCTCGCAGATGTCGATGAATCTGGCCTATCATCTGGTCTCGGACAACTCGGAGGCGACGCGCACCCTCCTCGATCGCGTCGTGCTTCTGCTCATCCCGACGCACAATCCGGATGGCCTCGATGCCGTGGTCGAGTGGTATAAAAAGTACCGGGATACCCCCTTCGCCGGCGGGCCGGTCCCCTTTCTCGACCATCCCTATGCAGGTCATGATATCAACCGCGATTGGGTGATGCTCAGTCAGCGGGAGACGCGGCTGACGGTCGAAAAGGTTTTCAACGTCTGGCACCCGCACGTCGTCTTCGATCTGCACCAGATGGGATACACCGGTCCGCGGATGTTTCTGCCGCCCTACCGCGATCCCGCCGATGACAATATTCCACCGCTGCTGCAGGCCCAGACCAACGCCATCGGCACCGCGATCGCTGCGGAGATGACCGCGGCGGGGATGGCGGGCGTCGCCCATGCCTTTTACTTTGATGCCTTCGCTTCAAGCCGAGCCTATATCTATTACCACGGCGGCATCCGTTTGCTCGGCGAGATCGCATCGGCACGGCTGGCCACGCCCGTGACATTGACTCCCGGCGATCTGGCGGGTGACAGCGAAGTGGCCCCGCTGCAGCGTTCCTGGCAGCAACCGCTGCCCTGGAAGGGAGGAATCTGGCGGCTCGGCCATATTGTCGATTATGCGGAGCGGGCCAGTCAGGCCCTGCTCGGTCTGGCCGCCCGCGACCGCGAGGGGTGGCTGGAGCGGAGCTGGCAGGTGCAAAGTGAGGCGGTCGAGCCTGGCGACGATCGCGAGGTCTTCATCCTGCCACCGCGCCCCTTTGATGCCCAGGCGCAATATGAGCTGCTGGCCACGCTGCAGGCGGGGCAGGTGGAGATCTTTCAAGCGCGGAGCAAGGTGGTGGTCTCCGGCACCCTCTATCCGGAAGAGAGTTATCTGGTGCAGACCGCCCAGCCGAATGGCGCCTATGCGCGGACCCTGCTGCAGACCCGCCTCTATGTCGGCGGCACGGGCGCGGAAATGCCCTACGACGTCAGCAGCTATAATCTGCCCTGCGCCTATGGCGTCAAGGTGCTTGAGGGCCGCGGCGAGATTCTCGGCGACATCGAAAAGGTGAGCAAACTGCCTCTGCCGGCTTTCGGGGTGAGCGACCTGCCGGAGCGCACCGGTTTTTTTCTCGATTACCGCACCCACTCCGCCAACCGGGTGGTCAACCGCCTGCTCGCCGCCGGGGTGCCGGTTTACTGGCTCAAGGAGCTGCAGCGCACGGCCAGGGAGGTTTGGCCGGCGGGCAGCTGCTGGGTCGTGACCGATTCGCTCAAATTGCTGCAGGACCTTGCGCGCATCTATCATGTCACCTTCTCGGCCGGCAAGCTGCGCACGCCACAGCCGGCCTGGCGGTTGCGGGCGCCGCGAATCGGCCTCTATACCAGCTATCTGGCGGAGAGTGATGAAGGCTGGACCCGATTCGTCCTCGAAACCAACGAGTTCCCCTTTGACCGCATCATCAATCCGACGGTGCAGCGCGGCGATTTGCGCCGGCAGTTCGACGTGATCATCCTGCCCTCACAGCCGGCGTCCGAGATCCTCGAGGGTGTCCAGCCCGGGCGAATGCCGGAGCTGTTCGGTGGCGGCATCGGCGCCACGGGCAATCAGGAATTGCGCCGGTTCGTTGAAGGTGGCGGCACGCTGATCGCGCTCAACCAGGCCTGCGGTGTGCCGCTGCAGTGGGAACTGCCCGTGCGGGATGTCACGGCCGCTCTCAGCCAACAGGAACTCTTCGTGCCGGGCGCCTTTTTGCGCGCGACCTTTCAGGGAGGCCATCCCCTGGGTTACGGCATGCCAACTGATGTAAATATTTTTTATCATTTTAGCCCCGCTTTTGTGGTGGAAAGCGGTGAGGCGGTGCTGGTCTATCCCAACGAGCGGTTGTTGCAGGATGGGTTTGCCCGGGGGGAGGGACTGCTCACCGGCCGGTCGGCACTGGCCTGGGTGCCGCAGGGCGAGGGACATGTCGAACTGGTGGGTTTCCGTCCCCAATTCCGTGCCGGGACCCATGCCACCTTCAAGGTTCTTTTTAACGGCCTGCTGCTCAGCGCCGCGAGCGAGGCGGTAACGCCCTGAGTCGACGCAGGGAATGTTTTCAGGGCAAAGCGTTGTTGTTAATAGATATCCCGGCCAACTGGAGGGGCTATGGCAGAAAAAATCCGGCCGTTTTTGGCCATCAACAAGCAATGGATGATCAAGAAGATCCTGGTCACCTATTTTCGCGCCAAGAACACCTTTGCCAATATTGACCGCGAGGGCCAAAACGGCCATGATGTGGAGTTTGACCGCATTCTCAAGCTCTCCGATGTGCTTTATGGCATCAAGCAGGATATGCACCTGTTATTTCAGCGCGGTTGGCCGGGCCGGCATGGCGCCGGGAATGAGCATGAAAAGGTGCAGCCCAGCCATCTGGAAGTGGAGCTGATCAACAATGTTGGTCTTCTCTTCCACAAGGCGATGGTTGTGCGCGAGCAGGCCTATATTCTTGAGCACTATTCCGACGTAGGCACCGAGGGCGGCGCGAACCGCGCCAGCCTGAAGGCCAACATCGACAAGATGCGGGCGCTGTTCAATCAGGGGCTGGCGATCATCACCCGGCTGCTGCATGACTACCGCAACAATGAGGTCCTGCTCTATTACATGATCACCAATGAGCACTATATCCATTTTGTTTTTGGCGAGGAGCTGGAGTCCTTGCTGCGGCGGATGCACGGCCGGCAGATCGACGAGGCCTATCTGCTGGCGGCCTCGTTTTGCCTGAACAGCGGTTGGGAGGAGGGGGGACGCAAATGCCTGCAGGAGGCGCTGCGGATCAATCCTGACAACGAACGGGCACAAAACTTGTTGCTTGACGTAAAATAGCGTTGCATTCTTTGGTAAAAAGCCCTATTTTAAAAAAAAGATTTTCTCCACATCGGATCGATATCAAGAGGAGGTCGTTATGGCATTGAATGAAGTCATGCAAGGGGATGTCGCCATTCTCGAGCTCAAGGGCAAACTGATGGGTGGCCCCGAGACAGTTGAGATTCATGAGAAGGTCAAACAATTGATCGGTCAGGGCGCCAAGAAGGTGGTCGCCGATGTCAACAAGGTGACCTGGATGAACAGCACCGGGCTGGGTGCGTTGATCGGCGCGATGAGTTCCCTGCGTAACGCCGGCGGCGATCTGAAGCTGGCCCGTATCACCGAGAACGTCGAAAATCTTTTTGTGATCACCAAGCTGGTCACGATATTTGATACCTTTGACACCGTGGAAGAGGCTGTCACTGCGTTCAAATAACATGACCTGCTGGCGGTCCTTTGAAAGGATGCAGTATGCCATCGGCATGTAAAAGATGGTGCTTGAACCGAGTGCCCTGGATGGGAATGATCTTAACTCTCTGGGGCACTCTTTTATTCGCGGCGGACATCGGCCGCAACCTCGATCCCGTGATCCTGAAAGGTCAGGATCTGCCGGCCCTGCTGGGCAAAGATATTATCGCCTTTCGTCTCTATAGCTTCGATGCCGAAGAGATCATCTGGCGACCTGTGCCCTTCCAGGTCGACGAGGATGTTAACGGCAGCTACTATGGTATCTCCAACACCATCCTCGATCCCAGGGATGAGCTGGTCTTCATGGCCAAAGATCTGGGCGATCGGGCGGGTGAACGGGTGTGGGACGAGGAGGCGACCGCCGTGCAATACCCGCGGTATGAAATCGCCGTCCGGAATCCCGCCACCGGCGTCACGGGCTATCTCTATCTCTACTATTCGACCGATCTGCCGCGGAGCAGCGTCGCCTACATGAACTACGACAATGAGACGGTCTATGCTCCCAATTATGAGGCCGGTCAGGATACCGCCAAGGCGGGCGGCCTGCTCACCAACCTGACCATCCCGGTTAGCGCCGGCGGCGATGGTCTCGATCTCTTCGATGAACAGCGGCTGCGGATCCAGACGACCGCCGATCATGCCGCCACCCAGGAGGTTAACCTTTTTATCCGCGAACAATGGCGCAACAAAAAGTATGATCTCAAAACTGCGCTGGGCGGCAAGATCGGCGAAATCGCTGTCGATGCCGGCCACAGCCATTTCAATTATACGGCGGGCCCGATCCGCGTCATTCGCACCAATTACCTCCAGGTGCACCTCTCGGGGTGGGGCAAGATCTCCGGCATTGCGGATTTCACTTTCGACCAGACGATCATGCTGCCGATCGGTTACAAATTCTATTCCGATTTTTATGAGATGCCCTTTGACAGTATCGTCATCGATCTCAGCAAATCTCTCACCGGCCTGGACAAATACGGCGTTTCCCTGAAAAACTCCAAGATCCTGCTTTGCTCCACCCTCAACAGCAACGGTATGGGGATGCGTTACTTCACCCCCCGCCTGACGACTTCGGATGCGCGACTCAAAGGGCTCAAGATCGACGGCAAGTCCGACACCGGAACCTATGGCTCAGTCTCCGATCTGGTCTCCGGTGAGTGGCCTGGTAAACACTGGTGGGGGCTGGTGGCCGACACGGTCGGGGCTGACAGCCCGGTGAAAAAGGCCACCCTTTTCACCATCGCGGACCTGCGCAGTTCATCTCCCCTCAAGACTCAATATATCCGCTACAATGACGGGGATGCCGAGGATACCCCCGCGGTCAATGGCCTCAACGGCGTCCAGCTCGAGCAGAGCTCCGGCCTGCCGAGTTCGATCCCGCTAGTCCTCACCCTGCGCCAGTACGTCCTGCCGCGGGTATACGACTACAACGGCCTGGCGGCCCTTTTTGACACCTACAAAACCCCGCTGACGGTCACGACGGCCAAACAGATGTTTGACGTCATCCCCCCCGGCACCATCCGCGACCTGCAGATCGCCAGCCGGGCGGATTCCACTGTCACCCTCACCTGGACGGCCGTGGGCGACGACTGTACCCGGGTGCGCGCCGCTACCCGGTATGAGATGCGTTACAGCGAGACGGCTCCGACCGGCAACCGGGACTGGGAGTGGTGGGATACGGCCAAGCTGATCGAACCGGTGCCGACACCCGGCGCCCCCTCCGCGCGGGAAATGTTCACGATCAAGGGTTTGATCCCTGAGCGTCAGTACTATTTCGCCGTCAATGCCTACGACGAGGCCAACAACTTTGCCCCCTCGATCGCGATGGTCACCAGTGTCACCACACCGGTTGAGCTCATGGCTTTTACGGCGATACCGCTGGGCACGCGCGTCGATCTCAGCTGGCGCACCGCCAGCGAGAGCAGCAATTATGGCTTTGCCCTGGAGCGCCGCCTTGAGGGTGAAGCGGCGTGGCAGCAGATTGCCTTCATCAAGGGGCACGGGACCACCAACATCGCCCAAAGCTACGGGTACAGCGATGGAGACGCCAAACCCGGCCGCATCGAGTACCGCCTCAAGCAGATCGATCTCGACGGCCGTTTCGCCTGGTCCGAACCCGTCACGATCACCTTCGCCGCTCCGGCCGTCTGGGCACTGGCGCAGAATTACCCCAATCCCTTCAATCCGGTGACGACCATCCGCTACCAGATTCCCGCCGGCAGCACTGGGCGTGTCGAGTTGACCCTCTATGATCTGCTCGGGCGACGGATCCGCCGGCTGGTCCAGGAGGAGGCACGTGCCGGCTATTATCAGATCGACTGGGACGGCCGCGACGACCAGGGCCAGATGACGAGTTCCGGTGTCTATATGTACATCCTCTCCTCACCCGATCAGCACATGGTGCGGAAGATGATCAAGCTGCAATGAGCATCCGGCTTTTCTCCCTCTTCGGTCTGTCAGGTTGTGCGACGCATGCCATCTCTGCGTCGCACTTTTTTATCTCTATTGCTTCCAGGAGGCTGCATGTTTAATTTTTCCTACCGCAATCCGGTGCGTATCCTCTTCGGCAAGGGCACCATCGCCAGACTCTCTGAGCATATCCCTGCCGGCGCACGCGTCCTGATGACCTATGGCGGCGGCTCGATCAAGCGCAACGGCGTCTACGATCAGGTCATGCAGGGATTACGGGGCCATACCGTGCTCGAATTCGGCGGGATCGAAGCCAATCCGCGCTATGAGACCCTGATGCGCGCCGTCGAGTTGGCGCGTCGCGAAGCGATCGATTTCCTCCTCTCCACCGGCGGCGGTTCGGTCCTCGACGGCACCAAATTCATCGCCGCGGCGGTCCCCTTCGCTGGTGCCGAACCCTGGGAGATCCTCAGCCACCGGGCTCCGGTGAAAGCGGCACTTCCGCTCGGCTGCGTCCTCACCCTGCCTGCCACCGGCTCGGAGATGAACAGCAATTCGGTCGTCTCCCGCGAAGAGACCCGCGAGAAGCGCGCCTTCAGTTCGCCGCTGCTCTATCCCCTCTTCTCGATCCTCGATCCCGAGACCACCATGAGCCTGCCGCCGCGGCAGACGGCCAACGGTGTGGTGGACGCCTTCGTGCACGTTTGTGAGCAGTATATGACCTGGCCGGCGGCAGCGCCCCTGCAGGACCGCCAGGCCGAAGCGATCCTGATGACCCTGGTCGAGGTTGGACCCTACCTGCTGGCCCACCCGCAGGATTATGACAGCCGGGCGACCCTGATGTGGGCGGCCACCCAGGCCCTCAACGGTTTGATCGGCTGCGGCGTGCCGCAGGACTGGGCCACCCATACCATCGGCCACGAGCTCACCGCGGCGCACGGCCTTGATCATGCCCAGACCCTGGCGGTTGTCCTGCCGGCCTTGCTGCGGCATCAGGGTCAGCAGAAACAGGCCAAGCTTCTGCAGTATGGCGAACGTATCTGGGGAATCACCGCCGGCAGTGAACCGGAGCGGATAGAACAGGCCATCCGCCGCACCGAGGACTTCTTCCGGTCCCTGGGCGTGAAAACCCGCCTCGCGGAGTATGGCATCGATGACGCGGCCGGGCTAACGGCCATCGGCGCCCGCATCGAAGCGCGTGACGGCAAGATCGGCGAACATCGCGATCTGGGCGCCGCGGAGATCAACGCCCTGCTCAAGGCCTGCGCCGCGTGAACGCTGCATCGACCCTCTACCGGCTGCACGGCCGCGTGCAGCACTATCCCTGGGGCGGATACGACTATATTCCCGCTCTCCTTGGTGTGCCCAATCCGGCACGCCAGCCCTTCGCCGAGCTGTGGATGGGGACACACCCCCAGGCCCCCAGCGAAGTGGAGCTTGCCGAGGGCCGCATCGGCCTCGATGAGTTGATCCGCCGGAGCCCCGGCACCATTCTGGGCGCAGCGGTCCATGCGCGTTTCGGCGCGGAACTGCCCTTTCTCTTCAAGATCCTGGATGCGCGCGAGATGCTCTCGATCCAGGTGCACCCCTCACGGCCGCAGGCGGAGGCGGGATTCGCCGCCGAAGAGGCCGCCGGCGTGCCGGCCGATGCCCCGCAGCGCAACTACCGCGACCGCAACCACAAGCCCGAGGTGCATGTCGCGCTCACCCGATTCTGGATGCTGCATGGTTTCCGGCCGCTGGCCGAGATCGCCGATCTCCTGACCGGCATCCCCGCCTTCTCCGGAATCTCTCCCTGGTTTCCGCTCGCGCTGCTCGAGGCCGACGAGGATCCCGCCGCTCAGGAGCGGCTGCTGCGCCGGCTCTACGAGCATCTGATGACCCTGCCGCAGTTCGAGGTCGACCGTCTGCTTGGCGGGCTGCTGGCCGGGATCGAGCCGCTCTTCGATCGCGGCCTCCTCAAGAAAAACAGTCCCGATTACTGGGCGGTCAAGGCGGCGCGTGCCTTCCCCCTGCCGGGCGGCGGGATTGACCGCGGCCTCTTCTCGATCTATTTGCTCAACCTGCTCGAACTCCAGCCTGGGGAGGGGACCTTTCAGGGGGCGGGCGTGCCGCACGCCTATCTGGAGGGGGTCACCGTCGAGCTGATGGCCAACTCGGACAACGTCCTGCGCGGCGGACTGACGCCCAAACACGTGGATGTACAAGAGCTGCTGAAAACCCTGCGCTTTCAGGGCGGCACACCGGAACGGCTGACCGCGTCGGCCGTGGCCCCCGGCGAGCTGCTCTATCGCACCCCAGTGGCGGATTTTCAGCTCTCGCGGATCGCGCTGGCACCGGGTGATACGTGCCGGAGTGCGGCAGCGCACGGCCCGGAGATCCTGATCGTGGTGGAGGGCTCGGCCAGCGCAGCGGTGGCTGGCGGCGAGCAGCGGCCGCTCGAGCGCGGCGGGATCCTGCTGGCCGCGGCCGATGCCCCCTGGCAGCTCGCAAGCAACACCGGAGCGCTGCTCTTCCGCGCCTCCGTTCCCCTTGTCTGAATCCCTGATCTGCACAGGAATGAACGTGGCACAAAGTGAAACCGACCTCTCCGGCGGCGTTCCCGCCCGGCCGCGGGCTGCCCGCTCCGGCGGCGCCCTGCTGGTGGCCGCGGGGGTATTTCTCAGCCGCATCGCCGGCCTGATCCGCGACCGGGTCTTCGCTCATTATTTTGGCAGCTCGGCGGCCGCCGATGCCTTCAAGGCGGCCTTCCGCATCCCCAATTTCCTCCAGAATCTCTTTGGCGAGGGCACCCTCTCGGCCTCGTTCATTCCGGTCTATGCCCGGCTGCTGGCGGAGCATAAAGAGGAAGAGGCCGGCCGCGTGGCGGGGGCTATCGCGGCGCTGCTGGGGGTGGTGGTCTCGCTGAGTGTACTGCTGGGCATCCTGATCACCCCCTGGCTGATCGCCGCGATCGCCCCCGGTTTCACCGGCGCCAAACGCGAACTGACCATCCAGCTGGTGCGCATCCTTTTCCCCGGCGCGGGCATTCTGGTCCTCTCCTCCTGGTGCCTGGGTATTCTCAACAGTCACCGGCGTTTTTTTCTCTCCTACGCCGCCCCGATCGGCTGGAATGTTGTCATGATCGCCGCGCTGCTCTTCTGGGGGCCGCGGCGGGAGCAGTTTCCCCTGGCGGAGCTGATCGCCTGGGCCTCGGTGGCCGGCAGTGGCGCCCAGTTTTTGCTGCAGCTGCCGATGGTGCTGCGGCTGGCGCGGCCCCTGCGTATTCGCCTGGATCTGCGTATGGCCGAGGTGCGAACCGTCGTGCGTAATTTTTTTCCGGTCTTTTTTGGCCGCGGCGTCATCCAGATCAGCAGTTATGTTGACGAGCTGCTGGCCAGCCTGCTGCCCACCGGCGCTTTTGCCGCCTTCAGTTACGCCCAGACCCTTTACCTTCTCCCCGTCAGTCTCTTCGGTATGTCGGTGTCGGCGGCGGAGCTGCCGGCGATGTCCAGCGCGGTCGGGGATGCGGGCGAGATCGCCGCTTTCCTCCACCAGCGTCTCAACAACGGTCTGCGCCGTATCGCCTATTTTATCATCGCCTCGGCCATGGCCTTTCTCACCCTCGGCGATGTCATCGTCGCCGCCATCTATCAAACCGGCCGCTTCGGCCGCGGGGATGTGATTTATGTCTGGGGCTGCCTCGCCGGAGCAACCGTCGGCCTGCTGGCGCAGACCCTGGGCCGGCTCTACTCCTCCACCTACTATGCCCTGCGCGATACCCGGACCCCCTTGCGTTTTGCGATGATCCGTGTCCTGCTCACCGCGAGCCTGGGTTATCTTTGCGCCCTGCGCCTGCCCGGGCTGATCGGGATCCCGGCGCGCTGGGGCGTGGCGGGCTTGACCATCTCGGCGGGGATCGCCGGCTGGATCGAATTCCTGCTGCTGCGCCGCAGCCTCAACCGCCGTATCGGCCGCACCGGCCTGCCCGTCACTTTCACCCTGCGACTCTGGCTGGCCGCTGCGCTGGCCGCTGCCGGCGCCTGGGCGCTCCGCCTGATTCTGCCTCCGTTGCATCCGATTCTGACAGCACTTCTCGTCCTCGGCCTCTATGGCCTGCTCTATGTGGCGCTGACCTTCCTGCTGCGTGTCGCCGACCCCGAACTCCTGCGCAGCCGGCTCCGCCGCAGGGCGCGGGAGGCCTGATGCCCCTTGCCGGTCGGTTGAAAACGCGCTGGAAGGAGGAGGGCGGCTACCAGGATGTCATGCGGGTTGCCCTGCCGCTGATCTTCAGCACCGGGGCCTGGAGTCTGCAGACCTTCATCGACCGGATCTTTCTGACCTGGTACTCACCGGCCGCCCTGGCGGCTGCCTCCCCTTCGGGCATGGCCAATTTCACCCTCTTCAGCCTGCTGATCGGCACGGCCAGCTATGTCAACACCTTCGTCGCGCAGTATCATGGCGCCGGCCGGCCGGAGCGCATCGGCCGCTCGGTCTGGCAGGGGATCTATTTCAGCCTTTTTGCCCTCCTGCTGGCCCTGGTAATGTGGCCTCTCGCCGACGACCTCTTCCGACTTTTCGGCCATGCGCCGGATGTGCAGGAGATGGAGATCATCTATTTTCGCATCCTGCTCCTCGGCGCGCCCGCGGTGGTGGTCTCCAATGCCCTTTCCAGCTTTTTCAGTGGACTCGGCCGGACCTGGACCATCTTCTGGATCAATTTTGTCGCCACACTGATCAATGTGGTTTTCGACTATTGGCTGATCTTTGGCAAGGCGGGTTTTCCGCGCCTCGGCATCGCCGGCGCCGCCTGGGCGACGGTGGCCGCCGGAACCTTCCCGGCCCTGGCCTTTTTGCTGCTCTTTGTATTGCCGCGCAATGCCCGCGAGTATGGCACCCTGCGCGGCTGGCGCCTCGATGCCGGGCTCTTCCGCCGCTTGCTGCGGTTCGGGGCCCCCAGCGGCTTGCAGGTCTTCCTCGAGGTGCTGGCCTTTACGATCTTTCTCGCCATCGCCGGCAAGATCGGCACGACCGAGCTCGCCGCCACCACCCTCGCCTTCAATATCAACTCGCTGGCCTTCACGCCGATGCTGGGCATGATGACCGCCGTCAGCGCGCTCGTCGGTCAGGCCCTGGGGCGAAGCCGGCCCGCCCTGGCGGAGCGCTACACCTGGTCCGCCCTGCACATCTGCATGCTCTTTTACGTGGGCCTCAGCGTCGGCTATGTACTGCTGCCGCAGGTGGTGCTCTGGCCCTTTTTTCGCAACGTCCAGGCAGCCGGCTTTATTGAAATCAGCCGGCTGAGTGTGGTATTGCTGCGCTTTGTCGCTCTCTACAGCCTCTTCGACGCCATGAACATGATCTTTTCAGCGGCGATCAAGGGGGCGGGGGATACCCGCTATATTGCTGTCACGACCATCCGGCTCTCCTGGCTGGTGATCGTGCTGCCCTCGCTGCTCTGGTGGTATTGGCTGCCGCCCTCGATTTACGCCCTCTGGGTCTTTGTCACCCTCTATGTGGTCGGATTGGGACTCTTTTTTTACCGCCGCTTCCTGCACGGCCCCTGGCGGGAGATGCGGGTAATCGAGCCGAATTGAACGGAGGTGAATGATGCAGAAATGGCTTCTCCTGCTCCTTGCGCTTGCCGCTGTGGCATCAGCCCAGGATCCTGGTTTTATGCCGCGCGCATCCCTGGCCTTTGCACATCGCTACGAAGCCGCCACCGGCGATCCACTCTCCGAGGCGACCAGCGAGTGGGAATCGCCCTATTTTGCACCCGAGGTGTTGGCTTTTGAGCCCGGCGTGGTCGATGTCCGCGTGCTGATGAACCGCTACTGGCGCCTGACGCCGGCCCTGTTGGCCGAACTCGACCATCAAAAGGGCTGGAGCCTCGAGATCCGCCTCCGCATCCTCGAGCAGACCGGCCAGCGCGGCACGATCACCATGGCCGTCGATGACGAGCCGGGGCAGCCCGGCGTCCTCAGCGGCCTGCAAATCCATGACAGACGCACCCAGTTCTGCCTGGACGGGGCGGTGGTCGACAGCAGCCGCAACGACGACGGGTTTCATACCTTCCGCATCGCCGAGGGGCCGGGCAGTCGCACGGTCCATGCCTGGCGGGACGGCCGCTATCTCGGCTCGGCCAGCTTTCCCTACTATATGGTCAACCAGTCCAGTTTTCTCCTGGTAGGTTCCCTGAGCGGGCGCGTGGCCGGCTCGGCCGAAATCGATTACATCCGCTGGGACCCCTCCGGGCCGTACGCGCCGGCGCCCTCCCTGCTGCGCCTCGACGAAAGCGGCCCGGTCACTCAGGTGAGCGAAAAGGGGTCGGGCAGCGACGGTTTCACCCTCGTCCTGACGCGGGCGCCGGCGGCGCCGGTGACGCTCATCCTGACGCCGGGCTTTGGCGCGACCCGCGCCGAGGAGATCGATTGCGGCGCCGGTCCCGGCCGTCCGCTCAGCCTCACCCTAACCCCGGCCGATTGGCAGGTGCCACGCCAGGTCATCGTGACGGCCGTCGACGACACCCTGAAAGAATGGCTGCATAGCTCGATCGTTCACTGCCAGAGCCGCAGCAACGATTCCCTTTTCGACGGTCTCGAGGAAAATCTGACGGTGTTCATCACCGATAACGACGAGGTGGTGCGCCGGGTCGAGAGCGGCGGTACCACCGAGGTCCGGGAAGAGGGCGCCACGAGTGACACCTATATGATCGAGTTCGGCCTGCTGCCTGAACAGCTGGTCCAGATTGCCCTGCACTTCGATCCCCGCCGGCTGCGCGTCAACGGGAGCGCCGTCTCGCCCGTCCTGGTCTCGATGACGCCGGCGGAGGCCGGGGCGCCACTCCAGATTAGGGTGTCGGCCGTCGACAACAGCGATCGCGATCTTATCAAGCATGCCATCATCCGCCACCGCGTGACCAGCGCGGATCCGCTCTTCGATCACACCCCGCTCGCCGACCTGCCGGTGCGGATTTATGAGAACGATACCCGACACCTCCAGCCGGAAAGCTACACCATTCCGCTGCGGGACCTCGACCAGCCCGACCGCCAGGTGGTGGTCGACCGCCAGCCCGGGCAGTACCTTGGTCATGTCACCACTACCCTCCTCGCCGACAGCACGACGATGCTGGCAGTCTATCCCAAAGGGCATGGCAGCGGCGCGATCGTCTACAAACGCAGCTTCGACGGCGGCGTCACCTGGAGCCGCGCCCTGCCGACGCCCGCGAGCTGGGCGACCTCCAGGGAGGTGCCGACGATTTTCCGCATGACCGATCCGCAGGGGGTCGAGCGGCTGATCCTCTTCTCGGGGCTCTATCCGGCGCGGCGTGCCTGGTCGGCGGATAACGGCGCCACCTGGAGTGAACTCGAGGTGGTGGGCGATTGGGGCGGGATCGTCGTCATGGGCGGGGCCATCCGCCTCAAGGACAGTCGCTATATGGCGCTCTTCCACGACGATGGGCGCTTCTTCACCAGCAATGGCAAGGCCGGGGATACCTTCACGGTCTACAAGACCCTCTCGCCGGACGGCGGTCTGACCTGGAGCTATCCCGAAGCTATTATCGAGTGCGACTGGGCGGATCCCTGCGAGCCGGGCATCGTGCGCTCACCGGACGGCCAACAGCTGCTGGTCCTGCTGCGCGAGAACAGCCGCGTCTACAATTCGTTCTACATCACCAGCAATGACGAGGGCGAGAGCTGGTCGCCGATGATCGAACTGCCGGCCGCCCTCACCGGCGACCGTCATACCGCACAATATACCAAAGATGGCCGGCTCTTCATCTCTTTCCGCGACATGGCCAAGGGCAGCCCGACCTGGGGAGACTGGGTGGGCTGGCTCGGGAGCTACGACGATATCGTCCAGGGCCGCGAGGGGCAGTATCGCATCCGCCTCAAGGACAATACCTATTCGGGTGACACCGCCTATCCCGGTGTGGAGCGGCTCCCCTCGGGGATGATCGTGGTCACCACCTACGGTCACTGGATCACGGACGAGCAGCCCTATATCGTCAGTACCCGCTTCAAGCCGGAGGAACTCGAACAACAATTTACTCCGCTGCCGTTGCAGCCCTGCCGGATTGTCGTCTTAGGTGATGGCACCCTGGCGCCGCAAAGATCGGGCGGAGATACTTTGCCCGGCTACACCGGCCGGCTCGCTGCGGATCTGCAGCGGGCGGGGGTGGCCGCGGTCGTGCTCAATCTCGGCAGGGCGGGCGCGACCAGCGATACCGCACTGCAGCGCTTGCAGGAGGAGGTGCTCGCGCACCATGCCGATCTGGTGCTTCTCCAGTTTGGCGGCGAGGACAGCCGGGTGGAACCCGGACAGACGCCGCCGGTGTTGACGCCGCGTGTGCCGCTGGAGCGTTTCATCGCCAACCTGAGTGCCATGGTGCGGCAGCTCAAGGCGCTCGGGATCCGTCCGCTGCTGATGACCGCGCCGCCACTCGCGTGGGGCGACAGCACCATGGCGCGTTATGGCCTTCCACTCGCCGGTTCTCCGTTTAATCCCGACGATCCCTTTGGTCTCAATACCGTGCAAAGCCGCTACAACGCCGCCTTGCGCGAGATCGCCGTCGCCGAAGCGGTAGCACTGGTGGACTTGTACGGCCGTTTCATCAGCTATGCCAATGTGCAGGGCCAGGAACTGACCGATCTGATGCCGGATGGCCTCCATCCCGGCCCGACCGCCGAGGGGATGATCGCCAAAGCGATCTGTACGGTACTGGGGGTGACGGTGCCGGAGACGCCGGATGGGGTCAAACCGGAGAAGGGCCAAAAGGATACGGGCATGGAGGAGAGCAAGGCGCTGGAGTTCGGGCTGGAGGGAAATTATCCCAATCCCTTCAATCCGGCGACAGAGGTGGTCTTTGCGCTGCCGCAGTCTGGGGCGATCCGGCTGGAGGTGCTGGATGTGCGGGGGCGTCGGGTCCGGACGCTGGCGGAGGGATACTACCTGCAGGGCCGGCACATCCTGCCCTGGGATGCGCGCGACGGTCAGGAACGGCCGGTGGCCGCCGGCGTCTACTGGGCGCGGCTCTCCACCGGTGCAGCGATGGCGATCCACAAGATGGTGGTGCTGAGATAGAGGGAGGGTTGCGGCGGGAGACGTCGGGTCAGATGCTCAGGCCCTGGGTGAAGGTGATGTCGTTGGCCAGGGGCAGGGTGATGACGACCCGGGTCCCCTTGCCGACCTCGCTCTCGATGTGGATCGTCCCGTTGTGCTTCTCGACGATATCCTTGACGATGGGCAATCCGAGCCCGGTGCCCTGGCCTTCGGATTTGGTGGTATAGAAGGGCTGAAAGATCTTTTCCATCGCCTCCGCCGGGATGCCGCAGCCGGTATCGGCGATCGAGACCTCGCAAGCGGATTGATCCGCAAGCAGGCGGGTTTCGACGGTGAGCCGTCCGCCGGACTGCATGGCGTGGGCGGCGTTGATCTCGAGGTTGCGGATCAGCTGTTCGAGCAGGTTGCGGTCGCCATAGACATAGCTGTTCTCGCGGCACAACAGGCGTTCCACCTTGAAATGTTTGAGCACTCCGGTGAGGATCAGGGTATCGGTGGTCTCGTTGATCACGGCGTTGAGATCCATCGGCTCAAAGCGGGGCCTGGTCGGCCGGCTCAGCGACAGAAGATTCTTGCCGTGCAAGGCCACTTTTTCCAGATTGGTACAGAAGAGGTCGGCGATCTCGCGGACCTGTTCATCCTCGCCGGCCATCTCCTTGAGGAAACGGGCGTGCAACATGAGGCCGCCGACGAGGTTGTTCAATTCGTGGCCGATGCTGCCGGCGATGATCCCCAGGGTGGCCTGTTTCTCGGTGCGTACCAGCTGTTCGTGTGCCTGCTTGAGTTCGGTGATATCCTTGTAGATGAGCGAAACCTCCTCAACCTCGCCGTCATCGTTGGTGATCGGGGCGGCGGAGATCAGGACATGGCGGGGTTCGCCCTCCTTGGTGTAGCGCATGGCCTCGAGGCTTTTGAGGACGATGCCTTCAAGAACCTGGGAGGAGAGGCGGGCGGCCTCTTGCGAGACACCGTTCTTGGCGATCAGGGTATCGATCGGTTTGCCGACGGCCTCCTCTTCACTGTAACCGAAGATGGCGGTTGCCCCCTTGTTCCATGAGGTGACGCGGGTATCCTTGGACATGGTGATGATGGCGTCGGCGGCGAATTCGACGATATAGCGGTAGCGCTGCTCCGATTCGCGCAGTTCATTGATCATTTTCCAGACCAGCCCCTGCAGGGTTTCGGAGATTTCGTTCAGCTTGTGGGTATATTCCCTGGTCTTTTGGTCTTTGGTATTCATCCATTCACTCGCAGCATATTCTAAGCTAAGATACTAAAAATAAACCACAACTGCAACAAGTATGTGGCAACGCCGGGGCGTGGTCAATGCACCGGGATATAAAAAGTAGCGACGAAAGGTCCCGGATGCGGAAAGGGTGCCGGGCAGCGCACGAAGTGCACGCCGCCCCGAGATTGGCAGAGGGAATAAGCCTGCAGGAGGTGTTTAGCGGAGGTGGGACCAGGCGAGGACGGCGGCGCCGAGAACCCCTGAATCGTCCTTGAGCGCGGCGGGAATGATACGCACATTGCGGGAGGCGATCTTGAAACAGTTCTTCACCGCGGTTTCACGCGTGCGATCGACATAGATCTCCCCGAGGGCCTCGACAACCCCGCCCCCGATAACCACCACTTCCGGATTGAAGATATTGAGCATGCCGGCCGTGGCATAGCCGAGGTATTCGGCCGAGCGGTTGACGGCGGGCACCACCGCGGCGTCGTTCGCCCTGTAGGCTTCGAGCAGGCGCCGGCTGCGGATCGGGCCGGCCTCGGCCCCTTCCAGCACCGTGGAGAGGGTGCCGGCTGCGATGGCGGCGCGGATCTCGCGTTCGATGGCTGTGCGACTGGAAAAGGCCTCCAGACAGCCCCGGTTGCCACAACCGCAGAGCGGCCCGGCGGGATCGAGAATGACATGCCCCAGCTCGCCGGCATTTTCGTTAAAGCCGTGCACCAGTTTGCCGTTGATGATGATGCCGCCGCCGATTCCGGTGCCGACAAAAAAACCCACCACATCCCGCGCCCCCATGGCGGCGCCGAAGGAATACTCACCCAGCAAACCGACATTGCAGTCGTTGTCGACGTAAACCGGCTTTTTCAGCAGTTTCTTGAGCTCCTTGCGCAGCGGCGCCTCTTTCCAGGCGAGGTTGGGGGTCTCGATGATCAGGCCCTGCTTCAGGTCAAGCGGACCGGGAGAGCCCACGCCGATACCCCGGATCGCCTCCCAGGGCACGCCGGCAGCCGTTGCCGCAGCCTGCGCACAAACGGCCATGCGGGCGACGGTCGTCTGAAAGCCAAGTTCCGCCTTGGTTTTTTTGCGCTCGCTGCCAAGAATCTTGCCTTTGCGGTCGACCACCGCCGCATAGATCTTGGTCCCCCCCAGATCGATACCGATGACGAACTCTCTTTTCTCCTTGCCCATAGATCCCATCCTGACGGTTGTTGACGCTGCGGCCGGCTACTCCATCCGGTAGGTGATGCCGGGCTCGAGCATCTCGGCGATGCTCAGGCCGACGAATCCGGTGCTGATCGAGAGATCGAAAACCCCGTATTTTTGCAGATTTCCCGGGGTAATGAAGAACCGGTAGTTGCGTTCGAGGCTGGCCTGCACGATCGGTTCGGGAGAGATGGTGTTGTAATAGAGGACGATCAGGTTGACGGCGCCCTGACTGCGCTGCTGGTCCTCGCTGCGTAGCTTGCCCCAAAGACCTTGTTTGGTCTGCTGGTTGAGCAGCCAGTTGACGTTGCGGTTGATCGAGCCGGCGATGGCCGAACGTGTGGCCTCATGGGGGGTCCGGCGGTAGAGCCCGATGAGGCCGTCGCTGACGTAGCTCAGGGTGTTGATCGGCCACTCCTCATGGATCCGGTTCTCGATGGTGTAGGGCATGTGGCCGTCGGGTGCACTTTTTCCCAGCAGCCAGTTCCCGGCGGCTTCGGCAATTTCGAGGGCGGCCGGATCGCGGGTGAGGGCGTAGAGCGCGGAGAAAAAGCCGCAGCCGGTCACGGAGGTGGCGATGGTGTAGGGCGCGATCGCCAGCTTGCCCTTATAGTAACCGGTGCCGAGGGCGCCACGATCCTGACCCTCCTTGATAACCCAGCCGGGCGAGCCGCCTCGGCCCTGGCCCTGCGGGTCTTCGGCGCAGCCGAGGCGAACGAAGGCGGCATAGCGCTGCAGGGCCTGCAGGTAAGCCTGGCGCCGCGTACCATCGGCAAAGCGGACGGCACCGGCCAGCGCCGTGGCCGAGGTCCCGGCATCGCCCAGATAGATGTTGGCGGAGGGCGAAAAATCGCCCCACCAGCCCACTGTATCGCCGTCCGCGGAGAGGGTCACTTGCTGCAAGGAGACAAGGCGATCGAACCAGGCCAGCGCCTCCTCCCGGTAGGCTTCGCCGCCATGCAGCTGATAGCCAGCCAGGAGGACGCGCGCGAGGTTGCTGTTGATAAAAATCGAGGTCCGGCGTTTCTCCTGGATTTTGAGTTCACCGGAGCGCAGCTCGACGCGGATGGCCCAATCGCCGATCTCGCGCAGAATCCGGGTCAGCTCTTCGCGATCGGCCGGGCTGGTCACGACCGGCGTCGATTGCGCGGTACTCTCCCGGGTTACCAGCAGCAGGAGGGCCGTTGCTGCCAGCAGGATTCTGACGCTTCTCATAAGGATTCCTTTCTTCAGAGCGTGCGGCCTGCGGTGGCGCCGATATCGCGGCCGTTGTTTTTTGCAGCATGAATGAACCGTGCAAAGTTATTAAACCGGGGCCATAAAATCAAGAAAATAGTAAGAAAACCGCCACATGCCGGCCGGGGATGAAACTTTCAGGGATTTGCGGCATCTAAACAGAACAGCGGGGCGCGTAAAAAGCGCCAGGCCAAATGGCCCCGCGCAGGAGGCAACCTGGACCACAAAAATATGAACCGATATCGGGAGGCGAAATGAAAAAGCAGATTGTATTGGCCCTGGCAGCCCTGATGCTGGGCATCGGCGTGCAAACCGGCTGTACCCAGCAGAAGGAAAATGCGGCATCCCTGAAAAAGGCCCCCGCCTTTAGCCTGGTGAGCACCGAGGGCAAGTCGATCACCCTGGCCGACTACCGTGGCAAGGTGGTGATCGTAGATTTCTGGGATACCTGGTGCCCGCCGTGCCGTATGGAGATCCCCCATTTCATCGAACTCTATTCGCAATACCGGAGTAGGGGATTTGAAATGCTTGGCGTCGTTCTCGGGCGCGAAGGCAAGCAAAAGGTGCTTGATTTTATCAAGACCAACAAGATCAATTATACCAACGCCTATTCGACCGAAGCCTTCCTTGACGCCTATGGTCCGATTGATGGTATTCCCACAACCTTTGTCATCGACCAGCAGGGGCGGATCTACAAATCCTACACCGGGTATCGCGACAAGTCGGTATTCGAGGGCGATATCAAGGCGCTGCTGAAACTCTAACCCGGGCTGTGGCTGCACAGGAGAAGCGCGATGCGAGCAGTTATCAAACGGATCACCGGCCAGAGTCTGGTCGGCAAGGCGGATTCCAATCACTGGGTGAGCATGGATACCAGCACGGCCGGCGGTGGCAACGACGCCGGCGCCAGCCCCATGGAACTGGTGCTGCTGGCGCTGGGCGGCTGCCTCTCGATGGATGTGCTTTCGATCCTGGCCAAAAAACGCGTCACGATCCAGGACTATGAGGTCCAGGCCGAGGCGGAACGCGCCGAGGAGCATCCGAGGATCTTCACCCGGATCCATCTCCGGCTTATTTTATATGGGGAAAACATCCCCGCCGAGGCGGTCGATCGCGCCATCGCCCTCTCGGAAGAAAAATATTGCTCGGTAGCGGCGATGCTGCGCAAGTCGGCTGAGGTGACGATTGCATTCGAAATCCGCCCCGGCAAGGAGCCCCTGGATTAATCCGGGAGCCCGCCGCGCGCCGCACACCCGAGCGGCGGCCATCCCTTCCTCATCTTCCCACCCGTGCCGTCGGGGCGCCACCCCGGCGGCCTTTTCCTGCAACAAATCTCTTGATACTCTTTCAGAGAATGGTTAAGTTGTAGCCATCTTCGCCGCAAGGCGAATCCCTTTGTAACCCAACGAGCAGACCATGAGCCAGGCACAAGAGAGCGAAACCGTACTGGTGGCCCGGGCGGTCAGCGGCGACCACGAGGCGATGACCCGGATCGTAACACAAAACGAGCGCATGGTCTACAATACCGCCCTGCGCCTGCTGGCCGATCCGGTCGAAGCCGAATGCGTCCTGCAAGAGACCTTCCTCAAGGTTATTCAGGCACTGCCCGAATTCAAGGGCGGTTCGTCACTCTCGACCTGGATCTTCCGTATCGCCACCAATTTTGCCTTGATGCGGCTGCGCGCCCGTAAAAAGGAGGGAGGGGGCCTCGATGAAGCGGAGAGCAAGGTCAGCCAGGAGGCTCTTGCGGCCTTTAACCGTTCCGTCGGCAACAATCCCCTGCAGGCCGTGATGAATCAGGAGCTGCGCCAGGCGATGGAGGAGGCGATCGCCGCACTGCCGGATAAGTTCCGCTCGGTCTTCGTCCTCAAGGATATCGAAGGATTCTCCCTCAAAGAGATCGCCGACATGCTCGATCTCTCACTCGCCGCCGTTAAAACCAACCTGCATCGCGCCCGCCTTTTCCTCCGTGACCGTTTGGCGGAATACAGCCACTGAGCCGTCTGTTGACAAAAATAGCCCTTGACAAATAGGGCGTCCCTGAGTACATTGAATTATTAACCATCCCACTCCTTACGTGCCCTCGAGGGTAGATATGAAAAAGGCCTTTGCGCTCTTCCTGCTGCTCGGTATTGCCTGGCATCCCGTTCTGCTGCACTCGCAAGCCAAACCCACCATCGCCGTACTCACGCTGGAAGCCAAAAATGCCAGCCAGGAGACCGCCGACGCGGTTTCGGATATCCTCAGCACCGAACTCTTCAACTCACAACGCTTCAAGGTAATCGAACGCCAGGCCATTTTACGGATCCTCGATGAGCAAAAGCTGCAAATGACCGGGGTGACCGATATGAGCCAGGCGGTCGAGATCGGCAAGATCCTCAATGTCGAGAAGATCCTGATCGGCAGTGTCAGCCGGCTCGGTGACAACTATATCATCAACACCCGGCTGGTCAATGTCAAGACCGGCGCACTCGAGCTGGCCCAGAATGCGACCAGCAAACGGGGCGAAGAGGGCCTGACCGAAGCGATCAACGATCTGGTCGCCAAGATGAGCGAGAAGGTACAAGTCGAGGGCTCCTTGATCCGGATCAAGGGCGAGGTGATCCTGATCGACCTCGGCTTCAATCATGGCGTCGCTGACGGCCAGGAACTCACCGTGGTCCGGCTCGGCGATGTCGTTACCGATCTCGGCGGCACGGTGATCGGCCAGGCCGAGGATGTAATCGGCACGCTGGTGCTCACGGCGGTGAAAGCCGATTATTCGGAGGCCAAAGTCGGGATGGTCAAGCTGCCGTTCAGGGTGGGCGACAAGGTGCGCGTCGCCACCGGACCGGTGGAGATGGCACCGGAAAAACCGGTGGTGCGCAAGAAAGAGAAGCCGAAAAAAGAGGGCGATCAGGGGAAAGCGGTCGATACGCCCCCCGTCTTTTAAACCTAACAGAAGGGAGTCGTATGAAGCGAACATTACTGCTGTTGGCCGGACTGCTCCTGACGGCGGGCTTTGCCCTGGCGCAGACCAGGACCACCTACACGGTCGGCGCCGGCATGTGGATGCCCACCTACACCTGGGTTTACACCGGCAACGAGAGCGGCATGGATGATTTCGAACTGGGCAATGCCTCCTACTTTGGACCCTACCTGGCCGTCAACAGCGGGCGCTTTAATTTTGGCGCCTCGATGCTCATCGGCACCCTCAAGGCGGATGATCAGGACTATGCCTGGGAAGGCCTGGAGGCCAAACGAACCGATCTCAACTTTACCCTGGGTTACCGCCTGATCAGCACCACCAGCCTCAGCGGTAACGCTTTCATCGGCCTCAAATACCTTAAGGAGGACCAGACCGCCGATTCATGGTATTGGACAGGCTATAGTGTGGATACCGGTGAAATGATGTGGTGGTACGACCGGTATGACGCTACGGTCTCGGGCACCATGTATGGCGCAGGGATCTCCCTGGTCGTCCCCTTTGGCGCCTCCAATGTCTACGCCTATGGCTCGATGGCCTATCTGCTCGGCACCCTCAAGACCGAGAACAATCTCAATTCCACCGACATTAATCCCAACGGCTACTCCTCCTGGGACAGCGAAAACGATACCCATCTTTTCGCCTTGACGCTTGGCCTGGGGTATCGCTTCCCGAGCGGTTTCGGGCTCAACGTCGGTTACCGTGGTGACCTGTACGGCAATGAGGCTTCGGACGAAATCGACTATGCACAACGGCTGGCCGGTCTGGTCCTGAATGCCTCCTACACCTTTTAATCAGCATGCAGTTCCATGGTTGAAGCCTGCCCTGCGCAGGCTTCTTTGTATCCGGAGGAAAAAATGAATCAGTGGATGGCGCGCCGCCCGGCGCTGTGGCTGATGCTGGCCCTGACCCTGGCCGGCCCGGCACATGCGGACAAATCCTATCAGATCGGCCCGGTCCAGATCGAGGCCTGGCTGGATGAGGAGGGAGGGGTGACGGTCGAGGAGCGGCGGACCTATGCATTTAACGGCTCGTTTCATTATGCCTACCGCTCGCTGCCGCTGCGCGAGGGCGTACACTATGGCGATTTCGCCGTGCTCGAGGGTGGTCGTGCCTTCAGCGAGCAACCCGGAGAGGAGCCAGGCCGCTTTGCCCTTCGCGAAGAGCAGGAGGCTCTCGAGGTGCGCTGGTATTTCAGCGCCCGCAATGAAGAGCGAACTTTTGTCTTTCGTTATCACGTGACGGGCGCGGTGGTGCGCCATGAAGACGCAGCGGTTTTTTATTATCAGTTCATCGGCACCGACTGGAGTCAACGCCAGCGCGAGGTGAGCCTGATCCTGCATCCCCCACAAGAGGGGGAGGGCGGTGAAGTGCTGCATTGGCTGCATGGGCCGCTTTGGGCCCGGTCGGCCATTCAGCCCTCGGGGCAAATTACCGCCCGCTGTGAGGAACTGCCGGCGCGGGTTTATCTGGAAGTACGCGCCCTTTATCCGCCGACCTGGTTCGCGGGAATGGCGGTTACGGCCGGCAGCATACGCTCCGGCATCCTCGCTGAGGAAGGACGCTGGGCGGAGGAGGCCAACCACCAGCGCGCCACAGAGAAGGAAAAGCAGGCCGTGCGGCAGGTGCGCAGTCGTGAAGGTCGCTATTATGCGGGCATTCTGGCGCTGATGGGCCTAGCGGCTTTTTGGTATTTTTATCGCCTCTACGGCAAGCGCCCGGTGGTGCATGAATTCATCCCGACCCAGAGCCCCGAGATTCCGGATGATACGCCGCCTGCGCTGGTCGGCCATCTGCTGAACATGCGGATGGTCACCAGTGGGGCCTTGCTGGCGACGCTCTACGATCTGGCCCGGCGCGGTTTTCTGCACATCTCGGCGGTGGAGCCGGCCAAACACAGCCGCTTCTTTGCGGCGAAGCAGGATTATCTGCTGGAGTTGCAGAGCGAGGCCCTGCAGCAGCGCCGGCCGGAACTGGCGGTCTATGAGACCGATCTGCTCGATTTTCTCTTTCAGGAGCTTTCCCATGGTGAGCCCCGGCTGCGCATGCAGGAGATCAGCAAACAGGCCCAAAAGATGGCGAGCTTTTTCCGGAGCTGGCAAAAGACGGTCAGCCGCAGTGCCGAGGCTCGCGGCTATTATGACAAGAGCAGCCAGCAGGGTATGCACCGCGCGATGCTCTGCTTTGGCGCGGGCATCGTCGTGAGTCTGCTGCTGCTGATCTGGTATGCACCCTGGCCGGGTGTGGCGGCGGGCTGGTTTTTTCTGCTGCTCATCGGTGCGAACGCCATCCAGCACCGCACCCCCGAGGGGGAGGTACAATTCCGGCGCTGGAAGTCCCTCTCCCGCTATCTGCGCCGCGGCCGTTTTGAACCGCCGCAGCATACCACGCTGCTGGGTACCATCGACCGGTATATGGTCTATGCTTCGGCTCTGGGCGTGGGACAACGGGCCTATCGGGCGCTGGCTGAGGTGATCCCTGCCGATCAGAGCGCCCACTTTATCCCGTGGTTCGCCTACACCGCCGGCGGCCCCGGAGCGGTCACACCGGCCTCCTTCGCCCAGGCCTTCGCCTCGATGACCACCACCATGAGTTCCAGCAGCGGCGTCGGCGGTGGCGCGAGCGCCGGAGGCGGCGGCGGGGCGGGTGGCGGCGGGGGCGGCGCCGGTTGAGAGGCTGCAGCCGGTGCCAGGCCCGCCTGGCAGCGGCGCTTTTTTGCCTTGGTTATTCCCTTTTTTTTATGTATCATATAGTCAACTAATTGGCGTTGCCGCATCATCGAGACCATGGAGGTAGTTGTGCCTATAGCGAATGATCAGGTTGTCACGGTTCATTACACGCTCACCGATAGCGACGGTAATCTGCTGGATTCCACCTATGATGAAGATCCCCTGGAATTCATTTCCGGCGCTGAGCAAATCCTCGCCAAACTGGAGGAGGATATTCTTGCCATGCCGCTGAAAAGCAAGAAAAAGATCGTCCTGCGGCCGGATGAGGCCTACGGCGATTACGACCCTGAAGACATTCAGGTGGTCCATCGCAACGAGCTGCCGGATGATATCGAACTGGAGATCGGCGCCGAGCTGCTGGCGGAAGTGGATGAGAATGAGGAGGAGGAGGAGGGCGAACAGTTGTCGTGTTTTATCACCAAGATCGACGGCGACCAGATCACCCTCGATTTCAACCATCCGCTGGCGGGTAAGACCCTGAACTTCGAGGTGGAGCTTCTCGGCGTCCGCCCGGCCACCGCCGAAGAGCTCGAGCATGGTCATGTCCATGGCGAGGATTTTGCAGAGTAAGCTAACCTGCTGCAGCGACCGGGCGTTTTGCGCCCGGTTTTTTTTTGCCCTGTCGCCTAGATCACGCTCCAGCGCAGGGTGAAAAGTTCCACGACCTCGCTCTTTTGCGCCACGCGCTGTTCGAGCATGCCGATCAGGGCATCGCGCCGGGCGCCGATCTCGTCCTCGACCTGAAAGATCCGCTGCCGCAGGCGTCGTTTTTTCTGTTCCAGTTCCTGCAGCTGGCGGTGGATCTGATGCTGCTCGACCGGCGTGGTGCTGCGCCGCGAAAGGCGGCTGAGCTGGCGGATCTCTTTTTTAACGGCGCTCAACTCGCTCTCGACCGCACCCGCAGCCTCCTCGGACCAGGTGTCGAGCCGGTCACACTCCTCGTAGAAAAGCGCGTTGTTCCAGTCGAGGGAGCGCTGGGTCAGGACTTTGATCTGTTTTTCGCTCTCGCGGGCCAGCTTTTTCAGCGTCGCCTCCGGAGGCGGCTGGACCGGCCGCACCGCCCCCTGACAGTAGAAGAGGTGTTCGCAAAGCTCGCCATCGAGGTGCCGCCCCTGGTCGTCGAACGCCGCAAAGATGAGGTGATCCTCACGATCGAGGGCATCGATCCGCAAGCCGTGCAGTGAGAGCCAGCCGCTGCGTCCCTTGAGGGCCTCGATCATCGAGATACGGCTCGGGTGATGGCTGATGTCAAAGAAGAGATGAGCGGTGGGGGTAGTGTGGTGCTGACCCGCCGCGATAACGTATTCGCCGAGCGGGTGGGAGAGGCGGTAGAGCGCCTCATCGGCGACCGGCTGGCGGTTGCGGGAGACCAGGGTGTAGCGCCCTGTCGGGATCTGCGGCAGGGGGGATTGCACCAGGTCGAAGTGAAGCGCGGACTCGTTGAACTGGGCTTGATCGGCGAGCTGGTAACGGGTCAACTCCCAGAAGAAAAGGCCGATGCGGTTGAGCTGCTGGCGGGCGTCGTCGAGACGCATGCGCAGCCGTGCCTGCACATCCTGGTCGAAATGTTCGAGGAGCAGACGGCGGGTCTTGTCCAGGCGGTGGTTGATGCTCTCTTCCATCTCCTGCTGGAGGGCGGCGAAGGCGGCATCGATCTCCTCGCGGCTGCGGCAGTGCTGGTAAAGGTCGAGGATGCGTGCCTCGAAATCGACGCCCGATTCGATCTGCCCGAGGATTTCATCGGAGGCGCCAAAAAGGCCATTGAAAAGGGCGAACTTGTGCTCGAGGAGCTCGTAGACCCGCTGGTCCGCCTGATTCCGGGTGTTGAGAAAATTGATCACCACCACGTCGTGCTTCTGGCCATAGCGGTGGCAGCGGCCGATGCGTTGTTCGATCCGCTGCGGATTCCACGGCAGATCGTAATTGATGACCAGGCTGCAGAACTGCAGGTTGAGGCCTTCCGCGGCTGCCTCGGTGGCGATCATGATCCGCCCGCGTTCGCGGAAGTGGTCGACCAGGGCGGTGCGGATGTCGACCGGACGTGATCCGCTGCTGCGGCCGGAGCCGGCATGGCGGCCGATCCACTCCTGATAGATGGCAGCCGACTCGGGATCGGCGTTGGTGCCATTGAAGAGGACGATCTGGCCTTCATAGCCGATCCGGCGCAGGTGGCGGTAAATGTACTCCTGGGTGCGCCGCGATTCGGTGAAGATCAGCGCTTTCTCGGGGGCGCCCATCCGCTTCATCTCGGTAAAGCCGGTCTCCAGCGCCTGGCCCAGCCGCTCCGCCTTGGACTCGAGCACGATCGCGCCCGCCGCGAGGATGAAGCTGTCGAGCAGACGGATCTCCTCGGCCAGCTGGAGCGGATCGACCTCGCCGGTTCCCTCATCACCCGCCGCCACGTCGGTATCCTCTAGATACTCGCTCTCGAGTTCCTCCCCCGCAATCAGACCGTCGATAAAGTCGCTCTCAAGCTGCTGGCCGCGCTGAAGCAGCTGCAGCCGGTTGCGCATGGTGGTCAGGGTGAAACTGATCGCATAGACCGAGGAGGCAAGCAGCTTGCGCAGGATCAGGCTGAGCAGATGGCGCTGCCGCGCCGGCACGGCCAGGGTATCCTCACGGGCCAGATAGTCGGAGATCGCCTCGTACAATTGCTGCTCTGCTTCGCTCGGGGTGAAGGGGAGGGTGATGGCGCGGCGCTCGGTGTACTGGATGTACTCGGAGACCTGGCTGCGCAGGGTGCGCTTGCAAAAGGAGGCGAGCCGCTGGCGCAGTTCATCATGGTCGGGCCGGGGCCCCTCGAAGCGGGCGCGGAAGGCCGCGAGTTCGCCGAAGATATGCGGATCGATGAGAGTGGCCAGACCGAAGAGCTCCTGCAGCGAGTTCTGCAGCGGGGTGGCGGTGAGCAGCAGCTTCTGCCGGTCCTCGAGGGCCCAGTTGATCTCCTGGGCCATTTTGTTGCTCTGCTGGAAGACATTGCGCAGCTTGTGGGCTTCATCGATGACGACCAGATCCCAGGGCACGGTGCGCAGGAGCGCGCCATGGCGGCTGGCGAAGTGGATGGAGGTGATGACGATCAGGGGCTGATCGAAGGGATTGGCGCGCCCCTCGCGCTGAATCTGGCGCATGGCGCGGGCGTCGATCAGCTGGTTGGGCAGATGGAATTTTTCATTCAGTTCGAGGCTCCACTGTACCCGCAGGGCGGCCGGCGCGATGATCAGCAGCCGGCGGCGGCGCTCGGCCCAGTATTGGCAAAGTACCAGCCCCGCCTCGATCGTCTTGCCCAGCCCCACCTCATCGGCGAGGATCACCCCCCTGCTGAGCGGCGAGCGCAGGGCAAAGAGGGCGGCTTCGAGCTGGTGGGGATTGAGATCGACCCGGGCATCGAAGAGCGAGTGGGAGATCTTGCCGAGGAGGTCGCCGTGATAATGCTGCGACAGGGCATGGGCGAAAAATTTGGCATGGTACGCGGTGGACATGGAGTTCCTGCGGAGATAGAGTTAGCGACGCGCCGGGATCGGGTGGCGCGGATCGGCTGGACAGGGGTGGTGCCTCCCGGCCGGGAGGGCGGAATCAGCTGTGCAATGAAAACCAGGCGGCGACGTCCGGCGTGGTATCACAGCCGGCGTGGAGACAATGAAATTCGTTGGTCGCCGAATCGTAGCGGTACTCTTCGCTCCAGGCCGCGGCGTGATGGATGGTCTCCCCGAGCGCGGCCAGGATAAAGTCGATCTCCGCGTCGGTCATGGTGGGGTGGATGGAGAGACGAACCCATCCCGGCTTGTCGGAAAGATCGCCATGGTCGATGTGCTCGGCGATCTGGTGGGAGCGGTTGGGATCGACGTGCAGCAGATAGTGGCCGTAGGTACCGGCGCAGGAGCAGCCGCCGCGAACCTGGATCCCGAAGTGGTCGTTGAGCAGCTTGACCAGCAGGTTGTAATGGATCCGGTCGGAGTAGAAGGAAAAAATACCGAGGCGCTCCTCGATGTGATCGGCGAGCAGGTGCAAGCTCGGCAGCGCGCGCAGACCGGCAAAGAGGCGGTGCTTCATTTCCTCTTCGCGAGCCAGCATCTCCGGCACACCCATCGCCTGCTTGAGTTCGATGCTCAGGGCGGCGCGGATGGCCTGGAGAAAGCCGGGGGTGCCGCCATCCTCGCGGGCCTCGATGTTGTTGATGAAACGGTGCTCACCCCAGGGATTGGTCCAGTTGACCGTGCCGCCGCCGGGCTGGTCGGGGACACGCAGGGTGTAGAGGCTGGAGGCGAAGATCAGGACCCCGGCGCTGCCCGGCCCGCCGAGAAATTTGTGCGGTGAAAAATAGATCGCGTCGAGCCGCTCGCGGGGATCGGGTGGATGCATGTCGATGGCAACGTAGGGCGCCGAAGCGGCGAAATCGATAAAGCAAAAGCCGCCGTGTTCGTGCATGATCCGGGCCAGGGCATGATAGGGGGTGCAGATACCGGTGACATTCGAACAGGCAGTGAAGGTGCCGATCTTCATCGGCCGGTCGCGATAGACGCGCAGCAGCCGCTCCAGGTTGTCGAGATCGACCCGACCCTGGTCATCGGGTTCAATCACCTCGACATCGGCGATGGTCTCCAGCCAGGAGGTCTGGTTGGAATGGTGCTCCATATGGGTGAGGAAGACGACCGGCCGCTCCTCCTCGGGCAGGTAGAGATGATCGGCCAGCTGTTCCGGCACGCGCAGACCGAGAATGCGCTGCCATTTGTTCACCGCCGCCGTCATGCCCGATCCGGTGGTGATGATCACATCCTCGGGTCCGGCATGAACGTGGCGCTTGATGATTTCGTGTGCCTGGTGGTAGGCCCGTGTCATGCTGCTGCCGGTTACGCTCGACTCGGAGTGGGTGTTGCCGACGAAGGGGCCGAACCGCTCCGCCATCGCCCTCTCGATGGGAGTGTAGAGGCGGCCGCTCGCCGTCCAGTCCCCATAGACGATGCGCTGCTCGCCAAAGGGGGTCGTGAAGGTCTGGTTATAGCCGATGATCTGATCGCGGATCGGCGCGAAACGGTTTTCCAAAATTCCAGCCATGGCTCTCCTGAAAAAGTAGCGGCACAAATGCGGGGTATAGTGTAGTAAAATTCTCCGACAGGAACAATATTTTTCTTCAGGCCGGGGTGGACAGGCCGTCATAAAGCGGACAGGTGAACATTTGTGCCAAAAACAAAAAAAGACTTGACAAAATAGTGCTGAATTGCTATATTGAAGTGTACAAATGTTCGGTCCAAGTGAATAAGAGTTCACCCATGCAAGATTTCTTGACACCCAAACAGCGCCAGGTCCTGGATGCCATCCGGCGATTCCAGCAGGAGAAGGGGTATCCACCCACCGTACGCGAGCTGGCCGGACTGCTGGGCCAGGTCTCCGCGGCCGGGATCCACAAGATCCTGATGACCCTGCAGGAGAAAGGCGTGCTCAGCCGCCATGAAAACGGCAAGTCGCGTTCCTACCACATCATCGGCGAGGAGCAGCAGGAGGGCTACAGCCAGCGCGCGCGCGCCTGTCCGATCATCGGCGAGGTCGTCGCCGGCCTGCCCGAACTGGCGCTCGAGGAGCGCGAGGGTGATCTCTATCTCGATTCCGAATGGGTCGGCAAGGAGGATATTTTCCTCCTCAAGGTCCGCGGCCACAGTATGATCGACGCGGATATCCGCGATGGCGACCTGCTGGCCGTGCAGATGACCCAGAGCTGCCGCAATGGCGACATCATCATCGCCCTGCTCGACGAAGAGGCCACCGTCAAGCGCTTTTACCGCGAGAAGGACCGCGTGCGGCTGCAGCCGGAAAACCAGACGATGCAGCCGATCTATATCCCCGCCGATGATCCCGGTTTTCGCATCATCGGCAAGGTCAAGGGCCTGTTACGCCGATATCACTGAAAGGCAGAATGCCAATGCAAACCCTGCTTAACACCCCGCACATCCTCCAGCCGGTGCGCCCTCGCCCGGAGATTTCCGATCCCGCTCTGGTGATGAGCGCAGCCAGCCGGCGCGCCGGCAAATGGTTCGCCCGGCTCGAGGAGGAGCATCATCTCACCGCCTCCGAGGTGATGGCGTTTCTCGCCCTCCATGAACCGGCGGTCCGGGAAAAACTCGATGCCCTGCGCGCCGAGGTTGATGACGATATTTACGGACGCTACCTCGAGGGCGTGCTCGACAGCGCCGATTACCGCCGCTGGCGGCGCAACCTCCATGCCTGGCTCTCCCTGCTGCATGCTGCCGTCGCCCTGGTGCGGCTGCGCTTTGGCTTCCAGATGGAGAGCGATCTGCTGCTGCCGCCGGGAAGCCTCCTCCAGCCCCTCACGCCGGACGCCACCTCCGCCGCGGCCTGAGAACAAGCAACCACCGACCAGAGCAAGGAATCCGGCTATGAACAAATCCTATCGCAGCAACTGGGCCGCCTACTGGGAGCAGTTCGACAACCTCGATGAACTCCAGTCCTTCTCCTTCAATCTCGATGATACCCTGCTCGAGATCGAAAAGAGTACCGGCTGCAAACTGCTCAGCGGCGACCAGATGCAGATCATCATGGCCCTCGAGGAGCGCATCCGCGAGGTGAGCAAGCGTTCCGCTGCGAGCCGCTCCGATCTGCAATTCAGCCTCTTTGACTGATCCCCCCGGCCAGACCACCATCACCTCCCCTCCCTCCACCGATAAAAGCGTTGACTATTTATGGCTAATTGACTATATTGTCAGTTATGGTCAAATTATTTCGATATTTACAGCTTCGCAGCGTGATTTTTCCTTTGCTGCGGCGCCTGCAGTATCGGATCCGTCATGATGAACTGGTCAAGACGCTTGCGGCCGTCATCCTGCTGGTCTTTATCGCTGCCATCGCCGTCTCCTTTCTCGAGCGCAGCGGCAACCCGCAATTCGCGCGTATGACCTCGGCGATGTGGTGGGCCATCGTCACCATGACTACCGTCGGTTATGGCGATATCGTCCCGCAGAGCACCCTTGGCCGTATCCTTGGCGCCTTCGTGATGCTCTCCGGCATGGGCGTACTCTCGCTCTTCACCGCGGCCGTCTCCACCAGGGTCCTCACCAACCGCCTCAAAGAGGGCAAGGGCCTGAAAAAAGTGAACCTGAAGAATCACATCGCCTTGCTGGGCTGGAATGCGGCCGGGCTGGAGATCATCAGCTCTATCCGCGAAGGGATGGTCCGCGAAAACCGCGCCCTGGTCCTGATCAGCCAGCTCGATCCCGACCAGGCCGAAGCGATCATTGGCCGCTATCCGGACCTGCATATAAAATTTGTCAGCGGCGACTGCACCGATGAAGAGGTGCTGCATCGCGCCTCGATCGCGACCGCGCACGCCGCCCTGATCATCCCGGACGAATCCGCACCGCAGCGCCCCAAATCGGATGAACACACCATCCTCGCCACCCTTTCGGTCAAGGCAATCGAGCCGCGGGTCAAGGTGATCGCCCACATCCTCGACAGCCAGAACGAGGCCCATCTGCGCCGCGCCAACGCCGATCGCATCGTGGTAAGCGACCGTTACAGCGGCTATCTGCTCGGTGCCCATGTCACCTCCCCCGGGGTGCCGGAGATGATCGATCGTCTCTTCACCGGCAGCGCCGGGGTCCGTTTCGCCCGGCGCAGGCTGCCCGGCAGTCTCGTCGGCAAGAGCTTTGCCACTGCCAGCGCCCATTTCCTCACCGAGGAGCAGGCCATCCTCATCGGTTTTTTTCACGAGGAGGAGGGATTCAAGCTTGACGACATTCTATCGGATGACTATTCAGCGGTGGACCGCTTTATCCGCGAAAAGCTGGCCAACGCCGGCAAGGGCTTGAGCAAAGCCGCGCGGCTTGAGATCAACCTTTCGCCGTCGCCGGACTATACGGTCGGCGAACAGGACATCGCCATCGTACTCGAGCGGCATTAGGAGGGAAGCGTGGCGATCACTCGTCAGGAATTGGCCGTTTTCCCCATCTTCGCCGGACTCACGGCGGAGCAGGTCGACAAGATCCTCGCCATCGTCGGTGAACAGCAGGTTGCCGCCGGCGAGTCGATCATCCGGGAGGGGGAGATCGGTGATGCGCTCTTTTTGCTCCTGAACGGCCGGGTTGAGGTGCGCAAGAGCCTCACCCTCAACCTGGGTCACGGAGGACTGGATGCCCGTGAGAAATCGCTGGTGGCCTTGCGCGCCGATCAGGCGCCCTATTTCGGCGAGATGGCCCTGCTCAAGGCCGACAGCCTCCGCACTGCCACCGTCCAGGCCGTGGCCGAATGCCGCATCGGCGTCCTCCACCGTGATGCCTTCACCCGGCTCTGCGAATCGGATACCGCACTCGGCTACCGGGTGCTGCTCAACATCGCCAAAACCCTGGTGGTCCATCTCGAGCGGACCAACCAGGATGTATTGAAACTCACCACCGCATTCAGTCTTGCCCTGCAAAGTTAAAGAAAGGTATTGTGGTCTCGATGAGCCCTCGCGAACTCGAAAAAGTCTATGATCCTACCCTGGTTGAGGACCGCTGGTACGCCTGGTGGGAGGAGCATCATCTCTTCCATGCCGATGCCGCTTCCCCCCGGCCGACCTACACCATCATGATCCCGCCGCCCAATGTGACCGGCATGTTGACGATGGGGCATATCCTCAACAACACCATCCAGGATCTGCTCGTCCGCTGGAAAAAGATGCAGGGGTATGAGACCCTGTGGATGCCCGGCACCGATCATGCCGGCATCGCCACCCAGAACAAGGTCGAAGCCGCCCTGCGCCAGGAGGGCGAGAGCCGCCATACCCTCGGCAGGGACAAGTTTCTCGAGCGGGTCTGGGAGTGGCGCGAAAAATTCGGCGGCATCATCTTTCAGCAGCTGCGCAAGCTCGGCGCCGCCTGCGACTGGGAGCGCGAGTCGTTCACCATGGACGAGGGGCTGAGTGCGGCGGTACGCGAGGTCTTCGTCAGCCTCTATGAGAAGGGGCTGATCTACAAGGGCAATCGCCTGATCAACTGGTGCCCGAGCTGTCATACCGCCCTGGCCGATGAGGAGGTCAATTCGATCGAGGAGGAGGGCCGGCTGTGGAATATCGCCTATCTGCTGCAGGAAGGCGGCGGCGAGATCATCGTCGCCACCACCCGCCCCGAGACCATGCTGGGCGATACGGCGGTGGCCGTCAACCCCGCCGACGAGCGCTATTTGCAGCTTATCGGCAAGCAGGTGCTACTGCCGCTGACCGGGCGGGCGATCCCGATCGTCGCCGATGAACATGCCGACCCCGCCTTCGGCAGCGGAGCGGTCAAGATCACGCCGGCGCACGATTTCAACGACTTTGAGGTCGGCCAGCGCCACGGCCTGGCGCTCGTGGCGGTGATCGGACCGGACGGCAAGATGAGCGCCGAGGCGGGCGCCTATGCCGGACTCGACCGGTTCGAGGCGCGCAAAAAGATCCTCGCTGATCTGCAAGAGCAGGGCCTGTTGCGTGGTGAGATCAAAAAGAGCATCCCGGTGCCGCACTGCTACCGCTCTGGCGATGTGATCGAACCCTACCTCTCGGAGCAATGGTATGTGCGCATGGCGCCGCTCGCCGCGCCCGCTCTGGAAGCGGTGCGCTCGGGCCGTGTCCGTTTTTATCCCCGCCATTGGGAGGAGACCTACTTTCACTGGATGACCAATATCCGCGACTGGTGCATCAGCCGGCAGATCTGGTGGGGCCATCGCGTGCCGGTCTGGTATTGCGAAAACGGTCATACCCTGGTGCGCCGCGAGACGCCGACGGTCTGCTCCGAATGCGGCAGCACGACGCTGCGGCAAGACGAGGATGTGCTCGATACCTGGTTCAGCTCGTGGTTGTGGCCCTTCAGCACCCTCGGCTGGCCGGCCCGCACGGCGGATCTCGCCAAATTCTTCCCGACCGACACCCTGGTGACAGGTCCGGATATCATCTTTTTCTGGGTGGCGCGGATGATCATGGCCTCGCTCGAGTTCATGGGCGAGATCCCTTTCAGCGAGGTCTATTTCAATGGCATGATCCGCGATCTCGATGGCCGCAAAATGTCCAAATCCCTCGGCAATTCGCCCGATCCGCTCTGGCTCATCCGCGGCGCCGGCCAGGCCGAGGTCGGCGAGTTCGGCAAAACCAACGCCAACTACAAGAACGGTGTGCCCGCCTATGGCGCCGATGCCATCCGCCTGACCATGGTCTACCTGACACCGCTCGGCGGCGACGTACGCTTCGATCACACCCTGGTCGAGATGGGGCAAAAGTTCTCCAACAAGCTCTGGAACGCGGCTCGCTTCGTGCTGATGAATCTTGAGGAGGAGGAACCCCTGCTGCCCCTCGCGGAGATCACGGGCGAACGCCTCGAGCTGGCCGATCGCTGGATCCTCAGCCGCCTCAACCGGGCCCTGGCTGAGGTGGACAAGTCGCTGCAGGAATTCCGCTTCAATGATGCCACCCGCGCCGTCTATGATTTCATCTGGGGTGAATACTGCGACTGGTATCTCGAGTTGATCAAAAAACGCCTGTACGACGCGGCCGATCCCGAGGGGCGGCGGGTGGCGCGCTCGCTGGCGGCCTATGTGCTCGAAAACAGCGTGCGCATGCTGCATCCCTTTATGCCCTTTATCACCGAGGAGATCTGGCAGAATCTGCCTGAACTCTATCAGCAGGCGGCTGCCGTGCGCTCGATCATGCTGCAGCCGTATCCCGAGGCCGATCCCGGCCGCCTCGATGCCGGGGCGGAGGCGGAGATGGCGCTGATGCAGCAGGTGATCGGTGCCGTCCGCAACATCCGCGGCGAGATGAACATCCCGCCGGCCCGCGAGGCCGATCTGATCCTCAACAGCAGCGACCAGGCTGCCCTCGACCTCATCGCTCGCAATGATGCCTACTTGCACAAGCTGGCGCGCGTCGGTCTGATCCGCTGCAATCAATCTCGGCCGGCTGCCTCCGCGAGCGCCGTCGTCCAGGGGGTGGAGATTCTCGTCCCGCTCGCCGACCTGATCGATGTGACGGTGGAGAAAAAACGGCTGGAAAAGGAGATTACCCGCCTGGAGGCCCAGGTCGTCGGTCTGACGCAAAAGCTGATGAATCGCGATTTCATCGCCCGGGCGCCCCGGGAGGTGATCGAGAAGGAAGAGAAGAAGCGCAGCGATTTCACCCAAACCCTCGAAAAGCTGCGGGTGAGCCTGCAGAGCCTCGCCGGCGAATAGGCGGGTCGGGGGAAGCGGCGTGATTTCCGGCGCCCCATCATGAGGAGGATCCCATGGAACACCCAGTCTGGCTGATCTCTCTGTTCGTCCTGCTGCCCTTGCTGGCGCTGGCGGCAGAACCCAAAATAGCCGTCACGGTCTATAACGAGGACCTGGCGTTGATCCGCGAAACGCGGACGCTCAAGCTGGTCAAGGGGGTGCAGGACTATGCCTTCAGCGGGGTCACCGCCCAGATCGATGCCACTTCGGTCCATTTTCACGCGGTCGATGACGCCGCCGGCATCACCCTGCTGGAACAGGATTATGAATTCGATTTGGTGGGAACCGAGCGGCTGCTGCAAAAGTATATTGATGAGCAGGTGATCGTGACCGCCGAAAACGGCGCGGTGCACAGCGGAACCCTGATGAGCGCCCAGGATGGCGATGTGGTTCTTCTCGACGCCGCCGGCAAGGTGCAGGCGCTCAAGGCGGCCAAATTGCAGAGCATCGAATTTCCCTCCCTGCCCGCCGGGCTGCGCACGCGCCCGACCCTGGTCTGGCAGCTGGATTGCGCCAAAGCGGGTGATCACGATGCGGAGATCAGCTATCTGACCGGCGGGTTGAGCTGGCATGCCGAGTACGTGGCCGTACTGGATGCCGGCGAGAGCTCGGCGCAGATGAACGGCTGGGTTTCGATCGACAACCAGTCGGGCGCCACCTTCGAAAACGCCCGGATCAAGCTGATCGCCGGCGATGTCAACCGCGTCAGCGAGGAGAAGCCGGTACGCGCCCTCTATCGCGCGGAGGCGATGATGGCCATGGATTCCCAGTTTGAGGAAAAGGCCCTTTTCGAATACCATCTCTATACCCTGCAGCGGCCGGCCACCCTCAGGGATCGGCAGATCAAGCAGCTTGCGCTCTTTCCCGCCGCCCGCGCCGGGGTGAGCAAGCTCTACACCTATGATGGTGCGATGGACGGCGGCAAGGTGCGGGTTTCGCTGGAATTCAAGAACAGCCAGGCCAATGGCCTGGGCATGCCGCTGCCCAAGGGCAAGGTGCGCGTCTACAAGCAGGATGTGGATGGCGCCCAGGAGTTCATCGGCGAGGATCGTCTCGACCATACCCCCAAGGATGAGAAGGTGCGCCTGCGCCTCGGCAATGCTTTTGATATCGTCGGCGAGCGGGTGGTCAGGGATGTCCGCGAGATCTCGAACACCTCGCGCCAGGAGACGGTGCAGATCAAGCTGCGTAATCACAAGAGCGAAGCGGTGACGATCAATGTGGTCGAGCATTTTTCCGGCGACTGGAGTTTCATCGGCGAGACCCCGACGGTCGTGGTCAAGGAAGCGGCCAAGGCGGAGTTCCAGCTGCGCGTGCCGGCGGATCAGGAGAGCACTTTCGAATACACCGTGCTCTACAAGTGACGCAACGCAGAGCCGGCTGAAGGTGCCATGGTGAGCACGCCCGCCAAAACCGCCCTCGAGTGGCCGGTCGATCGCGCCGCCGGCATCGGTCCCAAGCGGGCGGAAGCGCTGCAGAATGCCGGCGTTTACAGCATTGGCGATCTGTTGTACTATTTTCCGCGCCGGTACCTCGATCGCTCGACGGTGACGCCGATCAACCGGCTCAAGCCGGACCAGGAGGTCACGGTCGTCGCCAAGGTGATGCAGTTCAGTGTGCAGAAGGGGCGGCGCAGCCGGTTTGTCCTGCTGGTGGGCGACGGCACCGGATTTCTTCACTGCATCTGGTTTTCGCGCCTCACCTTTTGGTACAAGATGTTCAAGCCGGGCGAGTGGCTGGCCCTGAGCGGCAAGGTGGGTTTTTTCAGGAATCTGCAAATGACCCATCCCGAATTCGACCGCCTGGGCATGAGCGGCGACGGTGAGATGGTGCATACCGGCAAGATCATCCCGCTCTATCCCTCCAGCGAGGCGCTGGGGGAGGCGGGATTTGACAGCCGCGGCTTCCGCCGTATCATCCACGGCGTGCTTAAAAGCTATGGCGAGCAGATCCGGGAGAGCATCCCCGAGGCACTGGTGGTGCGGCTGGGGATGGTGCCGCTGCGTCAGGCGCTGACGGCGATCCATTTCCCGGCCGATTTTGCCAGCCTGCAGGCGGCGCAGATGCGGCTTAAATTCGATGAGCTCTTTTTCATGGAGTTGCTGGTGGCCCTGCGCCGCCACCATCAGCAGGAGAGCACCGGTGGCATCCGCTTCGAGTCGGTCGGCGAGCTCACGCGGCGTCTGGTGGCGTCGCTTCCTTTCGAGCTCACCGGCGCGCAGAAACGGGTGCTGCGCGAGATCCGCGCCGATATGAAGAGCGCCCGGCCGATGAACCGGCTGCTGCAAGGCGATGTGGGATCGGGCAAGACCGTGGTCGCCCTGATCGCCATGCTGATCGCGGTCGAGAACGGCTACCAGGCGGCGCTGATGGCCCCCACAGAGATCCTCGCCGAGCAGCATTATCTCACCCTCCACACCCTGCTCGAGAGTCTGGGCGTCGGAGTCGAGCTGCTGGTTGGCGGGCAGGGCCGCGGCGAGCGCGAGCAGATCCTCGAACGGATCGCCACGGGGCAGGCGGGGATCATCGTCGGCACCCACGCCCTGATCCAGGAGGCGGTCGATTTTCATCAGCTCGGCCTGGTGGTGATCGATGAGCAGCACCGTTTCGGCGTGATGCAGCGGGCCACCCTGCGCGACAAGGGACTCAATCCTGACGTGCTGGTGATGACCGCCACGCCGATCCCGCGCACCCTGACGATGACCGTCTATGGCGACCTCGACGTCTCGATCATCGACGAGCTGCCGGCCAACCGCAAGCCGATCCGGACCTTCTGGCGGGAGGAGCAGCGGCGCAGCCGGGTCTATCAGTTTCTGCGCAGCAAGGTCGCCGAAGGGGCGCAGGCCTATATCGTCTTCCCCCTGGTCGAGGAGTCGGAAAAATCGGACCTCAAGGCGGCCGTTGAGAGTTTCCGGGTGATGAGCGAGACCTTTTTCAAGGAGTATCGCCTCGGTCTGCTGCATGGCCGCATGAAGCCCGCCGAGAAAGAGCAGGTGATGGCGGCTTTCAAGCGCCACGAGCTCCAGATCCTGGTCAGCACCACGGTCATCGAGGTCGGTGTCGATGTGCCCAACGCCTCGATCATGGTGATCGAGCACGCCGAACGCTTCGGTCTGACCCAGCTGCACCAGCTGCGCGGGCGCGTCGGCCGGGGCCCGCGGCAGTCCTTCTGTATTTTGATCAGCTACGGGGCGGTGAGCGAAGAGGCGCGCACCCGGCTGAATACCCTGGTCGCCACCACCGACGGTTTCCGCATCGCCGAGGTCGACCTGCAGCTGCGCGGACCGGGCGAGTTTTTCGGCACGCGGCAGCACGGATTGCCGGAGTTGCAGCTGGCCGATCCCAGCCGGGATGTGCAGCTGTTGCACCGCGCGCGCGACGAGGCCTTCCGCCTGGTAGCGGAGGATCCCCAGCTGCTCGGCGAGGAGAGCCTGGGTGCCCGGCACTTCTTTTTGCGTAAATATCAGGAACGCTTCGGGCTGGCCTGGGTGGGATGAGCGCCCGGCGCCGGTCTTGCAAGGATTAACCCGTCACAGTGAGGTGCAGAGATGGATGAACAGACGAACCACCATGCCGCACTTTTTTTTAATCTGGTGATGATGTTCCATTCGGCGGCGATGCAGCAGATGGGCAAACTCAAGAATCCCATGACCGACGCGATCGAGCGCAACATGGAGCAGGCACGGCTCTCCATCGATATGCTGGATATGCTCCAGGCCAGGACCGCCGGCAATCTCGGCGAGGAGGAGGCCAAATTTGTCGCTCATGTCATCAGTGAGCTCAAGCTCAATTATATCGATGAGGTCAACAAGGACAAGGCCGGCGCCGGTTCCGCCACAGCCGGGAGCGAGGCGGGTGCCCCCGCCGATAACACCGGGAGTCAGGGTGCAGAAGACCACACAGCATCGGCGTGAAGTCTGGGACCGGTTCTGGAGCGAGAAGGAGGAGATCGGCGAGGTTTACTCCAACTCCGGCCGGGTGATCGATCAGCTGCTGCAGCTCGGCGATCCGGCCGGCCGCTGGGTTCTCGAGGTCGGTGCGGGGTCGGGGCGTGACAGTTTCGCCCTGGCCGGCCGCGGCGCTCGGGTCATCATGCTCGATTATTCGACCCCGGCCCTGCAGGTGATGCAAAAACTGGCGCGCAACGCCGCCGCGCCGGTCCATCTGGTGCGCGGTGATGCCTTTCATCTGCCTTTTCGCACCGGCTCGCTCGATCTGGTCTTTCATCAGGGACTGCTGGAGCATTTCACCCGCCCCGAAGGGATCCTCGCCGAGAACCTGCGCGTTCTGCGGCCCGGCGGTGCTGCCCTGGCGGATGTGCCGCAGCGCTATCATCTCTATACCCTGGTGAAGCACCTGCTCATCCGCTGCAACCGCTGGTTCGCCGGCTGGGAGACCGAATTCAGCCGCTCCCGGCTCGGCCGGCTCTTCGCCGATACCGGTTTTGCAGGGATTGAATACTATGGCGACTGGATGCGGCCCAGCTTTCTCTATCGCGCCACACGGGAGGCGCTGAAAAAGGTCCATCTGCGTCTGCCACTCTATCCGCCCTCGTTGCCCTTGATGCGGCGGCTGCGGGCGGCGCTGCGCCAAATGCTGAAACGGCGCCGCTGGCATCTGCTGACCGTGATGGATATCGGCGCGATCGGCCGCAAGCCGGCCGGACCCACCCGGTGAGCAGCATGCGGATTCTGGTGATCAACTGGCAGGATATCCGCAACCCCCTTTCCGGGGGGGCGGAGGTACATTTTCACGAGATCTTCCGCCGCGTCGCCGCCATGGGCCATCCGGTCACCCTGCTTTGCTCGTCCTTTGCGGGTGCGCCGCGCGAGGAGAGCCTGGACGGCATACGTATCGTCCGCCGCGGGTCGCGTCCGCTCTTCAATTATGTGGTTCCATCCGCCTACCGGCGCCTGCGCCGGGAAGAGGCATTTGATGTCGTGATCGATGATCTGAACAAGATCCCCTTCTACTCCCCCTGCTTCGTCCGGGATCCCTTGCTCACCATCGTTCACCATCTTTTCGGCAAGAGTATCTTTCTCCAGACCTCTTTTTTGCCGGCCGCCTACGTCTGGCTGGCCGAGCGGCTGGCGGTGCGGATTTATCGCGATACCCCCTTTGCCGTGGTCTCCGAGAGCACGCGGCAGGAATTGCAGCGTCTGGGGATCCGGGCGCCGATCGCGCTGCTGCCCAACGCTGTTGATCCGGCGCGTTACCATGCCGGCGGCGCCAGGAGTGCGACGCCGCTGATCTGCCACCTCGGGCGGCTGAAACGGTACAAGAGCGTCGAACACCTGCTGCGGGCCCTGCCCCGGGTTCGTCAGGCGCTGCCGCAAGCGCAACTGGTGATTGTCGGCGAGGGCGATCATCGCCCGGCCCTGGAGGCGCTGACCGCCGAGCTCGGCCTGGCGGAGGCGGTCCGGTTCGCCGGCCAGGTCAGCCATGAAGAGAAGGTACAGTGGCTGCAGCGCTCCTGGGTGGCGGTCAATCCCTCGCCCAAGGAGGGGTGGGGTTTGACGGTTATCGAGGCCAATGCCTGTGGCGTGCCGGTGGTGGCCGCTGACTCGCCGGGGCTGCGCGATTCCGTGCGGCCGGGGGAGACCGGTCTGCTCTATCCCTACGGGGAGGTAGAGCAGCTGGCAGCGGCGCTGATCCGGCTGCTGCAGCAGGAACCTTTGCGTGAACACATGGGTGCAGCCGCCCGGGAATGGGCCGGCACCTTCACCTGGGATCAATCCGCCCGCAAGGCCGTCGAGATTCTGGAGACACTTTGCCGGTCGCGGGGCCATCCAACTGCCGGCCTTTCCCAGGCTATCCCCTGATTCTGATTTTCATTTGCAGCGAGCTAACCAAACGGAGTCGAGTCATGCCAAAATTCAAGCTCTATCACCGCATCGCCGCCGCGGCCTCTTTCCTGATCTCCCTGGCGGTCTATCTGCGGACCATCGCCCCAACGGTCTCCTTCTGGGATTGTGGCGAATTCATCGCCTGCTCCCACCTGCTGGCGGTGCCGCATCCCCCCGGAGCGCCTTTTTACCTCCTCCTCGGCCGTCTGGCGAGCATGCTCCCCTGGACTGCGGATATCGGCCTGCGCGTCAATGTGATGTCGGCTCTGGCAACGGCCTTGACCATCCTGCTGACCTACCTGATCATCGTCCGGCTGATCAAACTGTGGCGGGGCGAACCCCGGGATGGCGGCGACGGCTTTATTCTGATCGCTTCCGGTCTGCTCGGTGCCCTGGCCTTCGCATTTACCGATGCCATCTGGTTCAACGGTGTCGAGGCCGAGGTCTATGCCTTTTCGCTGGCGCTGACCGCCGCGGTCATCTATGTCGCGCTCGTGTGGCTGGAGAAAGCCGATGATCCCGGTGCCGAACGCTATCTGCTCCTCATTGCCTATCTGATCGGCCTCTCGCTCGGCGTCCATCTGCTCGCGGTGCTGGCGGTGCCCGCCATCGCCATGATCGTCTATTTCCATTGGCTGCGCAAGAACAGCACGAAATCTTCCTCCTCCAAGCTGATGATCTTTCTCGGCATCACCGCCGTCATCTTTTTCGGTATCTATCCCGGCATCGTCAAATTCATCCCGGACCTCGCAGGCCGAATCGGCATGTGGGCGGTGGTCCTCCTTTACCTCCTCATCCTGGGCGCCGCCTGGTTCGCCCTCGCCAACCGCCAGCGCATGGCCGGTCTGGTGCTCACCGGCATGTTCCTCGTGCTGCTCGGCTATTCCACCTATACGATGATCATGATCCGTTCGGGCCTCAATCCGGTCATCGATGAGAACGATCCCGAGACCGCCGCCGGCATGGTGCGCTACCTCAATCGCGAGCAGTATGGCGACTGGGGCACTTTCCCGCGCCGCTTCCCCGGACTGCCGATGGAGTGGCAGTTCAATCAGGAGCATCCCGGCGAGAACTACAAGACCTGGCAATTCTCCAAGCAGATGGACTTTCTCTGGGATTACCAGATCAAAAAGATGTATCTGCGCTATTTTGCCTGGCAGTTCATTGGCAAGGGGGATACCCTGGGTCAGGACGGCTTTGTTGCCGAGAACTTTTCCACACGCGGACTCTTCATGCTGCCCTTCCTCGTCGGTCTGGTCGGCATGTTCTATCACTTTCGCAAGGACTGGCATCACGCCTCTGCCATCATGCTGCTCTTCCTCGCCACCGGCGTCGCCATCGTCCTCTACCTCAATCAGGAGAACCCGCAGCCGCGCGAGCGGGATTATGTCTTCGTCGGCTCCTTCTTCGCCTTTGCCTTGTGGATCGGTATTGGCGCCTCGGCGATCTTTGAGTGGATCAAGGGACGCTACTATCTGATCACCCAGCCGGGCAGCGAACACCGCAAAAACACCCTCTACACAACACTCAGCGCGGCGGCCGCCCTGCTGCTGGTGCTGGCCATGCCGATCAACCTGCTCAGCTTTAATTTTCATGACCATGACCGCAGCGGCAACTATGTCGCTTCCGACTATTCCTACAATATTCTGCAGTCCTGTGAAAAGAACAGCATCCTCTTCACCAACGGCGACAACGACACCTTTCCCCTCTGGTTTCTGCAGTATGTTTACAACGTCCGCCCCGATGTGCGGGTGGTCAACCTGAGTTTGCTCAATACCGACTGGTACATCAAACAGCTCAAAAACCAGGAACCCAAGGTGCCGATCAGCCTGACCGACGGCCAGATCGAACAGCTGCAGCTGATCCCCTGGGAGGCGCAAAAGCTCAAGATCCCCGTGCCCGAGTACGCCCGCAACGAGGTCCTGGGCGAGATCAACATCGCCTCGCAAGCTGCCGCCGAGCCGCTCAGGGAACTGGAGGTCAACGTTCAGCCCACGGTCTTCGGCCGGGCGCTGCGGGTGCAGGACTTTATGATCCTCAACATCATCTACGCCAACCAGTGGCGCAAGCCGATCACCTTTGCCGTGACCGTATCGGATGACAACAAGGTCAATCTCGATCCCTACCTGCGTATGGACGGGCTGGTCTTCAAGCTGGTGCCGATGAATGGCGAGGTGCTGGCGCGCGAACGCCTGCACAAGAATCTCTTTGAGGTATTCAAGTATCGCGGACTGGATGACAAGAGCGTTACCTACGATGACAACGTCATCGGTCTGCTGCAGAACTACCGGGCCGGCTTTTTGCGCCTTGCCCAGGAGTACCTCACCCAGCAGAACAATCCCAAGGTGATCGAGACCCTCGACCGGATGGAGAAGGTCATCCCCGAGAGTGTGATCCCGGTGCCCGATTACCGGCTCTCGATGCGCATCGGCCAGATCTACGATCTGGCGGGCAAGACCGATGAGCTGATCCGCCGCGCGGAAGCGGTCATCAAGGATCAGCCCGACAACGCCATGGTTTATGGCTACCTGGTGGCAAGTTTGAGCCGTGCCGGCAACCATCAGCGCGCATCGGAGCTGCTGGCGGATTGGGTGAAGCGTCACCCTGACGACAAGGAAGCCGAGACACGGCTGGCGCAGGAACGAGCCCAGATCACCGGTGGACGGTAGCGGTAGCACCTGTGGCAGTCAAGTACAAGAAAGAGTCTGAGCAGGGCTGGCGGCCCCTGGCTGCCAGCCTGCTCAAGGTGGGCGTCAGCGTCATTCTGGTCTACCTGCTGCTACGGGGGATTGGCTGGGGCCCCATCCGGGCCCAGTTCGGCGCGGCGAGCTGGGGCAGCCTCTCGCTGGCGCTGGGATTCTTTGTGGTCAGCAACCTGCTCGGTGCACTGCAGTGGTATCTGCTGCTGGTGAGCCGGCAGATCCGGCTGCCCTTTGTGCGGATCCTGGGCTATTACCACGTGGGTTTGTTCTTCAACAATTTTCTCATCGGTAATGTCGGCGGTGACGCCTTTCGGGTCTTCGACATCCGGCGGATCACAGGCGAGACGCGGGAGGCCCTGTCGACGGTATTTTTCGACCGTTTCATTGGTTTTTTTGCGATGTCGACGCTGGCGCTGGTTGCGATTTTTCTCGCGGCTCGCGAGATGGTCCATGCCTCGGCGCTCGAGTCGATCCTCTTCATTTTCGGCGCCTGGCTGCTGGCCCTCGCCTTTCTCTTTTATGAGCCCTTCGCCAAAAAGTTTTCCGGAATCTTCCGGCTGCTGCTGCCGGCCTCGCTGCATCTGCGGGTTAAATCCTTTTACTACAGCCTGCACGGCTTTCGCAGCAGGAAGCTGCTGCTCCTGAACCTCCTGGCCCTCTCCCTGCTGGTGCAGACCCTGCGGATTCTGACCCACTACTATGCCGCCCGCAGTCTCGGTGTCGATGTCCGGGTCAATTTTTTCTTTCTCTTCATCCCGGTGGTGGCCCTGGTCGCGAGCCTGCCGATCTCGTTGGGTGGACTGGGCGTGCGCGAGCAAAGCGCTGTCGCCCTTTTCGGCTCGCTCGGGATTCCCGGTGCCAAGATCGTCGCTTTCGAATTCATCGCCTACCTGGTCGGCATTTTCGCGAGCATCCCCGGCGGCATCCTCTTCGCACTCCGGCGGGAAGAGCGCCGCAGTGTCCAATCCGGGCCGGCCCAGCCGGCTCAGTCCTGAAATCCAGCAGGGAGGAGACTATGTACAAGGTAGCGATCATGATGGGATCGGAGTCGGATCAGGAGGTCATGGCGGCAGCCCATCCCTTCCTCGACTATTTTGGCATCGCCTGGGAGAGCCGGGTCCTCTCGGCACACCGGACACCGGATGCGACCGCCGAGTTTGCCAAATCGGCCGAAGCCAGCGGGTACTGCGCCATCATCGCCGGGGCCGGCATGGCGGCCCATCTGGCGGGGGTGGTCGCCAGCCATACCCTGCTGCCGGTCATCGGCGTCCCGCTCTCCGGATCGGCCCTGGCCGGCGTCGATGCCCTCTACTCGATGGTACAGATGCCCAGGGGTGTGCCGGTGGCGACCATGGCGATCGGCAAGGCCGGCGCCGCCAATGCCGCGATCCATGTCGCCGAATGGCTCGCTGGCCGCGATACGCAGATTCGTGAAAAGCTGGTGCAGTTTCGCAAGAACGGTTGTGTGCTGTGAGGCTGAGATGAGAATTCTGATCACCGGCTGCAACGGGCTGCTTGGCCAGCGCCTGACGCATCTGGCACCCGCGACGGCCGAACTTTTCGGCGTCGATCTCGGCGAGGCACCGGTCGTCTTGCCGCCAGAGCGCTACCAGCGTCTTGATCTCGGGGCGCGCAAGGAGGTGGAGGCGGACGTCCGCGCCTTTGCCCCCGACTGGATCCTCAACGCAGCGGCCTACACCAATGTCAATCGTGCCGAGGTGGAGCGGGAACTCTGCTGGCGCGCCAACGTCACCGGCGTCGAGAACCTCGCCCTCGCTTGCCGCAAACACCACTGTCGTCTGGCGCATGTCTCCACCGATTACATCTTTGACGGCCAGCACGGCCCTTACCATGAGGAGGATCTGCCCCGGCCGATTGGCTACTACGGCAAGTCCAAACTGGCGGCCGAGAATGTCCTGCATGGCGCGGAAATCCATTTTGCCGTCGCCCGGACCATGGTCCTCTATGGCCACGCGCGCCAGGTCAAGGCCGATTTTGTCTCCTGGTTGATCAATTCCCTGCGCCAGGGCCAGCCGGTGCGGATCGTCACCGACCAGTTCGGCAACACCACCCTCGCTGACGAGCTGGCTCTGGGGTTGTGGCGGATCGTCGATCGTGAGGCGGAGGGATTCTACCATGTCGCCGGGACGGAGATCATCGACCGGTACACTTTCGCCCGCAAGATCGCGGCCGTCTTTGATCTGGATGAGCGCCTGATCACGCCGATCACCACAGCCGACCTCCATCAGGAGGCGCCTCGGCCGATGCGTTCCGGGCTGATCGTGGAAAAAGCGATCCGTGAGCTGGGAGTGGAACTCAGTGATGCGACGGGCGGGTTGGTGAAACTGAAACAGCAGCTGAGCGCGGGAATTTGAAGTCGGAGGAGTTGTTCTTGAAGAGTCTCGTGATCATTCCCACCTACAATGAGAAGCAGAATATTGCGTCGATCATCCAGGCCATCTTCGCCCAGGAGATCCCCGGGATCGAGATCCTGATCGTCGATGACGGCTCGCCTGACGGCACGGGGGGACTGGTCAGGGCGATGGTGGAGCATGAACCGCGGCTCCATCTTTTGAGCCGGGAACGCAAGATGGGGCTCGGCACCGCCTACGTCGCCGGATTCCGTTTTGCGCTGACGCACGACTTTGCCCGGGTGATCGAGATGGATGCCGATTTTTCACACGATCCGCGCGATCTCAAGCGCCTTCTCGAAGCGAGCGCCGAGGCCGATATCGTCATCGGCTCGCGCTATATCACCGGGGTCAATGTGGTCAACTGGCCGCTGCGGCGCCTGCTGTTGAGCATGTTCGCCAGTTACTATACCCGGATCATCACCGGCTTGCCCCTGCGCGACTGCACCGCCGGCTTTAAGTGCTTCCGGCGCGAGGTCCTCGAGCACATCGACCTCGACCGTGTCCGCTCCGATGGCTACTCCTTCCAGATCGAGATGAATTTCCGCGCCTGGGTGCAGGGGTTCCGCATCAAGGAGATCCCGATCGTTTTCGTCGACCGCGCCGCCGGCGCCTCCAAGATGTCCAAAAAGATCATCTACGAGGCGATCGGCATGGTCTGGAAGCTCAAATGGCTCAAGATTTGCCATCGCCTTTGATCATGTGCATCAGGCCGGTTTGCGTATCGAGCAGGGGCGTATGCAGCAGGGCGGCGGCTTTGCTGCTGTCGAGGGAGACATCCACGGGCCGCGGCGCGTCGCTGACCGCGGCGTGCAGGGAGACCGGCTGCAGCAGTCCGGGGTCATAGCCGGCGGCGCGGCAAAGCTGCCGCGCGAAATGGTAGCGGTCGATACGATTGGCACCGCCGAGGTGCACCAGACCACTGATCTCCGCGGCCGCCAGCTCGAGCAGGGCGTCGGCGAGGTTTTCGACCCAGATGGGCGAGCGGAATTGATCGGTATAGAGCGGCACCGGTTCGCCGGCGCGCAGGCGGCGCTCGATCCATTCGGAGAATGACGTGCCAAGGGGGCGCGGGCGACCGTAGATCAGCGCGGCGCGCGCCACCAGATGCTCCCCGCCGGCCTGCAGCACCAACGCCTCGGCGGCAACCTTGGTCTCACCATAGACCGAGAGGGGATGAACCGCGGAGGCTTCGCTATAGCAGCCCTGCCGGCCGTCGAAAACCATGTCGCTCGAGACCAGGATCAGGCGTGCGCCGACCTCGCCGGCGGCAGCGAGCAGATGGCCGACGGCGCTGGTGTTGATCGCCCGCGCCGCAGCGGGATCGCGCTCGCAGGCGTCCAGGTTGGAGTTGGCGGCCGCATGCAGGATCACCCGCGGCCGCAACGAGCGGACCAGGGCCATGCAGGCATCCACATCGCAGAGGTCGAGGGTCAGGGCGCCGGGGAGGGGATGGCGGTGGCTGATGGCGGTAACCCGCCAATCGGCCTGGGCTTTCGCATAAAGATGACCACCGAGGAAACCACTCGCGCCGGTCAGCAACAGGTCGGGCATGAAGCCTCCCATTCAGGTTAAGCCCAAATTAACGAATTTAGCCGCAACAAACAAAGTGCATTTTGGACGTACCCCATGAAACTGATCGATCCAGGCCATCGCCCGCGCTGGCTCCTCCTTCTGCTCCTCACCGCCGGCCTCTGCTGGAGCGCCTGCCGCACAACACCGGAAGTGATTCAGGCCAGCCGTAAACCCCGCGAGAAGGTCCTGCTGCGCAAGGAGGGAACCTTCCGTCACGGTGAAACGCTGGAAAAGGTGCTGCTGCGCGATATCGTTGACCGGGTCCTCACCCGGGAGCTGGTCACCACCTTCGCCCGTGTTTTCGATGTGCGCAAGATCCGCGGTGAAAAAGGCTACAGCATTCTCACCGATTCGACCGGCGCCGTCCATGGTTTCGAATACTATCCGGAGATGGACAAGACCATCCGGGTGGTCCGGGACTCCCTTGGGGTGCTGCAGCCGCAGGTGGTGCAGCTGCCGTTGATCCGCAAAATTTTCACCCTGAGCGGCGCGGTGACCACCACCCTTTACGACGCCGTGCGCGAGATGGGCGAGAGCGATGAGCTGATCATCGCCTTCAGCGATCTGTTTCAGTGGGACATCGATTTCTTCGTTGATCCCCAGGCCGGGGATGAATTCCGCATGGTCTATGAGGCCGAGTATGTGCTGGATCCGGGGCGGCCGGACAGTCTGGGCGATTTTATCCGCTATGGGCGGGTGCTTTCGGGGCAGTATCGCTGCAGTGGTGTTGCGCGCAGCGCCATCTTTTATCAACAGGGAGAGCAGGGGGGCTATTACGATCTCGAGGGCCGCTCTTTCCAGAAAACCTTTTTGAAATCTCCACTCAACTACCGGCGGATCAGCTCCCATTTCAGTGGCGCCCGCCGGCATCCCATCCTCAAGATCGTGCGGCCGCATTACGGGATCGACTTCGTTGCTGCTGCGGGCACGCCGGTTTGCGCCGCGGCCGACGGGATCGTGGTGGAAAAGGGCTATGAAGGCGGGGGACTGGGGAATTTCATCAAGATCCGGCACAAGAATCCCCATTTCGTCACCGTCTATGGCCATCTCAGCGGCTTCGCTGCCGGAGTATCAGCCGGATCAAAGGTGACGCAGCGCGACGTCATCGGCTACGTCGGCAGCACCGGACTGGCCACCGGCCCGCACCTGCACTATTGCTTCTACGAAAACGGCCGCCCGGTCAATCCCATGAAGATCAAGAATGCCTCCGGCGATCCGATACCGGCCGCGGAGATGACGCGTTTTGCGGAGGTCAAGGAGGCCCAGCTGGCTCTGCTGGCGGCAGCGCCGGTGCGGGGCAAGGTGCTGCAGCCGGTGCTGGCCGGCACGGCAGCGGCGCCCCGGACCATGCCGCAGTTGTAGCAAGGCGCCGGCCAGTGCGGTGATGCGAAGCTAGAGGTTGGACTTGGGACGGCGGGAGCCGAAGAGCAGGGTGCAGGGAGCATTCTTGGTGACGACCTGCTCCAGAGCCCGGCACCACAGGGCGGCGAAGGTGCGGCAGCTGTTGGCGCCATCGAGGTGCTCCTCGGTTGCGAACGCGGCGTGCTCGCAGCGGAGATCGCAGAATTTGATCCGGCTGGTGCTGACACCGGCATTTTTATCGTCTGTCGTCATGGGCCTTTCCGTTATGAAAATCACGATTCTCAGCGTGGGCAAGCCGGGGGATCCCCATTACCTCGCCCTGAGCGAGACCTATCTGGGCCGGATCCGGCACTATACGCCGATTGAGTATCTTCAGGTCCGTGCGGTCCGCGGGGATCTGCCGGTCGGCGAGATCCGCGCGCGCGAGGCGGCTTTGCTGCTGGACAAGATAGCGCCGCAGGACTGGTGTGTGGCGTTAACCAGTGAGGGACCGATGCTGGATTCCGCCGCCTTCAGCCGTGAGCTGGCACGGCAGCAGACCTCGGGGCGCAAAAGCCTGCTTTTTTGCGTCGGCGGGCCCTATGGCCTCGGGGAGGCGGTGCTGGCGCGGGCCGACCAGCAGCTGTCGCTCTCGCGCTTGACCCTGGCGCACGAACTGGCCCTCACCCTCCTGCTCGAACAGGTCTACCGCGCCTTTACCATCCTGCGTGGGGAAAAATACCACAAATAAAAAGGGCCGCTGAACCCTGTCGCGCGGCCCTTTCTATCAGATGGCTCCGCTTTCAAACGGGCACCCTGTGGCAGCCGGTACCCGATTTCCCCCTCGATATCGTGTTGGTTTATTGAATCGCTACTCCAGAATTTCGAGGGTTGCGTGTTTGCCCGCCTTGCGCGAAACCGCACTCAGGAGGACGCGGATGGCGTGAGCCGTCCGCCCGTTTTTGCCGATAACCTTACCCATATCGGGTTGGGAAACGCGGAGCTCGTAGACCACCGTGGTTTCGCCGAATACCTCGGAGACCTTGACCTCGTCCGGATTATCGACCAAATGCTTGACGATGTACTCGACAAATTCTTTCATCCAGTCGCCCCTTCCTGCAGCTTAATGCGTGTATCAGACCGTGGATTGGGTACTGCTGCCTTGCCTTGATGCGTGAAATGCAAAGAACGATTGAATTTACCTCAATTTAAATATATCCACTGGCATGGCCAATGTCAAGCGAAAAATAGACGGAAATGCATTCTGCCGTGGTGAAGCAGGGAAATGGCATCAGCGGGAATAAAAAAAGCTTGATTGGGATTTTAAAAAGTGTAAATTGTATATTGTTAGCACTCACTTCAGGTGAGTGCTAACAAGGACAAGTAATAATAATCAATTAATCGCATTGGAGGCTATCATATGACCATCAAACCGTTAGCCGATCGCGTGGTTGTCAAGCCGGTCGAAGAGCAAGAGGTCAAACAGGGCAGCATTATCATCCCCGACACGGCGAAAGAGAAGCCGATGCAGGGCACCATCGTTGCCGTCGGCCCGGGCAAGATTTCGGAAAGCGGCGCCAAGATCGAGATGAGCGTGAAGGTGGGCGATCAGGTGCTCTATGGCAAATACAGCGGCACCGAAGTGACCATTGACAAGCAAGAGTATCTGATCATGCGCGAGAGTGACATTTTCGCCATCATCTAGTCAAACCACCCCTTGGAATCAGTCCTTTTTATCTGGAGGTTTTGTTCATATGGCAAAGATTATTGAATTTGACGTAGAAGCGCGCAACGCCATGAAGGTCGGTGTCGACAAGCTGGCCAAAGCGGTGGGCGCAACCCTCGGTCCGAAAGGCCGTAACGTCGTGATCGACAAAAAGTTTGGCGCCCCGACGGTGACCAAGGATGGCGTGACCGTGGCCAAAGAGGTCGAGTTGGAAGATCCCCTCGAGAACATGGGCGCCCAGATGGTGCGCGAAGTGGCCTCCAAGACCAGCGATGTGGCTGGCGATGGCACTACGACGGCGACCGTGCTGGCCCAGGCGATCGTGCGTGAAGGCTTGAAGAATGTCACCGCCGGCTCCAATCCGATGGCCCTGAAACGCGGCATCGAGAAGGGCGTCAAGTCGGTGGTTGAGGAGCTGCGCAAGCTGAGCAAGCCGATCCCGGGCAAGACCGAGATCGCCCAGGTTGGGGCCATCTCCGCCAACAACGACAAGGCCATCGGCGAACTGATCGCGGACGCCATGGAGAAGGTCGGCAAGGACGGCGTCATCACCGTCGAGGAAGCCAAGAGCACCGATACCAGTCTCGAGGTGGTCGAGGGTATGCAGTTCGACCGCGGTTATATCTCCCCCTATTTTGTCACCAATCCGGACACCATGGAAGCAGTCCTCGAAGAGGTCATGGTCCTGATCTATGACAAGAAGATCAGCGCCATGAAGGACCTCCTGCCGATCCTGGAGAAAGTGGCCCAGACCGGCCGGCCGATGCTGATCATCGCCGAGGATATCGAGGGCGAGGCCCTGGCCACCCTGGTGGTCAACAAGATCCGCGGCACCCTGCGCATCGCCGCCGTCAAGGCCCCCGGCTTTGGCGATCGCCGCAAAGCCATGCTCGAAGACATCGCCGTCCTCACCGGCGGCCGGGTGATCTCCGAGGAGACCGGTTTCAAGCTCGAGAATACCACCATGAACGATCTCGGCAAAGCCAAGCGCATCACCATCGACAAGGACAACACCACCATCGTTGAGGGTGCCGGCAAGACCGAGGACATCAAGGGCCGCATCGCCCAGATCAAGAAGCAGATCGAGACCTCGACCTCCGATTACGACAAGGAGAAGCTGCAGGAACGTCTGGCCAAGCTGGCCGGCGGTGTTGCGGTCCTTCAGGTCGGCGCGGCCACCGAGGTTGAGATGAAGGAGAAAAAGGCGCGTGTTGAGGATGCCTTGCACGCCACCCGCGCGGCAGTTGAGGAAGGTATCGTCCCCGGCGGCGGTATCGCCTATCTGCGCGCCCTTCCCGCCCTCGACAAGCTCCAGGTCAATGGCGATGAGAAGATCGGTATTGCCATCCTGCGCCGTGCTCTCGAAGAGCCGATCCGCCTGATCTCCGAGAATGCCGGCTGGGAAGGCTCGATCGTGGTGCAAAAGGTGCGCGAGACCGATGGCGCCTTCGGCTTCAACGCCGAAAGCGAGACCTTCGAGGATCTCTACAAGGCTGGCGTCATCTACCCGACCAAGGTGTCACGTATCGCCCTGGAAAACGCCGCTTCGGTGGCGAGCCTCTTCCTGATGACCGAGTGCGCCATCGCGGAGAAACCGGAGCCCAAGCCGGCTACCCCGCCGATGCCTCCCGGCGCCGATATGTACTAATATTCACCAGGCCCCCGCAAGGGGGCCTTTTTTTTGCCCGAAAACGGCCGCGCGGGGACACTCCGGGTTGCGGTCTCTCCAGCTGGTCATTTTTTAGCCAATTTTAGCTCTAGCCAAGAAATAACTTGACTTTGAGTTGGATTTTCTTAACTTAATATTGTGCCGAAAGGCACAGTGTCGGGTGTGGGTAGTGATGTGTAGTGATGGGACAACACCCTTTATAGCGCTGACGTCATGTCAGCGCTATTTTTTTCTTCTCGCCACCGCCTTATGCGGCCGCGAGGGTGCTGTCAGCTAACCCTTCTCTTTTTCCCAGGATCCCATCCATGCACCATACGCCACCTGAAACGCCTGTCACCTTCCTCAGCCAGGAATCCCAGATCGTCGGCATGCTCCATCCGGCCAAAGGCACCCGCCTGGTCATCCTCTGCCATGGCTTCCTCAGCTCCAAGAACGACTGCCGGCGGATCTTTGTCGAGGCAGCTCGCGCCTTCGCCGCCGAGGGCATTGATGCCCTGCGCTTCGACTTTTACGGCTCGGGCGACAGCGCCGGCACCTTTGCTGATTCCCTGGTCAGCCGCTATATGGCCAATCTGCGCGACGCGATCGACTGGGGGCGCCGCCGGGGCTATGAAAAAATCGCCGTGCTCGGGCTGAGCATGGGTGGCGCCGTCGCCATCCTCACCCTGGCCGATACCCCGGCCGATGCCCTGATCACCTGGTCGGCCGTTCCGGACATGCAGCAGACCTTTCTCAACTATGTCGGCAATCTCGATGAGATCGCCAGCCGGGTGGAGGAGTATGTCCATGACGGCTGGGTGATCCGCAAGAGCTTTTGGGAAGAGGCGCTGCGCTACGACATCAAGGCGGCCCTGAGCCGAATCACCGTGCCCAAATTCATCGTCCAGGGGAGCGGAGACGCCCCGGTCTTCGTCGAGGGTTTCGCGGCCTTTCGCGACCTGGTCCAGCCCCCGGCCGATTTTATGGAAATTCCTGCAGCCAGCCATACCTTCAGCCTCCCGGCCCACCGTCACCAGGTCATCCGGCAAAGCCTGATCTGGCTCAAACGCAACCTATAATCCGCTCTGCATCCGAGGTCATCCATGCCTGAGATCGACAAAAAGAACCACAAACACCCCGCGCCCAAACCGCTTCCCGTCAAGGCCTACAGCAACGACAAGTTCCTCAACAGCTCCGATGCCCGGACCATCCGGATCCTCGCCGAATATCTCGAACCCCAGATGCGCCTGCGCCGCCGCCACATCAAGAATACCGTGGTCTTTTACGGCTCGGCGCGGGTTCTGCCGCTTGATGTCGCGCAGAAGCAGCTCAAGGGGGTGCTGGCGCAGGCGCAGCGCAACGGCAGCGCCGCCCAGGAATTCCAGCGTGAATTTGACAAGGCCAGCCACGCGGTCAAACTCGCCCACTATTACGAGGCCGCCCGCGAGCTGGCCTTCAAGCTCACCGAATGGTCCGCCACCCTCAACGCCCGCGAGCGCTTCATCGTTTGTTCCGGCGGAGGCCCCGGCATCATGGAGGCCGCCAACCGCGGCGCCAGCGAGGCGGGGGGCCTCACCATCGGCATGAACATCAGCCTGCCCTTTGAACAGGAGCCCAATCCCTACATCAGCGAAGATCTCGCTTTCGAATTCCACTACTTTTTCATGCGTAAATTCTGGTTCGTCTACCTGGCCAAGGCCCTGGTGGTCTTTCCCGGCGGATTTGGCACCATGGATGAGCTCTTCGAACTGCTCACCCTGGTCCAGACCGGCAAGGTCCACAAGACCCTGTGCATCGTCATGTTCGGCAGCGAATACTGGAATGAGGTGCTCAATTTCGAGCGGATGGTCGACTGGGGGGTGGTCTCTCCCGAGGACCTCGGGCTTTTTCACAAGGTGGACGATGTGGAGACGGCCTTCCAGACCCTGAAAAAGCATTTCGAGACCCACTTTCTCAGGCCGGGTGCGGCCGATGAACGCTAGCCGCCGCCGCAAAACCCCGACCGTGGTGCAGTGGCGCCGGCTCTCTCCCGCCCTGCTGCTCCTTGTGCTGGCCTGCCGGCCGGCCGCTCCGCCGGCGCAGCGGGACCATGGCGCCCTCATCCGCGGCGATGCCGGCCGGCGGGAACTTGCTCTGATCTTCACCGGCGGCGATTTTGCCGACGGCGGTCCCGCCATCCGCCAAACCCTGGCGGAGAAGGGGGTCCGGGCCGGATTTTTCTTCACCGGGGATTTTTATCGCGATCCCGCCCGGGCCGGGCTGATCCGGGAACTGATCCGCGACGGCCATTATCTCGGCCCCCATTCCGACAAGCATCTGCTCTACGCGGACTGGGAGAAACGGGACTCCTCGCTGGTGAGCCGCGAGCAGTTCACCGCTGATCTCCAGGCCAATTATGCGATCATGGCGCCTTTCGGCCTGCCGAACTACCGCGAGCGCTACTTCATTCCCCCCTATGAATGGTACAACCAGGAGCAGGTGACCTGGGCCGCCGCTGCGGGGGTTACCCTCTTCAATTTTACCCCCGGCACCTCATCCAACGCCGACTATACCACGCCGGATATGAAAAGCTATCGTTCCTCCCAGGCCATCTGGGAGGCCATTCTGGCCTGCGAGCAGAAGGATCCCCACGGCTTGAACGGATTCATCCTGCTGATTCATGTCGGCACCGATCCGCGCCGGACCGACAAGTTCTATCTGCGTCTCGGGGAGCTGATCGACCGGCTGCACCACCAGGGTTACTCCTTTTGCCGGATCGATGAATTGCTCGGGCGCGCCAACCACTGAGGAGAATATGAGCAGCCGTTATGATCTGATCCTGAAGGATGTGCGCTTGCTGGAACGCAACACTGCCACCGACGTGGCGATCCGCAAAGGCCGTATCGAGGCGATCGGCCGCATGCCCGGGGATGCCCGCCGGATAATCGATGCCGGCGGGCTGCGCATCATCCCCGGCTTTATCGATCTGCATATCCAGGGCGCCGGCGGCGCCGATGTGCTCGATGGCACCCCCGAAGCCCTGCAGACCATGGCCCGGGCGCTCGCCCGCCTGGGCACCACCGGCTTTCTCGCCACCACGGTGATCTTTCCGGAGGGCGAGAACCGCCATCTCCGGCTGGCCGCGGAGGCGATGAGCGGGAACCTGGGCGGTGCACAGCTGCTCGGGATCCATCTCGAGGGCCCCTATATCAATCCGGTCAGGAAGGGCGGACTGGAGCCGCGCTGCATCTTCGCGCCGGCGGTCCGTTCGCTCGATGCGGTGCTCAAAAGCTGCGGCGGCGCCCTGAAGATGATGACCCTCGCGCCGGAGATGCCGGGGGGGCTGGAGCTGATCCGGGGACTGCTTGCCAACGGGGTGGTGCCTGCGCTCGGCCACACCGATGCGACCTATGAGCAGGCTGCAGCGGGGCTGGAGGCCGGCATCCCGCATGTCACCCATATCTACAACGCCATGACCGGGTTGAGCCATCGGGCGCCCGGCCCGCTGCTGGCCATTTTCGAGCACCCGGGGGTAACCGCCCAGATCATCAGCGACGGCGTGCATGCCCATCCTGGCATGGTGCGCCTGCTCAGCCGGATCATCGGTCTGGAGCGCTGCATCCCCATCACCGACGGGGTCCAGGCGATGGGTTTGCCCGAGGGCCGCTATCTCTACAACGGCCGCGACTATGAGTCGCGTGAGGGCGCGGCGCGCTATCCCGACGGCACCCTGATCGGCTCGGCGCTCGGCCTGGCCGAAGTGACCTGGCGGTTCCAGAAATTCACCGGCTGTACCGCCGTGCAGGCAGTGGCTGCGGCCACCCATCAGGCGGCAAAGGTGATCGGTCTGGGCGAGCGCAAGGGCCGGATCGCCCCGGGATATGACGCCGATCTGGTCATTCTCGATGAAAAACGCTCGGTGGTCATGACAATGGTCGGCGGTGAGATCGTCTGGCAGATGGAATGACCTCCTGAAACGCCAAAGGCCCTCGAAGAGGGCCTTTTTTGTTTGTGCCGGGTCCGGACGGCCCTGGCGGCCGGTGGTGATCAGGAAAATGACCGCGTCGATCCCATCAGCTCGCCGACATTGCCCTTGTCGAAAAAACCGGTGAAGGATCCGAAGCGTTCGACATACTCGCTGATCTCGTGGCTCCAGGGCGAGGGGGTGCCGAAGATCTGCAGGATCCCGCGGGATTCATCGCCGATCAGGGTCCCGGTCGTGAAGGTGAGCCCCAGGGCTTGCTGACGCTGTAACACCGTACGCAGGTTGGGGGTGTAATAGGCGGTGTGATGCACCCGTGCACCGTATTGGGCGGTATAGTGGTGCACCACCGAGCCGGCGTCCCAGCCGTAGGAGGCGACGATCGCGGGTTTGTGATCGCCCCAGCGGAAGACCATGGTCTCGGCATTCTGATCGGCCACCGTATAGCAGGAATCGAAGGTGTAGGCGGTCAGCTTCATAATCAGCGCCGCCACATCACGGACCTGCTCGAAGGGGACGCGGTAGGCGATATGATCCAGGGGGCCAATGTCGGCCCGCTCGTCGGCAAATGGCGGCAGGGTCAATCCTGCCGGCTCGACTGCGGCCGGTGTAAAGGCCGCCGTGTTTTGCCATGACGGAGCACCGGCGGGGAGGTAGAGAAAGCGGTCCCCCAGTCCCTTGAGGGGATCGGTCATGAGGCCCCAGGCTTCTTCCCCGAAAGGGATCCCCTCGCGGGCCAGCAGGCTGCGCACTGGCGCAAGCTCGGTGACGCGAAAGGCCATGGCATCGAGGCGCGGGTACCCTTCGAGTGGCTGGCGGCTTTCGCGAAGCACCAGGGTCAGGGGCGACCCTGCCAGGGTAAGGAGATAGAGACGTTCGGCGGTGCGCTGGTCGTCGAAGGCCGCGGTGAAACGGTAGCCGGTTCTGGCGGCGATCTCCCGGATCAGGTCGGGAGCGCTTGCCGGCGCGATACGGTAGCGGAGATGGTCCAGGCCCGCAAATACCGCCGCCAGCGGGGAGGGGCCCAGCTGTTTTTTCAGGTCGAAGAGCTCATTCTGGATAGTCGGGTGCATCGTACCCTCGCAAGTGGGGTGGGAGTGCGGGAGAGACTGCGATCCGCGCTCGGTGCCGGCGGCTCCGGCGACGGCCGGCCGCACGGTGACAAAAAAAGGGCGGGAAGCCCGCCCTGAAAGGATCATTTGGTCGTTTTTTTAGCCTTCTTTTCGGCTCTTTTTTCCTTGAGGCTTTTTCCTGCCTTCTTCTTGCCCTCTTTGGGCTTGGCATCCTGATTTTTAGCCATGGTTTTCTCCTTTTTTTCGTACATGCACCAGGGTATAAAAGTGAAACCAAAAAACGAACGCTTTTATTCACTCCACCCGCAGCCGGATCGCGGCCGCGATTTTTCTTGTTTTTCCCCGGATGAATCCCTAATTTTTACCAACCGGTCCATTCATTACCTTGCGGGAGAAGCTGATGAAATCGACAAAGTTGATTGGCTGCGGAACACTGATTCTGGTGGTCGCCCTGGCTCTGTTTTTCTGGTGGCGTTACTACTTCGTTTTCGGCGAAGGGGTCAAGGCGGGCGACCTGAATTATATCGTGAAAAAGGGCTACCTCTTCAAGACGTGGGAGGGCCGGCTCATCCAGACCGGCTTTAAAACGCCGGTGCCCGGCGGCATGCAGAGCAACGAATTTGAATTCAGTGTCGCCTCCGACAGCGTCGCCAAACGCCTTGAGGGCTCCAGCGGCAAGTTCGTGGAGCTGCGCTACAAGGAATACCTCCACACCCTGCCCTGGCGGGGGATGAGCCGCTATCTGGTGACCGATATCGTCCGGATCGAGGCCAAAACCGGCGGAGAGGCCTTGCCCTTCTGAAACGCCCCCCTGATAGTGATCTCGCAGGCGGGAGAGCCCGACCTCCCGCCTCTCTCCAATCCGTGCTCCTTATACCCCAGCAATCCGCGATTTGTATTCGGCGAGGGCCTCATCGAGGCGCTGCCGCGCCGTGGTGTCGCCCGGCACATTATGCGACGGGTGGATGTAGAGCTTGACCCCGCGGTCGGCGAGGATTTCGGCCACCGTGCAGATGGTCATCCAGACTGCCGTGACAAAGGCCATGGTTGAGACAGGTCCGATCTTGTCGACATGGTTCTTCAGCGGCACCGAGGCATCCTGTGCGGGCACGCAGGTATCGACCACCACATCCGCGAGCTCGAAAATCTGCTTTCCTGAGGAGTGCCGGGTCTTGACGCCGGAGAACTCGCCGGCTGAGCCGAAGACCACGATCTTCATCCCCAGCTTTTTCGCCTCGAGGGCGATGTCGATGTTGACATTATTGATGCCCGAGTGGGAGAAGAGCCACATCACATCCTGCGGGTTTAAATTGTAGGATTTCATGATTTGCTGGCCATAGCCCTCCACCCGTTCGAGGAAGACGAACTGGTGCACCCCCATCTCGCCGACGATGTGGGTGAAGAAGGAGAGGGGGATCTCGATCATCGGATGAAAACCGACAAAACCGCCGATGCGCGGGTACATCTCCTCGATCGGCAGGGTCGCATGACCGCAGCCAAAGGTGTGCACCCAGCGGCCGGCAGCGATGGTATCCGCCATCAGCCCCGCCGCCTTGTTGATATTCTCGAGCTGGGTCGCCTCGATCTTGTCCATTACCCCGCGTGCATTATCCAGCCATTGTTTCGCCAGCATGATTCACTCCTTTGCAGGTTCGATGAGTTTGTTACGGACGATGAGATAGACCAGGGTCATCAGCAGCAACCCGGCGGGCACGATCGCCAGGGCGATGCGCAGGCCCCAGGCCTTGCCGAGCAGTCCGGAGATCCAGGGCATCAGGCTGCCGCCGGTCAGGGCCATGACGAAGACCATGCTGAAGGCGGTGCCGCTCAGTTTGGGATAGCGGTCACCGACGAAGGCGAGGACGATGGGGAAGACCGCGGCGAAGCCAAAGCCCACCATCATCAGGCCGGGCAGGGCCTCGCCCGGCTCGTTGGCGGAGAGCAGCAGCAGGGTGCCGAGGAACGCGATCGCGATAAAGCTCAGCAGCAGACGGCCAGCCTCGCGGCTTTTCAGCAGGCGCGGCAGCAGCAGCCGGGCCGCCATCAAGGCCAGCCAGAAGAAGGAGAGGTAGAGGACCGCCCGTGAACTCTCGACCGCCAGGGCTTCGTTGAAAAAGGTCGCAGACCATCCGCCCATGGTCATCTCCATGCCGCTCTCAAAAAAGAGCATCAGGCCGAGGAGGAGAAGCGGCACCTCCCTGACCAGACGGGCGCCCTCCTTAAGGGGAAAGCCCTGTTTTTGTTTGGGCTCCGGGAAACGGATCAGCAGGAAGAAGAGGATCGGGATCGCCACACACGCACCGACCACCCGGGCCAGGCTCGCGTAGCCGAAAGAGCGCATCAGCAGCCCGAGCAAAAAGGGGATGCTGAAGGCGCTGATGCCGAAGAAGACCCCCAGCAGGCTCAGTCTGGCACCGCGTTCCTCCTCATAAATATCCGCCACCAGGGCGTTGGATGCTCCGTTGATCACTCCGCCCCCCAGGCCGATGAGCGCCATGGCGATGCGCAGGGTCCCGAGCTGGCTGGCAAAGCCGATCAGCTCCAGCCCTGCGAGCACCAGGCCCGAACAGACGATGAGCAAGCCTTTGTAGCCATAGCGGTCGACGATGGGCCCGAAGAGGAGGGAGCCGATCAGCATGCCGATGGTCATCAGGGGGAAGAGGGATCCGGCGACCGCCTTGTCGAGACCAAAGTCGGCGATGACCGAGGGCAGCAGGGCGCCGAGGATGGACATGACGATGCCGAAGATAAACATCGCGATGCAGGCGGCGGTGAAGACGGCTTTGCGATTGTAAGGCATGGCGTTCCCTTTGGCTGGATGGTTATTTTTGCGCGGCCTGCAGCGCCAGGCTGCCGGCGCCGATGAGCCCGGCGTCGCCGCCGAGGGCGGAGAGCTCGAGCGCGACCTGGGTGAAGGCGATGGGCTGGGCCCATTTTTCGGCCTCGGCGCGGATGCGGTCGAGGAATTCACCGGCGGGTCCAAAGACGCCGCCGCCGAGGATGATCTTTTCCGGATTGAAGGTGCTGATCAGGTTGGCCACGGCCATGCCCCAGAAGAGGACGGCCTCGTCGAGGACCCGCTGCGCCAGGGGATCGCCCTCGGCGCGGGCGGCGAAGACTTCCATCCCTTTCATGGTCGCGGTATCGGCTTGCCGCAGCGGCCCCTGCCAGACCGGATTGGCGGCGAGGTATTCGTGCGCGACGCGGGCGAGGCCGTCGCCGGAGGCGTGGTATTCGAAGCAGCCGCAGCGGCGGTATTTTTCTGCAAAAGGCTGCGCCAGTCCCATCCAGCCTACTGCGCCGGCGATATCGCCATGACCGCGCAGCACCTGGCCCTCAATGAGGATCCCGGCGCCGATGCCGGTGCCTATCGCCAGAAAGATGGCATTGCGGCAGCCGCGTGCGGCGCCCTGCCAGCGTTCGCCGAGGATGTAACAGGCCCGGTCGCTATCGATGGCGACCGGCACGCCGGGAAAGGCGCGGATGAGTTCCTCACGCAGGGGGTATTCATCCCAGCCCGGGATGTTGGGGGCCCAGACTCTGCCCGAACGGGCATAATAGATGCCCGGAATCGAGACGCCAATGGCCGTAACCGGCTCGCGCGCGACAAAGGAACGCGCCGTCTCGATGATCAAGGCGCCCACATCGGTGGCTTCCCGGCCGGCGAGCAGGACGCTCTCCTGACGGAGGATCCGCCCTTCCGGCGAAAAAAGAGCGGCGGCGAGCTTGGTGCCGCCCAGATCGATTCCCAATACCTGCATCTCTACTCCTCCTGGCTGACCGACCCCCATCGCTGATCCGGGCTTAAATTGCCAAAATAGTGGGCCAAATGCAAGGAAAAAAGCGCAAAGAGACACCGCTTCGCCGTGATGGAATTGGGCCTGATTGTTGCTAAAGCATAGGGCGATGCGGGGGGTCTTTTTCAGCGCAGCGTTGGTGGGGCACATCTATGTCCATACTTTATAAATAATTGCATTCTGTGGAGCAAGGGTTATGCCTGTGCAGTCCATGCGAAGAACTGACTCACTCTATCACACCTGTTTAAAAGAGAGACTGCTGGCTCTGATGGTGCTGATGCTTCCAGCGTTGGCAACCAGCCAGACGATCAAGTTCACCGATGTCACAAACCTGATGAAGGCACCGGGCTATGTCGCCAAGGGCGTCAGTTGTTTCGGGCATGGTGCTGCCTGGGTCGATATCTCGGGGGATTCGCTTCCCGATCTTTACATCGCCAGCGCGGTGCGGCAGGCAAACAAAAAGGTCCCGGAGACCCTGTACATCAGCCATGCCGGCGCCGCCTACAGCGAGGAGGATGGCGCGCGTGGGGTTTCGGACAGTTATGGCAGCACCGGGTCACACGGTGTCATTCTTGCCGATTACGATAACGACGGGGACCTCGATATTTTTAATGCCACAACGGATGACCGGGCCCGCCTCTATCGCAACAAGGGCGACGGCACCTTCGATAATGCCACCTTTACCGCGAATTTTCTCTCAACCCGGGTCACTTATGAGGGCTATGGCACGATCGGCTATGGCACCCGCGCTCTGGTTGCCATGGACATCGATAACGACGGCGATATGGATGTCTATGCCACCAACTGGGGTCCGGTTGAGGATATCCATGAGGTCCCCTGGATCACACCAGCGCAGCCGAACGAGCTCTTTCTCAACAACGGCGATGGCACCTTTGCCAATGCGACCGACCGCGGCTGTACCCCGGTCAATCCCAGTAACGAGGGGACCCAGGGGGTGACCTCCGTTGATATCGATGAAGACGGCGATATGGATATTTTTGTCTGCCATCGCAACTACGCCTTGCTGGGAATCAATCCCGACGGTTCGGCCAATTTCGGCCGCGGGGCCACGCCTGCGCCCAATGATCTTTTCCTCAACGACGGCAAGGGCAATTTTACCGAGGCGGCGGTCCGGGAACGGGGTTTGTGGTCGGAAAGCAACGATGTCAATGGCACGACCTTCGCGGATTACGACAACGACGGCGATCTCGATGCCTTTGTCGTCTATACCGATCTGTCCCGGCCCAAGGTTCGGGTGCTGCAGAACAACGGCAAGGGGTACTTTACCAATGTCAGTACGAGTGTGGTGATCGATCAGTGGGGATTCACTCCCTTTCTCTTCGACATGGATAATGACGGCGATCTCGATCTGCTCGCACCGCGTACCCGGGATAAGGCACGTATCTATCTCAATGATGGCAAGGGAGGCTACGCCCTGGCCACGGGGACCGGAGTAGAGATCGAAATGTACGATCCACGCGGCGGCTCGGTGGCCGATATGGATAATGATGGCGACCTGGATATCTACATCGCCGATGCCAACAAGGACACCCTCGCCGCCTATAGCAACCGCTTGTTTCGCAACGATACACCAGGCAGCAACCGCTGGCTCAAGGTCTGGGGAAGCGGCCCCAAGGGCGATCTGGGGGCTTTTGGCACCAAGATCTGGCTCTTCGAGAAGGGCTATATGGATGATATGACCAGGCTGGTGGGATATCGTCAGGTGATCAACGGCTATGGCTATCTCGCCCAGGATGACATCGTCCAGCATTTCGGTGTGGCGCTGCGGGATTCGGTCGATATCAGGATCAGGATGCTGGACGGGACGACGCTCAAGACCCGGCTGCAGACCAATTCCCGCTTCTACTTTTCCAAACCGGCCTCCATTGCGGTCCTCGATGGCGACAACCAGAGCGTCATCAGCGGCGGCATGAGTGCGCAGCCGCTGAGCGTGGTGGTCAAGGATGCCAAGGGCAAGGCGGTGGCCGGCGCGGCCGTGACCTTTTCGGTGGATTCCGGAGCGGGCACCTTCACCCCGGCGCCGCTGGTTTATACTGACCGCAGCGGCATCGCCAGGGTTCTTTATACCGCGGGTGCCCAGGCGGGGACACGCAAGATCACAGCGACCACCGGTACCCTTTCAACCTCGTTCACCCTGACGGTGACCAACAGCGGGCCGTCCATTCTCAGCCTGGTCTCCGGCGGCGGCCAATCCGCCTATACCGGCCAGGTCCTGGCCGATTCGATCCGGGTCAAGGTGAGCAACATTGCCGGCGCCGGTCAGAGCGGCCATCCGGTCCAGTTCACCCTTACCGCCGGCAACGGCAAGATCAAGCCGGGCGACGTCACCTCGCTGCAGCGGACCACCAACGGCAGCGGCATCGCGGCGGTGGCCTGGCAGCTCGGCACGGTGGCCAACTCGGCGCAAACCCTGCAGGTCTCCTCCACCTATAACGGTCAGCCGCTCACCGGATCGCCGCTCGAGGTGCAGGCCACTGCGTTGCAGCGGATCATTCTCGCCGGCAGGCCGAAGAACCTCCTCTATATCAGTGGCGACGGCCAAACCGGCGTCGCCGGGGATACCCTTGCCGCCCGCCTGGTGGTCCAGCTGGTGGACAGTGTGGGCGTCGGCTGCCCCGATTACGATATCCTTTTTCAGGTCACCTCGGGCGATGGCACTCTCAGCGGCGCGGTGCAGCAGATCGTCCGCAGCGACAGCGAGGGCAAGGCCGCGGCCTCGTTGCGCCTTGGCCCGCTCGCCGGTGTCTCGAACCATCACGTCAGCGCGCGCTACAACGGGCTGGCGAAAATCCTCTACTTTGCCGCCTCCGCCAAAGCGGCCGCGGCGGCCACCCTCAGCAAAGTGGATGGCGATCAGCAAATGGGTGCGCCGGGCTATACTCTGCCGCGTTACCTGCAGGTCAAGGTCACCGATGCGTTCGGCAATGCGGTACCGGCTCATCCGGTCACCTTTGCCATCGCCAGCCTCGATGGCTATGTCAATGAGCAAAAGAGCGTCACCGTCGCGAGCGACAGCGCCGGCATCGCCGAGGTCCTTTTCAAGCTCGGTGCCAACCCCGGGAGCTACACCGTCTCGGTCTCCTCGTCGTACAACGGGCTCGCGCTGATCGGTTCGCCGCAGCTTTTTTCCGCCATCGCGGTTTCCGATCCTGCTGCTTTGCAGCGGATTACCCCCGACAGCACCTCCGGGCTGGCGGGGCAGCTGCTCGACACGCCCCTGCAAGTGCGCGTGACCGATAAGGTCGGTTACCCGGTGCCCAACCATGCGGTCACCTTCTGGGTACGGCGCGGGGGCGGCAATCTCGAGGGCCAATCACAGCTCACCCGGATCAGCGATGCCAACGGCATCGCCGCGGTCACGCCGACCCTCGGGAGTGCGCTTGGTCTGGCCAACAACGTTTTCGAAGCCCAGTCCTTTTTGCCGAGCGGTTCGCACCTTGCCGGATCGCCGGTGCGATTCTACATCAGTGCCAAAAAGAGCATGGCCTGGCAGATCTCTGCGGTCAGCGGCAGTGGTGAGAGCGGTCAGGCGGGGGAGGTGCTGGCCCAGCCCCTGGCGGTGCGGGTGACCGACAAGTTGCAGCAGCTGGTGGCTGGCCAGGAGGTGCTCTTCCAGGTCATTCAGGGATCGGGCAAACTGGGCGCCGGGCAGGTGCGCACGGCGACGGTCCAGAGCAATGCCAGCGGCATCGCGCAGATCAGCTTCCGGCTGGGGAGTGAACTGGGCAGTCAGGTGCACCAGGTGCGCGCCAGTGCGACCGACGGTGTCGTGGAGCTGCGCAATTCGCCCCTGACCTTTACGATCAGCGCGCCCTACGGGCAGCCGGATACCAGCGCTTCGACCGTGGCCCTTAATTCGCCGGTCATCGCCGATGGTGTGGCCGAGTGCTTGGTGCGTATTCGCCTGATCGATGCCCAGGGCCATCCGGTCCCGGGCGAGCGGATCATCCTGCTGGTCAGCGGCGACGGTAACCGGATCACCCAGCCTGAGGCGGTGACCGACGCCGAAGGGAGCGCCTCCGCGATCATCAGTTCGACCATCGCCGGCCGCAAGACCGTCCGGGTCTATCTCTCGAGCAAATCGCGCTATCTGGCGGCCGCACCGGTGGTGGAATTCACCGCCGGCATGACGCAGCGCCTCGCTGTAATCAGCGGGGATTATCAGAACGGCATCATCCTGTCGGCCCTGGACCAGCCGCTGGTCGTTCAGGCTGAGGATTTTAATGGCAATCCCGTGCCGGCGGCCTCGCTTGAGTTCATCCCCGCGGCGGGCAGTGGCGAGATCGCGCCCGCCGGCGCCATCGTCACCAGCGCCTCCGGCCGGGCGCAGGTCACCTGGATTCTGGGCCCCAGTGTCGGGACGCAGCAGGTGACGGTGCGGGCGGTGGGCACGCCGATCACCCGCACCCTCAGCGCGACCGCCGCTCTGCCGCAGCAGATCACCCTGGAAAAAGCGGGCGGCGACCACCAGTTTGCCGCCCCTGGAACCCTTTTCGCCGATTCCCTGGCGGTACGGGTTGTGGATGACCGCGGCTCGCCGATCTATGGTGTGGCCGTCCGCTTTGCTGTGTTGCAAGGAGACGCGGTGGTCAACGCGGCCACCGCGGTAATGAGCGACCGCTATGGACTGGCGCGGGTGCGGCTCACCGCCGGATCGGTAAGCGGAGCGGTCCGCGTGCAAGCGATCGCCCCCTCCGGTTCTCCGATCGAATTCGCCGAGTCGGTCACCATGGCGGTACCCGCCCGGATCACCCGGGTGTATGGCGACAGTCTCATGGACGAAGCGGGGTCGGTGATCTATCCCCTGATGGTGCTCGTCACCGATCAGAGCGGTAATCCGGTGGCGAATGTCCCGGTCTTTTTTGAGTCGCTCACCGAGGGGGCGGAGGTGGTCGATGCCATGCCCCTCTATACCGGGGATGATGGTCAGGTCGCTGCCAAGGTGCGGTTGGCCACAGCGGCGGGGCCCTGTCTTTTCCAGGCCAGCAGCAGTCATGTGGCTGGCTCGCCGCTGACCTTCACCCTCTACTCGGTTGCCGGCGCCGCGGCCGATCTGGTCATCGCTTCCGGCGACCAGCAGACGGCCCGCGCCCTCAAAACCCTGGCCAGTCCGCTCAGGGTGCGCGTCCTCGACCGCTACGGCAACGGCGTCGCCGCGGCGACGGTCCAGTTCACGCCCCTCGCCGGCGGGGGTACGGTCGCACCTGCCACCCGGCTCACCGACGCCGGCGGCGTGGCGGCAGTGCAATGGACCCTCGGCGCAGCGGGCACCCAGAGCCTGCAGGCCAAATGCCCGGCTCTCCCCGGCAAGCAGCTGCTCTTCTCGGCGCTGCTGCAGGAGAATCTCGGCCCGGTCGTGCATGCCGCGGACGACACCTCCGTCTATGAGAATCAGACCCTGATCCTTGAGGTCACCGCGGTCGATCCCGACGGCGGTGCAACCACCCTGGCGGCCCGCAACCTGCCGGCCGGAGCGACCTTCGATGGCGTCAATACCGGCCTGCTGATCTGGCGACCCGATTACAACCAGCAGGGGCTCTATACCATCGAATTTGTCGCGAGCGACGAGAACGGCGGCACAGCCACCAGACAGACCGTCATCCGCGTGCTAAATCGCAACCGGCCTCCGGCCATCTTTACCTTCCAGCCGGAGTCCTTTTATTTCCAGGTACCGACCTTCAAACCGGTGAGCTTTTCCGTGCAGGCCGGCGATCTCGACGGCGATCCCCTGAGCTATACCTGGCGGCTCAACGGCCGGCTGGCCGGTAACGGGGATACCCTGACGATTCTGACCGGTGCCGCCCTGCCGCCGCAGTTCATCCTCGCTGTCACGGTCCGCGACCAGAGCGATTCGGTCTCCCATGCCTGGTCGGTGCAGCAGCAGGCCACCGGCGTCGCCAACCCGATCGGCGGGGAGCAACTGCCGGAGAGCAACCGCCTGGCACAAAACTATCCCAATCCTTTCAATCCCGAGACCACGATCTCCTACGACCTGACAGCGCCGCAGCGGATCGAGATCGGGATCTATAACATGTCCGGCCAGTGCATCCGGACGCTTCTTTCCGGCCGGGCCGATGCAGGCAGCCACTCCCTCCGCTGGGACGGCCGCACCGGCAGCGGCGATCTCGTCGCCTCCGGCGTCTATTACTGCGTCTTGCGCGGTGAGGCCTTCCGCCAGATGATCAAGCTCGTCTTCCTAAAGTAGCAGTATCACATTATTGACAGGTGAGGTTATGTTGAAGCAGAAAGCAGCTTTTATCTTGGCAGTGGTAGCGGGGTTGTGGAGTCAGACCTTCGGCCAGCCATCACATACCCGGGAGCTCTTCCGCTATGACCTGACGGCCGCTCCGGCCGGAGGCACACAAGCCTGGAATACCTCGGGCTCCTTCTCCTCCAGCGGCTGGAAGCCCAGCAGTGCCAGCGGTCAGCTCAAGCTCTGGCTGGGCGATTATATGCCCTATGAAGGCACCATCGAAGTCCAGGTCAAGGGGCTATCGGCTTCGACGGTGACCAAGGACTGGGTTCCCTTTTCGGTCTGGTCGCGCGGCCGCGGCAAGTTCTATCAGAACGACGGCAGCAGCTATCCCTCTGAGGGCTCGTATCTCTTTCTCAAGACCGACGCCAGCAAGGTTTCCGGATCGAGCCTGGCCTTCAAGCTCTTCGCCAAATCGCAATACGATCCGACGCAGGCCAATCACATGACCGCCGATGTGGCCGGCTATGCCTATAATGCGTCAACAACCTATACCTTCCGCTATATCTGGAAGCCCGGCTCTGCCTGGTTCCAGATCTGGGCGGGCGGCAGCAAGGTAGCCGAGGCTTCAACCAACTGGATCATGCAGGGGGAGGCTTTCCTCTTCGTCTTCCTCGGCCGGAGCAACGAATACTCCTCGATGACCGGGGTCACCTACAGCAATCTGGTCCTCAAGGGGCCGGAGAAGAGCATCGCCTTCAACGACGTCAGCCGGTCGGCGGGCGCGGTGGCCGACTCGACGCTCAATGCCCAGAGTGTCGCCTGGGCCGATCTGAATATGGATGGCAAGGAAGATATTTACGTCAATTACTATAATCTGGCCAACCGCTATTATGCGGCGATATCCGACAGCGCCAAATTCAGCGAAGCGGCTTCCACCTACAGCCTGACCGACAACGGCCCGACCTTTGCCACCGCAACCGCTGATTTTAACGGCGATGGCAAGCTGGACGCCTTTATCACCAACTATGGCGCCAGCAGCCGGCTGCTGCTCAATCAGGGCAGCACCTTCAGCGACCAGACCGCTGCGTGGAACATCGGCAGCGGCACGGGCTCGGTCAACGCCCTGGCCTTCGACCTTGAGAATGACGGCGATGTCGATCTCTTTGTGGTCAACAGCGGAACCGCCAGCGAGCTCTATATCAACCAGAACAATACCGGATTCACCCGGACCGAGCTGAGCAGTCTGCCCTTCGGCACCGGCGCGCGCGCGGTCGCCGGGGATGTCAACAAGGACGGCTATGTCGATATCTTTTATCCGCGCCGCAACGCCACCGCGGTCCTGCTGATCAACAACAAGGCCGGCGGCTTTACCGATCAGGCGAGCACTTACGGCCTGGCGATCCTCACCGATCCCAACGCGCCAACCCTGGCCGATCTGGACAACGACGGCTATCTCGATCTGGTCCTCTCGGTCGCCAGCAGCCAGGGGGACGGCAAGCCGCAGGTCCTCTACTATCGCAACAGCGGGGGCACCTCCTTCACCAAATCGGGGACGATCTATATCGACTGTTACGGCGCCATTGCCGGTGACGTCGATAATGATGGCTTGCAGGACCTCTATCTGATCAAGCGCAACAAGTACAGTTCGGAGGTGGCCGACTACGGCTCCCGTCTTTACCGCAACACCTCGAGCACGGGCAGCCTGAGTTTCGTCGAGTACACCGGCTCCGGCCTCGAGGCGATCTTTCAGGATGGCCGCGGCGGGGCTATGGCGGATTTCAATAGTGATGGTCTGCTGGATATCTACGGGGCCGCCAAGGGCACGACCGGCTCGAACAGCCGTAACTACGGCCGTAACTTTCTCTTCAAGAACGTCTCGACCTCGGGCAACAACTGGCTCCTCGTGCGCGTACTCGACAAGAAAAAGGTTCCGGGTTACCTCGGTACCCAGGTGGATCTTTTTGACCAGAACGGCCCCGGTGGTACCCGTTTTGGCTACCGCGAGATCAGCTCGATTCAGGGTTATCAGAGTCAACCCAGCCGCATCCTCCACTTCGGCATGGGCAGCAATACCAGTGGCGTGCTGCGCATCACCCTCCCGGGCGGACAGGTCTATACCCGCACGGTTACCGCCAATTCGATCGTCGAGATCGATCCCACCAGCGGGGATGCCCAATCGTTCATCCTGGTCAAGGGTAACAACCAGACCGGGGTCGCCGGGACCCTGCTGAACGATTCGCTCACAGTGCGGGTTTACGCGGTCGGGGATACCCCGCCGCGTCCGCTGGCGGGTCATACCGTCACCTTCAGCGTCACCGAGGGTGGAGGCACGGTTAACGGCAGCACGACCACCGCCGTCACCACCGACCTCAACGGGCTGGCGCGTGCGGCCTTCAAGCTGGGCCAGACTGCCGGCAGCAGCAACAACAAGGTGCAGATCACCTCACTCAACAAGGCCGGCGCCCAGATCATCAATCTGTCGGCCACCGGCACGCCGGCCGCACCCATCGAGATCGTCGCCTCCGCCAATGTCGGCGCGGCAGCCCGGATGGACAAGATCGGTGGCGATGGCCAGACCGGCTATATGGGCGAGGTGCTTGCCACGCCAATCACCGTCAAGGTGACGGATACCTTTGGCAATATCATCAGCGGCTACACCGTGACTTTTAATGTAACCAGCGGTGGCGGCGGCTTTGGCACGTCCGGGAGCTCGCCGGCAACAGCGGTGACCGGAACGGACGGGACCGCCCAGCTGAACTGGCGGCTGGGACTGACCCTTGGCGTCCAGACCCTGCAGGTCTATGGGGCCTTCAATGCCTCCAGCCCGGCGCTCTTTTCGGCCACGGCATCCGAGCCCCTGCGCCGCCTGAGTTATGATTCCGGCGACCGGCAGAGCGCCCGTGTCGGCCAGGCCCCGGACAATGCCCTCGCGGTCCGCCTGCGCGATTATCAGGGCAATGCGATCGGGGGCGTTGCGGTTCATTTCACGGTGATCGAGGGCGGCGGCAAGATCAGCGGTGGCACCGCCCTGGACGTCCAGACTTCACCCGACGGTCTGGCCTCCATCAAGCCGACCCTCGGCACGGTGGCCGGCGATACCAACAATGTCTTCAGGGCGACCGCCGCCGGCGCGGCCGGCAGTGTCACCTTCAAGCTCTCCGCGGTGGCGGGCTCCGCTGCCCGACTGCTCGAAACCTCGGGCAACAACAAGACCGGCAAGGCCGGCCGCCTGCTGGGCAGCCCCTTCGTCGTGCGTGTTACCGATGGCTATGCCAACCCGGTCGCGGGCTATGCGGTGGACTTTGCCGTGACCAGCGGCGGCGGCTCGCTCAACGGCGCGACCTCGGCGCGCGTCGCCACCGACAAGAGCGGGTACGCCTCGATCTATTACAAGCTCGGCTCGGCGACTGGCACCAACAGCGTCACTGCCAGCGGCACCGGCCTCACCGGCTCGCCGGTCACCTTTACGGCGATCGCGGAGGCGGGCAGCCCGGCGCTGCTCTACAAGGTCTCGGGCGACAATCAGAAGGGCACCTTCGGCACGCCCCTGGCCCAGCCGATGGTCGTCGCTCTGAGCGATTCTTTCAGCAATCCCATCGCCAACCAGGCGGTGCAGTTTGTCGTCAGCCGCGGCGGCGGCACGGTTAACGGCCTCTCCCTGGCCACGGTGCAGACCAATGCCGCGGGTCAGGCGATGGTCATCCTCACCCTGGGCACCAGCGATTTCATCAACCAGGTGACGGTCTCGGCGCAGTATCTCGGCCGTGATATTCCGACCTATCCCTCGCCGCTGATCTTTTATGCCACCACCAGCGCCGGCGATGCCGATTCGCTGGCCTATATCAGTGGCAACTATCAGACCGGTGCGGTCAATCAGCCGCTGCCCGAACCCTTCACGGTGATGGTGACGGACGCCCATGGCGTACCGGTGGTCAACCAGACGGTGATTTTTCAGGCGATCACGCCGGGGACCCATTTCGGCGGCGCCGCGATGGTGACCCGCAAGACCAACGATGCCGGCCTCGCCAGCGCCGTGGCCACCATCGGTTCCAACTTTGGCGACGGGATCTACAGTTTTGAGGCCCGCGCCGAATTCAACTCCACCCCCTTGCGCGCTTCACCGGTGCAGTTTTTCGCCTCCGGGCGGAGGACGACGGCCGCCAAACTGGTCTATGTCAAGGGCAACGGCCTCACCGGCACCGTCGGCCGCTTCCTGGCCGATTCGCTCAGCCTGCGCACGGTCACCAGCGCCGACCAGCCGGCTGCGAACCAGCCGGTGCAGTTTGAGGTCATCAGCGGCAGCGCAATGCTCAACGGCCAGTCGAACAGCCTGGCAGCGGTGAGTGATGCCAATGGCATCGTCCGCATGGCGCTCAAACTCGGCGGCACCATCGGCTCGATCAGGGTGCGGGCGACGGCGGATGACGGCCTGGCCGCGCTGGCCAATTCCCCGATCGATTTCGAGATCACGGCCCTGATCGGCGACCCGGATGGCCGGCGCTCGCAGCTGACCGCCACCTCGCCGGTCACCGCCAATGGCACCTCCGCGGCGACCGTCATTGTCACCCTCAAGGACGATCAGGGCAATCCGGTTCAGGGCCGGTTCGTCTCGCTCTATACCTCCGGCCTCGACGTCCAGGTCACGCAGCCGATTCTGGCGACCGACAGCAACGGCCAGACCCAGGGGCGCATCACCTCCACCCGCGCCGGCCAGCTTAAGGTCTGGAGCATGACCGGTAACAAGATCGTGCCGCAGGATACCGCACGAATCCTCTTTACCCCGGGCGCCCCGGCCAGTGCTGTGCCCTTTGGCTCGGGTCAGACCGCCCTGCGCGGGGTCGCCCTGCCCCAGCCGGTCGGCCTCTATCTCTATGACGCCAACAACAATCCCGTCCCCGGCGTCCAGGTGACCTTCCGCGTCAAATCCGGCGGCGGCTCGATCTCACAGATCCAGCCGGTCACCACCGATGCGGCAGGAGAAGCCCAGGTCAACTGGACCCTCGGCAGCAGCATCGGCGAACAATACCTCACGGCGGTCGTGCCGCTGCCCGGGACGAATGAGATCGATTTTTGGGCGATTGCCAAACCCCCGGAACCCAACAGCATGTCCATCATTCGCGGCAACCGCCAGATCGGCCTGGTCAATCAGGCTCTGGCCGATTCCTTTGTGGTGGCGATGAGCGACTCCAACGCCGCTCCGGCCGAGGGCCTGCAGGTGATCTTTTCCAGGACCAGAGGCGAGGGTACCTTCCTCAGTCCCAATCCGGTCACTACCGACAAGCGCGGATACGCCGCGGTGCTCTTCAAACCCGGCACCATCACCGGCGAGTGCACGGTCATGGCCTACCACGTATCCGGGCTGAAGCAGGAATTCCAGTTCATCGTGCAGGACAAACCCACGGTCTATCTGACCAAAATCAAGGAAGCCCAGACTACCGGCCGGCCCTATGAGGAGTTGACGATCCAGGGGTTGGTCAGCGACGCCTATGGCAAGCCCCTGGCTGGCGAAGCCCTCAAGTGGGAGGTGGTCACCGGCGGCGGCACCCTGGTCAGCGCAGCGGCCTTGCAGAGCGATGCCCAGGGCAAGGCCAGCCTGACCTGGAAACTGGGACTCAAGGGCAACCAGAGCGTCAAACTATCGCCGGTGAACAAGTCGGGGGCGGCGCTGCTCTTCAGCAGCCAGGTGGTCAACGCCACGCCGGAGCTGAGCGTGCCCGCCGCGCCGGCCGTGCTGGCCGGCACCCCGCTTGCCTTCTCGGTCTCGGCTTACGATGCCGACGGCGACCCCATCACCTATGGCGTTCGCAATCTGCCCACCGGCGCCAAATTCGACTCCACCGCTTCGCGTCTCTTCTCATGGACGCCCACGCGCAGCCAGGCCAACGGCAGCCCTTACACCGTCACCTTCATCGCCCGCGACAATTTCCAGGCGGCCGATACCGCGCAGATCCAGATCACCGTCACCACCACCAACGCCGCGCCGGTGATCTATGCCTTCGATCCGGGCGACACCACCATCACCGGCCTTTATGGCACCTTCATGGAGTTCAAGGTCTTTGCCAGCGATGCGGACAACGATGAACTGACCTACACCTGGATGGTCAACGATCAGCTCGCAGGCTTTGTCTCCAACCTCATCCTGCTGCCGGACGCCTCTTTCGGAGAGAATGCGGTCGTTCTCGTCCGGGTTTCGGACGGCAAGGCGACCCAGGAACTGCGTTGGCGGGTGCACCTCCGTAGTGCGGTGGAACTGAGCGCCTTCACCGCCACCGCGTCCAGGTCAGCGGTCCTGCTGAGCTGGCAGACCAGCGCCGAGAACGGCAACCTCGGTTTCAATCTGCTCCGCAGTGAGCGCAGCGACGGCGAGTATGTCACGGTCAATCCGGCGCTCATTCCCGCGTCGGCGAACGGGCGGTACAGCTACAGCGATCCAACCGCCGCTGCCGGCAAGAGGTACTGGTACAAGCTCCAGGATGTGGAACGAAGCGGACGGATGACCCTGCATGGCCCGGTCGTGGTCGAACTGGCCTTGCCGGAGCGCGTCGATCTGGCGCAGAATTATCCCAATCCCTTCAATCCCTCGACGACGATCGGTTTCGAACTGCCGGCGGCGGCCGAGGTTGAACTGGTCGTCTACAACCTCCAGGGCCAGCGGGTGCGCCGCCTGGTCCAGGGCCAGCAGCCCGCGGGCGTGCACAGTGTGGTCTGGGATGCCCGGGACGAGAACGGCACCCCGGTGCCGACCGGACTCTATTACTACCGTCTGCGCACCGGCGATCAGGTCTTCACCAAAAAACTGCTCTTTGCCAAATAAGGAAAATTTTCCGGTAGGTTTGATGAGAATCTGGTTATTTCGTAGATTAA